>CAUTDS010000006.1:0-68673 GCA_963537175.1 uncultured Actinomycetes bacterium
AGGGGGTCACCATCATGATGGCCGCGAGGGCCGCCACGTAGAAGAGCATGATGCGAACGGGGATGGAGTTGACGGCCTTGGGCAGGGTGTTATCCGGGTCGTCGGTCTCGGCGACCGTCGTGCCGACCATCTCGATGCCGATGAACGCGAAGAGGGCGATCTGGAAGCCACCGAGGAAGCCGGTGAACCCGGTCGGGAAGAAGCCGCCGTGGCTCCACAGGTTCGAGACCGCAGCCACGGTGCCCTCCTCGTCGACCGTGCCCATGGCAACCATGCCGAAACCGACGATGACCAGGGAGATGATCGCGACGATCTTGACGAGCGCGAACCAGAACTCCGTCTCGCCGAACGCCTTGACCGTCATCGCGTTGAGGGCGAAGAGCAGCAGAGTCGTCGCACCGATGGGGATCCACGCGGGCAGGTCCGGCCACCAGAAGTGCGTGTAGCCGGTGATCGCGATCATGTCGGCGACGCCGGTGACCACCCAGCACGCCCAGTAGGTCCAGCCCGTCACGAAGCCGGCCCACGGGCCGATGAGGTCGCGGGCGATGTCCGCAAAGGTCGCGTACTTGTGGTCGGAGAGCAGCAGCTCACCGAGCGTGCGCATGAACAGGAACAGGACCGCGCCGATGATCATGTAGACCAGCAGGATCGAGGGGCCCGCGACGGAGATCGTCTTACCCGAGCCCATGAACAGGCCCGTACCGATCGCACCACCGATGGCGATCAGCTGGATGTGGCGGTTTTTCAGCGTGCGCTGAAGCTTTTCGCCACCCTGCTGGGGCTCACCCTGTTCGACGTGTTCAACTGTCATCGTTGTTCCTTCCGCCTGCTCCCAGCCCGGGAGCGTTTTGCGCGGTCTTTGCACGCTCTCGCGACGTGCTTGACTATCTAACGCTACCGCACGGGTACGCTCATGACCGAATCCAGAGCTACGCATGGCAGAGGCGGGGCATTCAAGTTAGGTTTGCCTTATGACGCAGATTCCGACGCCCCCGACGGGCAACACCGCCACCCCCTCAACCGCCGAGGCCTCGTACCCCCTGATCTCCGTGGCCACCATTGCCACCGAGCGGGCCGCGCGCTACGGCAAGCAGCTCGTCAGCCACATGGCACACAAGATCACGGGCTCGTGGGACGAGGAGGCGGGCAGCGGATACCTGCTGTTCGACCGCGAGGGTCCGGTCCTGGGGCGCTTCGACGTCATCGCGTCGCCGTCCGATCTGCGGCTCGAGCTGCGCACGGAGCCCGAGCGCGCCGATCGCCTCGAATTCATCGTCGGCATCCACCTGGCGCGCTTCGGCGCGCGCGACAGCCTCGCCATTTCGTGGGAGCGCACCGACGGCAGCGAAGGCTCGACGCAGGGGCCCCTCACCCCCGAAGAGGTCGAAGCGCACGCCCGCGCCAAGAAGGCAGCCCGCGAGGCGGCGGCGCGAGAGGCCGAGCAGGCGGCACAGTAGGCGCAGCACTAGAGCGCAGCACTCACGGCGGACTAGGTGCGGCCGCGCGGCGGGCGTGCCAGGCACGCAGCGTAGGCCCGACGGGGCTCCCCGCCACCCAACCATCGCGTTCCCGCGCCCCCAATTTCGCACGTAATTCCCCGCCGACCGGACTTTGCGGCGGCCCTAAAAACCGTAGGATTTCAACGTTTTGATTTCAAAAGCTGAAGCACCTGCAGGGGAATTACGTGCGACTTTGAAAAGGGATGCACTAGTTAGGGAGCATTACACCACCTCCCAGCTAGTGCAATGCTCCCTAAACGGTGTAACACCACTAAGGAACAAGCCCCGCCGCGGTTCACGCAGCGACTCCGGCACCCGGCACTGCACCCGTTACGGGACACTGCACCTCTTACGGGACGCTGCACCCGATCAGAACGGGTGCATTGCCTACGTATCGGGTGTAGCGCGCAGACTCACAAGCACAACCGCGGACACAACAGCCTGGCACCACCCACCACACATTACCCGCAGAATTTCGCATGCAATTCCCTGGCGCCCATACCTTGCGGCACCCAAAAAACAGCAGAATTCCAACGTTCTGATTTCAAAAGTTGAAGCACCCGCAGGGGAATTACGTACAAAATTTCGGGGACACACCGGGACGGGCACTCAGCTCACCACCCGCGCACCACACCGCCAACAAACCCCCGCAGCCACCTCTGCGACGGTGATCCACGAGCGGGTCACGTAAACCGCACCGCCAACAAACCCCCGCAGCCGTGAGGCTGCGGGGGTCATTCAGCTCATTGCGGCGTTCAGCGACCCTCGAGGTAGTTCTTCGCGGCGAGCAGGACCTGCTCCCACATGCCGATCGCATCCTCGTACGCCTGGCGGGCCTCGGCCTCGTCGTCGGAGACCGATGCCAGACCCGACTCCTCAACGTGGATAGCGACGCCGCCGCGCTCCTCGGACAGGGAGACCTCGACGCGGGTCGCGTACTCGTCGGGCAGCTCGTCGTCGGCCAGCGGGTACCAGCGGAAGGCGACGACATCCATTGGATCCTCGTCGGCCTTCTCGATCAGCCAGTCGCCGGCGTCCGGGTCGCTCACGCGATAGATACCGTCATCCCCGAGACTCACCTCGTGGTCACCCAGCGGGCCGTCGTTGACCCACCAGCCCGGCTCCGACACGAGCGCCCACGCGGCCTCAATGTCGCAGTCCACGACCACGTCGGTCTCGACGCGATCCAGGTCGTCCTCAACGTCGGCGTCAGAAGTCATGTCAAAGAAGCTCATACACCAACGGTACCGGGTCAGGCGCTCCCAGGCACGCGAATGGACACCCGAACAGGCACCCATCTCCGCACGCATACGACGAGGCCGTGGCCAGCCCCGCGGGGAAGCGAGAGTCGGCCACGGCCTCGGCGTGTCAAAGAGCCTCAGGCGAGACGCGTGATGCGGTAGCGCCAATCCACGGGGCCGACCTCGAGGGTCTCCACGCGGTAGTGCTGCTCGGAGTCCTGCAGGTGCGCGAACAGCGGCTCGGGCTGGTGGGGCGCGCAGATCTGGATGTTCTCACCGACGGGCAGGTTGTCGACCGCCGCGAAGAGGACCGCGTGGCGCACGACGCGGGGGATCGAGTGGATGACCAGCTCGTCCGCGCCGGGGCGGTGAATGACGCCGGCGCCGCCAGCGTGGACGTTGCCCGCAGAGGGGGCGCCGTCGCCGCAGCCGCAGCCGCCGGCCGTGGATTCGATGGGCTCGGCGGCCATCTCGTGGGGGCGCTCGGCGGGAGCGTCGTGGCCACCGCAGCCGCAGCCGCCCTGCTCGGCGGGGGCCTGCTCGGGAGCCTGCTCGGCGCGCGCCTTCTTGCCTTCGCCGCCGCAGCCGCAACCACAGCCGCCGCCCTCGGAGGGGACGGTGTTGGCGTCGACCAGCTTGAACATCTGACGGTCAGTCATGTCTTTTCCTTATCCTTCGGCCCGACGGGCCATTTCAGCGAACCTTACCCAGTGTAGGCATGCCTCAGCCGCGTCCGCGCGTTCACTTAATGAGGAACTCGGCCTCGACCTCGACGCTGACGTTGAGGGGCAGCGCGGCGACGCCCACGGCGCTGCGCGCGTGCTGGCTGCCGAAGATCTCGCCGAACAGCTCGGAGGCGCCGTTGATGACGCCGGCCTGCCCGTAGAAGTCGGGGCGCGAGGACACGAAGCCCACGACCTTCACAACGCCCGCGAGGTTGTCGATGCCGCCCGCGACGGAGGCCGCCGCGGCCAGGGCGTTGAGGGCGCACACGCGCGCCGCGTCCTTGGCGTCCTCGGGGGCCGCGCCGTCTTCGCCGACCGCGCCGATGCACACGGGTTCGCCGTTCACGACGGGGATCTGGCCGGAGGTGCGCACGACGCCACGGTCGATGACGGCGGGCACGTACGCGGCGACGGGCGTGGCGACGGCGGGCAGTTCGAGGCCGAGCTCGGCGAGCTTCTCGGAGGGGAGCATGAGGGTCCTTTCGTTTTTCATTGACGAGGCCGGGGCCTCGTCCTCTGGTTCCAGTTTAGTTGCGCTGGTCCCGGGGGTGGCGAGCGGAGGAGTGACCGTGAGATCCCGGCCCGGGCCTCGTTGATGAGGACTGAGTGCAGGTATAAGCGTGCGCCCCGCGTGTCGACAATCACGCGGGGCGCACTAGTGGGAGGCCTCAGCCCTGGGGTGCGGCCGGGGGCTGACCGCCCTGACCCGGACCGCCCATCGGGGGCTGGCCACCCTGTCCCGGGCCACCGGCCGGGGGCTGACCGCCCATCCCCATGCCGCCCTGGCCGGCGGTCGCCTCGGTGGATGTGCCGTCGACGCTCACCGTGTAGGTGGAGCCGTTGGCCATGCCGGAGGTCGAGTAGATGACGTTTCCGAAGGCCTTGAGCGAGGTGTAGGTGCCCAGGACCGAACCGTTGGCGTCGGTGATCGTCACCGTGGACCCGGCGGATCCGGTCGCGGAGGCGGAGATCCAGCCCTGGCCGTCGGTCGTGGTCGGCGTCTCCACCATCTCGTTGGTGGCGAAGGCGATGACCGTGCCGCCCGTGATGCTCATGGCGCCGTTGGAGTCGAGGCTGCTGTTCGCGCCGGAGGCCGGGCCGTAGACCGTGGTCGTGCCGCCGCTAATGGTCAGCGAGCCGTTGGAGTCGATGCCGTCGCCGTTCGCGTTGACGGTCACGGTGCCGCCGGTGATATTGATCTGCTCACCGGTGTCCTCCATGGTGCCGCCGCCGTCAGCCATTCCACCGGGGCCCATGCCACCGGGGCCCATGCCACCGGGGCCCATCTGCTGGGTCGTGGTGTCAGCGGTCGTGGTGGTGTCGGTGGTGGTCGTGTCGGTCGTGGTGGTGTCGGTGGTCTCCGCGGTGGCGGCCAGGCCGGCCTCGACGGTGATCGAGCCCGAGGCGTTGATGCCGTCGTCGCTCGAGGTCAGGTCAACCGTGCCGTCGGAGATCGTGATGAGGCCGCCCTCGAGGGCCTCGTTCGACTGCGTGACGGTCACGTTCGCGCCGTCCAGGACGGCCGCGACCTCGGTGTGCACGCCATCGTCGCCGGAGGCGGCGGTGATCGTGCCGGAGCTCAAGCGCAGGGCGCCATTGGAGTGGATGGCGTCATCCCCGGCGTCGATGGTGGTCGTGCCGCCGTCGACGATGATGTAGGTCTGCGCCTTGATGCCCTTGGTCGAGCCCGTGGAGGGCTTGCCGGCCGACGCGCCGCCGCCCGAGGTGATCGACAGGGTGCCGCCGGTGACGATCGCGTCGGTGTACGCGTCGATGCCGTCGCCGCCCGAGGTCAGGGTGACGGTGCCGTCCACGATGGACACGTAGCCCTTGGTGTCGTCGTTGTCCTGGTTGGACTTGAGGGCGTCGCCGCCGGAGTTCACGGTGACGGTGCCGCCCGCAATCGTCAGGGAGTCCTTGCCCCGCAGGCCGTCATCCGAGGCGGTGGCGTTGATCGTGCCGCTCAGGACGTACAGGTCGTCCTTGGAGGTGATCGCGTCCGAGGCGCCGGAGGTCACGTTGAGCGTGCCCGTCCCCGTGATCGTGAGGTCCATGTCGGCGTAGATGGCCGCGTTCGCGTCCTCCGTGCCGGTGTAGGTGCCGTCGGTGATCGTCGAGGTGCCCTCGAGAGACAGGACGAGGTCGTCGCCGCTGGTCGCCTCGATCGCAGCGCCCGTGGAGGAGGTGATGGTCGCGTTGTCGAGAATCAGGACGACCCGGTCCTCGGATCCGGCGGCCACGACGACCTTGCCGGTGAAGGAGCCGCTGAGCTTGTAGACGCCGGCCTTGGAGATGGTCAGCACGCCGTCACTCACGCTCACGGCGTCGGACGAGGAGGTCACGGTCGTTCCGCTGAGCGTCACGTCGACGGCGTCCGAGGCCTTCCAGTCGCTGTCCTCCACGTAGGAGGCCTTCGAGTTCGAGGCCAGGGCGTCGGCTGCGGTGGGCGGCGCGGTCGTGTCGCCGTTGGTGCCCGCGGCCGCGACGGCGGTGGTCGCGCTCGTCGCGCCACCACCGGAGGAGGTCACGCCCGAGGAGCTGCAGGCACCCAGTGCCAGCGTTCCGACGAGGGCGATTGCCCCGATCGTCCGGGCGGGGGTCCAGAATTTCTGAAGGGCTTTCATTTCTATGTCTCTTTCGTGTGGTTACAGCTTGTGTTTCTTATGGTGTGCGCTTGCGCGTCGTTTTCTATCGCTCACCCAAGCGCCGTTATGAGGTCTGTCAGGCCACCATCGCGAGGGGCGCGGAGTGCGCGAGCTCGGGGACCTCCACATATTCGTGAAAGTAGCGGTCCAGCGTGCGGTGCCACTTGTTCGCGGGCAGGCGGTGCATGGCGGCCATCGCGGTCCCGTACTTGGAGATCTTCACGGGTCGCACGCCGCCCTCCCACAGGAGGTGGTCGACGATCGAAGGGGTCGCACCCGACTTCGTTTCGATGATGACCAGGTCGGGGCGGGCAACCTCGGTGCCATCCGTGCGCAGCGAGCGCCACAACAGGCCCGTGTCCACCGTCGCGCGTCCCACGCCACCGGGCAGAAGCAGGGTGTTGCGCTCGTAGGATCCAGCCAGGACCGGCTCGAGGGCTGGCACCAGGTGGCCGTAGCCCGTCTTCTCGACCTTGCCGGCCACCCACTGGCGGCGCTCACCCGCGAGAGGAGCCCCGGCCTCGTCCCAAGAGATCGGCATGCGCTTCTTGACGGTCACGCCGCGCGGGCCGCGGGTCTTGACCTCCAGGAACGAGGCCTTGGACGAGAGGTAGGAGCGGGTGCGGACCTTGAAGCGGCGGCGGCGCTTGAGCGCAGTCAGCAGGTACGAATCCATGTCGGGGGTGTCGTAGTAGGTGGAGGCGTAGCCCTGGGACACCTGGCCGTCGATGTTCAGGACCAACACGCCCTCAGGGAGGCGGCTCAGAATCGCCGAGGCCGTGGCGGCGTCCAGCGCGTACTTGCGGTCCACTCGGGTCAGCATCGCCGCGCGCTTATTCAGTTCATCAAGGCCGATCGAGTCGAGGTCGGCGAGAATCGAGTTCAGGGTGGCGTTCATGAGTCGTGTCCTTAGTAGTGGCGGTCTGTGGGGTGGCAGGCTGGCGGGGCGGCTGGCGGGCTTGCGGGCCGGCGGGTCAGGCGACCTTCGAGCGAACGTCCACGAGAGTCAGGTCGTTCACGAGGTCGAGCTTGACGACGCTGACCGAGGCGACGGACGCGCCGAGGCGCTGCTCGAGGGCTGCCTTCAGCTCGGCGGGGTCGGCGATCGCGCGGTCCAGCTGGACGGTCTGCGAGGTGTAGCGGCCGAAGATCAGCTTCGAGTCACCGAAGGCCAGAGCCACGAGGATCAGAGCGATCAGTCCTCCCAGCAGCGGGGTCACCGCCGAGGACATACCCGTCAGCAGGCCGAGAGCCAGCGAGGCGAAGTAGTATGCGATTTCCGTCTGCGAGATCTGGTCGGACCTCAGTCGGATGATCGAGAGAACACCGAAGAGGCCGAGGCCAAGGCCCGCACTCACGGTCGAGTTCGCGAGGATGATCGTGACGGCGAGGACGCCGACATTCACTCCGAGGAACGCTGCGACCAGGTCCGCGCGGCGGTGGCGTGGGAAGTACAGGCCGAACACGAGAGCGGCCATGGCAACCAGGTCAATGGCGATCAGAATCAGGGCGGTCATTGGTGTCTCCTTTTGTCGATGCACCAATTTCCTCACCCGACCCTATGAGGAACCTATGAAGCTCTCATATTTCCCATATGACTTTTCGGAGTGTTGCTGTCAAGCTGTGAATGCTGGCGTTTGTGTGGCCCCACGGGTGTTCCGGGCGCCGGAGGGCCCGGCCGCCCGCGAGGCTAGGCGGCCTCACTGCGTTCGGCGCCGCGCCTCGAAGCCCGCCCGTGCCCTCCGGTCCCTCCGGCGCCCTCCACACCAGTGGGGCCTTCGGTGCTGTGTGGTGTCGGCCAGGCCCCGCCACCGCCCACGGGCACCGCAGCCTGACCCACCAGTGCGGACGGCACCCTCCACACCTGTGGGGCCTGGTGTGTTGATGAGGATCCACATCATTGCTGAGCCCACGCCCAATTCCGCACGTAATTCCCCCACGACCCTTTCAAATTCTGAAATTAGATCGTTGGAATTGCAACGTTTTCCGACTTTATTGAAACTTCTCCCAATCGAATTACGTGCGACTTTTCGGGGGCAGACTCCGAACACCACCACGGACACCGTAGCCAGGCCCCTCACCCACGACTAGGCCACGCGAGCGCGAAAAAATTCGCCCTGCTCGCCTCCATCAGCGTCCACGCGCGAAAAAGTTCGCCCAGCGCACGCAAAACACCCCAAAATCGGCCTTTTTTCGCCTGCTGGGCGAATTTTTTCGCGCATTGGACCAGAATCCACTCCTGCTGGGCGAGTTTTTTCGCGCCAATGGGTGCCACAGCCACCTCACAGCACCTACCAACCACCTCACCTGAAACCGCTGACACCAATGCGGGCGGATCACTGACACGAAATGAAACCGCTGACACCTCTGCTCGCACAAAACGGCCAATTTCTGACCATTTTCCGGCCGCAAAGGCGTCGCCGGTTTCATCAGACGCCAAATCAGGGCTTCTGGTTCTCGGCAAGATACTCAGATACTCATGCTTGCTGCTTCCATCACACTCCTGGTAGCGTCGGAGCATGAACAACGAGCCTTTCCACACCCTTCGGAGGCAGCCCACCGGCGCCCAGGTAGGTTGGTGACCATGACTCGATCGCGACGTCGGGGGATCGGCGGATTCCTCTCCAGCATCTTTTCCAATCGCACCGAGTCGCTCGTGGGTGAAGACAGATGGCGGCGCAACGAGTGGAAACGTGCACTAATTTCGATCGTCATCGTCGCTCTGATGATAGCGATCATTGAAGGAATCTATCGCCTGACACACTACGGGGATTTCCGTTTCGCCGTCTATCTGGCTTCAATTCCGGTAGTAGCTGGAGTGCCCCAGGTGACATGCGACTCGATAGTTCCCTATCTGCGTCCCCATGTTCGATTCGTCAACGGCCACGTTGTCATACGAGGTGAGCGTCTCACCAACATCGGATACCTCACTAGCTACGCTATCCTCTGCATGACCGTCGTAGGAGCACTCATGCTCGCTTTCTTAACGCACGCCTTCAAGACAACTATTGGTATTGCGGTGGTAGCAGCATTTTTTTCCTATCATCTCTTTTCTGCGAATCCAATGGAAGACCTGAAAAACACCATCAAGGATCGTTCAATGACGGTGTTATCCCCAGATAGCATCGACTTTCACGCGGCTCCTCATCTGTCAATCCATAAGTATCTGGAATCCGCCTCTGACGGATGCGGCAGCGACGCCTCCTTCCGATGGGACCAGAACGTGCGAATTTTTGACATCAACACCGTCAAGCATCATGTTGATCTATTTGCAGATCCGGACACGTATGACGGTCCATGGGGCTTGTGCTGCCGGACAATCGGCATCCCCTTCACCGGCCTCGACGCCCTCATCCAGCACTTCAACGAGCACCCCGAGGACCGTCCACTCCTGGCCACACCACAGGGCGTTGACCTCGTCAACGACATCCTCGCGCAGGCCCGCGCAGGACTCTTTACCTCGAAGTGAAGGCACGCATGAGCACCAGGAAACAGGCTTTGGTACCTTCCGATCTATCCGGTACGCTCAGCCGAATGTCGCTCAACAACCGGGAGGACGTCCCTGCTCCATCGTGGCACTGGCCGTACTACATCGGCCTGGGGTGGTGACCATGGCTCGCCCTTCCTCATTTTTGGCAAGAAAACCCCGTGACAGTTCTCCTCAAGGCGTGGACTTGGCTGCGCGCGACTTGTGGAAGCTCACTGCGATCGCCGTTGTTGTTAACGCCGTCTTGGTGGTGGGTGCCTATGGGATTTCCTCATTCACTCACACCGACGGAATACCGCTCATTTTCATCTGGTTCCCACTGTATCTGTGCGCGGCACTTCCCCACCTCATCGAAATGAGTGTGCGCCCGTTCTGGCCATCGCGCCCCCATTACGAGGATGGCTCCATCGTCATTCCGGGCAACCACCAGTCCATTGCGCTCGTCACGACTGGATTCCTGCTCTACGCTTTCGCAGGCTGGACGATGGCCGCAGGTTTCACGACCGGACAGCCCTTCCATGCCGCGATATATGTGTTCGCCGCTGCGTCCATGGCCTACCTCGAGTGCAGCCGAAATCCCGGCAAGGACCTCGTCATCGCCCTGACTGACAAGCAAAAGACAACTCTGACCCCTGAGGGAATTTCCTTCCACTTCCCGGAGCTACTGTCCGTCGAGGAAGACTCCAACGACCGGGACATCACCATCCTGTGGACGGATAACGTCACAATCGACAGCGTCCTCAGTCCAACGATATTTCTCGAAGCCGACCCCGACACATACGGCGGGCCGTGGAGCATTTCATCCGAGCGCATCGGCATCCCCTACACCGGCCTCGACGCCCTCATGCGGCACTTCAACGAGCACCCCGAGGACCGTCCACTCCTGGCCACACCGGAAGGCGTCGACCTCGTGAACGACATCCTCGCCGAGGCCCACATGGAACTCGCAACCACACAAAGGAGCCAGGCATGAGCACCAAGAAACGCATCCTCGTGACGCTGATCGTCGCGGTCCTGGCCGCGATCGTCATCTTCCCGATGCTGCCCCTCGAATACCGCGACCGCGTCGTCGCGATCCTCACCCACCCGCTGTACTACCTGGGCTTGGGCAACTGGTGAGCGCTCTGATAGAACGCGCTTAACTCAGGAAGGCTGCGGGGTCGTCCACGAGTGAATCCAGCACTCGGAATGCTGCACCCCGAACCGTCAGCGACACAGAATCCGTTAGTATCTCAACGATCGGCGACGACCATGGGGCCTGCAGCGTACGCGTCTCAATTTCCTCACGCGCCGGATCCAACAGGGCACCGCTCAGCTCAGCGACGGCACCGCCCAGCACGATATGCGGGATATCCATCGCGTTGATGACACCCGACAGCACGCGCCCGAGGGCCGCTCCGGCCTCCGCTAGCACGGCTCGGGCACGTTCCCGCTCGGCACCCACAGCAAGAGGCTCGGAGATCGTCGCCCCAACTTCGTCGACGAGACCCGCGCAACGCAGAATCTCGCGCGCCCCGGAACCCGTGGGTGCGCCCACATGCTCGGCGAGAGCGCGCACACCCAGGTAGGCCTCAAGGCATCCGCGCGCCCCACAACGACACAGAGGCCCATTCGGGTCCGCGCACATGTGCCCAATTTCGCCGGACCAGGCGCGCGCCCCGCTCATGGGCCGATGATCGACGATGACGCCAGCGCCGACGCCCACCTCACCCGACACGTACACGAAGGTCGACGGCCCACCGGCCACACCCGGTCGCGTGTAGGCAACCGCGTAGGCCGCCAGGTCCGCTTCGTTAGCGACGACCACCGGGTTCAGGTCGGCGAGTGGGGTAAGTAGCTGGTCATGCGGGATGTCGCGCCACCCCAGGTTCGGGGCTAGCGCCAGCCGGGTCGGCGACACCAGGCCCGGCAGCCCAACGCCCGTCCCCAAGAACAGGGCGCCATCGGGCAGGGTGTCCTCTAACAGAGTGTGGGCTTCTCGGGCCGCGAGCGCCATCGTCTCCTCCGGCGCACTGTCGGCGAAATCGCGCTCAATCCGGCGGTGCCCGAGCTCCCGTCCCGCGATATCGACGAGCGTGACGTCGAGGCTCGCGACGTCCACTTCGACACCGAGGGCGACGGCGCTGCCCTCCGCGGGGGTGAGGCGGTTGGCCGGGCGGCCACGGCCGCCGCCGTCGCCGGGTTCTAGTTCTCGCACAAG
Organism: uncultured Actinomycetes bacterium; assembly: GCA_963537175.1. GTDB lineage: Bacteria > Actinomycetota > Actinomycetes > Actinomycetales > Actinomycetaceae > Pauljensenia. Next base: position 11,801 of record CAUTDS010000006.1, read on the forward strand.
GCCGGCGCCCACCAGGTCGTCCACGAGGCGTGAGATCGTCGCGCGTGTCATTCCGGTGCGCTGCGAAAGGCCTGCACGCGTCACCTCGCCCGGCGAGGCGAGGATATTGCGCAGCACCGTCGACATGTTGGATGCGCGCACATTTTCCGACTTCACGCCACGGTTCTGAGCACCCATCCCCCGCTCCGAGGGGCGCGGCGAGGCAACCGAGCCGCGACTGATGCGGCTGGCGTCATTGGCACTCTCGGAACGGGTCAGCATGGACCCAGGCTACCGCGTCGGGGCGGCGAATCCGCGCGTTTACGGCATTCGCAGATGCCAACTGTTACAAACGTCGTCAATCCGAAGCATTTTCAGTCGGCCTCTCGGGCTGCATGTTACAAACGTCGTCATTCCAACACCAAAAACACCGAAATCAGCCCATTTTCGCCCTCGATTGACGACGTTTGTAACACCGATCGAGAAAGCCGCGTTGAAATCTCTGTGGATTGACGACGTTTGTAACAAGGACGCAGCTCGGCGCCTCAATAAACGCCCATTACAAGCAGATTTCCCTAGGACGCATCGGCTCTTCGAGTTTTCCACAGGCAATCGCGCACTACTTGCACCAGTTGACATGAAGTAAGACAGTCAGATCATCGCGAGAAATCCAACCGTGGGAGCGCATCATGACTGACAACGAACTTCCGTCGCTTCGGGACATCCGAGAATGTCTCATCACCCCCAGGGAAGACCCGAATCGGATGCGCGTGAGCCGGGCAGCCCAAAAAGGAACACTCGTCAGGATCGCGCGAGGGATCTACCTCCCGGCTTCAACTCTTGAAGGCCACCCCCTCTGGCTCCAAAAAACGATCATTCGCGGGTCACGCATCTGTGCCCTGACCATGCGAAGGCGCGATTACGTTCTAGCTGGCGAATGTGCGGGATGGATCCTAGGCCTCCCCGTCGATACCGACAGGGGGCCGATTACCGCCTATGCGCCAATCAATCGTGGAGAACGGAAACTCTTTTTCGATGCGGTTCGCATCGGCTCCAAACTGGTTATGCCGTCGGGTCAAGCCTCAATCATCCGAACATCTCTCCCGGCACACCAGATCGCGGACGGCTTCGCTATCCCATTTGCTCCGCGGATCCTGGTCGACTGCGCACGGCTCGCTGCACAGGAGCAGGCCTTCACGCTGACGTGCGCTGGCATGGCTCGCTTGGCAAGCTACTCACGCTTCGATCAGCTCGCCTCTCGCGAACGAGCCGAACAGGCGCGCCACGATCTTTTGCAGGAACTTGCCTCACTCCCCCGCTCAAGCCGCGGCACCAGTCAAGCTCGATGGATCATTTCCCACGCAGATGCCGGATGTGAGTCCCCTGGAGAATCTCGGGTTCTCCACGCGTTGATCCTTGCCGGAATCAAGGGGATCACCACTCAGGAGGAGGTCCGCTGCGACGGGCGAACATTCTTCATCGACATTGCAATCCCCGGTCTGAAAATTGCCATCGAGTTCGATGGACGCATCAAGTATGGCGACAGCGTTCAGGAAGTACACGACAACATCGAGGCTGAACAACGCCGGGCTCGACTTCTCCAACTCGCCGGGTGGCGCATCATCCGTATTCGCTGGTCCGATCTGCAACGTATCGACGAGGTTGTCGCTCAGGTTCTCGTTGCAATCAGACAGCGCGCCGGCCACTGAGCACCACTTCGACACACCCGTCGCACGGACTTGTCGGAGGGCCTTGACGAACGCGCACACAGGTATTAAGTTTTACCCCACAACAAATAAATTGTGACGACGCAAACACGGCGCGCAAAGGCCGCGCGACCAAACACACGGGAACGGCACACGCGCCAACATTCGCCGCCACACAACGACGCGCAGCGCCACCGACGACGCAGCACCATCGCCTCCAACTGAACACCGACGTTCGAAAGGACACCACCATGACAACCACGCCCGACAACAAGTTCTCCTTCGGCCTGTGGACGGTCGGCTGGAATGCGGTCGACCCCTTCGGCACGGGGACCCGCCCAGTCCTGGACCCGTGGGAGTACACGGAAAAGCTCGCGGAGGTCGGGGCGTGGGGCATTACCTTCCACGACAATGACGTGTTCGACTTTGACGCGTCGGATCAGGAGCGTCACGACCGCGTCATGAAGGTGAAGGAGGCGGCCGATGCGGCTGGCCTCGTCATCGAGATGGTCACGACGAATACCTTCACTCACCCGGTCTTCAAGGATGGCGGCCTGACGAACAACGACCGTTCGATCCGCCGTTTCGGCCTGCGCAAGATCCTGCGCAACGTGGATCTGGCTGCGGAGATGGGGGCGACGACCTTCGTCATGTGGGGCGGACGCGAGGGCGCGGAGTACGACTCGTCGAAGGACCTGAACGCGGCATTCGACCGCTACAAGGAGGGCCTGGACACGGTCGCCGCCTACATCAAGTCGCGCGGCTACGACCTCAAGATCGGCCTGGAGCCGAAGCCGAATGAGCCTCGCGGCGACATTTTCCTGCCGACGGTCGGCCACGCGCTGGCCCTCATCGCGCAGCTGGAGCACGGTGACATCGTGGGCCTGAACCCGGAGACGGGCCACGAGCAGATGGCGGGCCTGAACTACACGCATGCACTCGCGCAGGCGCTGAACGCAGGCAAGCTCTTCCACATCGACCTCAACGGCCAGTCTGGCATCAAGTACGACCAGGACAAGGCGTTCGGCCACGGCGACCTGGCCAGCGCGTTCTTCACGGTCGATCTGCTGGAGAACGGCTTCCCGTGCGGTGGCCCGCGCTACGAGGGTCCGCGCCACTTCGACTACAAGCCGAGCCGCACGGAGGGCATGGAGGGCGTGTGGGAGTCCGCGCGCGCGAACATCGAAATGTACCTGACGCTGGCGGCCAAGGCTCGCGCGTTCCGCGAGGATCCGGTCACCCAGGAGCTGCTCGAGGCTGCGTCGGTTCCCGAGCTGGGTGAGTCGACACTGGCCGCGGGCGAGTCCCTCGAGGACTTCCTGGCGGATCGCAGCTCCTACGAGGACTTCGACGCGCAGGCCGCCGGCGAGCGCGAGTACCACTTCGTGGAGCTGTACCAGCAGGCGATGCGTCACCTGATCGGCTGATCGTCTCTTCGACGAGGAGTTGTGTGATGGGCGAGAGGCCTTTCGTTGCGGGCGTCGATTCATCGACGCAGTCGTGCAAGGTGGTCGTGTGGGATCCGGTGTCGGGCGAGGTGGTGCGCGAGGGTCGCGCGCCGCATCCGGAGGGCACCGAGGTTGATCCGCGCGCCTGGTGGGACGCGTTGAACGAGGCCGTGGCTGCGGCCGGCGGGTTGGACGACGTGCGGGCGCTCAGCGTGGGCGGCCAGCAGCATGGCATGGTTGTGCTGGATGAGCGCGGCGAGGTGATTCGTCCGGCGCTGCTGTGGAATGACACGAGGAGCGCGGGCGCGGCTCGGGATTTGATCGCGGAGCGCGAGGGGGATTCGACGGGCGAGGCCTGGTGGGCCGATGCCACGGGCTCGGTTCCTGTCGCGTCGTTAACGGTCACAAAGCTGCGGTGGTTGGCGGATCACGAGCCGGAGGCGGCCCAGCGCGTGGCTGCGGTGTGCTTGCCGCACGACTATTTGACGTGGCGGATCGCGGGCGGTTTTGAGCGCCTGGGGTTGGAGGGGTTGGCGACGGACCGATCGGATGCCTCGGGGACGGGGTACGTGGATCGGTCAGGGTCGGCGTATCGGCGCGACATTCTCGCCCAGGCGCTGCGCTGCGACGAGGAGCAGGCCGAGAGCATCGTGCTGCCGCGGATCGCGGAACCGTACGAGGTCGTGGCTCGCGGGGACGAGGCGCACGGCTGGGGCGAGATCGCCCTGGGGCCGGGCGCGGGTGATAACGCGGCGGCGGCCATGGGCGTGGATTTGGGTCCGGGCGCGGCGATGCTGAGCCTGGGGACGTCGGGCGTGGTCGCAGCGGTCTCGGAGTCTTCCGTGTCGGATCCGTCCGGCCTGGTCACGGGCTTTTCGGATGCATCGGGCCGGTGGCTGCCACTGGCGTGCACGCTGAACGCGTCTCGGATTATCGACGCAATGAGGCGGGTGACGGGCCTGGGGTACCAGGAGTTCGACGAGGCCGCCCTGTCAGTTCCGGATGCGGGTGGGCTGCGGCTGATCCCGTACTTCGAGGGCGAGCGCACCCCGAATCTGCCGGATGCGACGGCGACGTTGGAGGGCATGACGCTGGCGAATTGCGACCCCGCGCACGTGGCTCGCGCGGCGGTCGAAGGGCTGTTGACGCTCATGCGCGGGGCCCTGGACGCGGTGCGCGCGCAGGGCGTGCCCATCGAGCGGGTGGTCATGGTCGGCGGCGGAGCGCGGTCGAGAGCGGTGCGAGCCCTGGCCTCGGGCATCCTGGGGGCCGAGGTGGAGGTCCCCTCCCCCGCCGAGTACGTCGCCCTGGGGGCGGCGAAGCAGGCGGCCGCCCTGAACGTCGCGGACCTGGGGACGTGCGGGCAGACCCATCGCTGCGCAAACCGGGCGGGTGGCTCCGATGTTTGACGAGACGATCACCCGCTGGGGCACGCACAGCGCGAAGTGGGACTTGCTGGCCGCGCACCTGGGCGAGGACGCGCTGTCCCTGTCGGTCGCGGACATGGAGTTCGCGACGTGCCCGGAGGTATCGCGCGCGATCGTGGACGCGTGCGCGGAGGGGATTTTCGGCTACACGGAGGTCTTCGATGACTTTCGCGAGGCCGCGGCCCGCTGGCAGGAGCGCCGCCACGGGTGGGCGCTCGATCCGGACGACGTGCATTTTTTCCCGCGCATCGTGCAGTGTGTGTCGGCCCTGTGCTCGATCGTCCTGCCGGGGTCGCTGGGGCGGCCTCCGCGCGTGGTGACGCTGGATCCGGCGTACGGGCCGATCATCGAGGTCGTGGAGCGCGCCGGGTGCGAGCTGCGCCGGGTGCCCCTCGACCTGTCGGGCGAGACGCCTCGGATTCCCGAGGATTTGTTCGCCCGCGCGATGGAGGGAGCGGACCTGCTGCTCTGGTGCAGCCCGCACAACCCGACGGGGCGCGTGTGGAGCAATCGCGAAATGGACATGGTCGCTTCCCTCGCACTTCAGGGGGACGTGCTGGTGCTGTCCGACGACATTCACGCGGATTTTCAGCGGCCGGGCAGGAACCGGTACCGGCCACTCGCGGCCGTCGCACCGCACCTGTGGGAGTCGGGGCGCCTCATTCAGTGCGCGTCCCCCGGGAAGACGTTTAACAGCGCGGGGTTGGAGGCCTCGGCGATCGCGGTGCGCGGCGAACTCGGGGAGCGCCTCGAGGAGGCCAAGCGCCTCATGGGCCTGCACAACCCGAATTTCTTCGCGATTCCCGCGACGATCGCCGCGTGGAACCTCGGCGAGGCGTGGGTGGATCAGCTGCAGCAGCGCATCGACACGAACCTGCGCGTGGCCGTCGAGTACCTGCACCGCGCGCTGCCTCGGGCCCGCGTCGTCGACCCCGACGGCACGTACTTGGTGTGGGTGGACGCGCGCGCGTACCTGGCCTCGTCCGCTTCTCTCGACGAGGCCGTGGCCGCCTCCCGGGTTGCCGTGTCCCCGGGCGAGGACTTCGGGGCCAACTACGAAGGCTTTTTCCGCATCAACGTGGCGCTTCCTGAGCGCGACCTGGTGCGGGCTCTGGAGCGCTTGTGCGAGGCGATCGCGGCGCTCGCAACGAACTAAGCGGACGCGCACTGGCGCGCGGACGCAATGAAAAAGAAAGGATTGACGATGTCAGTCACCTCCTCGGAGAAGCGGGCTCACCGCACTCCATCTCTCCTGGTCGCGGCGATTCCCGCGGTCACGCTGATCGTCCTGTTGGGCGGCGGCTATATTGCGGCGAGCCTCCCGGTGGAGCCGCTGCTCATCGCGTCGGCCGTGGTCGCTGGCATTGTCGCCATGACCTTGGGCTACACGTGGGACGAGATCATCGGCGCGATCGCCGAGAAGATCGCAAAGACCATGCCGGCTGTTCTGATCCTCATCGTCGTCGGCGCCTTGATCGGCACGTGGATGGCGGGAGGCACGATCCCGATGCTCATCTACTACGGCTTGAAGATCATTAACCCGCAGTTCCTGGCGCTCATCGCGCTGGTCGTGACGGCGATCGTGTCGCTGTGCACGGGTACCTCGTGGGGTTCCGCAGGCACAATCGGCGTCGCCTTCATGGGCGTTGCGGTCGGCATGGACGCGAACCTGCCAATGGTGGCGGGCGCGATCGTGGCGGGCGCCTACTTCGGCGACAAGCTCTCTCCCCTGTCGGACACGACGAACATCGCGTCTCTGGCGACGGGCGTGAACCTGTTTACGCACATCCGCCACCTCATGTGGACGACCGTGCCGGCGTTCCTGACCTCGGCGGTCGTGTACCTGATCTTCGGCCTGCAGTCGTCGGGCGGGACCGTACCCGAGAAGGTCGGCACGATCCTCGCGACCCTCGATTCAGCGTTCAACTGGAACCTACTCCTGCTGGTGCCCGTGCTGGTCGTCTTGGTTGGCTCGGTCATGAAGCTGCCGACCGTTCCGGTCATGCTGGTGTCGTGCGCGACCGCCATGTTCAACGCGGTCGTGTTCCAGGGAGTGTCCTTCTCGAACTCGGTCGTGGCCTCCGTGAACGGCTTCAAGGTCGACATGGTCGGCAAGAGCGGCTTCCAGGCCGACTCCGTCATTGAGGACGTGACGCGCCTGCTGGAGCGCGGCGGCATGAACTCGATGATGAGCGTCCTGCTGATTTGTTTCTGCGCGATTGCCTTCGCGGGCACCGTGTCCGTGTCCGGGTCGCTGGACGTGCTGATTTCGAGCCTGCTGGCACCCGTGAAGTCCACCTTCGCGCTGATCGCGTCGACGATCGTGACGGGCCTGGCGGTCATCGGCATCACGTCCAATGGCCAGGTGTCCCTGCTGATCCCGGGCGAGATGCTGCGTGGCGAGTACATCAAACGAGGCCTGGACCCGAAGAACCTGTCGCGAACCATCGAGGACGCGGCCACCGTGTGGGAGCCCATCCTCCCCTGGACGTCGGCGGGCGCCTACATGGCCGGCACCCTCGGCGTCGCCACCCTGGCCTACATGCCCTGGGCGATCTCCAACTGGATCGCCATCTTCTTCGCCCTCCTGTGGGCGGCCACGGGCATCGGCATCGCCAAGCTCACGCCCGAGGAGCAGAAAGCCCTCGAAGCGGAAGGCTGAGCGTTCGTTGTTGAGGTGGGGGACCCCGGATGGGGGTCCCCCACCTCTATGCCTGCGTTGCGCGCTGAGCACTTTGCTGTAGTTGCGCGTGGCCCGGTCTTGACATTCAGACCCCGTCTCAATATCCTTAGATGAAACGTTTCATCCTCATTGTGGAGGACCAATGACTACTTCATCTCAAGACCTCGTCTCCCAACTCATCGAGCTGTCCAACCAGATCGGTTCAGACACCGAATACACGCGCTCGGGGGGCGGCAACTCATCCGCGAAGGATGGCGACACACTCCTCATCAAGCCCAGCGGTGTTCCGCTCGCAACCCTGCGCGAGGAAGACCTGGTCCCCCTCGACATTCCCACCCTCCTGCATGCCTTCGAGCACCACGAAGAGCTCCCCAGCAATGAAGACCCCGTTCGCGCGGCCGCACAGCTCGCACAGCGTGGCGCGTTCGGGCGCCGCCCCAGTGTCGAAATCCTGTTTCACGCGCTCATTCCCGACCCCCTCGTCATTCACCTGCACCCTCTGACAGCCAACGCAATCACATGCAACACGCGCGGAGAGGAGCTCTGTGAGCAGATCCTGGGTGACCAGGCGCTGTGGGTCGACTACACGGACCCGGGTATTCCTCTGGCGCGTCTCATCAACGAGCGTCGCCGCGCGTTCACGGCCACGCACAACACTCCCCCGCCCGCGATCACACTCCTCGGCAATCACGGCATCATCGTTTCAGGCCCGACAAAGGATGCGATTCTCGAGCGGATCAACTTCCTGACATCCTCGATCCGTACAGCAATCGACGAGGCCGGCACCGCCTTCTCCGGTTCGCCATCCCGGGTGGCAGAAGCCTTCCGTCGCGCGGTAGACGCGCCGAGTGTCGCACTGTCGACAGAGGGACTATCCGCGGCTGCTTCAGCTCCTGGCGGTCCATTAATCCCCGATCAGATCGTGTATGCGGGTTCATTCCCCGTTGTTCTGGAAGCGACCGACACTGAGGACATCGTGGCAGCAAAAGTGTCGCTGCACCGTGCCCAGCACGGGCGCGCGCCGATCGTCGCTGTCATTCCCGGACTAGCCGTAGCGGCGGTAGGTAGCACGAACGAGGCCTCAGACAACGCGTTGCACACCTTCCTGGACGCGTTGCGCGTGGCACGGGATGCGAACCTGCTCGGTCGCGTGCGCGTCATGGATGATCGTGAGCGCGGCTTCATCGAGAACTGGGAAGCTGAGTCCTATCGCCAGAAGGTGGCTGCATCTCAAGGGTCCTGACCCATCGAGGAAAACCGGACGTACCGTTCGTTATCAAAGTGTTTGGGGCATGTCATTCAACATGCCCCAAACACTTTTCCTTATGAGCGTACGGAAGAGCCACCAGATGCGAGTGGGCCGCGGCTCGAACTAGTCGAGTCGCGGCCCACATCAGCACACGTCAGCTAAGACCGAGCATCGAGGAGGGCATCAGCCTCATCCCAGAGACGCGCATGAGAAGCACGCGGCTCGTAGGTCACGAGCCCCGACGACGCCCGCGAAATGGCACGAAGGTCCATCAGCGTTCCGCTGGCCACGCCGATAGCACGCAGGGAGACGAGCATGTTCCCGAGGGCCGTGGCCTCGACGGGTCCCGCAATAACCGGGATTCCTGTCGCATCTGCGGTCTCCTGCGCCAGCAGACGATTCTTTGAGCCGCCTCCAACGAGGTGAATCGCTTCAGGGCGGGTACCGCTGAGCTCACATGTCCGTCGGATCGCCCTGCGGTACGCCAGCGCCAACGAGTCCGTGATCGCCCGCAGCACGATTGCCCGCTCACTAGGATCGACGGCCGAGGCCTCCGTATCACCAACGCTCACCCCTGCCTCGTCCACGAAATACGATTCGCCATCCACAGAAGGGGACGAAGAGACGCCCGGGCCCGGGATCCACAGTGAACGCACGCGCTCTACCATGCCGCCCGGAGCCATCAGCTCAGGTGAGGACATGTCGAGCAGGTAGCGCGCGGGCTGGGCTGCCTCAGTCTGCGCGTCGAGGAGCGGCCAGTCGACCCGACCTCCAGCGCCCGACGCACTATCCCCGAGGGATGCCCACTCGCGCAGGCATTCCTGCTGCACCCACATACCCATGATGTTGGCGAGGAAACGGACCGTGCCGTCGACACCCAGCTCGTTTGTAAAATTGGCCGCCCGAGCCTCCTCGGAGAGCACTGGGGTGCTGAGCTCTGTACCGACGAGCGACCAGGTTCCACTCGAGATGTACGCAAACGACCCGGTCTGGGCGGGCACACCCGCAACCGCGGACGCGGTGTCGTGCGAACCAACGGCGACAACAGGGGTGGGCTCCCCCGTCGACGTGTGCAGATCAAGACCCTCAACACGCGCTTCACCGATAATCTCCCCCGGCTCAATGATCGGCGGGAAGAGGTGCTCCACCCCGAAGTCGTCGCGCAGCCGATTAAGGATCTCGGGATCCCAGTCGCGCTCCGTGGCATTGACGAGGCCTGTCGTCGACGCGTTCGTCAGCTCACTTCGCGCTTCTCCCGTGAGCCAGTACGCCAGCAGGTCGGGAATCAGGAGCGCCGTGCGCGCACAGTCCGCGCGCCGCTCCCCCCGGTCGGCTACACGCTGGAACAGCGTATTGAAAGGCTGGAATTGCAATCCGTTGTGCTCATAGAGCCAGGAGGAATCCCATCGGTCGAGCACCTCGGATGCGCCAACGCCACAGCGCGCGGAACGGTAGGACGCGGGGTTACCGATCAGTCGGCCATCGTCGTCCAGCAGCCCGTAGTCCACAGCCCACGTGTCGATTCCGATAGCGTCCACAGCACCGCGCAGGCTGGCCTCGCGCAGGCCCTCGAAGATGCCTCGCCACAGCGCGAGGATGTCCCACTCGTAGGCCACCTGGGCCTCGCCCCCCAATCGAGGAGCGTCGGAACGACGAGGCCCGGGAACGGCGACCGGCCCGTTCGGGAAGCGGGAGCACTCCTCGATGGCGAGACGTTCGCCGTCGAACACGCCACGCAGGACGCGCCCCGAGGAGGCCCCCAGGTCGATAGCGACGACGGTTGTCATCATGCGCCCCAGGAGGCCTGCTGACCACCCACTCGCTCCGCACTGATGCGCTCGAAGTAGCCCGAGGCGGCGTAGGCCGCGAGCGGATTGGGGTCGAGGCCCTGCTCTTCGCGCAGCTCGCCCAGGAGCGGGCGCACATCAGAGGAGAAAGCATCCATGAGTACCTGGTTGGCAGCCAGCACGTCGTGCTCGGCCTGCGCCTTCGCCAGAGCAGCACGGTCGACAAGGAGGGCCTTCGCGGTTGCCTCCTGGACGTTCATCGCGGACAGGATTTCTCCGGGGATCTTCTCTTCGAGGTTGTGGCACTGGTCGAGCATGAAGTTCACACCGGAGGTGGGCGCGAGGGCGCCGAAGGAGACGATCTCGTGCATAATGCGGAAAAGTTGGAAGGGATCTGCGGATCCCACGATCAGGTCATCGTCGGCGTAGAACCGCGAGTTGAAGTCGAAAGCTCCGAGGCGGCCGGCGCGCAGCAGCTGGACCACGATGAATTCGATGTTGGTACCGGGCGCGTGGTGGCCGGTGTCGAGGCAGACGACGGCTCGGTCACCCAGGGCCATCACATGCGCCAGGGCCGTGCCCCAGTCCGGAACGTCGGTGTGGTAGAAGGCGGGTTCAAAGAACTTGTACTCAAGGAGCAGGCGCTGGTCTGGAGCCAGATTCTCGTAGATAACGGACAGCGAGTCAGCGAGCCTTTCCTGCCGCGCAGCGATCGAGTCCTGTCCCGGGTAGTTCGTTCCATCGCCCAGCCAGATCTTGAGCGTGTCGGAACCAGTCGCATTCATGACGTCGATGCAGCGCAGGTGCGCGTCGATGGCCTTACGCCGCACTACCTCGTCGGAGTTCGTGAGCGAGCCGAACTTGTAGTCGTCATCCTGGAAGACGTTCGAGTTAATCGTGCCCAGCGTGATGCCCTGCGAGCGCGCGTGCTCCGCGAGGTCAGAGAAGTCGTCAACCACGTCCCACGGGATATGTAGCGACACCCGCGGGGTAATGCCGGTGAACCGGTGGACCTGCGCCGCATCATCGATCTTTTCGTAAGCGTTGCGCGGAGTACCGGGGCTTGCGAATACCTTGAAGCGGGTTCCGGAGTTACCGAAGGCCCAGCTCGGGAGCTCGATCGTCTGTTCGCGCAAGAGGGTGCGAACACTTTCGGGCAGGTCGGACAGGTGGATGGTCATGGCGTCTCCTTCGACGTGTGGGGTGTGGATTGACGAGGCCCTGGTAGCCCCTTGGGGGTCGGCCTCGGTGGGCGGTTAGGCGAGGTAGAAGTATTGGCTCAGGAAGTGGGCGGTTCCGCCTCCGTCCGACTGGAAGTACTGGGCCATCTCGGCTTGCCAGCGCGTGTTGACCTCGAGATCCTCCATGGCTGCGGCGGCCGCGCGAGCGTCGTCGGCCTCGTAGTAGCCGACAACGAGGCCGGAGTCCGGGTCGAGGAAGAGGGAGTAGTGGCGCCACCCGGCGTCGCTGAGGGCCTGACGCATCTCATCCCAGACACGCTGGTGCACGTCGGCGTATTCGGCGAGTTTCTCGGGGCGGACGCGCAGGAGGAAGCAGGCCCGATGGGGGCTGGACTGACTCGTCGTGGCGAGCGTGTGGGCCAGTGATGGGGTATCGCTCATGGGAAATCCCTTCATCGTTGAACGGGAATTGGTTGTGTCTATTTTAACGTGAATCGTTTCATACATCAAGCAGGGTACCGCATATGGCAGGCGATTCACGGCATGAAGGCGGGGTTGGCGGGCACAGCGAGCGCGCCCACCAACCCCGCCAGAGACGACGTCAGAAGTCGTACTTGTCGATGTTGTCCGCGTTGAAGCGCACGGGGTCACCGACGACAACGGTCTTGTTCTCGCCGATCGTGCGCTCACCGAGGGTTCCGGCAGTGAATTTCTCCCCTACCTCGCCCTTGATCGCTCCGCTATCGAGAGCTGCACCCGCGTATGCGGCCACATATCCGAGCTGGGCGGGATCCCACAGAGCGAACTCCTTGACTGTCCCGTCCTTCACGAAGGATCGCATTTCGTTGGGCAGACCCAGGCCGGTCAGAACGACCTTGCCCTTGTAGTCGGAGGTCGACAGGTAGCGAGCGGTGGCAGCGATACCAACGGTGGTCGGGGAGACGATCGCGTCGAGGTCGGGGTGTGCCTGGAGCAGGCCCTGTGCCTCCTGGAACGACTTCGTATCATCGTCGTCGCCATAGACCTTCGCGACGATCTCGATGCCCTTGTACTTGTCGTTCGAGGCGATCTCATCCTCCATGAACTTGATCCACGCGTTCTGGTTGGCGGCGTTTGCCGTTGCAGAGAGGATGGCTACCTTTCCGGAACCACCGATCTGGTCGATGACCATGTCGAGCATGGTGATCGCAACCTGTTTGGATTCAACCTGGTTGATGAACAGGTCTCGGCAATCGGCCGCGGCGTCGGAGTCGAAGGTGACGACCTTAGTCCCAGCCTTGCGCGCATCCTGAAGCGCTGGGCATACGGCATCGGGGTCGTTCGCTGCAATCACGAGGACATTCGTGCCCGCCTGCACCTCGGAGTTAATGAAGGAGACCTGCGAGGAGGAAGACGCCTCGAGCGGACCGACGACGTTGACCTCGGCGAAGCCGATCTCGCCGGCAGCGTTCTTGCCGCCGCCGAGCATGACGTCGGAGAAGGGGTTGTTCAGCTGCTTGGGGATGAACGTGATCGACTGGGACGACACATCGTACGAACCGGAGGTATCGCCGCCGGAGCTGGACTCACTGCCCTGCGTTGACGTTCCACCGCCGCAGGCGGACATCAGGAGGGCCGAGGCAAGCGAGAGTGCGCCGAGAACGGCCGCACCTTTCTTCATGTGAGACATCGTTGTCTTTTCCTTTCGGGCGCACGCGCCCTGTTGCGGGGGCGTGGTGCCCCTCGTTGTGGGATTGTTAGGCGCTCGCCGCGCCCGGTGCGACGCTGACGCGAGGGGTACGCGCATCAGCTCGATGAGCCAGACGCTGGCGGACGGCATCCACCAGCGATGGCGCGACGACGGAACCGATCAGGAGCAAGCCCGTGACCAGAACCAAGATGACTTCGGGAATTCGGTTGAGGCGCAGCGCGTAGTTGAGAACACCGATCGTCAGGACACCGCACACGCTGCCCCAGATCGAGCCTCGGCCACCAAAGACGCTGACCCCACCGAAGACGACTGCGGCGATCACGACGAGCTCGAGGCCCTCGACGTTGTCGGCTTTCGCCGCGGAGTAGCGCAGCGTCCAGTAGATGCCTGCCAGCGCCGCCATGAGCCCCGACAGCGTCAGGGCGATGACGCGAGAACGCTTCGTGTCGATACCGACGAACTCGGCGGCCTGCTTGGAGTAGCCCAGCGCGAAGAGGCCTCGACCGTACGGGGTCTTGTGCAGCAGAAGCCAGAAGAGAATGACGAACAGGATGACGGGGATCGCCATGTATGGGATGCCCGTGGATCCGAACGATCCGGTGACGGCGGAGGTTGCCCACTCCGGGAAGTCTGAGATCGACTGGTCACCGATGACGACGAGGGCAAGGCCTCGATACAGCGCGAGCGTACCGATCGTGACCGCGAGCGCCGGCAGCCCCACGTAGGCGGTCATGAATGCATTGACGAGGCCGCACGCCAGTCCGATGAGGATGCAGATCGCGATGCTCACCCAGAATCCGACGCCCGACTGGACGAGAACTCCGAAGGATGCGCTGACAAGGCCGGCGGTCGAGGCGACGGACAGGTCGATGTCGGCGTTGATCATGACGAGCGTCATGGGCAGGGCCATGAGGAGCGTCGCCGTCACGTCCAGGGTGAGGAACGTGAGCGTGCGAGGCTGGCTGAACCTCGGGATGAGGATGGTCGCAACTGCAATGGCGAGGATGAGGATGAGGGTCATGTGCGAGTCTCGCGAGGAGAACACGCGTCGAATCGAGGCCATAAGCTCACGTGACGAGGTCTGAGTAGGGGTGCTCATCAGCGATCCGCTCCCTTCTTGCGCAGCGCCTCGTGACGGCGCATTGAGCTGACTCGGTCGACGACGATAGCGATGAGGATGAGCGCACCAACGACGGCCTTTTGCCAGAATTTGTCGACGCCAACTGCTGTAAGCGCGGACGTCATAGTGGTGAGGAGGAGCGCGCCGATGGCGGCTCCGTAGGCGGTTCCAACACCGCCGGTCATTGCAACGCCGCCGACGACGCACGCAGCGACGATGTCGAGTTCCATGCCCGCGCCCGTCGTTGCGCCGACGGAGTTAAAACGGGAGGCGTAGAGGACGCCGCCCAGGCCAACGAGCGCTCCGTTGGCGACGAAAGCCGCGAAGACGCGCTTGGCGACGGGGATACCGTATACGGCTGCAGCTGTGCGGTCGGATCCAATCGCGTAGAGATCGCGTCCAGATCGGGCGTAGCGCTGGTAAAGCGAGACGATCACAATAACGATGACCGCCAGGAGGGTGAGCAGCGGGAAGTCACCAATCGTCGCGACGCCCAGGTCACCGAAGGCTTGGGGGCGGTCACCGGCAAAGTACTGGGTGGATCCTGCCCACCAGTTCAGTCCTCCTCGGAAGACGTAGAGAGTGCCCAGGGTAATGACCATTGCGGGGACTTTCGCCTGCGTGACGAGCAGTCCGTTGAGTGCTCCGAGCAGTGCACCCAGAACGATGCCCGCGATGAAGACCACGACGATCGGCAGTCCAGGGTTAGCTGCGAATAGGAAGCCCGTGGCGAAGGCCGTGCACCCGAGGATGGAGCCGACCGAGAGGTCGACGCCTTCGGATTGGATGATGAGGGACTGCCCAGCAGCCATCAGCATGGCGATCGTCGCGTTGAGGAAGAGGTCGCGCACTCCCTGGGCGGATAGGAAGCGCGGGTTCATTACCCACGTCAACAGGACCAGGGCGATAAGAGCCGCAATAACCGGGAGCTCACGCATGGACAGGAGAGACCGCAGCTTCGATGCGGCGTGCACCTTGGGCACAGACGAGGAGCTGGCTGGCTCTCGGCTCACCGGCGCGGATCCGTGGATGCGAGAGGGAGGAGTCAGTGTCGTGGTCATGATGCGGCCTTTTCGTGGTCGGTTGCCGCCGTCATAATGGCGTCAGCTGTGGCTTCTTCTCTGGTGAATTCGCCGGTGATCCGGCCTTCGCACATGACGAGGACGCGGTCTGCCATGCCGAGTACCTCGGGCAGTTCCGAAGAGATCATGATGACGGCGACTCCCCTGGTGGCTAGGGTTGAGATCAGGCGGTGCACCTCGGACTTGGTTCCGACATCGATGCCGCGGGTCGGCTCATCGACGATGAGAATCTTGGGATCGGTAGCGAGCCATTTCGCCAAGACGACCTTCTGCTGGTTACCGCCCGACAGTGCGGAGACAGGGGTGTCCTGGGTGGCCGTCTTCACTTCGAGATTTGTGGACCATTCCTGTGCGACCGCTCGCTCGGTCTGGGAGTTGATGAGTCCGCAGCGAGCGAGTTTGCTGCGCAAGGTGAGTGCCGTATTGCGGGCTACGGACAGGTCCATGACGAGGCCTTGCTTGCGCCTGTCTTCGGGGACGAAGGCGAGGCCGGCTCGGATCGCACCCACCGTGTCGCCGAGCTTCAGGGGCTTGCCAAAGGCTGTCACGGTGCCGCCATCCGCTTTGTCGATGCCCATGATCGTGCGCACGACCTCGGAGCGGCCGGCACCGACCAGGCCCGCCAGTCCCAGGATTTCCCCGCTGCGGACTTCGAAGCTCACGTCTTCGAAGGCGCCGTATCGGGTGAGTCCTTCGACTTTCAGGACCGGATCGCCAATCTGAGCGTCCATCTTGGGGAAGAGCTGATCGACGTCGCGGCCGACCATGTCTCGCACGAGCTGAGCCTTCGTGGTTCCCTCCAGGTCACGGGTCGACACGTAGGCGCCATCGCGCATGATCGTCACGTCGTCGCACAGATCGAAGATTTCTTCCATCCTGTGCGAGATGAACATGAGGGAGGCTCCCTTGTCGCGCAGTGAGCGCGCGACGGAGAAGAGGCGGTCGACCTCGTGCCCGGACAGAGCGGCCGTCGGCTCATCCATGATGAGAACCTTGGCATCCAGCGAGATCGCCTTTGCGATTTCAATGATCTGCTGGTCCGCGATCGACAGTCCGTCGGCCAACTGTGAGGGGTCAATCGGCACTTCGAGGCGATCAAAGAGCTCTTGGGCGTCGCGCTTCATGGCCGCGTGATCAATGAGGCCGAGGCGTCCCCTGGGCTGTCGGCCCACGTAGATGTTCTCGGCGACCGTCAGGTCGGGGAACAGCGTGGGCTCCTGGTAGATCACCGAGATTCCGGCAGCCTTCGATTCGGCGGGCGTCTTGAAGCGCACCGGCTGACCATCAACCAGGAACTCTCCGGAGTTTGGCTGGTGAATACCAGCGAGCACCTTCACGAGCGTCGACTTGCCCGCGCCGTTTTCGCCGGCCAGGGCGTGAATGCAGTGCGGATACAGCTCAATGCACCCATCGGACATCGCGGTGAAGGAGCCGAACTTCTTCACTGCATGCCGGAGCGAGACAACTGGCCTTTCAGCTTCTCGTGTCATGTGGTCACCTCTTCATCGAGGAATGAAACGATTCAGATAGATAGAAAGTGTGCCACACGACAATATGCATGTCAACTCTATCGGGAACCCCTGAACTTGCCTGGAAAATTGAAGCGGAAACCTACTCGAAGATGCCACAATATGAACGTTTCATCACTCGAGTTCCTGAAAGAGCTACCATGACGCCGCCCCGCCGTACCCCCGAGGGCACGAGTCCCCAGGACGCAGCCACTGCCTCGTCCCCCTCAACCCCCCGCAAAGCTCCCGGCGTCAAAGACGTTGCCGCTCTTGCGGGCGTAAGCGTCGGCTCCGTGTCTAACGTCATTAACCGGCGCGACAGCGTGCGTCCCGACGTGCGCGAGCGCGTCGAGGCGGCAATCGCACAGCTCGGCTACAAGCCCAATCCGACCGCGCAGGCCCTGCGACGGGGGACCTCACCGCTCGTGGGTGTTGCGGTCTTCGACCTGACGAACCCCTTCTTCATGGAGGCTGCTGCTGCCATGGAGCGCGTGCTATCGCGCGAGGGATACATCATGACACTGTCTTCCACGCACGCCTCCGTGCAGGAGGAGCGCGACCTGCTCGAGGCGCTGGGGCGCCAGGCGGTGCGCGGCGTTCTTCTCACCCCCGCAGACTCCACGCACGAGGCCGCTACGCGTTTGGTCGAGGAAGGGACGCCGGTCGTCCTCTTCGACGCGGCCGAGGCGCCCGAGGGTCTGCCGTCCGTGTCGATCGACGACCGCGCGGGCGCCGCGCTAGCGATCGAGCACCTTCTGGCACTCGGGCATGAGCGGATCTGTTTCCTCAACGGCCCCGCCGACATGCGCCAATCCGTGCAACGCCTCGCGGGCGTGCGGGACGCGATCGAGCACTGGCAGCGCCTCACGGGGTCGGACAGCATCCAGTTGACCGTGTACAACGCGCAGGCATACACCGCCCAGGCAGGGTATGCGGCCACCGAAGACTCCATCGCCAAGGCCCGCGCCACCTCCGACGAAACGAACCCCACCGCGGTCTTCTGCGCAAACGATCTGCTGGCCGTGGGCGTCATGTCCGCGCTGCGCGTCGCAGGTATCTCCATTCCTGACGACGTGTCCGTCATCGGCTTCGACGACATTCCCCTGGCCGCACAGATGCCCGTTCCGCTCACGACAATCCGCCAGCCCATGGACGAACTCGGAGCGGCGGCCGCAGAACTCCTGTTGTACGGATCCGATGCGCCCGCGCAGCACCAGACCTTCAGCCCTGTCCTCACCATCCGCGAATCGACGGCAAAGCCGAGGGAATAGGGGTTCCCGGCGAGGACGCCTGAGCGCCCAGCGAGGGCGTGGCACTCCCTCATGGTCCCCCACAAATGTCGCATGCAATTCCCCTCCCCGTTATTCAAACTTTGAAATCTAACCGTTGCAATTCCAACGTTTTTGAGGCGCATACAAAACTGTTCCACGGGAATTGCATGCGAATTTTCGGGGAGGAGCAGCTTCTCCCTGCCGACGAGGCCGGGGTTTCGTTTTGTGGGCATACTTGCTACGTTGGAGCCTTCATCGACCCCAACACAGCAGACCAACCTGTCAAGGCGCTCATGACTCCAGCACCATGTAGAGTGCAATAGTGTCAGGCTACAAAGGGGAGACAGACACAGCAGGATAGTCATCATCATGGGTCTCGTTCCCCACTCGCCACGAGAAAGTCCTCAACATATGGAAGCGACACCAAAACAGAAGTTCAGCGCACTCTACACATCGGAGCCCCAACTCACGCGAGCGCTGGCCGCAGAATTCCGCCATGATCCGCATGCGACTGAGCGCTACTTCTCGTCCCTGCTCGGCGTGGAGCTCGGCGAACTGACTGATGTGGGGTGCGAGAAAGATCAGCGCGTAGACATTCTTCTGGAGTTCGAGCACAAAACGATCGCCATTGAAGCCAAGATCGACCATTTCATCAGCGAGGATCAACTAGAGCGGGAATCGACGGTCGCTGATTACCTTCTGCTGCTTCTCCTTGATGCCGACGATGCAGCGGAATACCGAGATCAGGTCGCGCGCGTTCTCACCTGGGCGGAAATACTCCCCGAATTCCCCGACGCTCGCGTTCTACTGTCTGACGTCGAGTCCCTCCCAGCATCGAAAGTCCAGGTGGAGCGGGTACTACGCAAGACGCTGAGAAACATGACGATCCCAGACGGGTGGTATTTCACAGTCAATCGCGGGGATTCAGCGATGCCGGGCATCACTATCAAATCCCCAGAGCTCCCTAATGGCGATTGGCTCTGCGGACAGATTCAGGTGACCGGCCGGAAAATGCCACCAGCCTTGAGCGATGTGTGCCTCGAGTACTACGCCGGAACATACGTTGAGGAAACCGACGAGTGCTATCCGCCCTTGGATTCGAACAACAAGCCGTCGTGGGTAACAAACGCACAGGTTCTCTACGAGACGGTGTTGGAGAAGGACCCCAGCACGTTCGACCTCAAGACCAATAAGCCTGGCACCTCACGACGACCTCTCGGTCAGCTCCGTAAAGATCTCACGATGAAGTATCTGACAGATGCTCCCTGGCTTGCCCAGGGTTACATCAACTGGGCTCTCGGCGTCCGAGCAAACCCCAAACCAATCTCTGAGATCGACGACCTTGCAGATGCTGCGATGCGACTCTTCACCGCCTGGTTCGACGCTCTCGAAAAGCGATCACGCGCGTAAGGATGTGTCCGCGCCTCCAGCCGCGGCAGTGCCTGAGTGCTCAGCCCGGCCACGAGTGACAGCCCATTCACACTGGTGGGGGCTCCCGGTTGGGAGCCCCCACCTCTGTCACGGCGTCACAACCTCAGTACGCCAGCCCCTTGGGCTGCTCGGCAAGAAGCGCAAACCCCGGGTTGACGACCTCAAACCCGTTGGCCTTGTATGCCTCGTAGTCGAAGTTTTCGCATTCGTCGTACCCGATGCGGTGGTACTCGTAGAAGCCGTCCCAGTCCTCGTACCCGGACCCGAGCGACGACTCGAGGAAGGCGTCAGCCATGGCCATCCCGGTGCGCGGGGCGACGTAGAAGGCGCCCATGGCGAGCAGGTTCGCATTGTTGGCGGCGGCACAGCGGCGTGCGGCGGGCACGGACTCGCACACGGCGGCGTGCACGTGGGGGCACTTGGAGGCGGCGATGTGGATGCCCATGCCGGTGCCGCAGAAGGCGAGGGCGCGCTCGAACTTGCCTTCGGCGATCTGAGCGCCGAGCATGAAGCCGACGCGGTGGTACATGGGAGCGGTGTCGGCGTCGGGCGTCAGGTCGGTGACGGTCCAGCCGCGCTCCTCGAGGTGGGCTTTGACGGCTTCCTTGAGGGGGTGCCCGGCGAAGTCGGCGCCGACGACGACGTGCTTGTCTTTAGTTGTCAGCATGCGCATGTCCTTTCCTGAGTTTGTGCAGTTTGGTAAAGGAGAACAGGCCCTCGTTCATGCAGATGACGAGCAGGAGCACGCCACCCCAGATGAGGGGCCTGTAGAAGTTGGAGATGTCGGGGAACATGTTCAGGCCGGAGGAGAGGACCTGGAGCATGAGGATGGACAGGAGCACGCCGCTCAGGCGCCCGGATCCGCCGTTGGGGTTGACGCCGCCGAGGACGACGATGAGGACGGTGAGCAGCGTGTAGGAGGCGCCGTAGTCGGCTTTCGCGGAGTTGTAGTTCGCGAGCATGACGATGGCGGCCATGGCGGCCATGACGCCGGAGAGCACGTAGGTGCGGATCAGCAGGCTCTTGACTTTGAGGCCCGAGAAGCGCGCCGCGGTGTCGTTCGTGCCGAGCATGAGGATCGTGGTCCCAAAGCCCGTGAAGGCGACGATGGCGCCGGCGACGGCCGCGCACACGAGGAACACGACGAGGGGGATGGGCACGAGGCCGGCCACCTTCCCGGTGAACACGGCTCCGAACGCTGCGGGGACGCCGGAGACGGGTTTGCCTTGGGTGAGGATGAGGGCGACGCCGCCGAAGAGCTCGAGGGTGCCGAGGGTGGCCAGGATGGGTGGGATCTTGAGGACCGCGACGAGCGTGCCGTTGATGAGTCCGCACACGACCCCGACCGCCAGGGCGACGCCCAGAGCGATGAGGGTGGCCATGGCCATGGACGAGGGGGTGACAGCCGGGCCGAGCATGGAGCGCAGCGTGAGGGCAGCGCAGATCGAGGTGACGTTGGCGATGGCGACGACGGACAGGTCGATGCCGGCGGTGAACATGGTGAACATGACGCCCAGGCTCATGAGGCCGAATTCAGGGAATTGGACGGCCATCGACTGCCAGGTGCGCACGGCGAAGAAGGGGCCGGGGCGCACGGCAGCGAAGAAGATGAGCAGCAGGAGGAAGACGATGATCAGTCGCGTCATGTAGCTGTCCTTTTTGAGGAAAGCGAGGCGCGGGGAGGCGAGAAGCGTTGACATGTGGTCCTCCTAGTGTGCGTTGCGGCGGGCGCGCATGACCTGAAGCGCGGAGACGCCGGTTCCCACGATGATGAGCAGGCCCAGGGCGAAGCCCTGCCAGAACGTCGGGATTCCCATGAGGATCATGGAGTTTTGGACGATGACGATGAGCAGCGTGCCGAGCATGACGCCCGTCAGCGAGCCCTTGCCGCCGGTGATGGCGGTGCCGCCCAGGACGACGGCGGCGATGACCATCATTTCCATGCCGAGCAGGTTGGTGGGGTGCATCTGTCCCATGGAGCAGGTGCGGACCATGCCGGCCAGGGCGGCGATGACGCCGACGAGGACGTAGAGCCAGAACTTGGTGGCGCGCACCTTGAAGCCGACGCGGGCGGCCGCGGACTCGTCGCCGCCGAGGGCGAAGAGGGAGCGTCCGAACATCGTGTAGCGGGTGACGAAGAAGGCCACCGCGACGACCGCGACGAGGATCAGGAAGGACACGGGCATGGAGGACTGCAGGCCGGAGCTCTCGTTGCGGGCGACGAAGAGGGACGCGGATCCGAAGGAGCGCATGGACTCGGGGATCGTGTTGATCTGCACGGACTTGAGCGCGCCCTGCATGACGCCGTTGAAGACATTGGCGGTGCCCAGGGTGATGATCAGCGTCGGCACGGTCAGCCTCGACGTGAAGATGCCGTTGAATGCGCCGAGGATCGCGCCGAGGGCAGCGGCGATCAGGAAGGGCACGATGACGGTCCCGTTCCACCCGTTGTCGACGAGGACTTTCGTGGTCACGTAGACCGCGAGGGAGGCCAGCGCCGGGAAGGACACGTCGATGCCGCCGGAGACGAGGACGAGGTGCGCGGCGACGGCGAAGAGGCCGGGGACCACCATCGCGCCGGCCAGGTCGACGAGGTTGTTGGCCGTGTAGAACTGTCCGGATCTGGCCTGGATGACGAGGGTGAGCGCCGCGATGACCAGGAACACCCAGAATTCGTTGGCGCGCAGGACTTTCGTGATGAGTCGGGGCATTAGTTCTCTCCCCCTTCGGTCGACGAGGCCGGGGCCTGGTCTTCGGACAGGAGCCGGGTCAGTTCGGCCTCGGTGAGGGTTTCGGGGTTGATCGGGTCGCTCATGTGCCCGGCTCGCATGATGGCGATGGTCGAGCAGTTGGTGAGCACTTCGGCGATGTCGTCGGAGATGATGATGACGGCCATGCCTTGAGCAGCGAGTTCGCGCAGGATCGAGTGGATCGTGAATTTGGAGCCGATGTCGACGCCGACGGTGGGTCCGTTGAGGATGAGGACGGACGGCTTGGTGGCGAGCCACTTGGCCAACACGACCTTTTGCTGGTTGCCGCCCGACAGGGTGTTGACGGCGTTGGCGGGGTCGGGGGTGACGACGTCGAGGCGCTTCACCCACTTCTTTTCTTCGTCGCGGATGGCTTTTTTGTCGATGAATCCGAGGGCCTTGGTGAAGGATTCCATTTCGGAGATCGTGATGTTTTCACCGATCGAGCGCGAGAGGAAGAGGCCTTCGGTGAGTCGGTCTTCGGGGACGTATGCGATGCCGGCTGCGATCGCGTCGCGCACGCCTCGCAGGGTGACGTCTTGACCCTTGACGCGGATGCGCCCGGAGTCGAGGGGGAGCATCCCGAAGAGGGACATGGCGAGTTCGGTGCGTCCAGAGCCCAGCAGGCCGGTGATGCCGAGGATTTCGCCGGGTCGCACGCTCAGGGAGGCGTCGGCGAAGGCGCAGGCAACGGTGGCGCCCTCGACCTGGAGGATCGGGGCGTCGGTGATGTCGCCGGGCTGGTAGCGCTCCTCGTCGAAGTCGCGCCCGGTCATGTGTCGGGCGAAGCTGGCGCGGTCGAGCTCTTCCTTCGGGCAGGTAATGACCTTGTGTCCGCTGCGCAGGATGGTGAAGCGTTGCGCGATTTCGAAGACTTCTTCGAGCTTGTGGGACACGAAGAGGATCGCGATGCCGCGCGATTGCAGGTCGGCGACGATGTCGAAGAGGGCGCGCACTTCCTTCTTGGTGAGGGCGGTCGTGGGCTCGTCCATAATGATGAGTTTCGCGTCGCCCATGAGTGCGCGGCTGATGGCGACGAGCTGTTTGTCGGCGACGGAGAGGTTGCCGACGAGTTCGTCGAGGTCGACCTGGAAGCCGATTTTTGCGACGGCTTCACGGGCGACTTCGCGCATGCGCGAGCGGTTGACGAGGCGGCGTCCGGCGGCGACTTCGCTGCCGAGCGCGATGTTCTCCATGACGGAGAGGTTGGGGAAGATGGAGAAGTCCTGGTAGATGACGCGTACGCCCGCGTCGATGGCGTCGGCGGGTGTCAGTCGCGTGAAGTCGCGGCCCCCGATGGAGACCGTGCCCTGTTCGGGGGTGTGGACTCCGGAGATGACTTTGATGAGGGTGGATTTGCCCGACCCGTTTTCTCCGGCGAGGCAGTGGATTTCTCCGGGCGCGATGTCGAGGTCGATGTCGACCAGGGCTCGCACGCCTGCGAAGGATTTGCTGACGTGTCGTACCGCCAGCACTGGGGTGTCCATGTGGTGTCCTTTCCGACGCGTGGTGCCGACCCGGGGCCACGGCCTCGTTCATTGGGACGAGGCCGTGGCGCGCGGGTGGTCGTGTGCGGTGTATCGGTTAGAAGCCGAGGGAGTCGACGTTGTCCTTGGTGATCTGGATCCAGCCGTTGCCTTCGAGGACCTTGGTGGAGCCCTGCGAGAAGTGCATGGATTCATAGCCCTTGACGCCGAGGTTGACGCCGTCTTCGATCTTTTCACCGTTGAGGATCTTGGTGGCCAGGGATGCCATGGCGTAGCCGGCGTCCGCGGGGTCCCAGAGGGTCAGGGTCGACACGGAGCCGTCCTTGAGGATCTGGGCGTTGGCGGCGGGCATGCCCGTGCCAGCGGTGAAGACTTTGCCCTTGAGGCCGAGTTCTTCGATGGCGCGGGCGGTGCCGGGCGCGTCGAAGGAGGAGGTGCCGAGGATGCCCTTGACTTCGGGGTACTTCTTGAGGACTTCCTTGGCGGTCTGGTAGGCGGTTTCACCGTTGTCCTGGGATTCGACGCGGGGCTCGGCTTCGAGAAGCGTCATCTTGGGGTACTTCTCCTTCTGGTGGGCGACGGCGCCGTCTGCCCATTCGTTGTGGGAGGCGTTGGTGACGTGGCCGACCATGGTGGTGTAGACGCCTTCTTCACCCATGGCTTGGGCGAGGTTGTCCATGATGAACGCGCCGTATTCCGTGTTGTTGAAGGCTTCGATGTCGTACATCGTGTTCTGCTGGGAGGCGCCTTCGTGGGTGACGACGACGATGCCTGCGTCCATGGCCTGCTTGAGGACGGGTTCGATGGCGCCGGGGTCGACGGGGACGACGCAGATGGCGTCGACGCCTTGGGCGATGAGGTCTTGGATGACCTGGGCCTGCATGGTGGCGTCGGTTTCAGCGGGGCCCTTCTGGAAGGCGTTCATGCCGGTGTCTTCGGCGTACTTCTTGACGCCGGTTTCCATGCGGACGAACCAGGGGTTGGTGGCGTCCTTGGGGACGACGGCGATCGTGTAGTTGCCGTCTCCGCCGCCCTTCGCGTCGGGGCGGGACGAGGATTGTGCGGTGTCGCCGGGGGTGCAGGCGCCGAGGGCGAGGGCGCATGCGGATGCGGCGACGAGGGCTGTAGCTGCGAGGCGGGGCTTCATAGGAGTCTCCTCTGTGTGGGTCAACATCGGTGTTGAGGTTGTGGTTGTGCGGCGGCTCTGCGGGGGTGCGGTGGCGCCTGGCGTGTCCGTCTTCGTTGCTGGACCCACCCTGCGGTGCCGCTTGTGCGGTGCTGCTGCGTGCCGGGTGCTCCCGTCCTTGGGGGCGCGTCGGCGTGCCACCAATCCTAGGCCACGCGGGTGGTGGCGTTCACTTTCCAGGTCCCTTTGGGACGAGGTCGGGGCGGGTTTTTGGAGTGTGGTTGCGGCGGTTTTGGGCTGATTTGTCAGACGTATAGATGAGGGCGTTAGTCCAGACAAATAGAGTGCGAAATGGATTGGCATGAACCGCTTCGTTGCTTGCCGGAGCAGCGCACACTCGTGCGGTGATGCGGATCATAACTGCACATTTGTGCGATTGTGTGCGCGAGCACGGGAGGATGTGCAGGCCAAGGGCACGCACATCCTCCCGCGCCTACCAACGTCTAGCGCTGCTTGGCGGCTTCAATGACCTTATGCGGCTCTTCAGAGTTGGGTGTGGGTGGAGGCGTCTAGGCCGCCTGCGATGACGAGCATTCGGAGTTTGTGGTTGGTGCGGTTGAGGTAGCCTCTGGCGGCGCGTTACTGGCTCCGCCTGTGTCGAAGTAGGCCAAGAAGGCGTCCTTCCATGTGCGTAGGGTCCGGCCTAGTCGGGCGATTTCGGGGATGGGGCACGTTGGTAGGCTCTCAATGAGACGAGCGGCCAGGCGTCGTCTGTGGGCGGGTGTGGCTTGGTGGAAGACGTCTCGCACGTGCTGGGCGCTGTGGTAGGCGACTTTGACACTACTTGTGTGCCTCATCTGCCGTGAAGGCCGCGCAGAGTCGTTCTTGTTGACGCTTCGTGAGCCGATCACGCGAGGCGCGCAGGAGAAGCCGGATTTGGTAAAGGGGATCCCCCTTGCGTCCGCGGTGACCGGTTGTGTCTTGCTGGACGTGACGGCGTACCTCACCTGGGGCATCACCGGCGAGTGTGACGATGTGACAGGCGTCGAGCGCGCTGTTGGCGTCCTTGGAGCAGGCCAAGCAATGGCATTCTTGCAGTCCCTGGAAGGGGATCGAGCGTCGCGATTCGCACCCCCGTACGGAAGCCTTTTCCGCGCTCGGCCAGCCAGTTCTTGTACACGGTGCCAGACCTGCCCGGCACCAGGTCCACTCAAGCGGGCCATAGGATGATCCTCCCCGCGAGTCAGGTCCACGATGCCAATGAGCTCACGCGGGCCACGACGGCGTCGGTCCTGGTGATGCCACACGCCTCTTATCGACCCTGGGTACGCGAACCCCTGCGAAGCGGGCGGGGTCATCAGATGTGGCTTGCAGACACGGCTTGACATGGGACCACACGGTGTTCCACGTAGTTGCCAGTTGTCGAGCCAATCCTGCAATGGTGGCTCCCTCGAAGCGCAACTGTCGGATCGCCCAGCGGATCACCCGCACACCCACACGCGCCCGCGACCTTGCGCAAGTCACCCCACACCCCGGGCAGCCAGCACAGCGATCACAGGACTCTCTGTCGAGCACCAGACCACACTCACGCCGAGCGACAAAAACCAGATGGAAACCCTCCAAACCAACGAGAAAATCACACCGACCACAACGACCAAGCAACACAGAGCAGCAGCAGACAGGGTGAGACACCGCCCTAGGCCCCTGACGAGAGCGGAGGTAGAAGTTCGCACATCATCAAGGACCGCTACCCACAAATCCCGAACAACACCCCGTCACCAACACTCAATACGGAAGAGGCACCAAAACCGATGTGGCCTCAGAATCGGCCATCGCACGCATGACGAAGCGCCGAAACGAAAAAATGTGCAAAGACGATAAGAAAATCAATCATTCGTGATGCTAAAGTTACGGGATCGCGCAACATAAGACGAATATTGTTGGTATTTGCGTCTTAACATATTCTCAACATAACACTCCATGTAATGGTAATCAATTTCACCAGAGTCAGTGACCGGGAACTTAAGTAGCTGACGAGCCATTCTTCCGCCGTTAAATTTGTAACCATACGAATATTTACTACGTTGCTGCATGATAATAACCTTACAAAACAGCAGTACGAAAATGTTATCCTCATGATGGAGAAGCTTCAAACGTTTGACATCGTCACTAAACATGGCTTGATAAGGGTGAAAGAAAGCGATGCAGGGGGCACCATTGTAATTAACCCCCAATACATTCGAATCCATAGAATTGTTTTCGTTATTAACAAAGCCAGTGACACCGTTAGTATTGTCTGTCGCTCCAATGAAAGGCCGACTCCCAGACACCTTATCGGCTCCTGTTAACCGGGTACCGGATTTGACCGAAAAAACCTGATCAAGCGCAAACTCGGCCCAATTTACTTCTTCAAGCGGACGAATATCGTGGAAAACAAGGCCCGAAAGCCGGGAACGTAAAACGGAAGAGTAACGTGCCAGCAAGCGTTCAGAGCTTTCGATAACGTAGCGTTCCATATAGCTATAATCGACATTGCCATCCCTAGTGACTGGAAGGAGTACTCTCTCACGTTTTACAACGTCCAGCTGAGCCTGACGCCCGTATGAATATTTCGAACCATTCCGCATAATCATTGTCGCCACAAACTGCGCGTTGTGAGCATTCAGTGACTGATTTGTTAACGTGCTAACATCATGAGAACAGTAAAAAGGGGCGGGTTGATAGTACGCGCTCAACTTAACTTTTTCTACAGTCAAATGATTGCTCGCGAAGAGAACGCGGTTACCAATGAAGCGGTTGAGGCCGTTCCCACCAGCCTTTGCGGTAATATATGGAATATTACCATCTACGACGCTATCAGTTTGTAAGTAGACACCTTTAGCACAAACGAATTCATCCTGAAGGACCCGCGGCTCCCACTTCAACTGATCAAGAGGCTTCATTATCTGTTCCCCCTTCGAAAAGATACTCACGACCTTGCATAATCATTGAGAACTCGAAGGTAAGATAGTCACCAATAGCTTTCTCAAAGTCACTATCGGTGGGAATTTCATCATTGAAGTAATAAAAACTATGTAGCCACTCGTCCGTAGCCAACACTGTTGAAGTAACACAAAATTCCGAAGACGACTCGAGCAGCCCTTTCCAAACGTCCAACAGATGCTGGCGTTTATCTTTGGCCGTATCACCTTCCATCAAACCGATGTGGGGGCGCACCTCATAGCCATCTTGCCGGAAATCTATGAATTTAGCTTTGTGGCCCGTCGGGTGCGGTACTCCCGCGGTAAAAATGACGATACAAGCATGCGTACCAACACCATAGAAGGTGTTAGGATTACAAGTAATCACACCTTCCAATGTGTGATGCTTGAGAATACGCTGCTTAGCTTCTCTTTCAATTTTGGTTTTATTTGTAACACACGATTGTGGAATGATGACTGCAACACGTCCCTCTTCAGTCATTGAGTCGAGGATATGCTCAGTGAAAAGGATTTCATATTGGTTAGGATCATCCTTGCCTTGACTGTACGGTGGGTTCATTAGACCGACAGTGGCATGTTTTTGAAGTTGAACGTCGGCGGGTAACTGTGACAGAAAGTCTGCGGCTTGAATATTAGAATTGCCATCGTCACGGAGAATCATATTAGTTGCGGCGATTGCGAACATATTTGGCTGAATCTCGTAGCCATGTAATTGCTTTTTCTTGATACTACGTCTCTGCGCATCACTATTTGCTGATTGCAGCATCTTATGCATCGCCGCAATGAGAAAACCACCGGTACCACAGGTGGGATCAAGAACGATATCATCTGGACGAACATCCACGAGGTCCACCATGAGGTCCGTGATATGTTTGGGAGTCAGAATAATTCCCAGAGATTGACCATCTCCGCCTGAGTAGCTCATGAACTCACCGTAGAATCGGCCAATGAAGTCTTCTGATGTTTGCTGATACTTGATAGCCTGAAAGACTCGTTTATATAAGAACTCAGTATAATACTTCAAGGGCGTCTTTCCGAGCGTTACATTCACTTCATTCAAACGCACACTGTCAGTGATAACGGCAAACTCACGAAGAAGTTTATCGCGCTTCGCATCCGGCCCGACATTCGATCTTGTCAAACGAGCCTTGATTGCATTCATAATCTTGTCACCGTCGCGCAATTCAGCCATGCTATCACCGGTTAGCGAGGCGATGGAGAAATTGCCATATTCGACTTCATCTAGAGCTAGCAGAATACCAGAAACAACTAATGGCTTATCTTGATCTTTGAGCGTGCCGTAGGTTCTCAGTTTTTCATGGAGTTCCGCAGCATCCTTCAAGATTTCTTTAGTCGTCTTTTCGTAATCAGTAACCTCCTCGAGCACATGTCGCGTATAGTACTCGATAATATTCGACTTGTTGAACCAAATGAATGACTCAACATCATCTAATTGCTTGAATTCACCTCGATCATCAACGTAATACGGTGTTATCCTGTGGTACTTTTCATTACCAGAGACACCAAGTGCAAAGACTTTTTTAAATCCACTTTTGGTTGCAATATGTCGTGCATAATGAATGGCGCCATTGACAGCGTAGTCACGGACAGCCTTGGCGTCAGACAGCTCTACAACCCCATCATTGTTTAGTTTGATATGGTAATCAAGATTCGGCTTATCTTCGATTACAATTACATAATCGCTAACCACTGCAACGTACTCGGGATATCCTGGGCCACCCTTGCCTGTCTTAGACGCTGTTTTGAGCGCTTCGTTTAATTCAAGAACGTCACTACCTTGCGGATCGTAGTCCACGATCTCAGCCTTGTCGAGCTGTTTGGCAACCCACAGGTCAACTTTTGCCTCTTGCTTTGCCATTATTGTCACTCCTATTGTGTTTGCCTTCGGTCAAATCCCCTTGGCTACTTGCTGAAGCAGTGTAACGCAAATTCATACTTCGTTCGGAATTTCGAGAATTCTCAGCGCAACGCACCTATCGTAACACAGTCCAGAGACTCACGATACGTGTCCAGTGCGAGAATTAAGCTTTTTGCTGCTGACATTTGCGTTTTGACATATATGTGATTAGGCCTCTTCAAGTTAAGTGCAGTTTGATCGGTGCCGTTTAGGTTTTGCGGGCACATGTTAACATTGTTGTTTTCGATTGCACTTCGCTTCAACCATCTTCAAAAGTTACGGCAATCACTTACATTGCGGCTCTTCACATTTGGGAATGTCGGGTCATGGGCGGTATTGGTTCGCCGCCGCTACATTGGCGTAGGCCTTTTTCGATGATAATATTCCCGTACCATCTAAACGCGACAGAGTTACAGACCCCACACAATCTACGGTAGTGGTGACATAAGAACAATTGCACTGTCGTATTTCCTCGAATTGTTGGCGACAGCCCACCACACTGAGCCTGACCGGACCGTCTTAACTTGCCAGATTAATGGCACTGACTGGTAGTGCAACACTTCGAATGCCTGGGCCTTGCACGTGACACTGTATTTATGCGTTACTCTTACTTGTCTTATCGGCATGATTCCACAATTTTGCAAGTGCGTACGCCCCGCTACCGGTCTCCGGATTGCACTATCGTTAGCCTCCGGTCACAAATACACCTTCAATGTCTTGGATCTGTCCCTCTATTCAAGAACTCACTGACCCGTCCAACGGAGCCACCGAAGCAACCCAGATACGTCTCGAACACCAGCGACGCAGCGTCCTCAAATCCCGTAATGCTTACCCGCTAGATGACTCGAGCA
Organism: uncultured Actinomycetes bacterium; assembly: GCA_963537175.1. Taxonomy (GTDB): domain Bacteria; phylum Actinomycetota; class Actinomycetes; order Actinomycetales; family Actinomycetaceae; genus Pauljensenia. The sequence continues at coordinate 42,476 of CAUTDS010000006.1, forward strand.
CCCAATAATGTTATCGGATTCAATACCCAACCACGCTTCTAATTGTGAAACGCTATATTTCCGGTCTGTTGCTTGGTCCGTTACGTTCGATAGTCGTACGGTGTCCCTTTTCACGGACGAAAGTCTGTCTACACTCAGCGAGCAGGTGTACCCACGCGGCTACGCAGACTCCTTGGTCTCCTGGTCGTAACCAACCTGCCAAAACCCCATATCGAGCAGCTTCATCTGGGGATAGACCAGGTCCTCGGTCCGCATTCCTCGCCGCGCTTCCTCGAGGCGGTCGTTGTGCTCCTCGTAGAACTTCGCGAGCTTGCGCACAGACTCCAGGCTGTATTCCTGCGTTGTCACCTTGTGTTTCTTAATGCCGTCAACGAAGAACCTGTCGTACGCGGGCACGCAGCCGAGCGTTCCCATCAGAATTTTCGTGATGAGGATCGGTGACACTGGGCTCGGGACTGCACGCCCTGCGACCTGGTCGCGGATCGGCCCGAAATGTTCGGCGATGTTGCCGTACACGGTCTTGAGCTTCATCTGAATCTCAGACTTCCGCACATCCGCGCACGCGAGCCCAAACAGGCAGTCGTATTCGGGCTTGAGGATCTCCTCGACGATGGGAGTGTGCACCTTGTAGTCCTTCTGAAGCAGGAAGGACGAGCCCCGATACATTCCCCAGCTCGCCAGGTAGAAAGCGAGGTGCAGGCTCAAATAGTCATAGTCCGGGGAAGGGTCGGTCCGCGCGTCTCGAAAAGCGCGATAGCAATGCTCCCACGAGCGGGAGCGCCCATTCTCGTTCGCGCGCGCGTCATCGTAGAAGGTCTGTGCAGCGTTGATCAACTCATCGATGAGTTCCATAGTTGTGCTCCTTGTGTCTTCACGGCAGGCCTCTCGTCCTCAAGAGTTCTCGTCGTTTCAGCCGTTCCTCTATGCGGTGCTGATTCCGATGCGAGAGATCGGCCGCCACATCGCGCCGACATGCGCCGTTCGTTCCCGCGCGTCGATGAGCCACGCCGCTTCATTTCTCGATAACCATATCGCACGAGGCCTCGACGCCGCAGCCAATTGGAAGGATTCAACCGAGTATTGTCGGGCTCTGACAATCCGGGAGAGCTCTCATACCCACAGCTCACGACGAGGCCGGGGCCGGACATGCACATCCGTGCGGTTTCGGGAATGCGGGTGGGAGGATTTGCGTGATGGTTGCGCAGCATTCTTAGTATTTCGTGTCGGTTCTGCGCGTACCCTGATGGGGAAGGACGCGCCCCAACGATGGGGCGCCGGAGGACACCTCACCGTGGAGGCACACACACCATGAAGGTCCCACCCCTATCCGAGCGACCCGTCACCGAGGAAGAAGATCAGACCTTCCTCACCCCAACATCACGCCGCAAGAAGCGCTCCCTAGGAGCCAGGCGCGCAGCACTGCGCCCGTGGGCAATGGGTATCGGACTCACCGTGCTGGTGGCTGTGGCAGCTGTTGGTGCCTACACACTGGGCGCGAGCATCAGCTCGTGGAACGATCGCCCCAGCACCGCGGCAACACCCACCGCGCACCCCGCGCCCATGCCGTCAGAGTCGAGCGAGGCCACGATGTCGGGCGGCTACGAGATCGGTCCCGACGGAGTCCTCGTGCGCCCCACCCAGTTCGCGGCAGACACGTACACCAAACCCGAACTACCTGAAGAAGCCAAGGAAAACAGTGAACGAGGCGCGGAAGCAGCCGCAGAACACTACCTAGCCCTAATGGTCTACGCCTGGAACACCGGAGACACACAACCATTCGCGGACATGTCTAATGAAACTGACGACTTTCATCAGAATGTCGTCACCGATATTAGAAATGTATACGCGCACGGCTGGTCATACGATAATAAGTCGGAAATCGTGCACATCTTGCAAGTTAATCCAATAGATCCGAATGGAAGTAGTGTTCCACCAAATACAATTTCGGTTGCCTTCCTAACCAAGTCCTCAGACGGAATCACCTGTAGGGGACAGAAAGTAAATACAAGTAGTACAGATTACGAAACAGTTCTTACATTACTTTTGACATGGCATGACGGTAAATGGATAGTCACGCAAGGAACCACGGTGAATCCCGATGCGTAAGCTAACGTTGACAACCCTTATTCCGACCTTACTACTACTTATTGGCTCGATAAGCTGCCTCATCCCCGGTGTCGCCTTCGCGGAAGAAGAACAGCCTAATGAACCCCCTCATTTCCGCAGTGAAGGAACCGGCCCCGATGTAAAGGTGGAAGCAAGTAAGGCAGCGAAGGAAGCAAAAAAGTATCGAGGTACTGACAACTCAACTCCAGAAGACGACAAGAGTCGACTCACAGCTGAAGGCGCGGCATCTCCAGAGGCACGCACCTATGCGGAGGACGATAAGTGTGATGGCAATACATTGCACACAGTGACGTTGCCGGATGGGACTGAATCTCAGCCATTTGTGTGTGCGCACATTTCACGGAAGGCGGACGGCAATAACGCGGGGCAGCCTCCAACCACGCGCGAGATCCTGTACTACGCGGCCACGACGATTCATGCCGACGGCGCGGGTCTGCACAAGCGGCCCGAGGGGGTGTCGTACACGAACAAGTACATTCCCACGCTCGTCGCCGCCACACATCCCACGCAAACCCACACCGTCACGCTGTTGGGTCGCGACATCACCATTACTCTGACGGCCACGTCCTACACATGGAGCTGGGGAGACGGGACCCCAGACCTCACCACGACCTCGCCGGGAATGCCCTGGCAAGAAGGCATGGACCCCAACACCGACCCCGCCCTCATCCGCCACTACTACAAGGCTCCCAACGGGTGGAAGTCGTTCCTCGACGGCCCATACCCCAGTGCCACGCGCACCATCACGCTCACCACGACCTGGGCGGGCACGGCCACCAACCCCTTCACCGGCGACACCCAGACCATTAACGGCCTGGTCACCACCACCGAAACAACCGGCCCGTTCCCCCTCGGACAACTCATCGTCAACAACACCGACACCGCAGAAGAAAAACAAGGCCACTAAGCGAGTGATGCACCATGACCAGCAAACTCTCCACCATCGGCAAGTGGATCGGCGCAGCCATTGCCACCATTGTTATCGTCGCTGCGTCATTCCTGGGGCTCCACGCGTTCAACGCTCGAGCCCACGCGAACGCCGAGCTTCAGTCCGGAGCACAGTCGCCCCAGTCTGACAGCACCGAACAATCTGGCCCCCAATCAGGAGACGCCCCTCAATCCACAGAACCGACGCCCGTTGAGGTCCCGAAGCCCACTCCCCCGCCACACCTCTACGCGGGCGGACAAATCGGTGCCCAAGCGACATCACAGTGGTACATCGACCTGTGGGCGTATGCGTTCAACACCGGGGACACAGAAGACTTTATGAAGGTATGCCAGGTTGAGGGCTACTGCGATGCATTTGCACATGACCTGGAACGCATGCATACAGATGCATATCTCGTCAAGCCGCTCACCAATACGTATCTTCAAACAAATAAGATTTATGACTGCTCACTCCAAAAGGCAGGCACTCAAGGAATTTGTATCGAATTCACATATTTGCAAACACCTGCAGGATTCCACCACCTAACAGAAGAAAAGGCATCAGAACAATACGACACCATAAGCACAGTGACCGACGAGGAAAGCAACAACGAACAAACACTCTTCCGTGTCCTATTTCTTGAAGAGCGGGGGGACACATGGGTCGTCACCCACATCTGGTATCACTAATAACCGCCGAAAATCGGTAGTCACTGATCACAACAGGATGCGGAATCAACTTTGTTCATTGACCCTTACCTACGCATCCGTGGTGCCATAGCTCAAACGCACCATATGCCGAGGCCCCAGCCCACCATCGAGGGCTGGGGCCTCAGCGTCAATGTTTCACGTGCAATTACTGCCGGGACAGCAATAAGAAGCTCTCAGCTCCCCTGAACAAGCTCGTAACGCACCCAACGGCGCTCACCTGAGGAGGTGACCAGGCCTCGTGACACAAGGTCCCGCAGATCTGCGCGCGCTTCTTCAGCGGTCACACCAAAGCGCTCCCGATACTCCCCATTGCTCCACGTCCGGCCGTGACGCATGTCGACCAACGCCTCCTTCTGGCGCAGATTCAGACTTGCCACCTGTTCCAGTCCGAGACTACCAATCCATGCTAGGTCACCGTCAGGGATGAGCGCCGAGTTCGGGAAACGTACCGTAAACGACACGCCGTTATCGTAGAAACGCGGCTCCGCCATCCCAGCCTCACGCAACGATCGGCGAACCTCCCTGATCCCGGTACCCATTGCCTCAATGACGCGCCCACTACGCCCTTCGACGTTGCGGCAGATCTGATAGAGCCGCTCATTCACCGCAGGATGATCACCGGTACCCAGCCGATCAACCGTAATCCCCCACAAGCCACCTGGATTCGTCAGGCGGAATCCGTCACGGGTAATTCTCAAGTCGATCCCCTTTCCCCGCGAGGCCTCGGACAGATCACGGTGAACCAGCGCATTCGCTACTACCTCACGCGCCGCCAGGAGAGGCACCGTGTAATCCGTCAGCCCATTCCCGTCCCGTGTTACGACCTGGCGCGATTCCACGTTCTGCGCGACCCAGTCCAAGACATCGTCCAGCATGACCGGCAACGCACCCGTGAAATCACGGCGATTCACCGCCCTTACATCTCCACTCCCCTCGACCGCTGCGGTGAGCGTTAGATGAGGAAGAAGCCGCTGCGGATACTCACCCAGCGCATAGAGACCGGCTACCGATAACTCTTCACTCTCGCGGTCCGCAACGACGCCGGTAAAGAAGAGGACTGCCTCGTCACTGTCATTGACGAGGCGTGGGGTCGTCTCGCGAACAGAAGAGAGGTATCGGGTGACTAAGTTCGGGTCAAGGTCCCGAAGGGAAGTACCAGGCACAGCCTGCGCGTCAGCGTTCGGGCGGTGATGGCGCAGGGCAAGCATCTGCTCCTCCGATGGCGACATCTGATAGTCCCCGTCGTACTGGCGCAGATACGCTTTCTTATCTTTCAACCAACGCACAGGCTTTTCGTTGATGTCGGCGCCCTCAACGTTGATGACCCCGATTGTTTTTCCATCCAGATCGATGGCACGCACATCTACCCTGATCGGCGGTCTGAAGCCATTCCGCGCCTGATTAGCCGCCCTCTTCAACAGATCATCGACGTCATCGACGCCGACGACGCTAATCCCGTCCCGCTCCGAGATGCCCAGTAGGATCGTGCCTCCACCCGGCTTGTTCGCAAACGCACTCAGCGTCGGACCCAGCTGCTCCGGCGAGTACTCCGAAAAGGTCTTCGCCTCAATCGAAGTAGTATCACCACCACGCAGCTCAAGAACGGCCAGAGCACCCAGCAGGTCATCAAGATCGTTGATCATAGACTCAATTCTATCTCATAGACCCACTTATCTATCTCATAGAACCCCACTTCTATGTCATAGAAGCCTATTTCTATCTCATAGAACCCTCAACAGATCCCATAGAAGTTCATTGACGAGGCGGAAAGCGGCGTAGATGGACTTCAGCAAGTGCGAGGCCGGAACCGAAGCGCGCGACGTGGCACGACACCGACACCGCAGAAGAAAAACAAGGCCACTAAACACACTGAGGCCCCAGCCCACCATCGTGGGCTGGGGCCTCACCGTCAATGTTTCACGTGAAACAATCGCGAGAATAGTCACCATGCGGCCTCGAGCAGGCCGCCGCGCCTACTTCCGGTGGTAGCGCGGGCTCGTGCCCAAGTGCGTCGGGTAGACGTTCAAGCCATCCTTCAGCTTCGACTCGTCAAGGCCACGATACGTGTACGAACTATCGTTCACGATATCCGTCGGATCCACGACGCCATCCGCGTACTGCTGGACCTCCTCCGGCGTCGGACTCGACCCACCCTGCTTCTGCGCCAACGGGTTCTCGTCAGGGAACTGCGAGGGGTCCGTATTCAAAATCGCGCCCGGATCGATGCCACCAAACCCGGTGTACTTGTTCCATCCATGATCAGGATTCAAGCCCGTCTTCACCAGCAGCTGCAGCAGCTGATTACTGGTCGCCTCAGGCCACCGCTGCTTCGCCAACGCCAGAACGCCGGTCACAATGGGGGATGAAAACGACGTACCGAAATACTGAACCACCTGACCCGACGCAGCATCGCGAACGGCAACAGGACCTCCAATAGACGTCGTCACCACTCCCTCACCCCACGAGGAGTAGTCCTGACGAGTCCCATCCGTACTAATCGCCGTCACACCAACGACGCCAGACCACTTAGACAACGATGCAAGATCGTCATCACGCGCTTCATTGCCTGAAGCAGTAACGAGAATCACTCCGCTCGCCATAGCGCGAGCAACCGTCCACTTCATCTGGTCATCGTCATCATAACTCGTAGCAGATAGATTGATTATCTGGGCACCATCATTCATCGCCTGATTCATCACCCAGACATATTCCGTTCGATTCACGATACGCGTGTCTGTGTAGCAATCATCCTGAGCCTGATCGCCATCATCACCAGTGCTGAAGGGAGCGCCACTGCCAAAAGGAACCTGATACGTCAGCAACTTGCTACCGGGAGCGACGCCATAAGTATCCGCCACAAGCACAGACGCCACAGCTGTGCCATGCGTCTTCGATCCAGAAGTAGTCGTGATGGTACACGTCGTCTGAGGAGAGATATCCGCACGCTGAAGTTCTGGCGCTGATGTGTCCACCGGACCATCGATCATCGCGATGGTGACACCCTCGCCCGTGTAGCCCTTCGCACGAGCACGATCGAAGCCGTAGTACGAGAAATACGCCTGATCGGCCGCCGTAATCGTGTCGGCTGCATGCGCTGGGGCGGCGGGAATCGACACGATGCCCGCCGCGAGCGCACCCACCGCAGCCACGGCGACGCTGATCCTCACGCGGGTTCGACGGTTCCTCTTAGCCCTCACCATTGGCGCGGGTCCCATCCGTCGTCCCGCCGCGGAGCGGGCGCAATGTCTTTATCGGTCCCGTATGTCTGCGACATCGGATTCACGTACCCTTCCGGCAACTCATCGTCATCCTCCACGCGGAAAGGCGTGTACTTGCGACGCTTCTCCTTCTCATCACCCTTACCACGGCCGGCGCCCGCACCAGCACCGCCGCCCATGAAGCCAGAGGCCCCCTGAGTTCCGGCTTTCCCGGAGCCAGCGGCACCAACACCGGCACCCGCCCCACGGGAGCCATCAGCTCCGACGATACCAGATAGACCTGTGGTGCCAGAGGGTGCCTTGTAGGTCCCATAGCCCGGACCGGAGTAGGATCCCGCGCGCAACGATGACATTCCGCCGACGCCTGCCGCCCCTCCTCGCCCGAGAGCACCTGCAGCACCGCGGCCAAGAGCGCTCGCCAACGAGCCGAGGCCTCCCGCCATGCGGGCGGCACCACCAACTCCAAGGGCTCCCGCTCCTAGCAGGCCGGCTCCACCCAAGCGGGAGGTCAACGCAGACTCGCTGCCCGGACCGCCGTTCACATTCCACAGCGGGTGGTAGCGGTCTACCGGGGGTGCCGGCGTGTAGCCGCCGACAACGCCGTTGCGATGCCAATCCCCGTTCACCCGCGTGTGCAGCAGATCGATACCCATGAGGTCCTGAGGGTCGGAAATCGGGTTCAGGCGCGACCCCTCCTCCCCCTCGGTCACGAAGCGATTCGGGATGCGAGGCGACGACATAACGCGATTGCTCACAGGACCGCCCTCGTCGTACCCCGCCGGATACAGTCCGGAACCAGAGCCTCGCAGATCAGATCGGCCGTAGTCCGTGTCGCGGTTGCCCGGGTACACACCCGCCTCGTGAGCGGAGGTATTCAGGTATCCACGCTCAATGTCGCGCCGAACAGTACCGCTCGACGGACCTGACCCCAGCGGCGATGTTAAATCCGGGTTATTGACACGCTGCTCCATCGCTGCAGACTGCGCATTCGTCCCATCCGCCAGGGCCTGCATCGTGTCGTTCGCGCGCTGCAGGATGTCCGTCGCGGCGGCTTCACGCTGGTTGTTCGCCTGCATGATGAGCCCTTGGACGTATGCTTCACCCGTCGTAGCGAGCGCGTTGATGGGCAGTCCCGCGAGGCCCATATACCCTGTCACAGGAATGACGACGTGCGCTGCGTCTGCCAACGCCTGTAGCTTCGAGTCGACCAGGGTGGGCGAGAGCTGCATAGCGTCCTCGCGCACGTGCTTCATGACGCGACGGGCCTCCGCATAGAATTCCATCGCGGTGTTGTGCCCATCCTTGATGGCCTGGACCTGCTTCATCGCACGATCGGTCCATGCGTCGACCTGATCACCGGTTTCCCCGGTGAATCCCTGGTTCGTACGCATGTGGTACGTCGAGTTGTTGGCCTCGTTCAGGCCGCACACGATCGTATTGTGTTCGTTATCCGAGGCGTCCAGCGCGGAGGCCGTCTCGATTGCGGCGACGAGCTGCATGAGGCGCTCGTACATCGGGCTCTCAACGATGATTCGCTCTCCTCACTCTCAGATGGCCGACGGCGCGTTTTGGGCGGGTTCGGAGGACGAGGCACCGGGGTCGGTGCCCGCATTCGCCGGCGGGGCGGAATTGTCGACCTGAGTCGGAGGTGCAGTGTAGGTCGAATAGGCAGTCGGCCCACCGGTACTCGCCGGGCTCTGATCCAGACCCGCCAGGATCGCTGCGAGCTGGTCAGCATTCGCCGTCTCTGCGGCCTCGAAGGCCTCAGCCGCCTGTTCGACATCGCCGTCGAACTTTGTGAAGCTCTGCTTCTGCTTGCTGATGAGACGATCCTCAGTCTTCAGCAGCGAAATGATCGCCGTGCGCATGGCCTGAAACCCGCCCTCGTCGGACCAATACGAGGGGTCTTGCGCGTCAATGAGCCGCCCGAGAGCCTCCGATGAGTCCCCCAGGGACTGCCCTCCTCGCTTCATATCATCACGCGTCTGGGCGTGCTTATCGGAATCGAAGCCGACATCAACCACGCGCTACCTCCTGATCGACCGACCCACGATTTCGTGGGCCACCGAGCACTGTGCTACCTCGCCAAGCATATGACCAGTTGTTCAGGTTAACAAGCGATTCAGAGGTTCACGAGGCCGTGGCCGGGTCCTCGAAGAAGCCCACACTCAGGCCCACCCACAGACCCACACCCAGGCCCACTCACAGGCCCACGCTCAAGCAGTCACCCCCGCCTCTCGCGCAGGGTGCGCGCGAGGAGGCCGTGCCTCGGCGCGAAGACCCAGGCGAGCACAAAGCACGCGGTGAGCACCAGGACGATCGTGGCGCCCGTGGGCACGTCTAGCGCCCACGACAGGTACAGGCCCACCAGGCCACCCGTTGCCCCGAGCACGGGCGACAGGATCATCATGGCGCCAAGGCGGTCGCACAGGAGCCGCGCCGTGGCCGCGGGGGTCACCAACAAAGCAAGCACCAGCACGTTGCCGATCGTCTGCACGGAGATCACGACGGCCAGGGCCACGGCGACGTACAGGGAAAGATCAGCCAGCAGCACGTGCACGCCCGCCGCCCGGGCGCTCTCGCGGTCCAGGGTCACCGCGACGATGGGCCGGTGCGCCAGGAACAGCATGAGCAGCACGAACAACGCGCCGCCCAGCACCACGGGCACATCCGACGCCGGAATACCCGTGATCGACCCGAACAGGAAGTCCTGCAGGCTCCCCGCGTACCCGGGCGCCCGCGCAATGATCGCGACGCCCAGCGCAAACGCGCCGACGAAGAGCACGCCGATGACGGAGTCCTCCTTAAGCCTGCGGTTCTGCGCCAACAGGGCCACAAGAACGGCGGTCACGACGCCCGCGAGCGCGCCGCCCAGCACCAGGGAACCGCCGCACACGAACGCGATCGCCAAGCCAGGGAACACGGAGTGCGCGACCGCGTCGCCGATGAACGCCATGCCGCGCAGGACGACGTGCACGCCGACGCTGCCGCACACGAGCGCGGCGACGACCGCGATCAGCAGCGCGCGCGGCAGGAACGCCAGCGCGGGATTCGTCAGGTCGCGGAAGAAGTCGTAGGGGCTCAGGAAGTCCGCCGCCGGGACGAGGGCACGTCCGGCCGCGTGGATCACGGTGCTCATGCGCGCACTCCTAGGGCGTCGAGGATCGGGTTGTCGGGTCGCACGTTGAAGGCGCGGATCCACGGGTCGGCGTCCGCCAGCTCCTCGGGTCGCCCGGAGGCGACAATCGTGCGCCGCAGCAGGTACAGGCGGTCGCACCCGGCGCGCGCGCCGATGAGGTCGTGCGTGGTCATGAGGAGGGCCCGGCCCCCGTCCGCGAGCGCGCGGAACAGGTCCATGAGCATCTCCTGCGTCGGCATGTCGAGGCCGGTGAAGGGCTCGTCGAGGAGCAGCACGGCGGGACGGATCGCGAGGGCCCGGGCGACGAGGACGCGCTGGCGCTGCCCTCCCGACAGCTCGCCGATGGGACGCTTCGCGAGGTCGCGCATGCCCACGAGGGACAGGGCCTCCTCGACCGCGCGGAAGTGCGGGGTCCGCGCGCGCCCCAGCAGCCCGCGCCGCACGGTGACGGCCTGCAGGACGGCGTCGCGCACGCTGATCGGGAAGTCCCACGCGAACTCGTGGCGCTGCGGCACGTAGCCGATCGCGCCGTCGGTCTCGACACGCCCGCTGGAGGGAATCAAGCCGAGGATCGAGCGGATCAGCGTGGTCTTCCCGGCGCCGTTGGGTCCGATGAGGCCGACGAGCTCCCCGGCCTCGACCTCCAGGTCGACGCCCTCGAGGACGCTGCGCCCGCCCAGGGACGCGCCCAGTCCGGTGACGCGCAGCTGGCTCACTGCTCCCCTCCCCGATCGTCGAGGCCGGGGCCGTTAGCGCTCTCATCCGCGCCGGATGCTCCGGCACTGGGGGACGAGGCCGGGGCCGCTTCCCCGCTTCCCTCACCCTTCGCGGTGGGCAGGGGGGCGAGGATGGAGTCGGCCTCGGCGATGGCGGCGGCCTGTTCTGCGCGGCTGCGGCGCGAGCGCGCCACCACGAGCGCGCCGATCACGAGGAGGGACACCACGGCGACGGCGATGATCGCGAGGAAGGCCCAGTCGGGCAGCCCGCCCGACGCGGCACCCGAAGCGGAGGAAGAGGACGCGGGGGCGGCCCCCGAAGCAGCGGGCGCGGCACCAGAGGAAGAAGCGGAAGCCCCATCGGCGGAGGCAGCCGCGGGCGCGGCCATGGCCAGGGCCTCGGACGCGGAGGCGGCGTCACCGACGGCGAAGCGCAGGGTCGTGGAAGCGCTGACGGCCTCGCCGGCGGTGGTCGTGCCCAGGAAGGTCACGGTCGCCGTGTAGGTGCCGGGCGCGGAGAACGCCCAGTTGGCGTGCACGTGCGTGCCCGAATCGATCCACACGTCGCCAGGCGCCGCGCCCGAGTCGGCGAGCAGGAGCGGCTTGCCGAAGGTGCCGGACTGCAGGAACAGCCACGCGCGGCCGGGGCCGGACACGGGGCCGACGCGCATGGTGAGGCCGCGGTCGATGGTGGCCGTGACGGCGGGGTCCTGCGTGTTCCAGCCGAGCCACACGACACCCGGGTTCTGCGTCTGGGGAACGACATACACGGGCTTGCCCGCGACGTCGGCCAGGAAGGGGTAGTCGGCGGAGTCGGGCGCGGTCATGATGGCCGCGTCGCTCACCCGCAGGACGGTCTGGTTGGGGTCGCGCCACACGGCGCCGCTCTCGGCGTCGTGGCGCAGGCCAGCCCGCCACTGCCCGTCGATCAGTCGGGGGCCGAGGTCGACGTGCCCAACGGCGATCTCGCTGGCCTCATTCGACCACTCTTCGTGCGCGGCAACGCTCTGCGCGAGGTCGGGGTCGGGACTCGGGGCAGCAAAAGAAGAGGGGGCACCCACGATGACGAGGAGAGCCGACACAAGCAGAGCGCTCAGAGACATGCCGAGGCGGGGGAATGGCGTCATTAGAGCCGCGACACGCCGACGACACGCCGTACGGATGCTTCTAGTGCTGCCATTCCCCCCTGCGGCGGGGCCTGGCCGGGCTTCGAGATCGACCACTCCGAGCGAAGCTCGCGTGTGGCGATCTCGCGGGCGGGCCGCCGCCCCCGGGGCGCAGAGCCGGCGGTCAGAAATAGAGCGGGAATGAGTCTTCATGGCATCTCCTTGCCGCCCAGGCAGCGTGCCAGTGAGCGGGCGTTGTGTTCCATCATGTCGATGTAGGTGGGTGCTTGGTCGTCGAGGGTGTCGCCGTACAGGGGGCAGATGTCCACGCCCGCGTCGGTGGCGGCGGTGCGCAGGGTGGAGCGGGTGCGCGCCAGGTTGGGTTCGAGGAACACCGCAGGGATCGAGGAGTCGGACAAGGTGGCCTGGAGTTTGATGCGGTCGGCGATGGAGGGTTCGACGCTGGGGTTGGGTGCGACGAAGCCGGCGACGGTGAGACCGTAGGCATTGGCCAGGTACGCGTACGCGTCGTTGGTGGTGACGAGTTTGCGGCGCTCCTCGGGGATGGACGCGATAGTCGAGGCCACGGTGGCGTCGAGCTCGTCGAGGCGCGTCAGGTAGGCGGCTGCGTTGGCCCGGTAGGTGGCCTCGCCGTCGGGGTCGACGGAGATCAGCGAGTCGCGGATGACGCGCACATACGCCTGGGCGTTGTGGACGTCGTGCCACAGGTGTGGGTCAATGTCGCCGTGCACGTGCTTGCCGAGGACAGCCTGGGGCAGCATGTACACGTTCGCGCCGGCCTCGCCGATGAAGCGGAACGAGGCCTCGCCGGGGATCGTCGTGAGCGCTCGGGTGGGCACTTCGATGACGACCTGGTCGAGGTCGGTGCACTCCATGGTCGAGGCAACGGCCGCGCCCGTGGTTCCCGCGCCGACGCATGGGGCCGAGGCCTCGTCCCCGCTGAGTGCGCCGGCGTCGGAGGCGAGTTCGACGCGCTTGGTGGTGAGGTTGACGGTGATGTCGGCGTGGCCGGCGGACAGGACGCGGCGGCCTTCGGAGGCGGCGACTTCCTCGGGCGGGGTGCCGACGGCGAAGACGGCGGTGCCTTCCCCGACGCCCACCGGCGTGGCGCCGGGCGTGGTGCGCAGGTTGGCGCGGAAGTGGACGCGGTAGACGCCGGGGGCGGTGAACGCCCAGCTCATGTGCTGGTGGGCATCGGCGGGCAGCTGTGCGGTGTCGGTGTCGTATCCGCCTGCGGCGTTGAAGCCGTCCGACGTCGCGAAGGCGATCTCCGGCTGCCCGAACGACGTGGTGAGGTAGGCAGCAGCCTGGCCGGGCCCGTCGACGCCCGTGGTCGTCAGGTCGATCTGCGAGGCGCGGGTGGCCCCCATGTCGGTGCCGTCGCCCCACACGCGCATGCCGAGCCACGGGGTGTCGAGGGCGCGGTCTTCGACGAGGGGGAGGATGGTGGCGCCGTTCTTGGCGGCCTCCTCGGCGACGGAGACGGAGCGGGAGCCTGCGGGCAGGTTGGAGTCGAGGGCGCGGATGAGGGCGTGCTCCTCGAGCATGAGGTAGTTGGAGAAGGCGACGTCCGCGTAGGCGACGTCGCGGATGGTGCGCAGGGAGGGTTCCCACGAGTGCGGGTCCGCCCCGTTCGGCACCATCTGGGTGACGTGGACGCGGTCTCCGGCGACGTTGCGCACGAGGTCGGCGAGGATGCCGGTCGTCGCCACGACGCGCAGTTCACCGTCGCTGGAGGGGTCGGGCGCGGGCGCGCAACCGGCCAGGGTCGCCGTGAGCGCTAACGTCGAGGCAGCGAGCACACACCCACTCCCCCGCCACCCACGGATGGGGAGGCGGGGGATGAAGGAGAGTCGACCTCGTGAATGAGGGGTCACAGCGTTGCGCGCAGGTTGCGGCGACGTCCGATCGCACCCACCCACACGCAGGCCGCGCCCGTGAGCGCCCACGTGAGGGAGACGACGGTCAGCGGGATGGTGTCGGCGCCGGTGGTGGCCAGGGAGAGGTCGCAGTCCTTGCCGGACGCGGTGCGGCCGACGACCTGGGAGACCATGGGTCGCCCGTTGGGGCCGGTCGCGCCGGTGGCCGTGAGGTCGCCGCCCGAGCCGAAGCCGCTGCCCGCGAGCGCCGCGCCGTTGGGGGTGACGCGCATGGTGATGGTCAGCGTGTAGGTGCCGGGCGCGGTGAACACCCAGTTCTGGTGGGCGTGCGTGTTGGCGCCGAGCGTGTAGCCGGTGCCGGGGCCGTCGAAGACGTGCTCGCCGACGCCGGAGCCGAGCGCGCCCGCGTTGAAGACGGCGACGCGTCCGGGGCCCTCGACGGCGTCGAGGGTGAACTGGACGGGGCCGGTGGTGCCGGTGACGATCTCTTCGCGCTGGGAGTTCAGGCCCAGCCACGGAACACCCGCGATCTGGGTGGAGGGGATCAGCCAGACGCTGGAGCCGGGGGTGGCGACGAAGCTGAGGTCGGCGGGCGCGGTGATGCGCGCGGCGTCACCGAGGGCGAAGGTCAGGGACGAGGGGTCGACCCACTGGGCGGGCTGGCTGCGGTCGTCCTTGACGCGGGCGACGAGGGTGCCGTTTTCGATGGCAGGGCCCAGGTCGAAGTGGCCGTCGGTGGCGTTGCCGGAGGCGCCGTCGCCGACGCTCACGGTCAGCGTGGTGCGCGCGGTGTTCGCGGGGGCGTTGTTCGAGGCCAGGGTGGCGGCCTCAGCCTCGGTGGCTTCGCGGGTGATGCGGGTGGCGACGCAGCGCTCACCGCCGGTCGTGCCGGAAGTGGTGCGTGCGCCCGAGGACGGGGCGGGGTTCGCGCCGGTCGTCGTGCCGGTGGTGCCGGTCGTTCCCGAGGACGGGGCGGGGGCCGGGGCGCTGGGCGTTCCCGTGGCGCCGTTGTCGGACTGGTCCTGGGCGGCCTGGTTGTTCGTGGAGTTCAGGGAGCCGGGGCCGACGCCGGGGGCCGCGGGGGCGGGCTGCGCCTGGTCGGTCGAGGGGGCCGATCCGGACTCGGCGAGGCACGAGGCCTCGTCGGCGACGTCGATCGTGTACGTGTGGGCCGCGGACTGGGCGTTGGCGGCGCCGGTGTTGCCGGGGGTCCACGCGCTGGCCTGGACAGTCAGCGTGTAGCGGCCGGCGCGCGTGAACAGCCAGTTGACGTGCTTGTGGGCGGCGTAGGGCTGGTCGATGTCGTCGCCCTCGGGCGCCAGGTCAAAGCTGCCGTCATTGGTGACGGCCTTGGTGCCCTCGGTGAAGCTGGAGGTAAAGGCGTAGATGCGTCCGTTCTCCGGGCCCGTGTAGGAGATGTGGAAGCGCGCGGCGTCGTAGCCGCCGGCCGCGATACCCAGGGTGTCCCAGCCGGGCCACAGGACGGTGGCCTGGTTGTCGCCGGACTGGCCGAGCAGGTAGGCCGCGGCGGGAGCGCCGGTAGCCTGGCTGACGGAGGCGGGGATCTGGGTGAGCGTGGACTTGTTGACGGCCAGCAGCGTCTGCTCGGGCTCGCGCATGACGCCGGAACCCGTCGCGTCCTCCTTGATGCGCAGGGAGAGTGCGCCGGAGGCGTCGGAGGTCAGGTCGAAGATGTCGGCGTGGCCGCGGTCCAGGGTGGCCGTGGTGCCGGCGGGGGCGGTGCGCATGACGGCGCAGGTGCTCACGTTGGCCTCGGACGAGGCCGTGGCTGCGTTCGCGGTGTCGGCCTCGGCGGTGGTGGCCTCCTCTGTTGCCACCGCGTCCGTGGTGTCGGGGCCGGCGGTGGCCTCGTCGGCGGCGTGTGCCGCTCCGGGCACGAGGATGGAGGTGGCCGCGAGGGCCATGGCGGCGAAAGCCCGGGCAGCTGCGCGGCCCGGGTTCCGGTACTTCGTGGGGTTCATGAGGGGGTCCTCTAGGTGCTTCGCACGTGAATATGAATGAGAATCGTTATCATTCTATGCCGGTGTTCCGCGCCGCGCAAAGTTCTAGGACCCGAAACCCCTGATGACGACCCAAAAATTCATGGAGCATCCCTCCCCCACTTCAATCGCCGCCGCATCCACGCCTCTCACATAAGTAGGCCACAGCTTCACACGAACGGTTGACGAACTCGCACGAACCGACATCGAAATTTCAAAAATTTCGCGATCTATCGACGAGCGCATCCGACACAACAGACGAATTGTGACGGCCTGCGCACGTTTGTTCAGATGGTGTGCACGCAGCCACTTTGCTTTGCAATTGCTTGGTTTTTGATGCGATCTAAATTACTGGCCGAACGGTTGAATGGGCCTTTTGGGAGGGATAAACTATAACCATCAAGCGCCTGACGAAGCTGCCAAGCTGGTCCGGCGCTTTTCTTGTTTGAAACGCAGGGTCGCGCCGACGCTACCCGCGTTGGCACACTCCTCGTTACAGACCGGGTGATCCTCGGCCTCGTCAAGCAGGGAATCAATACACAATACGATCCCACAAGGAGTTCACTCATGTTCTCGACCATCGACGTCATGGTTGCCCAGGCCCACATCGATCAGCTCAACGAGCTCGCCGACCCCAAGCACCTGGTGAAGGCCGACCGCCACTGAGTGAATTCCGGCACCGCCGGAGTTCCACGCAAGTCCGCAGACCCGCAGGGGCTGTGGACTTTTTGCATACCTCCGCGGGTACAGCCGCGGCGCCCCTCCCCTACTTCGCACTCGACCAACGCATCGGCACGAGGACATGCCATGGTAGGTGGGCCAGGCCGTGGAGCCCATGGGCAGCGATCGGCGACGTATTCCAGAGGGCACGACGAGGCCTGCCAGCGTTGCCTGGTCTCGGTGCCGGTGAGCGTGACACTTATACGGGTGGAAAATGTATAATGAAATCGGTGGAAAATGTATAATGAAATCGGTGGAAAATGTATAATGATCTACATATTCGCTGATCATAGGAGATTCAGGTGCAGGCTGCACGTCCGGAGAACTACCGCCCTCGAGCAATCGACCGGCGTATCGACCAACTACTGCGATCCTTCGGCGCGGTTGAAATCGCCGGGCCTAAATGGTGTGGAAAGACCTGGACCTCACTTGCACATGCCAACAGCGCCGACTCTCTGACTGACCCTGCAACTCTTCGAGCAGCTCAGACATCTCCCGATCTCGTACTCTCTGGCAAGCATCCACACCTCATTGATGAGTGGCAAGAGGTGCCTCAGATCTGGGATATGGTGCGTTCTCGTATCGATTCCTCCACGGGTACACGAGGTCAGTTCATCCTCACAGGGTCCTCCGCTCCTCACGATATCAAAACAATCAGGCACAGCGGTGCGGGGCGCATTGCGCGCGTTCACATGCGGCCTATGACCTCATACGAGGCCGGAGCAACTCCCGGCGGCGTGAGCCTCCACGGTCTTTTTGATGACAAGGGGATCACGTCGCAACGATGCGACAGCTCGGTCGAAAGCATTGCACGTTGGTGCTGCCGAGGAGGATGGCCGTCGATTCTTGATCTTGATGACGAAGACGCGTTAGAAACTCCGGCACAGTACCTACGCAACCTCATTGAGGTAAATATGCCTCAACTACGCCGATCCCCAGACACGACACGGTCGCTCTTACGCGCTCTCAGTATGAATCTTGCACAAGCTCCGACAATGAGCACGCTGTCGAAGGATATGGGCAGTGAAGGAGAAGACAAGTCACGCCACACAATCAAGGCATACCTCGACGATCTCCGCGCCATGTACCTCCTTGAAGATGTGTCTGGTTGGGAGCCCGCAGCTCGAGGAAAGAAACGTGTGCGCATCAAACCCAAGCGCTACTTCGTCGATCCCTCGCTACCTGCTGCCATGCTTGGTCTATCTCCCAGCAAATTGCTACGTGATACTCAAACTCTCGGCAGCTTGTTTGAGACTCTCGTCTGCCGCGACCTCCTCACGTTCATCGACACACTTCCTGGCGTCGGAAACTCCCTCGCTTATTACCGTGACGACAAAGGTCTCGAGGTCGACTTCATCATCGAACTCGCTGACGGGCGCTGGGGTGCGTTCGAGGTCAAACTGTCGTCGATGGGAATTACTGATCGTGCCGTGGAACGCCTTCACAAGTTCCGCGCGCTCATGACCGGTAACCCTATGACCCAAACTTCCGAGCCTTCCTTCCTCGGTTTCATCGTGGGCCAAGGGGAGTTCGCCTACCAGCGCGACGACGGTCTACTCGTCCTCCCCTACGCGTGCATCGAACCCTGATGTTTCACGTGAAACATCTGCCCAACCACCGGCCCCGTTACCCCGTATGGCCAGGAAAGTGGCACACTTGACCTATACGCTTCTACGCAACTTCATGCAAAGGATGGCATGCCTTGACTCAGCCTTCGACCAACGGCGGCACCCCGGCCTCGTCCGGCCGCACGCCCGCGCAGGGAAACCGCCTCGACCCCTGGTACGACGTCTACGCGGACCGCGCACACAACCTGCGCGCATCCGAGATTCGAGCTCTGTTCTCGGTCGTGTCGCGCCCCGAGGTCGTCTCCCTCGCAGGCGGCATGCCCAACCTCAAGGACTTGCCCCTCGATAAGCTCGCGGCATCTGCGGAGAAGCTGATCCGCAACCACGGCGCGCAGGCCATGCAGTACGGCAGCGGCCAGGGCTGGGAGGTTCTGCGCGAGCGCATCACCGAGGTGATGAGCTACGACGGCATCGTTGGCGCCGACCCGGACGACGTCGTGGTCACGACGGGCAGCCAGCAGGCCCTCGACCTCGTCACGGAGCTCTTCGTTAACCCCGGCGACGTCATCCTCGCCGAGGCCCCCTCGTACGTGGGCGCGCTGGGCGTGTTCCGCGCGCGCCAGGCGGACATCGTGCACGTTCCCATGGATGAGCACGGCATCATTCCCGAGGCCCTGGTGGAAACGATCCGCGATGTGCGCGCCTCGGGCCGCACGATCAAGTTCATCTACATCATCCCGAACTACCACAACCCGGCCGGCGTGACGCTGTCCGCCGAGCGCCGCCCGATCATCGCCGAGATCTGCCTGCGCGAGCACGTCCTGATCGTCGAGGACAACCCCTACGGCCTGCTTGGCTTCCACAACGATCCCCTGCCGGCCATCGCTTCGTACAGCCCCGAGGGCGTCGTCTACCTGGGTTCCTTCTCGAAGATGTTTGCCCCCGGCTTCCGCATCGGCTGGGCGTACGCGCCGCACGCGATCCGCGCGAAGCTGGTCCTGGCCCTCGAGTCCGCGATCCTGTGCCCGTCGATGGTGGGTCAGATGGCTATCGCCGACTACCTGAGCAACTACGACTGGTACGGCCAGGTCAAGTCCTTCCGCTCGATGTACGCGGAGCGCTGCCACGCGATGCTCACCTCGCTCGAGGAGTACATGCCCTCGTGCACGTGGACCGTGCCGGACGGCGGCTTCTACACGTGGGTGACGCTGCCCGAGGGCCTCGACGCGAAGGCCATGCTGCCTCGCGCCGTGCGCGCCCAGGTCGCGTACGTGTCGGGTACGGCGTTCTACTACGACGGGTCGGGCTCGAACCACCTGCGCCTGTCGTTCTGCTACCCCACTCCCGAGGATATCCGCGAGGGCGTGCGCCGCCTCTCGACGGTCGTTAACGCGGAGAAGGAAATCGTCGACATGTTCGGTACGGCTTCGGGCAACGAGGCCGGGGCCGGGTCCGATCGCTAAGAGTTACCTGAGGAGACACCCCCATGGCTACCAAAGTTCTGATCATCGCTGGCGGTCTGACGCACGAGCGCGACGTCTCGGTTCGTTCGGGCCGTCGCGTCGCGAATATCCTGACGCAGTTCGGCTACGAGGTGCGTATTTCCGACGTCGACGCGTCTCTCGCGGAGGCTATTGAGTCCTTCTCTCCCGATGTCGTGTGGCCGCTTGTGCACGGCTCGATTGGCGAGGACGGTTCCCTGCAGTCGTTCCTGGAGTCGGTCGGAATTCCCTTCGTAGGCTCGTCGTCGGTGCAGGCGATGCTCGCCTCTAACAAGCCCACTGCGAAGGCTTTGCTGGGCTCTGCGGGCCTCGCAACGCCCGGCTGGGTAACGCTTCCGCAGGCGATTTTCCGCCAGCTGGGAGCCTCTCACGTACTGTCTGCGCTCGAGGGTTCGGTGTCTTTCCCCGTCGTCATTAAGCCGACAGACGGTGGCTCCGCACTCGGTATTTCGACCGCACAGGACGCCAAGGCGCTGCGCCGCGCAATGGTGGACGCCTTCGCTTACGGCCAGCGCCTGATGGTCGAGCAGCGCATCAACGGCCGCGATGTGGCCGTTTCAGTCGTCGATCTGTGGGATGGCCCCGTAGCACTCCCCCCTGTCGAGGTGTCCACGGATCGTGGACGCTACGACTACGACGCTCGCTACACCACCGACGAGACCGAGTACTTCGTGCCCGCACGCCTATCCGACGAGCTGCTCGCTGACCTGCAGGCCGCAGCCATCGAGGCCCACACGACGCTGGGTCTGCGCGACCTGTCCCGCATGGACTTCGTGGTTGACGACGAGGGTACCTGCTGGTTCATCGACGCGAACGTCGCACCCGGCATGACGGACACGTCGCTCCTCCCCCAGGCGGCGGACGCCGTTGAGGACTCCTCCTTCGCTCAGCTGTGCGCCGACATTGTCGACTTCGTGGCCGGTGGCCGCGATGTGCATAGCTTCGAATACGTCATCGATGATGAAGGCACCGGTGTCATCATTGACGAGGACGCCGAAGCGACTGAGGAGTAATCGCTCATTCAACGAACAGTGGGCCCGGGAGGACGATCCTCCCGGGCCCACATGTTTCACGTGAAACATTGACTGTCGTTAATGCGCACTCGCGAGACGACGGTCTGACGCGATCGGGCGTGCGCGAGGCGCCACAGAAACAGCAAATCGAGGTGAAATTTCGTTCTCTGTACGCCTCTGTATCGTTTTGCTGTTTTGAACCGCGAGCGCGTTTCGGCGACACGGGACCTGTCAGAAAAGGACGCCGAGCTCCTTCAGGCGCGTTTCGGCGTCATCGACGCCGTTCCAGACGATGCCCTGCACGCCGAGGAGCTCGGCCGCACGAACGTTCTCGCGGCGATCATCGATAAACACGACGTCCTCGTGTGGCACGGCGAGACGCACGAGGACGTCACGGTAGATGCCACGCGCCGGCTTGCATATGCCGTAGTCGCACGAAAAGGCAAAGAAGTCGAAGAGGCTTCCCCACTCGGAGCGACGAATCGCCTTCGCAATCGGGTACGGTGCGTTAGACAAAATACCAACACGCACTGCCTGGCGACGCAGCCGACGCACGAGGTCGAGAGTCTCCTCATTCGCCGTCGCCATGCGTGATGCATCAAGCGCGACGAGTTCATTCAACAGCGCTCTGGTAGGTTCAGGCTGCCCGCAGTCCCCAGCGATACGGTCCCAAAACTCGCGATCGGACATTCCAGCGTCATACGCGCCACGATGGGTCCACACCGCCTGATCGACGAGCGTCGTGAGATAGCGAGAGCCGTCGCCGAACAACTCGGCGATAGCATGCGGGTCTGGGTGGGCATCGACGAGGACGCCACCGACATCGAAAAGCACGGTGCGCGAACTGCCTTGGGCGTTCATGCCTTTCGCTCCTTCTAGTACTGCGAGGGTCCGACGGCGGACCCTTTAAAGGTAGTTTAAGCGTTAGTTCATTCGGAGATTAGCTCAGAAAATGTCGCGTAGGGAACATACTGCGCGTGATCTGCGAAAACAACTATGAAGTTAGATCAGTGGAGAATAAGGTCTGCAATTCGCTGAAGATCCTCGGATCCAGCGAATTCGATGACGATACGACCCTTCTTACGCCCCTCTGTGATGGTCACGCGCGTATCGTACGCGTCGGAGAGTGCCGATACGACGCTCTCTCCCAGCGGCGACAAAGGACGCTGCTGGCGGGCACGCGGACGCGGCGTGGCCTTCGCCTTTCCGAGGCGAACGATCTCTTCGGTGGTACGCACGGAGAGACCCTCGGCGACGATACGCTCGGCCAGTCGTTCCATTTCCTCTGGCGTCGACAGAGACAGCAGCGCACGGGCGTGGCCGGCGGTGATGACCTGAGCGGCAACCTTCTTCTGAACGGACGGCGGAAGCTTCAGGAGGCGCAGGGTATTGGCAATCTGCGGGCGCGAGCGGGCGATTCGCTTGGCGAGCTCTTCCTGAGTCGCCCCGAAATCGGCCATGAGCTGCTGATATGCGCTCGCCTCTTCCAACGGGTTGAGCTGGGCCCGGTGAAGGTTTTCCAGGAGCGCGTCACGGAGCAGATCCCCGTCCTCGGTCTCCCGGATGATTGCCGGAATCGTCGTTTCGCCGGCGAGCTCGGAAGCACGCAGGCGGCGCTCACCCATGATCAGCTCGTAGCGTGCCTCGGGCTTCTCGGCCAGGAACTCCTGGAGCTTCTCGGAGCGGCCCTTCGCAGGAATACTACGAACGACGACGGGTTGGAGAACCCCGACCTCCTTGATGGAGGCCGACAGTTCCTTCAGATCGTCCTCATCGAAGACCTCACGAGGCTGCTTCGTATTGGGAACGATCTGATCGATCGCAATTTCAGCAAAGGATGCACCGGGCACCGGAAGAAGCTCGTGATCAACGGATGTTTCACGTGAAACATTCTGTTCTTCGCGCTTGTCTGCTTCGTTGACGGATGCGTCTTTCGCGGGCACACGAGTCGCCTTCTGGCGGGAATCTGAGCCATTGATTCCAGCGCCGAGACCGCTGCGAGAGCCAGCGCCTCGACGTCCACCAGCCGCCTCAACGGACGGCATGGTCGGACGCTTCTTCTTCGACGAGGCAGTGCCACGCTTGGGCTGCAAAAGATCCTTCGCAGAACCTCCACGCTTACCGGCGGAGCTACCTTCGGGGAAGAACACGTCCAGGGGACGGGAGGGCGCGGAGGGTGCATTATGCGGCGTCTGCTCACTAGCCTGAGGAATGAGAGCGCCAAGACCACGGCCGAGGCCAGTGTGCTTGCGAGCGCCCTTACGGCCCTCAGACTTCGGTGCTGCATCCGCCATTGCAATACTCCTTCAATTGCGTCGGTTCATTGTTTCACGTGAAACAATGGCATGCGCTCAGCTAGTAAGCGTCTTTGATCACTTTGTTGCACCAATGCTCACACACGGTGACTAATACGTGCCGATCTGCGAAAACACGCGGAAAACTCCGAATGTTTCACGTGAAACAATCACTCTTCAGAGGCTGCGACGCGCTGGCACAGCTCCAACGCGGCCTTCCGATACGCGATTGCGCCCACGTTACGGGGATCGTACGTGACGACAGTCTGACCGTAGCTCGGCGCCTCGGAAATGCGCACAGAACGCGGGATGACGGTCTCAAAAGTGTGGTCCGGGAAGTGCGAGCGAACCTCGCTCTCAACCTCCTCGGAAAGCTTCGTGCGCTTATCCGCCATGGTGAGCAACATGCCGGAGACACGCAGGCCAGGGTTAAGATCCACGCCGATCCGTTCGACGGTGTTCCACAGCTGGCTGAGGCCCTCCAGGGCGTAATACTCGGCCTGAATCGGGATCATGACCTCGTCCGCGGCGACCATGACATTCAGCGTCACGAGGCCGAGGGAAGGCGGGCAGTCGATGAGCACGATATCAATGTCGGCATGCTCAGAAACATACTCACGCAGGGCCTCGCGCAGCCGGTATTCACGGCGCTCAACGTCGACGAGCTCGATTTCCGCGCCGGAGAGGTCGATCGTGGCCGGGCACACGACAATACCGTCGATGTCGGGGCACGGCTGCACGACGTCTGCAACGCTGGCCCCGCCGATGATGACGTCATAGGTTGACGGGGTTCCGGCGGGGTGCGGCACGCCGAGCGCGCTCGAGGCATTTCCCTGGGCGTCCGCGTCGACGACGAGGACAGACAAGCCGCCCATCGCGAGGCCGGCCGCGAGGTTAACAGCCGATGTCGTCTTACCGACGCCACCCTTCTGGTTCGCGACGGCGATGATGCGCGTGTGCTGAGGGCGCGGGAACGTTGCGCGTTCGAGCATGGCCAGATCGCGCATGTTGCGCTCGATCTGATTCGACAAAGGGGTGTTGTTGGTACTCACGTGACACCTTCCTAGATACTGCCCCTAGTTTACGGGCAGACGCACACACTTCCAGCACGAAAAGCCCGGGATGCATCCAGGCGCACACAATCTCCATGCACCGCCGTACAACAAAGAAAATTTCGTTCTGTAGGATCGATTCTCCCAGCGAAGAGCCGAAACGTGACAAACCGTCAATCGACAGAATCGATCTGACACAACACCACACCGATGTGGCCTGCATCACTATATGAGAGGAGCGCCGCAGTAAACGCCACGACGCTCCTCTCCCCCACTGGGGACGCGTTACTTAATGCGCGTGCAGACGACCACGTACGTGGACTCGTCCTCCATGATGGAGGGCACCTCGTGGATCTCAGCGCGCAGGTGGTGACGACGCAGCTCCGCCGAGGCCTCGTCCACCTCGATGGGCGCGCGGCGACCCTTGAGGGCCACGAGCGAGCCACCGGGGGCGATCAGCTTCGAGGTCATGCGCACGAGCTTGCTCATGTTCGCCACGGCGCGGGCAGTGACGACGTCAGCCTTGCCCTTGCCGCGCAGCTCCTCGGCGCGCGCCTGGTGAATGGTGACGTTGTCGAGACCCAGGTCCTCCACGACGTCCATGAGCCACTCGACGCGGCGCGCCATGGGCTCAGCCAGGTGCACGTCGAGCTCGGGGCGGCAGGCGGCGATCACGATGCCGGGCAAGCCGGATCCGGATCCGACGTCGAGAACCTGACGGCCATCCTTACGGGGCATGAAGTCCAGGACGGCAGCGGAGTTGACGATGTGGCGCGACCAGATGCGCTCCATGTCGCGCGGGCCGAGGAGGCCACGAATCTCGCCTTCCTCCTCGAGCATGCGCGCGTATTCGGCGACCTCGGCGAAGGCGGGCCCGAAGAAGTCGCGGACGGCCTGCGTGGGCTCTTCTGGGACGAAGGGGTCGCCGACCTGGCGACCCCTTTCTGTCCCGTTCGGGTTCTCACTCACCGTCGGTGTCCTCGGGGAGGATGACCACGCGGCGGTGGGGCTCGGCGCCCTCGGACTCGGAGGTCAGGCCCTCCTCGGCGACCACGTCGTGGCACACCTTGCGCTCAAAGGGGTTCATGGCGTCGAGCTTGACGGCCTCGCCGGTGGCGCGCACGCGGGCAATCGCCTCGCGGGTGATGTCCTGCAGCTCTTCCTTGCGCTCGGCGCGGAAGCCGGCGATGTCGAGCATGAGGCGCGAGCGCTCGCCGGTCTCGGTCTGGACGGCCAGACGGGTGAGTTCCTGGAGGGCGTCCAGGACCTCGCCGTCGTCGCCCACGAGGCGGTCGAGGGCGTCGGGGTCGTCGGCGACGATCTCGACCGAGGCGCGGCCGTTTTCGACGTCGATCTCGATGTCGCCGTCGAGGTCGGCGATGTCAAGCAGCTCTTCCAGGTAGTCGGCGGCGATTTCGCCTTCTTCTTCGAGGCGGGTCAGCTTGTCTGCGTTGTCGTCACTCATGACGTGTCCTCCGTAGTGGGGAATGGGGTCTTGCTGGTGTCCAGGTTACCGGCTGGGCGCCTGGAACCGTGAATCTATGGTGGTCAGCGCTTGTTGCCGGAACGGCGGCGGGCCTTGCGGCGCTCGATGCGACGGCGCTCGATCTCCTCGGCGCTCAGCGAGCCATGGCTGGAGGTCGACTCGCTGGCCTCGGACCCACCCTTCGACGAGGCCTTGGCGGACTCACGCTCGAGGGTGCGGCGGTCGCGGACCTGCTTCTGGAGCTCGGCGCGCTGGGCAGATGCTTCTTGCTTGGCGAGGCGCTTCTCAACGGCTAGGGTGAGGCCGTGCATCCACTGCTCGTCGGGCAGGGTCGTCCACTTCTGGGTGGCCAGGTTGCGGTAGACGGTGACGATCTCGCCGGCGCTCATGGAGGCCGGGAAGTCGGAGGCGACGCGCTGCTTCTTGGCCTTGGAACGCAGCTCGGCGAGGGCGCGCTCGTTCAGCTCGTCGACGCGCGGATCGGAGCCGGCGACACCGAGGGCGGCGCGCTCACGGTCGTAGTTCTGGAAGTAGGGCTTGGCCCATTCCTGGTACGCGGACTCGCGCGAGGACAGCAGGTCGGCGTAGGCCGGGGAGCCGGGGGTCGGCATGACCTTGATGGTCCAGAAGGACTGGGCGAGGGCCCAGAAGGAGGCGGTCACGGTGTAGATGACGACGCCCATCTGGAAGAACGCGCCGGAGAAGATGAACATCAGCG
>CAUTDS010000007.1:0-57751 GCA_963537175.1 uncultured Actinomycetes bacterium
TGTCGGATAACATCCGCCCGGTCCTCTACGACGCGGCCTACACGGCGACGCTCGCGAACCGTGACCCCGCGCAGGCCTCGGAGTTGGCGCGTTGCCGCGTCGTCGGCAAGCACTGCGAGAGCGGCGACATCATCATCCGCGATATCGACCTGCCAGCCGACATTACGGGCGGCGACCTGCTGGTCGTTCCCGCCGTCGGCGCGTACGG
Organism: uncultured Actinomycetes bacterium; assembly: GCA_963537175.1. GTDB lineage: Bacteria > Actinomycetota > Actinomycetes > Actinomycetales > Actinomycetaceae > Pauljensenia. Next base: position 209 of record CAUTDS010000007.1, read on the forward strand.
ATACTCGATGGCCTCGAACTACAACATGCTGACGAAACCCGGCGTGCTCGCAGTCGAGGACGGATCCGCCCGCTGGTTCATCCGTCCGCAGACGGTCGACCACCTGCTGGCCCTCGACGCCGGCCTGGAGTAAACGAGCAAGAAAACGGGGAGTGCCTGCGGGCGCTCCCCGTTTGTCATGCGGTGAGTTGCGTGGGTCTTGGAGAGTGAGCTTAGGTGAGCCTAGGTTTTGTTGTTACTGACAAACTCTAGGATGATGGACGCAGCTGTACATGCAGCCGAACTCCTGACAGTGACAATCGAAAGTCGAGGAATCATGCGCCGCACTGCCGCACGCATCGGCGTCGTCGCCGCTCTCGCCCTATCCATGGGCGTGGCTGCGGTGAACGCACCTTCCGCCCGAGCCGAGGAGCCCGGACTCGTTTCTGCCACCCGCGCCAACGCCGACGAGATGAACTACGCGATCAACCTCGCGAGTACGAACCCCGAGGACCTCCAGCGGGCCCTCGCCCTCGTCCCCGGAGCCGGTGGCGCCGCTCTGGCCTCGTACCCCGAGATCGGCACCTTCTTCGCGCAGAGCGCCACGCCCTCGTTCGCGCCCGACCTGGCCGCCGCCCTGCGAGCGGCCGGCATCTCCATCCACTCGATCGGCCCGACCCGCGTCGCCCCCGTCCTCTACTACGAGCGCGTCGAGCTGCCCACAGACAAGAAGGACGAGGCTCCTGCCCCGCAGTCCGGCGTGGCGGGTGGCCTGAACTCCATGCGCGATGAGACCGCGAGCGCGGCCCCCGCCGAGGCGAACGAGGAGATCTTCAACTGGGGTGCTGTCGCCATGCATGCGCGCGAGGCTGAGGCCGTCAACGTCAAGCGCGCACCCGTGACCGTCGCGGTCGTCGACTCCGGCGTTGAGGACACGCACCCCGACCTGGAGGGGCGCGTCGATACGTCGCGTTCTGTCAAGTGCTCGGTGAACGGTATTGCGACGCAGGACTTCTATGGGTGGCGCGACGAGTTCTACCACGGCACGCACGTCGCCGGCATTATCGCCGCCAACCACAACGATATCGGCATCGACGGCATCGCCCCCGAAGCGACCATCGTCGCCATCCAGGCGACCAACGACAATCGCCTCATCTACCCCGAGTACGTGACGTGCGCGTTCATGTGGGCGGCGAGCCATGGGGTGGACGTCGTGAATAACTCCTACTCGATGGACCCGTGGGTCTATTGGAGCCCGACTGACCCCGAGCAGGCTGCGGGCCTCGAGGCGGCCACGCGGTCGATCAAGTACGCGCAGGACAAGGGCCTGGCGGTCATTGCGGCGGCCGGTAACGAGGGTGTCGATATCGACAATCCGTGGATCGACAACGGATCGCCGACGGACGCTCCCACGCCAACCAAGAATCGTGAGGTGGAAGGTAGTATCCGCGTTCCCTCCATGCTTGATGGCGTCGCTCAGGTCAGTGCGGTCGGTCAGGCGTACAACGTGAAGCCGGGCCTGTCCCTGGGCCGTGCCGAGTTCTCCAACTACGGTCACACGATTGATTTTGCCGCCCCGGGCGACCAGATCTACTCCACGGCCACGACGCTCTTCTACCGCAGTGGCTACGCGGTCGCCGACGGCACCTCCATGGCGACCCCGCACGTGTCGGGCGTCGCGGCCCTCATCAAGTCGGTGCATCCGGAGCTCACGGGCGCCCAGGTCATCAAGGTGATGGAGAGGCAGGCCGCGGCCAATTACGGACGCCTCAATGAGCCGATCGACGGCAGGGAGTACCGCGGCTACGGCTTCCTCGATGCGCTCGATGCGGTGACGGATGATCTGGGACGGTTCGACGAGGCCATGGGTGGCTCGTGGGTCAAGGATGCCACCGGCTGGTGGTACTGCTACGAGGACGGAACCTACCCGGCCTCGACCTCGATTCAGATCCGCGGGGAGACCTTCCGCTTCGATGCGCGCGGCTACATGGTGGCCGGATGGGTGCATGACGGTGGCCGGTGGTTCTACCACGAGACCTTGGGGGCCCAGGTATTGGGCTGGGCCAACGTGAATGGCACCTGGTACTACCTGGAACCTCCCACGGGTGCGATGGTGACCGGTTGGGCTTACGTCGATGATGCCTGGTACTACTTGAGCGCTTCGGGTGCGATGGTGACTGGTTGGGCTTACGTCGATGGTGCCTGGTACTACCTCACTCCCTCCGGCGCGATGGCAATTGGCTGGCTGAACGACGGTGGGTCCTGGTACTACCTGGACGCGTCCGGTGCGATGGTCACCGGCACTCGGCAGGTGGATGGTGTGACCTACACCTTCGGTCCGGACGGTCGCATGCAGTAGGCTTCAGAGGCTACTTGTCAAGGCGGGGCCGCACACCTTGAGGGTGCGCGGCCCCGCCTTGCTGTCGTGAGAGTTGTGCATTGGCGGGCGGGGGAGTGGTTAATTGAAATTCTTGCCTCTGGCCAGGTGTTGACCAATTTAAGTGACGCTAAATTGTGGCGAGTGACAAACTAAAGCATGATAGTTCTGATGGGTACATTGTCGTACTCGCCAGACCCACAACTGAAAGTCGAGGAACCATGCGCCGCAACGTTGCACGCATCGGGCTCGTCGCCGCCCTCGCCCTGTCCATGGGCGTGGCCACGGCGACCGCCCCACCCACCCGGGCCGACGATCACACCGGCCTAATCGCGCCCGCCCGCGCCAGCGCCGGCCTGATGAACTACGCAATCAACCTCAGCCCGCAGGCCAGTGCCGAGGAGCTCGCGCGCGCGATCTCGCTGGTCGCATCCGCCGGGGGCGTCACGCTGTCCTCCTACCCGGAGCTGGGGACGTTCTTTGCCCAAAGCGAGTCGGCCTCGTTCGCACCGGACCTGGCCGCAGCCCTGGTGAAGGCCGGGATTTCCGTGCACTCCGTGGGACCGACGCGCGTGGCTGCCGTCCCCGAGGGCGAGCGCCAGGCCGCCCCGGATCCGCAGCCCGCCCCGCAGCCCGGCGAGGCGAGCCCGGCCCAGTCCGGAGCACAGTCGGGCGCCCAGTCCGGACCCCAATCGGACGGCCCGTCCTCCATGCGGGGTCAGAGCGCGACCGAGGCCGATAAGCCCGAGGAGGTCGTCAACTGGGGCGCGCAGGCGATGAGCGCTGTGGAGGCTGCGGCTGTGCCGATCGCGCACGCGCCCGTCACCGTCGGCGTTATCGACACCGGCATCGACGACACCCACCCCGACCTCGTGGGCCGCGTTGACACCTCCCGTTCCGTGTCCTGTGGGCACAACGGCATCCCCTCCCAGGCCTACGGGTCCTGGCGTGACGACTACTTCCACGGCACGCACGTCGCGGGCATCATCGCCGCCAACCACAACGGCATCGGCATCGACGGCATCGCGCCGACCGCGACCCTGGTATCCATCAAGGCCTCCAACGGTGAGCAGCTCATGTACCCCGAGTACGTGACCTGCGGCTTCATGTGGGCCGCCAGCCACGGCGTCGATATTGTCAACAACTCCTACTCCATGGACCCGTGGGTCTACTGGAGCCCGAGCGACCCCGAGCAGGCCGCCGGCCTCGAGGCCGCGACCCGCGCCATCGCCTACGCGCAGGGCAAGGGGCTGGCCGTCATCGCCTCGGCGGGCAACGACGGCATGGACAACGACAACGTGACGACCGACAGCGGATCGCCGACCGACCTCGACACCCCGATCAAGGACCGCCCCGTGAAGGACGGCGTGAAGGTCCCCGCCACGGTCGAGGGCGTCAGCCAGGTCAGCGCCGCCACGCGCACCAACATCGAGACCAAGCCCGAGTGGGCCAACCTCAAGCGCGCCGACTTCTCCAACTACGGCAAGAGCATCGACTTCACCGCGCCGGGGCAGGATATTTACTCGACCGTGCCCACGGCGATCTTCGCCTCGGGCTACGCCAAGACCAGCGGCACCTCCATGGCCACGCCCCACATCACGGGCATTGCCGCGCTCATTAAGTCGATCCATCCGGGCTTCCAGGGCAAGCAGATCACCGACCTCATGCGCAAGCAGGCCGCCATGGAATACACGCGCCTGGAAGCGCCCGAGGACGGCAAGGAATTCCGCGGCTACGGCTTCATCAACGCGCTGACCACCATGCGCCGCGACCAGCCTCAGCCGACCGTCCAGACCCTGCAGTACCGGGTCGGCAAGGGTGAATGGAAGGACGTGCAGGGCGCGACCCTGCCCGCTGGCCCCGTCACCTTCTACACCGAGGCCATCGCCCCGATCAGCCACCTGCACATGGACGTCGCCGGCCTGGCCGCCGTCGACCGCGATGGCTCGGGCAAGTACGGTGACGACGCCCTGGGTGCCTCGATCGAAAACGTGGACCTCAGCGCACTGCTGCCCGAGGGTATGGACTCCGTGACCGCTCGCGTCCAGGTCAGCGCCACCGGCATCAACTTCGATCGCCAGGCCGACGACGACACGGGTCGCGAGGCCGTCTTCACCGTCGCGCGCGACCCGAACGCTGCCGCGGGCCCGGCCCCCGCGCCCGACGCCGACGCGACGCCCGCGCCGTCGGGTCCCGCCAAGGCTGGCATCACCGCTCCCGCGCGCAGTACTGACCAGCTGCCCGCCAACTACGCGGTCAACCTGCCCAAGGGCACCGATAACGCCACCTTCCAGCGCGCGGCGGCCCAGGCCTCGTTCCACGGTGGCCTGTTGCTGGCCCAGTACCCGGCCTTCGGCACGTTCTTCGTGCAGTCGGCATCGCCCACCTTCTCGCCCGACCTGGGCGCGGCGCTCGTGAAGGAGGGCATCAGCTACGACTCGATCGGCCCGACCCGCCAGGCGCCCGTCGGCGGTAACGAGGCCATGGTTCCCATCTCCTACGAGACGCGAGTCGCGGCGGACGCGGCGATTGCGGCCGCGCCCCGCTCCCAGGGAGCGCAGGGCGACCAGGACGCTGCCCTCACCCCCGATCCGCAGACCGGCAACGGATGGCACCTCCAGGCCCTGCGTGCCCTCGAGGCACAGGGCGTGGACGTCATGCGAGCGCCTGTCACGGTGGGCGTCATGGACCAGTCCGTCGATGACACCGTGCCGGACCTGGTCGGACAGGTCGACCACGACAAGTCCGTGTCCTGCTCGTTCAACGGCATCCCGAACCGCAACCCCGCCGCGTGGCGCTGGGACGACGCGACCCACGGCACGCACGTGGCCGGCTCGATCGCCGCGAAGCACGACGGCGTGGGCGTGGATGGCGTGAACCCGACCCTGCGTATCGCCGCGATCAACGTGGCCTCGCGCAACGGCGGATTCTTCTACCCGGAGTACATCGTGTGCGGCTTCGTGTGGGCCGCCGAGCACGGCATCTCGGTCACCAACGGTTCGTACTACGTGGACCCGTGGAAGTACTGGCTGCCCAACGACCCCGAGCAGGCCGCGGGCCAGGAGGCCGTGCAGCGCGCGGTCGACTACGCGACCTCGAAGGACGTCATCAACGTGGTGGCCGCCGGTAACTTCTCGACGGACCTGGACAACCTGCCCACGACCGACGACTCGGCTCCCGGCGACACCTGGGGCGCGCACGAGCGCGACGTGACGGGCGCGGTCTACATGCCGCCGAAGCTGCGCGGTACGCTCTCCGTGTCCGCCCTGCAGCTGCCCGAGGGTGCGGACCCCGCTACCGGCGTGCTCGAGCCGGCGTCCTGGTCGAACTGGGGCGCCACCAGCGTCGACTTCGCTGCCCCCGGCGCGAAGATCTACGCGCCGCTGACGAGCTGGTACGGCAAGGCCTACGGCAACCTGTACGGCACGTCGCAGGCCTCGCCTCTGGCGGCCGCAGTCATTGCGACGCTGCGCCAGGTCCACCCGGAGATGAACGCCGAGCAGATCATCGCCCTGGCGAAAAAGCAGGCGGGGGATCCGGCGAACTGGGATCGCCTCAAGCCCGTCGAGGGCCGCGAGTACCGGGGCGCGGGCCTGCCCAACGCCCTGGATGCGGTTCTCAAGGATCAGGCCAAGCCCGTCATCGGCAGCGTCGAGTATTCGACGGATGGCGCCACGTGGCAGCCGCTGGCGGGGGAGAGCATCGCCGGGCGCGTCTCCATCCGCGTGACCGTCACCGGTCCGGTGACCTCCGCGCGTCTCCTCGTCGGTGAGCGCGAAGTCGCGACCGGCGTCGGCAACGGCGCCTTCGAGGGCAACTCGGTGACGCTGCAGGCCGATGGCGTGGACGTGTCCCACCCGAACGGTACGGGACGCTTCGCGGGTGCCGCGACGGTCACGGTCGAGGCCATGGGCCGCAACAACGACGCACGCGCCGACGACGACGCGACCGTCCAGGTTCCCTTCACGGTCAGCCCCGACCAGGTCGGCCCCGACGAGGCCCGCTCGGGTCGCTGGGTGTCCGGCGCGTTTGGCTGGTGGTGGCGCTACGAGGACGGCACCTACCCGACCTCGACGCAGCTGCGCATCGACGGGGCGATCTACCGCTTCGACGCCCGCGGCTACATGGTGACCGGCTGGGTCAGCGAGGGCGGCCACTGGTTCTACTACGGACCCTCCGGCGGCCAGGCCTCGGGCTGGGTGAGCGTGCGTGGCACCTGGTACTACCTGGATCCCATCAGCGGCGAGATGGCCAGCGGATGGACCAAGGTGCGCGACACCTGGTACTACCTGGGCTCCTCGGGCGCGATGCGTACCGGCTGGATGCGCGACGGCTCCACCTGGTACTACCTGACTGATTCGGGCGCGATGGCCACGGGCTGGGCGCGCATCGGATCCTCCTGGTACCACTTCGCCCCCTCCGGCGCCATGAGCACCGGATGGCTGAAGGACGGCGGCTCCTGGTTCTACCTCTCCTCCTCCGGGGCGATGGTGACCGGGGTGCGCTGGATCGACGGCACGCGCTACGTGTTCGACGATGAGGGCCGCCTCCAGCCGTAGTTCCCACGAGGCTGGGGTTCCTTCTCCGGCTGAACGCTCAGGGGCCGCGCACGATGTGTCGTGCGCGGCCCCTCGCGTGTGTCGCGCCTGCGCGGGGATAGATGTCGTGGGAGTCCCGTTCCCTGGAGACCTATTTCGTACATACACTGGTATGTGTGTGTGAATGAGTGGCTTCGGCCGTAACGCGAGCGGTGCTCGCAGACGTTGGTTTAAGGAGGTAATGATGGCGACGTATACGTCAGCTGATGGTGCGACGTTCACTGATGAGGATCTGGAGCGTTGGGGGAACGAGGCCGAGAACGGTGTTCCGTACGACGGGAAGCATCTCGGTTCGTCTGTGGCCGGACGCCCGATTAGCGTCGGTGTTGGTGCTAAGCCGTTCACCCTCCGTCTTGATCGTTCTCGCCGCGCGAAGCTTGCTGAGGTGGCTCAGGAGCGCGGTACAACGCCGTCGCAGCTTGTGCGCGATTTGATTGATTCGCTCGAGTAAGAAAGTGTGGTCTTAGACCGAGCATGTGTTCGTGCAGGTCCCGCTGGTGGTGGTTCGGCGGCTTTGTTTTACAAGGAGTCAAATGAGCGATCACCTCATTCATGAGAATCCTGTCAGCGATGAACAGATACAGGCGTGGGCTGACGAGGCTGAGCGTGGCTACGACCTGACCAAGCTCGCGCCCCCGCGCCTGGGCCGTCCCTTAGTTGGGAACGACCCGGTAGTAAGTGTCACGAGGCCGGGGTTCCTTCCCGGTTGAGAGATGAGGGGCCGCGCACGATGGTGCGCGGCCCCTCGTGTGTTGAAGAGAATCTTACCCCTCGCTCGCGGACGTAAATCCCGCCTTCTCGGGCGTCGATGATAATGTGTAAAGGCGGACGCAAATTATTGCTAGCGCGATGAGAGAGTATAAGTAGATTCTGTAGAGAATGATAACGTAAAGTTGTTGGGTTGGATTCGCCGCTAACTCAGAATTGACTTGTGGATAGACTACAGTCATGAAAAATAGGAAAATAGACCCAGTAAATCGCGCAGCGCTTTGGTTGTGTAAAAAAAATAATACTAGGATAACTACTAAAAATGGCGAGACTAGTGCAGCAAATGAGAGGGTTGGGTAGTGGGGAAATTGAGGAGAGAAAGCTAGTTGGATGCTTCCTTCTGCCAGGGTTATTGGAATTGCTAATAAAATGGTGCGCAGGAGTAGCCTAATGGGGCGGGGCGATTCTCTGTAGATTGTTACAATTTCAGATAAAAGTGCTGATACGGAATTTGGGTCTCTCCCGTTCGATTTTCTGCTATTTGTTTTATTTCTCGCTTTATGTTTTCTTGTGACTATTGGCGAACTTATGTCAATGGAGTTTCGTGCCCTTCTTATCTGTTTCCGTTTCATTATGTTCTCGTTGTCTTTATTTGTATCTTTGTGCATGGTTGACCTATGGTTCGGGCTTGTCGGAGTGGTGGGTGTGTGTTGAATTGGGTGCCTGTCGGCGCTCGTCTGTTGTTTGTGACATTAGGTGTCTGCTCTGATATGCGTCGCTGCTGTTGGCCCTGCTCCCTTCAGCACTCCAATATGACTGTCGTCTCCGACCGTAACACAGCTGTTTGGGTAGGTCATGCGAAACTGTCAAGATATCTAGCCAATTGAAAAATACAAGATAAATAGCGGTGAGTCCTTGTTCAGACAATCAAATTAATCGCTCGGTATTTTTCAACTCTTCAAACTGTCTAATTGTTTGGCGGGTCGATTCTGGTTGGTCGGCGCGGGTTGTCTGGAGAGAGGGTGAGGGGAAGGTCTGGGGGAGAGGTGACCCTCACTGAGGCGCCAACCTCTTCATTTCTTCTCCAAAAGGTCAAGAATTCTTAAATTGTGAAACACTCTAGGAGGTTGTTGACAAACCTTGAGACGATGGTGCAACGGCGTGCCGTCCGGACAGCCCCGGAGACGCGTCCCCATCCGTACAGAAACGAGGAACAATGATGCATCAACGCTCATGGAAGACCCTCATCGCGGGAGGAGCGGCGCTCGCTGTTGGCGTCACGCTCACCGCGTTCGGCGCCCCCGCCCACGCGGCCGGCGTCCCGGGGATCACCTCCGAGGCTCGCGCCCAGGACGAGGTCATGAACTACGCCGTCAACCTGACGGCCGACGCCTCCCACTACGACTTCAACGCGGCCGTCTCCAAGGCCTCGGAAAACGGCGTGGTCCTGGCCCAGTACCCCGAATTCAACACCTTCTTCGTCCAGTCGGTGAAGGCATCCTTCGCGCCGACGCTCGGCAAGAGCCTCGTCGACGCCGGCATCTCCTACCAGTCGATCGGCCCCACCCGCTACAAGACGGTCACCGGCTCCGAGGTGCGCACCGAACAGCCTCAGAACACCCCGGCCGAGGCCAACGCCGTCGCTGACGCCGCGGGCACCCGCTCGACCGGCCTGTCCGCCGACTCCCAGCTCAACGACTTCACCCCCGACGAGGGTGACGCCAACGCCTGGGGCCTGGCCGCCATCGGCGCGATCGACGCCCAGCAGGTTGACGTGACCCGCGAGAAGGTCACCGTCGGCGTCATGGACACCGGCATCGACCCCGACCACAAGGACCTCAAGGACAACCTCGACGCTTCGCGTTCGGTGGGCTGCCAGGTGAACGGCATCCCCAACCAGGACCCCAGCGCGTGGAAGGATGACCACTACCACGGCACGCACGTCGCCGGCACCATCGCCGCCGCGCACAACGCCTACGGCGTGGACGGCGTTGCCCCCAGCGCTACGATCGTCGCGATCAAGACCTCGAACGAGGCCGGCTCCTTCTACCCCGAGTACGTGGCCTGCGCCTTCGACTGGGCTGCCGAGCACGACATCGACGTGACGAACTCCAGCTACTACATGGATCCCTACGCCTTCTGGATGCCCACCGAGGGCTCCCAGGCCGCGGGCCTCGAGGCTGCCTCGCGTGCGATCCGCTACGCGAAGAACCACGGCGTCGTCAACATTGCCGCCGAGGGTAACGACAACGACGACCACGACAACCCGACGATCGACAAGGCCTCGCCCAACGACGTTGAGGGCGCCGCTGTCGAGCGCAACGTGGCCGGCGGCATCGACGTGCCCGCCATGGTCAACGACTCGGTGGTCTCCGTGTCCGCCGTCGCTCTGCCCACCGGCACCGACCCTGCCACCGCGAAGCTCGAGCGTTCCAAGTTCTCCAACTACGGCAAGAACTCCGTTGACGTGGCCGCCCCCGGCTCGCGCATCTGGTCGACTCTGCCGACCTGGAAGAAGGACCCGCCCTTCGGCTACCTGTCCGGCACCTCGATGGCCTCCCCGCACGCTGCGGGCGTTGCCGCGCTGATCAAGCAGATCCACCCGGACTACACCCCCGACCAGACGATCGCCCTGCTCAAGAAGCAGGCCGGCTACACCTACGACCGCCTCGCTGCTCCCGAGGATGGTAAGGAATACCGCGGCGCCGGCCTCGTCAACGCCCTGGCCGCAGTCCTCAAGGACCAGCCGCAGCCCGTCCTCGGCAGCCTCGAGTACTCCCACGACGGCGTCACCGACTGGCGTCCGCTCGCCGACGCGTCGGTCTCGGGCACCGTCTACGTGCGCACCACGGTCTCCGGCCCCGTCACCAAGGCCTCCCTCCAGGTCGGCGACAAGGAACCCGTGACCGGCACCGGCACTGGCGCCTTCACGGGTAACGAGGTCACACTCGTGGCCGGCCCCTACAACGCCACCGACCTGATCGGCGACGCCCCCCACGTTGAGGTCACGGTTTCCGCCGAGGGCCGCAACATGGACGCCCGCGCCGATGACGACGTCAAGGCATCGATCCACTTCCACGTGGATGAATCCCTGCGCGGCGGCGGCGCCTGGACCAACAGCACCGACGGCTGGAAGTACTGCTACTCCGACGGCTACTGCGCCCGCAGCAAGTACGTCACCATTGACGGCGCCACCTACTACTTCAACGGCGACGCCGTGATGGCGACCGGCTGGGTCACCTTCGATGCCGCGTGGCACTGGATGGCCCCGTCCGGCCGCATGGCGACGGGCTGGACAAAGGTCGACGACACCTGGTACTACCTCGATCCCACCACCGGCGCGATGGCCACCGGCTGGGTTGACGTCGACGGCTCCTGGTACTACCTGAACGCCTCGGGCGCGATGGCCACCGGCTGGGTCAATGTCAACGGCTCCTGGTACTACCTGAACGGCAACGGTTCCATGGCCACCGGTTGGACCGCCGTGAACGGCAAGTGGTACTACCTGACCGGCAACGGCGCGATGGCGATCGGCTGGGTCAACGACGGTGGTACCTGGTACTACCTCGACGCCTCCGGCAAGATGGTCACCGGCTGGGTCACCATTGACGGTACGCGCTACCACTTCGCGCCCTCCGGCGCCTGGCTCGGCTGAGCCAGAAGGGGACGAGGCCTGGGCTGGGACGCTCCGGCCTCGATCCCCGCGCTGAGCGCCTGACGCCGAGCGCAACCGGCATCCAGCGCAACTGAATACAACAGGGGCGGGTCCGAACCAAGCGTTCGGACCCGCCCCGTTATTCCCTCAAGCATCCCGGGAGGGATCCGGGCGCACCCCCAACGATGCCCCGGGGTGCGATGGGCTCTCAGCCCAGGGAGTCGAAGAGGACCTGTAGGCCCTCGCCCATGGTCGGGTGCGCGATCGGCAGGAAGCGCAGCTGCTCGTAGGTCAGGCCGCCCGCCATGGCGACGTGCACGGCCGTGATGACCTCGGAGACGTTCGGGCCAATCAGCGTGGCGCCCAGGATCTGGTGCGTGTTCGCGTCAACGACGGCCTTCCAGAAGCCCTCGCCCGCGTAACGCATCGTCTTGGCGCGCGGAATCGCGGCCGTGGGGACCTTCGCGATACGCACGTCGAGGCCGGCCTCGCGCGCCTCGCCCTCGGACAGGCCGATGCGGGCCAGCTCGGGGGTGGCAAACACGGCGTAGGGGATCGCGCGGCCCTTCGTGGTGGTCGTCGGATCGCCCAGGGATGCGCCGGTCAGCTGGGCGCGGATGATGCGGAAGTCAGACCAGGACGCGTGCGTGAACATGGGTGTGCCCGCGCAGTCGCCGGCCGCCCACACGCCCTGCGCAGAAGTGCGCAGGTGCTCATCGACCGCGACGAAACCGCGATCGGTCAGCTCAACCCCGGCCTCGTCCAGGCCGATGCCGTCCGTGTTGGGCACGCGACCCACGGCCACCAGGACCGCCTCGGCGGACACCGTCGAGCCGTCGGAGAGCGTCAGGGTCGTCGTGTTGCCCTCGCGCGAGGCCGACTCGGCGCGGCCGGGCACGATGCGCACGCCGGCGGCTTCGAGGCCAGCTTCGACGACGCGGGCGGCGTCCTCGTCCTCACGAGGCAGCACGTGATCACCCGAGGAGATGAGCGTGACATCCACGCCGAACGTAGCCATCATCGACGCGAACTCCACGCCGATGTAGCCGGCGCCGATAATCGCCAGGGAGGAGGGCAGTTCCTCGAGGCGCAGGATCTCCTCGTTGGTCCACGCGCCGGACTCCCACAGGCCGGGGATCGCGGGACGGGCGGGGCGAGAGCCCAGGTTGATGAGGACGCGCTCGCCGCGAATCGTGCGCTCGCCGCCGTCCTCAAGCGCGATGGTCACTGTGCGCTCGCCCGTGAAGCGGGCCTCGCCGCGGATGAAGTCCAGGCCGGGGGCCGCGAACATCTTCTCGTGCGCGGCGACCATGGCGCCGACGATGCCCTCCTTGTGGGCGCGCAAGAGACCCAGATCCACGTGCGCACCCTCGGTGCCGACCACGCCGAACGCCTCGTCCGAGCGCGCATCGCTCAGGCGACGAGCCGAGTTGACCAGCGACTTCGTGGGGATGCAGGCGACGTTAATGCAGGTGCCGCCGATGAACTGGCGCTCCACCATGGCGACCTTCCAGCCCGCCTTCGCGCGCTCCATCGCGAGGGACTTTCCGGCCTTGCCGCCGCCGACAACCAGCAGGTCGACGTTCTCGATTGCGTTCGTGGACATGTTTCTCCTTGGGTAGAACAGGGTTACCTCTCCCAACGCAGTGCGCCCGGATTTATTCCATCGAGTGGAAATGTCCATCAGGTGGTCACAGCGGGGGTGTCTATTTTCATGATCATTTGGCTGTATGACGCTCGTTTGTCCGGTGTAGAGGAACGAAGGGTCACATAGTGATCGTGCCGTTCGTTCAAACCCCCTTCGGCATGCTTAGATTAAGGTATGAGGGCTCTAGAAATTGGTGATTTCAAAGGGGATGTGGGGGCCGCTTTGGCGCGCGCCTCATCCGGTGAAGTCGTCACGCTCACCGAGGAAGGCCAGCCTGTCGCAGAGCTGGGTCCCGTGCGCATGTCGACCTACGCGCAGCTGCGCGAACTGGGCCTCGAGCGTCCCGCCATGGCGGACCTCGACGCCTACCAGATGCCGTCTAAGAACCTGCCCGACGGGCGGGGAATCGTCGGCAAACTCGACGATTGAACGCCGGGCGCGGGGGAGAGCGCGTGCGCTACCCCCGGCGCTTGGCGCGGTTCGTGGGCTCCGCATGCAGCGGGTCCTCGGGCCACGGATGTTTCGGATAGCGCCCACGTAGCTGCGCGCGCACGTCCCGATACGGCCCCGCCCAAAACGACGTCAGATCAGACGTGACCGCCGCTGGGCGACCCGCCGGATCCGTCAGATGCAGCACCAGGGGAACGCGCCCGTCCACCAGCCTGGGCGTGTCCGTCCACCCGAAGGCCTGCTGGACGCGCAGCGTGAGCACCGGGTGCGCGCCGCTCCAGTCGATGGGTCGCGTGCCTCCGGCAGGAATCGGCATCTTTTCCGGCGCCAGCTCGTCCAGGCGCGCCGCCTGCGGCCATGGCAGCATCGAGCGCAGCGCGTCGAGCATCGACACGCTACTCAAAGAACCGCCCTGTGCGAGGCGCTTCGCCCAGGGAGCAAGCCACTCGTGGGCGCTGCCCGCGAGAGCCTCATCCGACACGTCCGGCCACGGATCGCCGAGCACCTCGTGGAGCACCCGCATGCGCTCGCGCAGGGACGAGGCTTCCTTCCCCCATCCCAGATCGCCCAGCCCACGCGCGGCCAGGTGCTCGGCCACCAGAGCGATCGCCTCTTCTTCGCTCAAGGACGAGGCCGGGGCACTTGCCAGGGGGATAGCGCCCAGGGTGCGCGTACGGGTGGCTTTCAGAACACCCTTGTCGATTGATGCCTGCGTGCGGGTCTCTAGGAGCGCGCCGCCCGCCGCCAGGGCGTCCTCCTCCGACAGCGGCACCGCCGCGAGAATGCGCGCGTGACGCGAGGCCGGTGCCCGGTCAATCGAAGCAACAGCTAGCCACTCCTGCCCCTCCAAGGGCGAGCCCTGCGGCAGCTCGGCGCCCACGCCGCCCGCCAGAATGTAGGCCGCCGACCCCGGGCGGCGCCGCGCGATCCACTCCGGATACGCCAGCGCGCACGTCAGAGCCAACTCGTCCTCACGCGTGCGCGCTTTCTCCTGGGGTGCGGCCACGGACGCGAGGGCGTCGTCCGAAGCGGAAGCCGGCAGGCGCTGCGCCAGGCGCTCCAAGCGCGCCTGCGTCTCCTTCACCCGCGCCGCCTGCGCCTTCCCCGCTCCCGCGTCGCTGGCGCCGCCGCGACCCAGCCGACGCTCCCACGCACCCAGGTCAGCCCCCGGCGCACGCACGTCCTCCGACAGGAGGGCAACGAAACGCGCCGCCTTCGACGCCCCCAGGATCGCGCTCGACGCCAGGAGGGCCCTGCCCAAGGGCGGGTCCAACGGCAGCGACGCCAGCGTGCGGCCGAGGGCGGTGGCGGCCCCGGCCTCGTCGATGGCACCCAGGGAGGACAGGCGCTTCCCGGTGGCCTCCCACGTGCCTGCGGGTGGAGCGTCGAGCAGGGCGAGCTCCTCCACTGGAGTGCCCCATGAGGCGACCTGGAGGCGCGCGTCCGTCAGGTCCTGCGTGGCGATGCCCGGCGCCGACTGCGCGGGCCTGCGGGCCACGTCCACCGAGTCCATGACGCGTACGGCGATGCCCGGGCCGGTGCGTGCGGCGCGTCCCGCACGCTGCTCAAGGCGGGCGAGCGCCGCCGGCACGGTCACGAGGGAAGAGAGGGAGCGCCCCGCGTCAAAGCGCGGCTCGCGCGCGAGCCCCGCGTCCACGACGACGGACACGCCCGGAACGGTCAGCGAGGACTCCGCGATGGACGTGGAGAGGATGACACGGCGACCGGCGGCGGGGGAGAGCGCGCGGTCCTGCTCGGCGGCGCTCAGCTGTCCGTGCAGCGTCAGGACCGGGACGTCCCCCAGGCGCAGATTGGCTCGGACGGTCTCGATCTCGCCCACGCCCGGCAAGAACACGAGGACCGAGCCCTCGGTGGAGGCGACGGTCTCCTCGACCGTGCGAGCCACGTGCGCCAGGTACTCGCGGCGCACACCCACGCGCTCGTTCCCGATCGCGCCCACGGCCTCGACGCCGCGCGGCGGGGGAGCGTAGCGCAGCTCCAGCGGAAAAATATCGCCCGGAATATCAACGAGCGCGGGCTCCTCGCCCGTCGAGGCGCGCAGGAAATCAACCGTGCGCGAGGCCTCGAGCGTCGCCGAGGTGAGCGCGACGAACAGGTCGTCGCGCAGCGCCGAACGCGCGTCCAGCGCGAATGCCAGCGCCAGGTCCGTGTCCAGGTCGCGCTCGTGGAACTCGTCGACGATCAGAGCGCACACCCCGGGCAGCTCCGGGTCGCGCTGCAGGCGGCGCAGCGCCACGCCCGGCGTCACCATCTCCATGCGCGTGCGCTCGCTGACGCGCGAATCCCCGCGCACCGAATAGCCGACCTGCCCGCCGACCTCCTCGCCGAGCAGGCGCGCGATCCGGCGAGCTGCAGCCCGCGCGGCAACCCTGCGCGGCTGGGTGACGAGAACCCGGCCGTTCGCGCCCGCTTCCGCCAGTGCGACCGCCACCGCAGGCGGCAGTAGCGTCGTCTTACCCGTGCCGGGAGGAGCCGTAACCACCGCGCAGCCGCCAGGCCGCGTCGCCGCCGCGATATCGCCCAGGGCGCGCGTGACCGGCAGCTGCGGCGGGTGTGAAACGAGTTCTTCGAGGGTGGGCATGGCTTCATTGTGCGTGTTCCCAGGGCATCCATGCATCCGGGAACCATCCCTGCCGCCGCTTCGATGCGTCCGGGGTCACTGCGTGAGAGGGCAACGTGAAGCCTGTGGAGGGCCGCTCCAGCGTAGAATGAAAGCAGTATGACTACGGAGAACACAGCGCCGGCGCTCGCGGCGGCCACCCTCGCACACACCACGGGGCGCGTCACCATCCCCGCAGACATGGATCCGATCGTGGTCCTTGGCGTCGCAGACCAGGTTCTGCGCGCCCTTGAACGTGGTTTCCCGCACGTCCGTTTCCTCGTCACCGGGCGCGAAATCTCGCTCGCCGGCACCCAGGCCGATATCGACGTGGCCGCGGGCCTCCTCGAAGAACTCATCGGCATGGCCCGGCGCGGCACCGCCCTGGACGCCACCGCCGTCGAACAGGCCATCGGCCTGCTCGGACGCCTCACCTCGGGCGAGGCCCCCACGGAAGAGATCCTCTCCGCGCGCGGGCGCTCGATCCGTCCCAAGACCCCCGGCCAGAAGGCTTACACGGACGCCATCGACCGCGCCACCGTCGTCTTCGGCATCGGCCCCGCGGGTACGGGTAAGACCTACCTGGCGATGGCCCAGGCCGTGCGCCGCCTCCTCTCCGGCGAGGTCCGCCGCATCGTGTTGACCCGCCCGGCCGTCGAGGCGGGGGAGAACCTCGGCTTCCTGCCCGGCTCCCTCACTGACAAGATCGACCCCTACCTGCGTCCCCTCTACGACGCCCTGGGCGACATGCTCGACCCCGAGGCCTTGCCCAAGCTCATGGCCGCCGGCACGATCGAGGTCGCGCCCCTGGCGTACATGCGCGGACGTACCCTCAACGACTCCTTCATCATCCTGGACGAGGCCCAGAACACGACGGTCGGCCAGATGAAGATGTTCCTCACCCGCCTGGGCTTCGGCTCCAAGGTCGTCGTCACGGGCGACGCTTCGCAGATCGACCTTCCCGGCAGCCAGACCTCCGGCCTGTCCGTCGTCGAAAACATCCTCGGCGACATCGACGACATCGAGTTCTGCCACCTGACCAGCGCCGACGTCGTGCGCCACGAGCTGGTCGGCGCGATCATTGATGCCTACCAGCGTTTCGACGACAAAAACGCCGCGCGCCGCGCACGCGCCCGCAGCCACAACACCGCACGCAGGGAGTACACGTCATGACCGAGGTCATCAACGAGACCGACTACGAGATCAACGAAGCCGAGTTTTCCGCGCTGGCCGACTACGTGCTCGACCAGATGCACGTCAGCTCCGACGCGGAAGTTAACATCATCTTCATCGAGCCCGAGCCGATGGAAGACCTGCACGTGCGCTGGCTGGACCTGCCCGGCCCCACCGACGTCATGAGCTTCCCCATGGACGAGCTGCGCCCCGGCACGGCCGACCACCCCACGCCCCCCGGCATGCTCGGTGACATCTGCATCTGCCCGCAGGTCGCTGCCCGCCAGGCCGCCGAGTCCGGCCACAGCGCCGCCGAGGAGATGCTGCTCCTCGCCACGCACGGAATGCTGCACCTCCTGGGCTACGATCACGCGACCGATGCCGAGCGCGAGGTCATGTTCGCCCTGCAGCGCAAGCTCCTCCTGACCTTCCTGGCCACCCGATGATCCTTCCCCTGCAGGCGTCCCCGGCCTCGCCAATCCTGGATGTGCCCTCCGTGGCGCTCCTGGTCCTCGCGGTCGTCGCGCTGGCCTTCGCGTCCGTCGCCCAAAGCGTCGAGCAGGCCGTCCAGCGCCTGACCCTGGCCGGCGTCGAGGACCTCATCGAGGAGGAGCGGCGCAATGCGCGCGTCCTCTACGGCCTTGTCGATCACCGCCGGCGCACTCTTTTGTCGCTGCGCGCCTTCCGTACCTTCTGGCAGGTCGTGTACGCGGTCATGGGCACGATCATCCTGGTTGACACCCGCCTGCCCTGGTGGGCGGTCGCCCTTATCGCGGTCTTCGTGATCGCGGCCCTGCAGCTGCTCTTCGTGTCCTTCCTGCCCGCCCAGTGGGGCGCGCGCAACCCCGAGGGCATCGCACTGGCGGGCACCAGATTCGCGGACCGCCTCGCGCGCCTCAGCCACCTGGTGGACCCCCTCCTGACCCGCGTGCGCTCCTCGCGCCCCGCCCCCGAGCCCACCGAGGCACAGGTGCGCGCCGAGCTGATCTCCGACCTGCGCGAGATCGTCGACGAGGTCGGCGAACCCGAGAGCTTCGAGGAAGAGGACCGCGACATGGTCCGCTCCGTCCTGGACCTCGGGCACACGCTCGTGCGCGAGGTCATGGTGCCGCGCACCGACATGGTCACCATCGACGCCGACACACCCGCCCCCTCCGCCCTGCGCCTGTTCGTGCGCTCCGGCTTCTCCCGAGTGCCCGTCGTCGGCGACGACGTGGACGATATTCGCGGCATCCTGTACTTCAAGGACCTCGTGTCGCGCTGGGAGGCCACGGGCGGCCAGCTCGACATGCGCGCCGAGCAGATGATGCGCCCCGCCGAGTTCGCCGTCGAAATGAAGCCCGCGGACGACATGCTGCGCCAGATGCAGGCCGAGCGCTTCCACATGGCCATCGTCATCGACGAGTACGGCGGCGTCGCGGGCCTCGTGACCCTCGAGGACATCCTTGAGGAGGTCGTCGGCGAGCTGACCGACGAGCACGACCGCCACTCCGTCGAACCCGAGGAAGTCGAGCCGGGCGTGTGGCGCGTCCCCGCACGCTACCCGATCTCCGAGTTGGGCGAGCTCCTCGACCGCGAGATCGAAGACGAGGACGTCGACTCCGTCGGCGGCCTGCTCGCCAAGGCGATCGGGCGGGTTCCCCTGCCCGGCGCGACAGGTACACTCGCCGGCGTGCTCATGACGGCGGAAGAATCGCGCGGGCGCCGCCGCCAAGTCTCCACGATTCTCTGCCGCCTCGACCCCGACTCTCCGCTCATCACCGACCCCATCCCCGCCGACGACAAGGACAACTGACATGCGATTCCCCTCCGACGATGAACTCATGGCCGGCCCCAACGCCTTCGGCGACGCGCGCATCGAGGTCGCTCCCGACGCTGCCGACCCGGAAGCCGACGCCCGCGCGCAGATCGACGCCGGCCTCGGCGATGACACTTTGGACGAGGCCGGGGCTGAGCCCCGCGACGACGAGGACTTTCAGGACTCCGAGGAATACGAGGACGAGGACCTCGAGGGCCTGGAGGATGAGGAGGACGCTGACCTCGATGCGTTCGAGGCGCTGACATCGCTCGCATCCTTGCGTGAGGACGCGGCCGCGACCATCGAGATGCCGGAGTTCCCGGAGGACTTCCGCGCCGGCTTTGTCTCCATCGTCGGGCGCCCCAACGTCGGCAAGTCGACCCTGACGAACGCGCTGGTCGGACGCAAGATCGCGATCACGTCTGGGCGCCCCGAGACGACGCGCCACAACATCCGCGGCATCGTGCACGGCGAGGGCTACCAGCTGGTGCTCGTGGACACCCCCGGATACCACCGCCCGCGCACGCTGCTGGGCAAGCGCCTCAACGCCATGGTGCGCGAGGCCCTCTCCGAGGTCGACGTCGTGCTCTTCTGCCTGCCCGCCGACCAGCGCATCGGCCCCGGCGACCAGTTCATCGCCCGCGAGCTGCGCTCCGTCAAGCGCCCGATCATCGCGGTTGCGACCAAGTGCGACGCTGTGCCGCGCGACCGCGTCATGAAGCATCTGCTCTCCATCGAGAAGCTGGGGGAGTGGGCGGCTATTGTGCCGGTCTCCTCCGTGGAGGGCAAGGGCATCGACCACCTGCGCGAGGTCCTCGCGCAGACCGTGCCGCTCTCGCCGCCGCTGTACCCGTCAGGCGACGTCACCGACGAGTCGCGCGATACCCTGATCGCCGAGTTCATCCGAGAGGCCGCCCTGGAGGGCGTGCGCGACGAGCTGCCCCACTCCCTGGCCGTCCAGGTAGAGGAGATCATCGAGAGGCCGCGCCGCGAGGGCGACGATCGCCCGCCCATGCTCGACATCCACGTGAACGTCTACGTCGAGCGCGACTCCCAGAAGGCCATCATCATCGGCCGCAAGGGAAGCCGCCTCAAGCAGATCGGCACCCAGGCCCGCGCCCACATCGAGGAGTTGCTGGGTCGCCGCGTCTACCTCGACCTGCACGTGCGCACCGCGAAGGACTGGCAGTCCGACCCGAAGATGCTGGGACGCCTCGGTTTCTGACATGCCCAGCGTCATCCGCGTGCGCGGTTAGCTCCCGCAGATGCAAGAGTGCCCGGCCGCCGTGAGGCAGCCGGGCACACTTACGTCGTGATCAGATCACTTGACGATGACGACTCGCAGGAAGCGAGGGCCGTGCACGCCGTTGACGCGGACGAGCTCGATGTCGGAGGTCGCCGAGCCGCCGGCGAGCCAGGTCATCGGACGTGTCGGGTTCTTGCCGAGGATCTCGACTGCCTGCGGCACCGTGGGAACAATGTCGGAGGCGCGCAGGACGACGACGTGCGTGTCGGGCACGAGCGTGATCGCGCGGCGACCCTGGTCGGGCTCGCCGTCGAGGACGATGGTGCCGGACAGGGAGATCGCAACGCGGCAGCGCGTGACGACGGCATCGATCTGGTCGAGCTCCAGCGTCGGGATGGCCTGCTCGCGGCTGTCCTCGCTGACCTTGCGGCCGTCGCGGGCGGCGGCCTTCTTGAAGACGTCATCCAGGCCCGTGGGGACCACGACGGAGGTAGCCTCCTTGTCCGCCAGGTACTTCGAGACTGCGTCGGCGGCCTCGTCATCGCTGGAGACCACGACGACCTGCGCAGAGTAGTCTTCGAGCGTCTCGATCATTTCCTCGACGACCGCGTCAGAGCCCGGCGCGTGCTCGGTGGAGCGGATGTAGTCACGAGGGACCGGACGCACCGGACGGTCCTGCTGGGAACGAGAGATGGCGTCGCGTGCGCGAGCCAGGATCGCGGTCTTCGCGTCCATGGTGGTGGTGCTCATGTCACGCCTCCTTCGGGGTCGTGTTAGTGGTCATGCCATGCTCGGACGCGAGTGGAATACCCGTCGCGGGGGCGTCGGTGCGCGGCGTGTTGGCGTCGGAGTCCTTGTGGGTGCGCTTCCACCACTGACGGAAGGTCTCCTTGGGCGCGACCGGCAGGTCGCGTGCACGGGTCCACAGCGAGGCCGGGAACGGCAGTGCGCCGATGGCGCCCTTCTTCGCGAAGAGACGCGTCGCCTTGGTCGGCACGTTCGCGGCCTTCCACAGCTTGGCGTTTGACATGACCGGGGTGGTCACGCCCATTGCGAGGTCCCATACGTCCGGTACGAGGTTGCGCTTGACGTCGACCGTGCGCGCGCGCATGTGAATGAGGATCGTCGGGATGTCGATCTTGACGGGGCAGACCTCGCCGCACGCGCCACACAGGGAGGACGCGAAGGGCAGGGTGTGCACCGGGTCGTGCTCGTCGAGGCCCTGGGTGAGCTGCGGTGTCAGGATCGCGCCGATGGGGCCCGGGTAGACGGAGCCGTAGGCGTGGCCGGAGGTGTGCTGGTACACCGGGCAGATGTTCATGCACGAGCCGCAGCGGATGCAGGCGAGGGCCTGGCGGCCGATCGGGTCGGCGAGGACCTTGGTGCGGCCGTTGTCCATGAGGATCAGGTGGAATTCCTGGGGGCCATCGCCGGGGGTGACGCCCGTCCACATGGAGGTGTAGGGGTTCATGCGCTCGCCGGTGGCGGAACGCGGCAGGAGCTGGGAGAAGATCTCGATGTCCTGGAAGCGGGGGACCAGCTTCTCGATACCCATCAGGGTGATGAGCGTGTCGGGCAGGGTCAGACACATGCGGCCGTTGCCCTCGGACTCAAAGATGGAGACGGTGCCGGTTTCCGCAACGCCCATGTTGGTGCCGGAAACGGCAACCTTGGCGTGCAGGAACTTCTTACGCAGGTGGGAGCGGGCCGCTGCCGTCAACTCGGTCGGGTCATCGGAGAGGTCGCGAGGAGCATCCTCCATGCGATCCAGGAAGATACCGCGGACCTCGGAGCGGTTGCGGTGGATCGCGGGGACTACGATGTGGCTGGGCATGTCGTCGGCCAGCTGGACGATCATCTCGGCGAGGTCGGTCTCGCGAGCGTGAATGCCCTGTTCCTTCAGGTACTCGTTGAGGTTCGTCTCCTGGGTGGCCATGGACTTGACCTTGACGATCTCGTCGACGCCCTTGGACTTGATGATGTCCGCGATGATGCGGTTGGCCTCGTGCTTGTCACGCGCCCAGTGGACGATGCCGCCGCGGGCGGTCACGTTGCGTTCGAACTCTTCGAGGAGCTCGGGCATACGGGACTCGACCTCGAACTTAACGGCCTCCGCTGCGTTACGCAGGTCCTCCCAGTCGGGCATTTCCGCGACGCGCTGTCCGCGCTTGGTGCGGATCGTGCGGGTGGCGTGGCCCAGGTTGCGGCGCATCTGGGTGTTCGCCAGGGTCTTGTGAGCGCCCTGCGGGAAGGTCGGACCCCAACGGAGGGTGTCCTCGGGGATGGAGACGGTGGTGCGCCAGCCGCCGGTGTGGGCCTGCGCGTTCGCGTCGTCAGAGACCACGCCAGGCATACCGATGAATGTTTCAGACATGTCAGATCACCTGTGCGCTTTCGGGTGCGAAGGAGATGTTGCCCTCGAAGGGCTGATCCTTGGTGGATGCCAGGATCTCGGCGATGTGCATCGGGCGGATGCCCGAGTTGAGACGCGAGAGGCCGCCGCCGACGTGCATGAGGCAGGAGTAGTCGCCCATGACGAGGACCTCGGCGCGCGTGGACATCACGTTGGTGACCTTGTCCGCGAGCATCGAGGTGGAGGTCTCGGAGTTCTTCATGGCGAAGGTGCCGCCGAAACCGCAGCAGACCTCGGCGTCGGGCAGGTCGACGAGGGTCAGGCCCTCGACGGCGCGCAGGAGGCGGTAGGGGCGGTCGCCGATCTTGGCGACGCGCAGCGAGTGGCAGGTCGGGTGGTAGGTGACCGTGTGGGGGAAGTAGGCGCCCACGTCCTCGAGGCCCAGAACGTCGGTGATGAGCTCGGTGAGTTCGTAGGTGTGCTCAGCGATGCGCTGGGACTGCTTCGCGAGCTCCTTGTCGCCCACGTGCTCGGCGACGATCTTCTGCTCGTGGCGCGCTGCACCGGTGCAGGAGCCGGAGGGGACGACGATGGCGTCCCACTGGCCGTCGAGCACGGGCTCGAAGGTCTTGACGTGGTTGCGGGTAATCTTCGCGGCGTCTTCGAAGTAGCCGGTGTTTGCGTGCATCTGTCCGCAGCAGACCTGGTCTTCAGGGAAGACGACCTCGTGGCCGAGGCGTTCAAGCAGGGTCACTGTAGCCTGGGCGGCCTGGGGGAACATGACGTCTGCCAGGCAGGTGGAAAAGAGAGCGATGCGCACTGGGAGATCCTTCCTCGTGGGTGCTGTCCAACTCAGGTTATGACTGGGTCCGAGGTCCCAGTGACCAATTTTGTTCAGACAACTTAAGCGAGGTCGATTTATCCGCTATTTTTTGCGGAAAAATCTCCCCAAGTGATCAACGAAAATGAGCCTCTCATTGGGCGTTTTAGGGCCTTCGGGATGCGACTTAGCTCAGGGTGAGTTTTCGTTTTTCAGTTTTGCGATGGTTGTGTGTGCGCAAGAGGTCGCCCCGGCCTCGAAAATGGACGAGGCAGGGGCCGGAAATCGGGGAGCGGAGTGCACCGGGGCGGGCGTGGTGGTGCCTCCAAGCCGCGGGTTCGAGTGGTAGGGCCGGTCAGCCGTTGACGCCTTCGCCGGTCATGACGACGAGATGACAGTTGGGAGAAATAGCTAGATCGGTGACGCTGAAGGAGTCGGTTGAATTCGGGTAGCTGTGTGCTGCGGTGTCCAGGATCGTGTTGGCACGGTCAGCAGGAACGCTGTTGAACTCGCACTCCTGGGGCACGTATTGGTAGAGATCGGGGTGGATGCCGGGTAGGAGCTGGGCGCTGCCCTCGATCTCTTGTTGCAGTTGTGCGATCGTCTCTTCGGACGCTACTGCGACCCCGGAGAACCAGAACTTTGTCTCCGGTATGGGCATCCATGTTGAGTCGGCAACCAGAATCTGCGCGTAGTGGCCTTCCGATGCGCTCAGTTTGGGCATTCGGTGATTGAGGTAGTC
This sequence comes from uncultured Actinomycetes bacterium, assembly GCA_963537175.1. Classification (GTDB taxonomy): domain Bacteria; phylum Actinomycetota; class Actinomycetes; order Actinomycetales; family Actinomycetaceae; genus Pauljensenia. The sequence goes on from CAUTDS010000007.1 coordinate 24,376, forward strand.
CGTATCGTTGCCGTAGACGGGTTTGTTTTCGGAGGAGACTACGAACGGTGCGAAGCGCGGGTCTTGGGCGCCTGCGGATCGGGAACTATCGTGCGCGAATGGGTTGCTGCATGCAGCGGCGAGTGCCGCGACCGCGAGCAGCGGCACGATGGTCTTAACAGTGAGCTTCATGCTTTCCTACGGCTGATCGTTCGGCTGTCATTGACGGAGCCTGCGGAGGAGTGGCAATCAGCTGCCGCGGTGGCCGAGCGCGGTAATGACCATCAAATGGCAGTCCTGCGACACGGCGAGATCCTGGATGATCATCGGATCAATTGTGGGCACGGTTGCTTGTGAAAATTGGGGGCGCTGGAGAGTTTTTTTCGCGTGTTCGAGATCAATGTTGCTGAAGGTGCAGTCCTTGGGAACGTACTCGTAAAGGCCCGGGTAGATGCCCGGCAGCAGGGTTCTGTTGTCGTTCGTCTTGTTGAGGAGCATCGTGGCTGCTTCATCAGAGATGGTCGCGACGCCACTCATCCAAAACTCGGGTTCGATGTTGAGTTCAAAGAAGCCAGTGCGGGAGAACGCGAGGGTGAGGTGAGCTTCCGTCGCATCCAGGTTGAGCCATTGCTCGTTGAGAATATCGACGCGCTCTTGAATCTCCGGTTTTTTCGTGAAGGTGTACTGGAACTCAGCGAACCGAGGGTCCAGCTTCGATGGCCTGAGTGTAGTTTTGTGGCTGGACGAGCGCCCGGAAGAGGCCGACGGAAGACAAGCGGATACCAGAGCGATAACCGCGAGAACTGGGGCGAGAAGCTTGAGAGTGGGTTTCATGAGTGTCCTGAACGTTGGTGTGCTAGGCGTTGAGACCATCGCCGGTGACGATAATGAGATTGCACTGCGCAGAGACCGCAAACTCGCGGATCTCGAATGATCCCCAATCCGAATAGATGGCTTCCGGATCGGTGCCGAGGACCTTGTTTGCAACGACGGGGTCAATGGTTGTGAAAGTACATTCCTCGGGCACGTACTCGTACAAGAGAGGGTGGATGCCGGGCAACAACGAAGATCCGCCGATGTTGTCATCGACGAGCATGGTGATCGTCGTGTCGGGGACCTCGGCGACACCGGTCAGCCAGAATTGGCGGTCCGGTGTCGGCTGCCGGTCGGCGCCGTCCCGGAAATGTGCCGCGATAACGTGGCCGCCGGTCGCCCCCAGCCCGGGCATACGTTCGTTGAACGAATCGACGCGCTCCTGAACCTTCAGCTCATCATCGGTCTCGTACGTGAATTCGGCGAAGCGCGGGTCCTGCGGATACTGAGTCGGCGTGGCCGCCGGCGTGTTCGTGGGTGTGAACGGGTTGCACCCGGCAGTGAGCGCCGCGACCGCAAACAGCGGCACGAGGGCCTTGAATGGGTGCTTCATATTTATCCTTGGGTGGATCCTTTGGGCGCTCCATGACGAGGCCGGGCGTGTTCGAGGGGAGCCTGTTCTAGGAATCGGGATAGGCATTGCCGAGTGCGGTGAACACGAGAAGGTTGCAATCCTTGGATATGGCTAGCGCTCGTATGTCCATGGGGCCGAAATCGTGTGGGATCTTTTCCTTATCCGGTGCGAGCGCCTTGTCCGCGAACTTCGGGTCGATCGTGGTGAACTCGCACTCCTGGGGCACGTACTCGTAGAGGTGAGGATAGATGCCGGGTAGGAGTGTGTTGGTGGCTTCTCCCTCGGCGAGGAGCTGGATCGTCTCGTCGGGGATGGTGGCAACAGCGGTCAGCCAGAATTCGGGGTCCTGTGCGGGGATAAAAGCAAGCGCCGGGGAATACTCGAGGACGATGTGCGCTTCGCTCGCCTTCGTGTTCGGCCATCGAACATTGACGGAGTCGGTTCGATCTTGGACCGTCGGAGTCTCGTCGCTCTTGTAGACAAATTCGGCGAAGCGCGGGTCCTGTGGATACTGAGTCGGCGTGGCCGCCGGCGTGTTCCTGGGTATGAATGGGTTGCACGCAGCGGCGAGTGCCGCGATGACGAGCATGGGAAGGGACAACCGACGGAGTGATTTCATTGGTCAGGCTCCCACATTGAACGAGATGTACACGTAGTTCCCGCAGACTGCCACGTCGGTCGCCGGGAAGCTGATGCCCAGATAGGTTGGTAGGTCCGGTCCCGTCAACCACGTCTCGCCTGCGAGGCGCGCGAGAGTGTGAGGAAGGTGGAGCTCCTCAGTGTATTCACCGGTGCAGTGCGCGGTGAGCAAAGCACTCCACTCGTCGGTTGCCTCCGCGCAGATGATCAGAAACCTATTCGAAGGTCCGATGAGGAGTTCGCCTGGACGCAGGACAACACTGCGGTCCAGGATCTGGAACAGAGTGTGGGCCGGAAAAAAACGGTTAAGGGACTCATCTGATAGAAGCTGTTGTGAACTCATCGTGGCTTGTACTTTTCGTAGTCGTGCGTCTTACGGTCTTCGTTGCTCTCGGTGGTGCGCGTATCCAGAAGGGGTGGCTGTTCGCCGACCTTCCAGGTGTAGGTGCGGGTTAAGCTGCCGCTGGAATGAAAGCTCTTTCCCCACCCGAGCTCTTCAAAACGTCCATTGACAGCATCCGGTGTCCCTGAACCCTTGTCGGCCTTGCCGCGGTCGAAATTCCACTTATCCCGAGCATAGACGGTAACGGTGGCGGTCACGGTGTCTCCCTCGACCTTGACATCCGTGTCGGTGTACATCGTGTGGCCGCCAATCGTTCTCTGCCAGTTTTCGGTGGCCGGATTGCCGACAGCGTGCATGGGGGAATAGAGCGTCACGTCTGTCTGGCCGGCCATCACAGCCTCATTCGCAGCCTGCAGTGACGCATTGAGGTCTGTGTTGACGTAGTTTCGGATGATGGCATCGTCCATGTAAGCCTTTTCGTAGTTGAAGGTCTTGGGAGTACCTGTATTTTCCCGAAAGTGTCCGTAGAAATCATATGAGTCGGAGTGTTGTAAGACCCAGCCCGCTCCTTGACGGTACAGCTCCCACTTGTACCAGTTGTCCCAGTCTTCCGGAGTGTCTTGGCCTGCTTTAGAGCCGTGGGGAAAGCTGTCATCCCACTCAATGGAACGGTCGGGTTCGATAGTCGAGAACCCGCCTGACGTTGTATAGGGCTTGACATCTGAGCCAGAATGGAGAGCGGCTTGAAGATCGTATCGCACAAACGTTTCTACAAGCGCTGTGAGTAGTTGTTGCGCGATGCCTGCTGCAATGAACTTTCCGCCAATGTAGAGGGGGGAAAGTGCGGCGAGCATATTGTCCGAGGGGAGGACTATCCAGACATCGGACACGGAAAAACTATCGAGTTCGAGACTGTCAACGTAGTCGATGACCTCACGTTGGAGCTGCTGCTTGTTGGTGCGGTAGGTGGTGATGGCCGCCTGTGTCTGTTGGATCGACGTGATGTGATCGGTGATCTTCTGCTCGAGCGCATCCAGCTTGGCGATCATCGCCTGGGCGCTCTGTCCTTGCATGCCTGACGCGATTATTTCCTTCGCGTGGGTGATGTCGTCTAGCTTCGCCTGATTAGCTCGCACTGCCTCGTCAAGTTGCTCGATTGTGGTGGTAAAAGATCTTAGATCGAGCGCGTACAGCTTGGTTTTCGTAATCATCTGTGTCATCCCTCGGTAACTGTGCTGAAGGAACCGACAATCGCGTTTTCCATCTGCTCAAACGACTGAAGCGTCTCCATCATGTCGGAGTGCATTGCCTTGAGCTCGTCCTGGATCGCGGTCTCTGCCTCGTTGAGGTTGTTGATCGGCCCACTGATCCTCTGCGCGTAGACGCTACTGCAGGGATCTCCGGTGGGAGGTGTGACCTTTGTGCAGGTTGCCGCTTCCACGACGTATTGTGCGGCCATGCGTAAGGCGTCGCTCGAAAAACTCAAGTCAGGCACTGGCGTCTCCTTTGTCCGTACTTCTGATGGGAGCCTACAAGGGGGAGGTCCCGGGAAGCAACTTGCTTCCCGGGACCTCCCGAGCCCATGAGCCGCCGATCAGTGTGGCATGTAGGCACCGAGCCAGCCCTGGGATGCGATGAACACCAGGGTGCACAGCACCAGGAGCAGGCCGATCGAGTAGGGGGCGGCCTTCTTGAGGATCTCCGCGTCGGAGCCCTTCGAATCGACTGCGGTCGCGGCGATCGCGAGGTTCTGCGGGGACACGATCTTGCCGATGCCGCCGCCGATGGTGTTGGCGGCCAGCAGGATGGACGGGTCGAGTCCCGCGCCGGCTGCAGCGGTCGACTGCAGGTTCGCGAAGAGCGCGCCCGCCGAGGTTGCGGAACCCGCGACGGCCGTACCGATCCAGCCCAGGATGGGGGAGAGGAATGCGAAGGCCGCGCCCGTCGTCGCCAGGGCGGCGCCGATCGAGGTGGTCTGGCCGGAGAAGTTCATGACGAAGGCGAGGGCCATCACGGAGGCGATCGTCAGGATGGCCATGCGCAGTGAGTAGATGGTGCGAGGCAGGACCGCGAACATCTCACCCACGGAGGTCTGGAAGCGGCCGTTCGAGGAGTTTGTGCCGTACACGATGGCGACGATGATGCCGGTGACGAAGATCCAGGTGCCGGGGTTGGACAGGATCTGCAGCGAGTAGATCGCGGCGGTTGAGGGCGATCCGTCGCCGGTCAGCAGGTTGCCGTAGATGCCGGGCCACGGGATCTTCACGTCAGTCGAGGAGAAGAAGGCGGTGATCGGCTTTGCCAGCTTCGTGATCGCGATGATGACGACGACGAGGACGTAGGGCAGCAGGGCCAGTCCGATGCGCGAGCCGGTGGGTTTGTCGGCCTCGTCGGCGCTGGTCGCGCACTCGGCGGGGGTCGTCGGGCCCCAGACCAGCAGGAAGACGTAGCAGGCGGCGAATCCGAGCAGCGAGGCGACGACGGCGGTCAGCTCGTAGGAGATGGAGGGGGTGAAGAAGTGGCCGACGCCGCCCGCGGCACCCGCAACGAGGGCGAGTGGCCACAGCTGGCGCACGCCTCGTCCGCCGTCGAGGATGAACAGCATCAGGACCGGGATAAACAGACAGAAGATCCACGTCAGGTGGCCCATGTCGCCGGCGACGACGACGGGGTCTGCGCCGCCGAGCTTGCCAGCGGTGGTCGTGGGGATGGCCATGGCGCCGAAGCCAACGTTGATGGCGTTACCGACGACGGTGACGACGGCGGCCTTGATCTTCGGGACTCCGAGGGTCACGAGCATGGCACACGTGATGGCAACGGGGGCGCCGAAGCCGGCCAAGCCCTCGAGCAGGCCGCAGAAGCACCAGGCGACGATGAGAGCCTGGGCGCGCTGGTCGCCGCGGCCGATCGTATTAAAGACGGCCTTCAGGTCGGAAGAGCGTCCGGACTTCTCGGTGAGGTTGTAGAGCCATACGGCCGCGATGATGATGTAGATGATCGGCATGAAGCCCATGGCGGCGCCCTGCGTGCCGGACAGGAGGGCCATGCCGACGGGCATCTTGAAGGCGAAGACCGCGATGCCCAAGGACAGCACCAGGGAGATGATCGAGCACCAGTGGGTGGCGACCTTGAAGACCCCCATGAGGACGAAGAAGACGACGAGCGGAAGAAGCCCGACGACGGCTGTCAGGAAGACATTCCCCGCGACTGCCGTCGTCGACGGGGTAAAGGATTGGGCTAACAAGAGAGAAGTCATGGCTGCTCCGCGCGTCAGTGAGTGGGACAATGGACCTAATTATCATGACATATGAAGGCGGGGGCGGACGCATTTTTGAGCGTTTTTCTTTGTCAGTGCTGGCAGGGGGAGCGCGCCGCATCTCACGTCCAGTATGCGCAGCGTCTGCTCGCGGTTGGAGCCTCGTCGATAGACTACGAAGCGTGAAGACTACATCCGCTGTTCCCGTCCCCTCCGGCTCGCGCATGCCGATTCGTAAGTATCGGCCGTTCCTCGACACGAATCCCGTGGACCTGCCGGATCGCCAGTGGCCCTCCAAGCGCATCACGAAGGCGCCGCGCTGGATGTCCACCGACCTGCGCGATGGCAACCAGGCCCTCATCGAGCCGATGGACCCGGCCCGCAAGCGACGCATGTTCGACCTGCTCATTAAGCTGGGTTATAAGGAGATCGAGATCGGTTTCCCCGCGGCCTCGCAGACCGACTACGACTTTGTGCGTTCCCTCATCGAGGACGACGCGGTGCCCGAGGACGTGACGATCTCGGTTCTCACCCAGTCGCGTCCCGAGCTGATCGAGCGCACGGTCGAGGCCATGGTGGGCTTCCCGCGCGCGACGGTGCACCTCTACAACGCGACGGCCCCCGTGTTCCGCGAGGTCGTGTTCCACGCGGATAAGGCGCAGACGGTTGAGCTCGCTCAGTCCGGTGCGCGCGAGATTATTGCGCAGGCTGAGAAGCGCCTGGGTGATGAGACGATCTTCGGCTTCGAGTACTCGCCCGAGATCTTCGTCGATACTGAGCTCGATTTCGCCCTCGAGGTGTGCGAGTCCGTCATGGACGTGTGGGAGCCGGGCGATGGGCGCGAGATCGTCCTGAACCTGCCCTCCACGGTGGAGCGTTCGACCCCGAACGTGTTCGCCGACCAGATCGAGTGGATGAGTCGTAACCTGAGCCGCCGCGAGTACGTGGCCCTGTCCGTGCACCCCCACAACGACCGTGGCACGGGCGTGGCGACGGCCGAGCTGGCGCTCTTGGCCGGCGCGGACCGCATCGAGGGCTGCCTGCTCGGTCAGGGTGAGCGCACCGGCAACGTCGACCTGGTGACGCTGGGTCTGAACCTGTTCAGCCAGGGCATCGATCCGGGCATTGACTTTTCGGACGTGGACGCGATTCGCCGCACGGTTGAGTACTGCACGCAGATGGAGACCTCGCCGCGTGCCCCCTACGTCGGCGACCTCGTGTACACGAGCTTCTCCGGTTCGCACCAGGATGCGATCAAGAAGGGCTTTACCGCTCGCAAGGCCAAGGTGGACGCGGCCGGCGGCGACGAGGAAGCGGTTGTGTGGGAGCTGCCCTACCTGCCGATCGACCCGCACGACGTGGGTCGTTCGTACGAGGCCGTGGTGCGCGTGAACTCGCAGTCCGGCAAGGGTGGCGTCGCCTACCTCATGTCGACGGCGCACGCCCTCGAGCTACCGCGTCGCCTGCAGGTGGAGTTCTCTCGCATCGTCCAGCGCCACACCGACACGTACGGCGGTGAGATCAACGCGGCCACGCTGTGGCAGATCTTTGCGGACGAGTACCTGCCCACGAGCGCCGCTCCTGGCCTGGAGCCGTGGGGCCGCTTCGAGATGCGTGCCTCGCAGGTTTCTTCGATCGACGACGAGCACGTCGAGCTCAACGCGACGCTCACGGACGGCGGCGAGACCGTGAAGGTGCAGGCCACGGGTACTGGCCCGATCGACGCCTTCGTCTCGGCGCTGCACGAGTTCGATCTTGACGTGCGAGTCCTCGACTACTCTGAGCACGCGATGAGCCAGGGCCGTGACGCCCGCGCCGCCGCCTACGTGGAGGCTGCGGTCGACGGTCAGATCGTATGGGGCGTCGGCATCGACTCCTCGATCACGCGCGCGTCCTACAAGGCCGTCATCTCGGCGGTCAACCGAGCCCTGCGCTAAGCGCTCGCAGACAGATAAGGCGACCCCCGGCCTCGTTGATGGAGAAACGAGGTCGGGGTTCGTCGTTTGCTCAACCGCGGGAGGCGGGCTGGATCGGATCGATCGCGAACGCTTCGAGGGACCGACGCACCTGGCCGTCGAGCACGCGGGCGATACGCTCGGTGAGGATGTAGGGGTCGGTGCTCATGCCGGTTGCAAGCCATTGGGAGATATGGCCGAGGACGGCGAGGGTGAAGTGGTCGGTGACGAACACGCGGTCGTCTTCGGTGACGGGCAGGTCGGCACTGTGCTGATCGACGATGGGTTCCATGACGGCGCGCAGCTGCTTGTGGAGGAAGATCTGCAGATCCTCCATGCCGAGGGAGGAGACGACGCAACGGGTCTCTTCGGGGTGGTTTTGCATCCACACGAACATGGCGAGTAGGCCATCGGACCAGTCGTCGTAGGTGGTGTGAGCGATGATCTGGTCGGCGACCTCGCGCTTGAAGACCCACACGGTCAGGTCGCGGATGTCAGAGAAGTGGTAGTAGAAGGCTTGGCGTGTCACGCCGGCAGTGCGCGTGATTCCGGAAACCGTCACCTTCGACAGGGGGACGGTCGTGAGGGCGTCGCGCAGGGCGCGTGCGAGCCGCTCTTTCGCATCGGGGTGGGGCATCAGTGATCCTCGGCGACAAGAAACAATGAGGTTACGTGCGAACTATACATGTAAATTCGCGGAGCTGCCTAATGCCTGTCTAGACAGAACTGACCAATCGTACAGCGAGGCCCTGGTCACGCGTCTAGGGATTGGTTGTCACGATTATGTTGCGGATATGCGCTAGGCCCCGGTCTCGTTGGTGGAACGAGGCCGGGGCCTGGGGTGAGCTGTATCTGCCCTCGTGCGGTTGGTGGGAATTACCGCATTACTTGGCGAGACGGCCCAGAGCTGGGGTGGTCTGGTCGGTCATGAGCACTCGCATGCGAGCAATCGCGAGCGAGGGGTTGACCTCCAGGCCGGAGAGCATCCATTGGGCCATGTGGGCGGTGGTCGCCAGCGCGAAGTGCTGGGCGACGACGTCGCGCGCCGTGGCTGAGGCGGAGCCGGGGAGGCGGGACTCGATGAGCTCCTGAATGTGGGAGGCCAGGAACGCCCACAGGTCGTTGGGCTCGATGGTCTTCATGGCGGCGGCGGTCTCGTCGCGATGGGCGTGCATCCACGTCATGGTCGCTTCGATGGCGTCGAGCCATTCTCCCGAACTTGTGGTCAGGTGTGCTGTGACTTCCTCGCGGAAAACCCAGGCGTTGAGGTCGTTGAGGGAGTTGAAGTGGTAGTAGAACGCTTGACGGGTGACACCGGCGGAGCGTGTCAGCGCGCTGACAGAGATCTTTGACAGCGGGGTCTGCGTCAGGGCCTGGCGCAGTGCAGTGCCAAGCTTTTCGCGGGCATCAATCGGCGGAGCCATTTATTTCCTTCCTTCGACGGTTATGGGTAAACCATATCCAGTTACGAAGAAACTATCTACTCGAAAACCGTTTGCCGGCTGTGTAACCGACCACGCTGTCAGTTTCTCATATATTGTTGACAGCGCACGCGGGGGCGCTTGTCGACCGATATGACAGCGCACTTCACAACAGATTTCGCGCCGTGCGATGCGGGGCGGGCCTCCTGTCCCAAGTCGCGCGGTCGTGACACAATGTCCGTGTGATGAAGTCCTATCGAGACGAGGCGATCGTCCTGCGCACCCACAAGCTGGGCGAAGCGGATCGCATCATCACGCTTCTCACCGCCGAGCATGGGCAGGTGCGTGCCGTGGCCAAGGGAGTGCGCAAGACGACCTCAAAGTTCGGCGCCCGCGTTGAACCCTTCTCCGTCATCGATGCCCAGCTCCATCGTGGCCGCACCCTCGACACTCTCACCCAGGTCGCCTCGATCGCCCAATACGGCGACGCCATCGCCGCTAACTACGACCTCTACCTTGCGGCCACCGTCGTCGTCGAAACCGCCGAGCGTCTCACCGCGGACGCGCACGACGGTACCCACTCCCAATACCTGCTCCTTCTGGGTGCTCTCAATGCCCTGGCACGAGGTCGCCACGACCCGACCCTCATTCGCACGTCCTACACGCTGCGCGCCCTCGCCCTGGCCGGCTGGGCCCCCTCGTGCTTCGACTGTGCCGTGTGCGGTACTCAGGGACCCCACACCTCGTTCTCTATCCCCGACGGCGGCACCGTCTGTGATACCTGCCGTCCGCCCGGCGCCTCCTCGCCCGCGCCCGACACGGTGGCCCTCCTCGGCCAGCTGCTCAGCGGTGACTGGGAGCGGGCCGACCGATGCGAACCCTACGCGCGCACCGAGGCCTCGGGCCTCATCTCCTCGTACACTCAATGGCATCTGGAACGTCGCCTGCGCTCGCTGAGCGTCATCGATAGGAGTCACCCATGACGGACCTGCGACCCACCCCCATGGACCGCGCACCGAATGACCCCACCGCGCCGCTGCTCGGGCCCGGCCAGTGGCACTGCGAGGCACCGGTCTTTCGAAAGGGGGAAGTGCCCGCGCACGTCGCCCTCATCATGGACGGGAACGGACGCTGGGCAAATAGCCGGGGCCTGGCGCGCACCGAGGGGCACCGGGCGGGGGAGTATGCCCTCATGGACACGATTGCCGGCGCCATCGATGCTGGTGTGCGCTACCTGAGCGTCTACACCTTCTCCACGGAAAACTGGAAGCGCTCGCCCGCCGAGGTCTCCTTCATCATGAACTACGCCTCCGATGTGCTCGCCCGGCGCACCGACCAGCTCGCCCAGTGGGGCGTGCACGTGCGCTGGAGTGGGCGTCGCCCCAAACTCTGGAAGAGCGTCATCAACGCGCTGGAAAAGGCCGATCGGGCAACCTCGCACTGCAAGGCCCTCGACCTCATCATGTGCGTGAACTACGGTGGTCGGGCCGAACTGGCGGATGCTGCCCGATCCATCGCCGAGGATGTTGCGGCCGGGCGCCTGAGCCCGCGCGGCGTCACCGAAAAGACTTTGTCTCGCCACCTCTACCTGCCCGACGTGCCCGACGTCGACCTCATGATCCGTACGTCAGGGGAGCAGCGCCTGTCCAACTACCTGCTGTGGCAGATGGCGTATGCGGAAATGATGTTCGTCGACACGCCCTGGCCCGCGTTCGACCGCGAGGAGCTGTGGGGGTGCCTGGAGGAGTTCGCGGGCCGCGACCGCCGCTTTGGCGGTGCGATCGACCGGGTCGCTCAGTCCTAGCTGTTGTCGGTGGCCAGCGCGGCGTCGACCGTGCGGCGCTTGCGGCGACCCCACACGATCTTCGCGGTGATCAGCGCGGCGATGAGGGCCAGGCCTGCCCAGCCCCAAGGGGAACCGGCGACCGCTCGGATCGCCGCGGCGAAGACAGCGAGCGTTCCGAGGCCGTAGAGCAGCGCCCACAGGACGCACCCCGGGATCATCGCGATCGTGTAGGTGCTCCAACGCATGCGTACCAGGCCAGCGCCCGCGTTGACCGCCGTCTGGATGCCCACGGTCAGAAAGCATAGGGGAATGACGATAATGCCCCACTTGTCGAGCATGGCAGCGCCCTTGCGGGGGATCGGGCCGTCGAACCAGCGGGCCATAGCACCCAGGAAGCCCTGACGTCCCGTCGCCAGGACGGCGCCCGACGCCGCTCCGCGAGCCAGCCAGTAGGTTGCCTGAGCGCGCAAGAGGACGACCACGAACAGGAAAACGAAGAGCCAGATACCCTCGCGTGCGAAGGCGGGGACCATGGAATCGATTCCGGCGGCGAACATGACACTCCCAGAGTGAGGCTAATCAAACAAAGCCTATCCTAACCTACGCAAGAGGCCTGGGAAAGCGTCATCCGCCTCCCAGGCCTCGCCGCGGCCGATACGACCTTACCAGGTCATTTCTTCGACTGGCACGAGCTGCACACCCCGAAGAGCTCCAGGGAATGCACGACATCCCCAAAACCGTGCGCCGCCGCGACCGAATCCACCCACGACTCGATCTGAGACTGCTCGATCTCCTTGGTGAAGCCGCACTCGCGGCACACCAGGTGATGGTGGTGATGGTGCGTCGTGCACGAGCGGTACAGGGCCTCGCCGTCGGAGGAGCGCAGCGTGTCGACGCGGCCGTCGTCCGCGAGGCTCTGGAGCGAGCGGTACACGGTCGCCAGGCCCACGCGCTGCCCCTGGACGTGTAGGTCCTCGAAGATCTGCTGGGCGCTGCGGAAGTCGCTGATGCGGGTCAGCTCATCGAGGACCGCCTGACGCTGTTTCGTCATGCGCTGCATGGTGTTCCCTTCGTCATGATGCGTCTGCGTGAGCGAGGTGTTCGCGCTCCGGATGCTGATTGTGGCCGCGGGCCACGCGAAGCCTGCGCACCCTGCGGATACGGTCCACAATAGCCCGGATCGTAAATCCGATCGCGTACAGGCCGATCGCGCCCACAACGATGGTCGCACCGGGCGACAGGTCGACGAAGTATGTCAGGGAGAGTCCGCACGTGCAGATAATGACGCCGAGAGCCATCGCGATTCCCATCGTGGAGCGGAACGAACGCGCTCCGAGCTGCGCAATCGCCACGGGGATCACCATGAGCGCGCTGACCAGGAGGGAGCCGACGACTCGCATCGCGACGGCCACGGTCAGCGCAGAGAGAATCGCGATCAGCAGGGACAGCGTGCGCACGGGCAGTCCCGTCGAGCGGGCGAAGTCCTCGTCGTTGGTCACCGAGAAGAGCGCGGGAGCCAGACCCACGCCGAGTGCCACGATCGCGATTCCGAGGCCCGTGATGAGCGTAATGTCGCTCCATCGCACGGTCGAGATCGAACCGAAGAGGTAGGAGTTCAGCTGAGCGGAGGTGCCGCCCGCCAGACCAATCAGCAGGACGCCGCCGGCGATGCCCCCGTAGAACAGCATGGCCAGGGCCATGTCGCCGGAGGTGCGTCCGCTCTGGCGCACCAGCTCGATCGTGATCGCGCCCAGCAGAGAGATGATGACCGCTCCGGGGACCGCCCACGAGTCGGCGGGGCTCACGTTCGCGAACGTGCCCGCCAGCCAGCCCAGCGCGACGCCGGTCAGAGAGATGTGGCCGATGCCGTCGCCGAGCATCGCCAGTCGGCGATGGACCAGGTAGGTGCCGATGATCGGGGCGGTGAGGCCCACGATCAGTGCGGCGAGCAGCGAACGCTGCATCATCGGCGAGGACAGGAGGGTAGTCAGTGCGTCAATCATGCGTCGCTCCCGTCTAGATTCCGCTGACGAGGCCGTGGTCGCTCGTTGCGGACCTCGCCTCGGTCGTGGGGTGGCAGTGATCGCCGCCGCCGTGATGCTGTTCGTGGTCGTCCTCGATGTGGGGAGGGCCGTCGTAGGAGACGTGCCCCGCGCTGATGTGCAGCTCGCGGTCCAGGAGCGGGCCGAGTTCGCCCAGTTCGTGCAGGACGATGAGGATCGTGGTGCTCTCCGCCTTGGCGTCGGCGACTATCTGCGCGAGGCGCGCTCGCGATGTCGCGTCGATTCCGGCCATCGGCTCATCCATGATGAGCAGCTCGGGGCGACGTACGAGGGCGCGAGCGATCAGAACGCGCTGAGCCTGCCCGCCCGAGAGGATGTTCAGGGGAGAGTGGGCGCGGTGCGCCATGCCGACGCGTTCGAGGGCGGCCATGGCCTTCGCGGTGTCGCCCGGCAGCGCCCACAGGCGACGAGGTCCGAGCAGGCCGGATCGCACCACCTCGATCGCGCTGGCGCTGATCGCGCCGCCCGAGGAGATGCGCTGGGGCACGTAGCCAATCTTGTTCCACGGCACGCGGCGGCGAGCGGAAATCGAGCGACCGAAGAGCTGGGCGTCGCCGCTCGTGATGGGTGCGGTACCCAGCAGGGCCTTCAGGGTCGTGGACTTGCCCGATCCGTTCGAGCCCGTGATCGCCACGGTCTGGCCGGCGGGGATGTCGAGCGAGATCCCGTGGAGGATCAGGTCCGTATCCCAGGCCACGTGCAGGTTGTCGAGACGCACGACGGCGGTCGCCTCCGCGTGGGAGGTTCCCGCCGTCGTGGGGTTGTCAGTTGCTGTCACTGGCAGTCGAGGGCTTTCGTCAGGGCGTCAATGTTGGAGTTCATCGCCGCGGTGTAGTCCTTGGACGCGTCGGTCTGGGACTCGATCGGGTCCAGGACGGCCGTCGTGATGCCGAGGTCGTCGGCCAGGGTCTGAGCGACCTTGGGGTCGATGAGGGCCTCGGTGAAGATCGTCGTCACGCCCTGGTCCTTGGCGATCTGGGCGATTTCAGCCAGACGCGCGGGGGAGGGGGAGGACTCGGGGTCGAGGCCGGAGATGCCGACCTGGGTTAGGCCCGTGCGATCCGCCAGGTAACCGAAGGCGGTATGGGCGGTGACGAAGGTCTTGACCTTGCAGTTCGAGGTCTTGGTGACCAGGGTGTTGCTCAGGGCGTTGAGCTCCTCGGCCAGGGACTTCGCGTTCGCCTTGTAGACATCGGCGTGGGCGGAGTCGGCCTCGGCGAGCTTGTCGCCCACCAGGGTGGCGGCCTTCGCCATGCGGGTCGGATCCAGCCAGAAGTGCGGGTCCGCGCTCATGTCGTGATGGTGATCGTGGTCCGCGTGGTCGTGGCCTTCGTGATCGTGGCCTTCATGGTCGTGATCGTGGGCCTCGGTCTCACCGGACTGGGCCTCATCGGTGGCCTCTTCCTCGTCCTCGGTGGGGTGGTTCGCATCGGTGCCGGCCTCAACCAGCTCGGCCGCGGAGGAGACGTCGATGACGGTCTTGGGGGCCTGCTGTTCAATGGCCTCGTCAACGGCGCTCTGGAAGCCCGCGAGATAGACGACCGCGTCCGCGGAGGACAGGGAGTCGACCATCTTGGGAGAGAGCTCGAGGTCGTGCGGCTCGGCGCCTTCGGGGGTCAGGGAGGTAACGGAGACGTGCTCGCCGCCGATCTTCTCAGCCAGGTACTGCAGGGGGTAGAACGAGGCCATGACGGTCAGTTTGCCGTCTTTGGAGGAGCCGCCGTTGGATGTGGATGGGGAGATGCAGGCGGACAGGGTGAGCGCTGTGGCAGCCGCGCATGCGGCAGCAAGGATTCTCTTCGACATGAAAATCATTCTCTTTGAAATTGAGAATCTTTGTCAAGTCAATCTTGCTGCCCGGACCTTCGTGATCTGGCCTGTTAGTTGATGCGTCCAGTCGAGCCGCGCACGATGAGATCGGGCGAAAAGACGTAATCCGCGTGTGTGGGAACGTAGTCGGCTGTGTTTAATGCCTCGAAAAGGGCGCGCACGGCGGAGGTGACGATCGACTGCACGGGCTGGTGAATTGTCGTGAGTGCCGGATTCAGGTGGCTCATGAGGAACGTGTCATCGAAACCGATGACCGAGACGTCGCCCGGGACCGACAGGCCTAGCGAGGAAATCGTGCGGATCGCACCGAGGGCCTGCAGGTCAGAACCTGTGATGATCGCCGTCGCGCCGCGCTCCAGGAGGGCGTGCGTGTAGGCGGCCGCGGCCTCGTACGTATAGAAGGTCTCTTCGATGATGGGGGCGTGGTCTCCGATCAGCTCGCCCATCACCTGCGTGAACGCCTCGGCCTTGCGCAGTGCCGGGACGATGTGCGTGCGGCCGGTCAGAAGTGCGATGCGCGTGTGGCCCAGCTCGTGAAGGTGCGTGATCGCGGCACGGATGCCGAGAGAATCCGCGGTGGAAAAGTCGGGGGCCGGGACCTCCGGGCGCGCGCCGTTGATCGTGACGAAGGGGATTCCACGCGCGGCGGCGTCGTGATAGGGGGAGAGGTCGGATAGGAGGTCGGCGTGCCTGCCGGAGACAAAGATGAGCCCGCTGACGCGGTGCTCGATGAGAGACGAGAGATGGTCGAACTCGGACGTCGCACCCGGCGTCTGCGTGCGGATGAGGGCGATGCCGCCCGCGCGAGAGATCTCCTCCTGAAGATGGTGGGCAAAGGAGGCAAAGATCGGGTTCGTCAGCTCCGGCACGATAACGCCGATCGTCGGGGTGCTCGGCGTGTGTTCACTGGGTGGACGGTCGTAGCCCAGCTCATCGATCGCCGTCAGGACTCTGCGGCGCGTGTCTTCGGAGACCTGACCGACGCCATTGAAAACGCGTGAAACAGTTGCGGTCGATACGCCTGCATGGGCCGCAATATCGGCCATGCTTGTACGATTTTTGGTCATCGCCTCAACGCTCCTTTGGGTGTCCGAGTGCAGCTGTTTCCCTACAAATGTAACAGCTTGCACACAATTGCGAAAATTGTTGCAGAAACAAAATCGGGCGTATTACAGTGACTCTGTAGCAGGTCGCTGATGGAAGCGACCCGCCTGACCAACACAGGAGTAATAATGCGACGTGGCATCGCAGCGCTCGGCGTCCTCGCGGCGGCTACCGCCCTGGCCGCCTGCAACAACGGCACGACCTCTTCCTCGACCTCCTCGGACAGCGCGAACACCGACGCTGTGGCGACCCTGACGATCTGGGCGGACGACACCCGCTTCTCCCAGGTTGAGCACCTCGCCGAGGACTTCACCACCAACACCGGCGTGAAGGTCAACGTCGTGCAGAAGTCCGAAGCCGACATGGACACCGAGTTCACCACCCAGGTGCCCACCGGCAACGGCCCCGACCTGATCGTCATGGCCCACGACAAGCTGGGTGCACTCGTCGCTAACGGCGTCGTCGCCCCCGTGGACCTGGGCGAGGCCAAGTCCAACTTCGCAGACGTCGCCGTCAAGGCCGTCACCTACAACGGCCAGACCTACGGCGTTCCCTACGCCGTCGAGTCCGTTGCCCTGGTGCGCAACAACGCCCTCACCAAGGACGAGCCCAAGACGTACGACGACATGATCGCCTCCGGCAAGACCGCCGGCGTCGAGTACCCCTTCATCATCCAGATGGGCGACAAGGGCGACCCGTACCACTTCTACGGCTTCCAGACCTCCTTCGGCGCCCCCGTCTTCAACACCAACGCTGACGGCGAGTACACCTCCGAGCTGGCCATGGGCGGCTCCGGCGGCACCGACTTCGCAAACTGGCTGAAGGCACAGGCTGACGCGAAGGTGCTCTCCCCGTCCATCACGGGTGACATCGCCAAGCAGGCCTTCCTCGATGGCAAGGCCGCCTACACGGTGACCGGCCCCTGGAACGTCGCCGCCTTCCGCGAGGCCGGCATGGACGTCTCCGTCCTGTCGATCCCCTCCGCCGGCTCCCAGGCTGCGCAGCCCTTCGTTGGCGTCCAGATGTTCTACCAGAGCGCCAAGTCCGCCAACCCGGTCGCTGCCAAGCAGTTCTTCAACTACCTGGCCACCCCCGAGGCTCAGGAAGAGATGCAGAAGCTCGGTGGTCGCGCCTCCGCGATGCCTTCGGTCGCCGCCAAGTCGGATGATCAGGACATCAAGGACTTCGCGAAGGTCGCCGAGTCCGGCGCTCTCGCTCCCGCGATCCCCGCGATGGGTTCCGTCTGGAACTTCTGGGGCCAGACCGAGGCCAACATCGTGAGTGGCACCGAGACCCCGGCCGAAGGCTGGGCGACCATGGTCACCAACATCAACAACGCGATCGCCTCCAAGTGATCGAACCCGCCGGTTGCGTAGCGACTGGCACCCCGCTCGCCTGAGGCGAGCACCCAGCCTCGCCCCCGCCCGCGTCCCACGCGGCGGGCGGGGGCGAGGCCCACAAAACGCTCGCGCCGCAGTGCGGTGCACTCGCACCTCCGGGTGCTTTCCGACCCGCCACCAGGCGGGTATCGTCGCAATGACGCGCAAACTGCGCACGTGTGGAGGACACGATGTCTGAGCCAGCGAAGGCTGCAGAAAAGAAAAAAGAGGCGCGCACCGCCTCGCACGCTAGCGAAGTGACCAGGCCCGGTTTCTTCGTCAAACTTGTCCTGATGATGCTCATCGATGCCCTGGGGATCTACGGCATGTTCACCGCCTACCTGGTGAAGTCCTGGACGGTTCTCGCCGTCCTCGCCGTCCTGCTTCTCGCGGTCAACTGGGTGTACTTCTCCAAGCGGACTATTCCCGCGAAGTACCTCGTTCCCGGCATGGTCTTCCTGCTCATCTACCAGGTCTTCGTCATGGGGTACACGGGCTATGTGTCCTTCACGAACTACGGCCAGGGCCATAACTCCAGCAAGGACGACGCCATCGCGTCGATCCTGCAGGCGTCCGAGCAGCGCGCCGAGGGTGCGCCGAGCCTTCCCGCCGCTGTTGTCGAGGACAACAATGGCCTCGGGCTCGCGGTTGTTGATACTGCGACGGGCGCGATCCGCGTGGGCGACTCCGACACCCCGCTGCACGAGGTGTCGGGCACCTATGCGGCCGGCGTTATCAGCGCGGTCGATGGCTACAAGGTTCTGACGCTCGCCGATATCCTCAAGCCTGAGGTGCAGCAGAAGGTCTCCGCCATCAAGGTTCCGGCCTCCGACAATGCGAACGACGGAAGCTACCGCAGCGACGACGGGTCGACCGCCTACCTCGCCAAGTCGCGTTACAACTACGACGAGGCCGCCGACACCCTGACCGACACGACGACCGGCGTCGTCTACACGGCCAACAACAAGATCGGCGCCTTCGTTGATGCGGACGGCAATCAGATCGATCCGGGCTGGCGCGTCTTCGTCGGCTTCGACAACTACATGAACATGTTCGCTCGCGGCGACCTGGCTGGTCCCTTCCTGAAGGCCCTGCTGTGGTCCTTCGTCTTCGCCGCTGCATCCGTCCTGTCGACCTTCGCGCTCGGCCTGATCCTGGGCCTCGTGTTCGCGGACAAGCGCATCAAGGGCCGCAAGATCTACCAGTCCCTCATGATCTTGCCCTACGCCTTCCCGGCCTTCCTGGCCACCCTGGTGTGGAAGGGCATGCTCAATAAGGACTTCGGCTTCATCAACCAGGTGTTCTTCGGAGGCACGGACATTCCGTGGCTGACGGACGGATTGCTGGCGAAGTTCTCCATCCTGGGCGTGAACCTGTGGCTGGGCTTCCCCTACATGTTCCTCGTGTGCCTGGGTGCCCTGCAGTCCCTGCCGGGTGACGTCGAAGAGGCCGCGAAGATCGACGGCGCCTCCGGCCTGCGCACCGTGTGGTCCATCAAGCTGCCGCTCGTGCTGCAGTCGACCGTCCCGCTGCTGATCGCCTCCTTCGCGTTCAACTTCAACAACTTCTCGCTCATCTACATGCTGACCGGCGGTGGCCCGAACTACCCGGGCATGGATGTCGGCCAGACTGACATCCTGATCTCGATGGTCTACAAGATCGCGATCGAGTCGGGTTCCCCGAACTACGGCCTGGCCTCGGCCATGTCCATCGTCATCTTCATTGTCGTGGGCGTGATCGCGTGGCTTGGTTTCCGCCAGACGAAGACCCTTGAGGAGCTGTGATGAGCGCTGCAACTATCAAGAAGAACCGCGAGTCCACCCTGAAGGGTGCGCGCTGGTGGAAAGAGGTCGGTTGGCGCCACATCGTCGCCATCCTGATGATCATCTACTGCCTCGTCCCGCTGCTCTATGTCCTGTCGGTGTCCCTGAACCCCGGCGCGACGCTCACCGGCTCGAACAACCTCTTCTCGAAGGTGTCGCTCGAGAACTTCGCGGCCCTGGGCAGTGGAAAGTACGCCGCCTACTGGTCGTGGGTCCTCAACTCCCTGATCGTGTCGACCACGACCGCTGTGGGAACTGTTCTCATGGGCGCGGCTGCCGCCTACGCGTTCAGCCGTTTCCGCTTCAAGGGACGCCGTGCGACGCTCACGGGCCTGCTGCTGGTGCAGATGTTCCCGCAGATGCTGGCCTTCGTGGCCCTGTACCTGCTGCTCCTGGGTATCCAGGACATCTTCCCGATCCTCGGCCTGAACTCCAAGCTTGGCCTGATCTGCGTCTACCTCGGTGGCGCGCTCGGCTCGAACACCTTCCTGCTCTACGGCTTCTTCAACTCGATCCCGCGTTCGCTGGATGAGGCGGCCATGATCGACGGCGCGACGCACGCCCAGACCTTCTGGACGATCATCATGCCGTTGGTCCGCCCCGTCCTGGCGGTCGTCGGCCTGCTGAGCTTCATCTCCTCGCTCGGCGACTTCGTGATCGCGAAGGTTGTCCTGCAGGATCAGAGTCAGTTCACCCTGGCAGTCGGCATGTACATGTGGGCGGCTGACGAGCGTACCGCCCCGTGGGGCATCTTCGCGGCCGGTTCCGTGATCGCGGCCGTCCCGGTGATCCTGCTGTTCCAGTACCTGCAGAAGTACATCGTCTCCGGCCTGACCGCCGGCGGCGTCAAGGAGTAAGCGCCCCGCGCCCTCCTGCCTAGCCAGCCCCGGCCTCGTCCCCTATCCCCGTGGGACGAGGCCGGGGCTGTTTTGTGTGCTCGGGCGCAGGGGAGTGGGGCGGCCTGAGGGTCGTATGGCGAGATCGCTTGACAGGTTAGTTGGTTATATGGTTCATTAGTCATGTAATGAACCATAGAACCTGAAGGGAGGGTTACGAATGGCACCCACGTTCGTCTCTGGGATCCCGATCTACGTGCAGATCGCCGACGACATCCGCGCGCAGATCCTGCGTGGCGCCCTGCGCGCTGGGGACCAGCTCACCTCCACCACGGAGTACTCCGCGACCTACCGGATCAATCCGGCCACCGTCGGCAAGGCCTTCGCCATCCTCGTCGACGAGGGACTCGTCGAAAAGCGACGCGGCATCGGCATGTTCGTCGCCGAGGGCGCCCGTGGCGCGCTCGTCGCCGACGGGCTCGCCACCTACGTGGAGGAGACCCTGAACCCCGCCGTCGAAGCGGGCCTGGCCCTGGGCCTGGACATCGACGCCATCATCGACCACGTCCGCGCCTACAGCGCCGACACAAACGCCAAGGACAACTCATGATCACCCTCGACTCCATCACTCACACCTATCCGGGAGAGAATGAGGCGGCGCTGCGCGATGTCTCCCTCACCCTCGGAGACGCCACCGTCACAGCCCTCGTCGGCCCCAACGGCTCGGGCAAGACAACCCTCATGCAGATCCTCGGCGGCCTGCTTCCGCCGTCGTCAGGAAATGTGTCCCTATGTGGAACGGAGGTGAGCTCTAACGACCTACTCGGTTACTCAGTCGTGGTCTCTTCCGACAGGGACTTTGATAATTCCACGGCTTCGGCCATGGTCGCCTATGCCGCGCTGCGCCCGACCTGGGATCAGAAACTATTCGACCACTACGTTCAGCGTTTCTCCTTCCAGCTGAAGGGGCGCAAGACGCTGAGCAAGATGTCATCGGGGCAGGCTGCCATCCTGGCCGGCGCTGTGGCGCTGGCATCGGGTGCGCCCATTACCGTCCTTGATGAGATTCAGGCCCCCATGGACGTTCCCACCCGATACGCGTTCTACGAGGAACTACTCACCCTGGCCTCCGACAGTATGGAGGGACGTCGCCCGCAGCGCGCCTTCCTTGTGTCCTCACACTTGGTCTCTGAGCTTGAAAACGTTGCCGAGGATGTTGTCGCCCTCAAAAATGGGCGTTTGCTTGCCCATGAGAGCGTTGACGAGTTCACTTCGCACATCCGTGCGATTACCGGTAACGCCGCCGATGTGGAACGCTTTCTGGTCGATCATTCCGATATCGCCGTCATCGCTTCTCGCGCGCTTGGGTCCGCACGAGAGGTCATTGTGGACCTACGTGGCTGTGGTGTCACTGACCATGAGATTGCATCCCACTCCCTGACATCTTCGCCCTGTTCCTTCCAGGACGCCTTCGCCTACCTCATCCAGGAGAACGACCAATGAGCATTGCAACCCCCGACCTCATCAAATCCGCCCCCTCACCCCTGCGCATTGGCCTCGTCGGTTCGAGATTCACTGTGGTGCTCTACCTCCTGATTGTGGGCTTCCAGTTCTTGGTCAACTTCGCGATCAACGGCATCGTCTACCTATCAGGCTCCGACGTCACTAAGACCATCGAACAGGCTGCCACAAACTCCGCTTTCGTCACGGCTGTTTTCCTCTTTATCTGGGGTATTCTCTGCGCCACCGTCGACTTGCGAGCCTCTGCTCTCAGCGGTGGATCACGCACCGTGCTCACTGTGGCGAGTTATGTTCACTCCATTGTCATCATTGGCCTGGGGAGTCTTATCTGGTGGCTTCTTATCGCCATCCATCCCCTGCTCTTCGTTATGGGACGGCAGTCCTTCCCTCTCGGCGTCGATTCGTGGATTTTCGTTCTTCTCGCATGGGTGGCGTGCGACGGAGCCGGGCGATTCATTGGTGGACTTTCCCGCTGTATCGGGGTGACCTGGAAGCGAGTCTTTGCGCTCATGGGTGCGATTCCGCTGGGTATCTGTGGCATTGGTGTGCCGGTCATGTGGCTGGTCCTCACCCTCATCCACAAGTCCGGCTACCTACCCCCGATGCCCCCGGCCGTCTACCTGCTTGGCATTATCTCCCTGATGGTTGTGGCTGCCGGATGGTCGCTGACCGCTGCTGGGCACATCCGGCGCGTCGGCTGAACGCCAGTTGGGCCCTGGGCGCGTGACACCAGACCTGGCCCCGGCCTCGTCCCCACTCCAGCCAGGGACGAGGCCGGGGCTGTTTCATGGGTGATCGGGCGGCGTGGCGGGGCCTGCTCGCGCGCATGCGGATAGGTTACGACGATGTGGATAGGTTATTGACATCTGGATAGGTTAATAACCTATCCGGATCTGCATAACCTATCCGGATGCGCATAACCTATCCGCGAGCGGGCTGGTGGAGAGCCCTGCAGGGCCCAGCCAGAATCCCAAGTGTGCAGCTGTTGTGGGATCCGGGCGAGCAAGGGTCGAGAGCGCCGCAGGGGCCCGCCAGAACCCCAAGCGCGCACCTGTGGTGGGATCCATGGGCGCGGAAGGGGGCGGAGCCGCCCGAAACAGTAGTTTTCGGCTAGTATCGATGGCGACACGACAGCCAGTCGTGCCCCAAATACTCAAGGAGTGACAAGTGGCTAAAGGACCTTCCCGCCTCGACAACGTGATCAGCCTGGCCAAGCGCCGCGGCTTCGTCTTCCCCTGCGGTGACATCTACGGTGGCACCCGCTCTGCGTGGGACTACGGCCCGCTCGGCGTGGAACTGAAGGAAAACATCAAGCGCGCCTGGTGGAACGCCATGGTCCGCCGCCGCGCCGACGTTGTCGGCCTGGACTCCTCCGTCATCCTCCCGCGCGAAGTGTGGGTCGCCTCCGGCCACGTCAAGGCCTTCACCGACCCGCTCATCGAGTGCCTCAACTGCCACAAGCGCGCCCGCGAGGACCAGCTCATCGAAGAGCTCGCCGAAAAGAAGGGCGTCGAAGAGTCCTCCCTGACCACTGCCGACATCGCCTGCCCGAACTGTGGCGTGCGCGGCCAGTGGACCGAGCCCCGCGCCTTCTCCGGCCTGCTCAAGACCTACCTGGGCCCCGTCGACGACGAGGCCGGCCTGCACTACCTGCGCCCCGAGACCGCCCAGGGCATCTTCATCAACTACGCGAACGTCATGAATGCCGCGCGCAAGAAGCCGCCGTTCGGCATCGGCCAGATCGGCAAGTCCTTCCGCAACGAGATCACGCCCGGCAACTTCATCTTCCGTACCCGCGAGTTCGAGCAGATGGAACTCGAGTTCTTCTGCGAGCCCGGCACCGATGAGGAATGGCACCAGTACTGGATCGACTACCGCAAGGCCTGGTACGTGGACCTGGGCATCGACCCGGAGAACCTGCGCGAGTACGAGCACCCGCAGGAGAAGCTCTCGCACTACTCCAAGCGCACCGTCGACCTGGAATACCGCTTCGGCTTCCAGGGCAGCGAGTGGGGCGAGCTCGAAGGCATCGCCAACCGCACCGACTACGACCTGACCGTCCACTCCGAGGCCTCCGGCGCGAAGCTCGACTACTTCGACCCGAACACCAAGGAACGCTGGACCCCCTACGTCATCGAGCCCTCGGCGGGCCTGACCCGTTCCCTCATGGCCTTCCTCATCGAGGCCTACCACGAGGACGAGGCCCCCAACGCCAAGGGCGGCGTCGACAAGCGCGTCGTGCTCAAGCTGGACCCGCGCCTGGCCCCCGTCAAGGCCGCCGTCCTGCCCCTGTCCCGCAAGCCCGAACTGACCGGCCCCGCCCAGGAGCTGGCCGACGAGCTGCGCGGCATCTGGAACGTCGACTACGACGACGCCGGCGCCGTGGGACGGCGCTACCGTCGCCAGGACGAGATCGGCACGCCCTTCTGCATCACCTACGACTTCGACTCGATCGAGGACCACGCCGTCACCATCCGTGAGCGTGACACGATGGAGCAGGTGCGCATCCCGCTCGACAAGGTCAAGTCGTACCTGATCGAACGCCTGGGCTGCTGACTTGCAGATAGCCTCAACATCCGCAGCGGCCCCGCTACGCGTGGGGCCGCTGCGCCTGTGGACACCCGTCGTCCTGGCCCCCATGGCCGGGGTGACGGACGTGCCCTTCCGGCGCCTGTGCCGCATCATGGGCGAGTCGGGCCTGCCCGACCATCTGCGGCCGACCGGCATCCCCTCCTGGGCAGCCGAGTCGGGGAAGGGGGCCACGGCCTCGTCCCCGAGTGCCCCGGGCGAGACCGCAGCGGGTGAGACCCTCGCCGAGCCGCGCCACGTCGCCATCCCGCGCGTGGACGCGCCCGCCGGCCTGTACGTCACCGAGATGGTGACCAGCCGCGCCCTCGTCGAGGAGAATGAGCGCACCCTGGAGATGGTGCGCCCCGACCCCGCCGAGCGCGTGCGCTCCCTGCAGCTCTACGGCGTCAACCCAGCCGTCATGGCGAAGGCCGCGACGATGCTCGTCGAGCGCGACCTCACCGACCACATCGACCTGAACTTCGGGTGCCCCGTCCCCAAGGTGACGAAGAAGGGTGGGGGAGCGGCCCTTCCCTGGAAGCGCGACTTGTTCTCCGACCTCGTGGGCGCCGTCGTGCGCGCCTCGAACGAGGCCGGGGAGCGCGCGGGGCGCGAGATCCCCGTGACCGTCAAGATCCGCATCGGCATCGACTCCGAGCACGAGACCGCGACGGACGCAGCGCTCGCTGCGCAGAAGCTCGGCGCCGCCGCGCTCACGCTGCACGCGCGCACCCAGAACCAGCACTACGCGGGAAACGCCCACTGGGACGAGATCGCGCGTCTCAAGGACATGCTCGACATCCCCGTCTTTGGTAACGGAGACGTCTTCGAGGCCGCTGACGCTCTGGCCATGCTGGAGCGCACCGGCTGCGACGGCATCAGCGTCGGGCGTGGTGCCCAGGGGCGCCCCTGGATTTTCCGCGACATTGTTACCGCCTACCACGGCGCCGCCATCCCGCCCGGCCCCAGCCTCGCCGAGGTCGTCTCCGTCATCGAACGTCATGCCGCCTGGTGCGTTGTTGACCAGGGCGACGAGGGGCGCGCGCTGCGCGAGATGCGCAAGCACATCGGCTGGTACCTGCGCGGATTCGCTGTCGGAGGTCCCCAACGGCACGCATTGTCCATGGTCTCCACGCTGCAGGAGCTCCACGAGCGCCTCGCGGACCTTGACCTCGATCAGGCGTTCCCGCCCGCCGCACGCGGACCGCGCGGCCGAGCCGGCGGCGAAAAGACCCCCCACCTGCCTGACGGCTGGCTGGACCACCCCTACCTCACGCAGAGCGAACGAGATCGCCTGCACCTGGCAGAAATCGGATACTAAGCGAAGGAATCATGCCTCACCCATCTGCGCCCGACCCTGACCCTGCGCCCGGACTCGTCACTATCGGGAAAGCCGCCAAGAAGGCGAGCCTCGGGGGACGTACCCAGGTCATCGTCCCGCTTAGCGGGGACGCGGAAGCCCTGAGCGGGCAGGTCGAGGCGCTGGCCTCGTGCCGCGCGGACATCGTCGAGTGGAGGGCCGACACTTTCCTGTCCTCCCTCGTGGGGTCGCATTTCGTGTCCGCTTCGGACGTGGAGGAAGAGCTGGTGCGTATGGCCCGCTACGTCGCGGATTCCTCTCCGCTGCCGGTTCTGGCCACCATCCGCACGTCGGTTGAGGGTGGCGAGGCCTACCTGGACGACGAGGAATACTGCGCCCTCGTGCGTCGACTTGCCTCCTTCGCGGGCGGTGTGGACGTGGAGATCTCACGCGACGGATCCTCCGCGCTCATCGATGAGGTGCACGAGGCCGGGGCGATCGTCGTCGCCTCCTTCCACGATTTTGAGGGCACGCCCGGCGACGAGCAGCTCGCCGAGGTCCTCGCGGCCATGAACTACGCGGGCGCCGACGTCCTCAAGTTTGCGTGCATGGCCAACAGCGCCACGGACGCGGCCCGCGTGCTGGCCGCGCAGGCGTGGGCGCGCGAGGCCTACGACCGTCCCGTCATCGGCATCGCCATGGGGGAGCACGGCGCACCCACGCGCCTGGTGGGCTCTGCCCTCGGTTCCGCGGCCACCTTCGCCACCCTGCCCGGGTGGGAAGGCAGCGCCCCCGGACAGTTCACCGTCGAGCAGGTGCGCGCGGTCCTCGACATTGTCGAGGCCACGGAGGACTAAGCCTGATCGCCGGTGTCAACGCGGTCCCGAAGCAAGCGACGAAAAAGAGGGGCGCTGGAGAGTTCTCCAGCGCCCCTCGCGCTCCATCGTGTGGCTATTGCCTGTGGAAGCGTGGGCTCGTTCCCAAGTGGATGGGGTAGGTGTTGTCTTTGTTGGTGATCTGTGATTCGTCGAGGCCGCGGTAGGCGTAGGAATTGTCGTAGGCAATCTCAGAAGGATCGACGAGCCCATCGGCGTACTGTTGGACCTCCGCGGGAGTGGGGCTGGTACCGCCGCCCTTGTCGGCCAGGGGGTTTTCATCGGGGTACTGGCTCGGGTCGGTGTTGAGCATTCCACCGAGGTTAGCTGCGCCGTATCCGCCGTACTGATTCCAACCGTTTTCGTGACCAACAGCCGTGTTAACGAGCAGCTGTAGGAGCTGGTTTGCGGTGGCGTTGGGCCACTTTGCGCGTGCCTGAGCGAGAGCTCCAGCAACGATGGGGGCGGAATAAGAGGTGCCCTGGGTACTGCCGATTTTTCCGTCAGATATGTTCCGCTCCGTGAATGGTCCACCTACCGCGGTGGTTGTGACGCCCTGGCCCCACGATGAGTAGGAAGCAAACTTTCCATTGTCGTCAATAGCAGAGACCCCGACGACGCCAGACCACCAGGACAGGTGGTTTTCGTTTTCGTCTGCTCCACTGTTTCCAACCGATGCTGTAATAATGACTCCCTGGCTCATGGCCCGGGCTATGGCCCATTTCAGATCAGCCCTGCGCATTGAACTTGAAGCTGAAAAGTTGACGATGGATGCACCATCGTTGATAGCTTGATTCACCAACGAGGATAAATCTGTCGGCAGAGCCCCTGCCTTCATTGGGCAGTCTTTCCCTGCATAACTTGTTGAGTCAATGTACTGATATGCCAAGAGCGTGGCATCGGGGACGATTCCATAGTCTCGGGAAACTAGGAGAGAAGCGACACCCGTTCCGTGGCTAGTGCTTTCGTTGCTGCCGTTGACAGTGCAGGGACTGTTGTCAATAACGTTGGCACCGACTAGTTCGGGGACGGAGGTATCAACTTTTCCGTCAATGAGCGCGATGGTAACTCCCTTTCCCGTGTAGCCCTTTGCTCGTGCAGCATCCAGGTGATAGTACGAGAAGTAGGCTTGGTCGGCGGCCGTGATCTGGCGGTCGTCCGCTTGCGTAGGGGTGGCTGCCAATGCGCTGCCTGCCAAAGCAAGCGCGCATCCGGATGCTACTGCAGTACGCCGTGCGCCTTTCCTCAGAGTGCTGGTGAGCGCTGCGCGTCGTACCGTCACCATTGGTTGGGATCCCATCCGTCGTCGCGGCGACGTGCCGGCGCGATGTCCTTGTCTGTGCCGTATGTCTGAGACAACGGATTGACGTATCCACGAGGCAGCGCGTCCTCATCTTCGTCCTCGACGCGGAAGGCCTCGTACTTGCGTCGGGCCTGCTTCTTGTCTTCCTTCGCGCCGCCGGCACCAGCTCCGGAGGCACCCATGAATCCACCACGCTGACCGGCGGCGGCTCCCTGGCCTGCAGCGCCAGCTGATTTGCCAGAACCAGGTGGTGTGTAGGTGCCCATGCCCGTTCCGCTATATGATCCTGTGCGCAAAGCGGATGCCCCCGCTGCTGCGCCGCCGCGACCAAGAGCACCGGTGCCAGCGGTTCCTAGCGACCCAGTTCCTCCGCCGCCCATTCGTCTCAGCGCTCCCATGCCAGTAGAACCCATGCGAGCAGCGCCTCGTAGGCTGAGAGCTCCAGCCCCCATCACACCGATGCCGCCGAGGCGCCCTGCTGTTTGGGATTCCGCAGCACGAGAAGCATTCAAACCCCACAGCGGGTGATCGCGGTCGATTGGAGGGGCTGGAGTATGCCCGCCGATGACACCGTTCGCGTGCCGGTCGCCGTTGACGCGCGTGTGCAGCAGGTCCATGTCCATGAGATCCTGCGGATCCGTGATCGGATTCGTTCGCGATCCAGCCTCGCCTTCAGGGAAATAACGGCTCGGCAGGCGCGGCGACTGCATGACGCGCTGGTTGGTCCCCTCACCATTGTCGTATCCTCCCGGATAAAGACCCGAGTCTGAACCCCTTAGATCAGCGTTGCCGAATGCATCCGAACGGGAGCGACCGTAAGCGCCGCCTTCATACGGTGAGATGGTGATATGACCTTTTTCGAGGGCATCAGCTGAGTCCTTTGGGATTTCAGGAATTGGGGTCCACCCTTCGAGATTTCCTGGATTCGATGTATCTGGCCCTTCCGATGTGTGATCCTTGAGGCGTGTACTCAGGTTGTTCATCGTGGACTCAAGGTGCTCGATGATCTCTGTCGACTTTGCCTCCCGCTGCGCGTTGGCCTGGGCCTCGACAGCATCGACGTACGCGGCACCGGTGACAGCAAGGGAGTTCGCGAATAGCCCCGGAAGACCGAAGTTGGAGGCGACAGGGATTGTCACCGTAGCGACGTCGCGCATTGCTTTGGTCATCGGATCCAACAACGTGGGCGACAGCTGTCGGGCTTCCTCTGCGGCCAGCATGATTGCTCGGCGTGCCTCAACGTAGTAGGACATGCCGGTCAGGTAGTAGTTCGCTTGCCCGTTGAAGCGCTGGAGGGCACGCGCGGCCTCGGCACTCATCGCATCGCCGGCCTGGCCCGTGAAGCCCTGGTGATCCTTGAAATGCTCGACCTTTTCCTGAGCCTTGCGGATAGCCTTGACGACGGTCGAGTGCTCGTCGTCCCAGCCGTAGAGCTTTTCATTCTCCGGCGCGCTATCAGCAAACTGCATCAAGCGCTCGTACATCGGTGAAGACACCATCTGTTATTCCTCCCTCAAGGTACGTTCTTAGATATCGCTCTGGGCGCCGTAAGTCGGCGTAGCCTGTGCCTCATCGGACGCGCCCTGTTCGCCTTCAACTTCGCCGCTCTGAGCTGCCTCATCCTTGGGCTTATTCTCACTCGTCAATTTGTCGATGGTCTCCTGTGAATAGACCCGATGCGCGCTCTCTCCCTGATTCAGCGATAGCAGCGCAGTGCCGACAGCAGCCATCGCGGCGCGAGCGTCCTCCTCGGTCCCCTCGAAGTCCGCCACCGCCTGATTTACTTTCACGTCCATATCACCGACGAACTGTGCCTCATGTGCCATTTGCGACGAAAAGGCCGTCAGGAATGAACGGACCGCCTTTCCCATGTCCTGAGCTGCGTTTTCTGTTGTCCAATGCCCGAACATCTGCGCCATCGCGAGCACATTGGCGGACAGGGCAGAGGCTGCGAGTTCCTGCCCACTGTCGTGTACGTCATGACGCGCCTGCGCGTGACGTTCCGAATCAAAAGCGACGTCTGGCATTGCCCAGCTCTCCTTCAATTGACCCCAGGCTCGCTCCTCAGCAGCGAGGTAACCATATGGTCACAGTCTATCGACGGAGGCTGAATTCATGCAATGAATCATCTTCTTTCGGACACCGCAGACTGACAATATGCGCGAGGGCACCGCGTGCGTAGGTGATACACGTGGTAGAAACGCGTGTGGGTGCGGGCCAAGCAGCCCGCACCCACAGCTATGTCAGCGATGCTCGGAAAGCTCACGCCTCCTTGGGGGACACCGTCACGACCGTGTCAGTGATACCCACCGGGCCGGGGGCGGCCGGGGTGATCTCGCCGAACTTCTTCTTGTTCGTCACGACCATCGGGGTGATCGTGTCGTAGCCGGCCTCGCGGATGACATCCCAGTCAACCTCAGCCAGGACGTCGCCGCGCTTGACGACATCGCCCTTGGCGACGCGAGGCGTGAAGCCCTTACCCTCCAGCTTCACGGTGTCCATGCCGATGTGGATGAGCACCTGGACGCCGGACGCGGACTTGATGCCGTAGGCGTGACCCGTCGGGAACGCGACCGACACCTTGCCGTCACACGGGGCAACAACCACGGCGCCAGCGGCCGGGGAGACGGCGATGCCGGGGCCGAGAGCGCCGGCGGCGAAAGCCTCGTCGGCGACGTCCGACAGCGCAACCGTCGTGCCCGCCATGGGGGAGGTGAGCGTCAGGTCAGCCTTCGCCTCGTCGCTGAACTCGGGAGCAGCAGCCGGCGCGGGCGCAGCCTCAGCGGCAGCAGCCGGAGCGGCAGCAGCCGGAGCGGCGGCGGAGACGCCAGCCTTGAGCGCAGCCTTCTTCTCGCGAGCCTCAGCCTTCTGCTCCTTCGTGCGGTAGTCGAAGAAGACGACCATGAGGAACGCAGTGAAGAATGCGGCAGCAATACCAAGGCCGTAGACGGCCATGGGGGAGAAGACGGGGATCGTCAGCAGCGAGGTGAACACGAAGGTGTGGGTGATCACGCCGCGACCGATACCGATGACCAGACCGCCGGCCACACAGCCCGTGAGCATGAGCGGGTAGATGCGCTTGAAACGC
This sequence comes from uncultured Actinomycetes bacterium, assembly GCA_963537175.1. GTDB lineage: Bacteria > Actinomycetota > Actinomycetes > Actinomycetales > Actinomycetaceae > Pauljensenia. Next base: position 54,892 of record CAUTDS010000007.1, read on the forward strand.
AGGTGGATACCGTACAGGGATGGCTCCGAGATACCGCCGAAGAGGCCGGCCGCCAGGGCGCCGGACGCGGTCTGACGCATGTCGGTGTCGCGGTCGCGGATCGACAGGAAGAGCACGCCGGCGGTGGCGCCGAAGCACGCGAAGTTCCACGCGCCCATGGGGCCCTGGATGAAGTCCGAACCCGTTGCGGCGATGTTGGCCAGCTGCAGGGCGTTGAGCGGCCAGTGCAGGCCCAGGGGCACCAGGAAGGGGTAGATGATCGGGATGATGATCGCGAAGAGGATGGGCGCGTGGCCGTTGAGCCAGGCCAGGCCGCCACCCAGGCCGTTACCGATCCAGATCGACAGGGGGCCGATCAGGAAGGCGGTGAGCGGCATGATGATCATGAAGGAGATGAAGGGGACGAACACCATCTGGACGTTCGCCGGGATGATCTTCTTCAGGCCCTTGTAGACCAGGGCGAGGATCGGCACCATCAGCAGCGGAACGAAGACCTGGCCGCCGTAGTCGGCCAGCTGCAGGGGCAGGGTGCCGATCAACGGAACATTGTCGATCTGGGTCGTGCACTGCAGCAGGTCGTCGCGGCCTTCGACGAGCTGGATACATGTGGTGGCGGGGAACTTGTCAACATTGCTCAGGCCCAGGAAGTTGGGGGTGAGCAGCGACAGAATGACGGCGGTGCCGACCCAGGGGTCGATGTCCAGCTTCTTGGAGGCGTTGTAGGCGACCATCGCGGGCAGGAAGTAGAAGACCGCGCGCCACATGGAGTTCACGTAGCCCAGCCACACCGGGATGGTCTCCGCCCGCGTGTCGACCACGTGCAGGGCGTCGAGGACCGCCAGGAACGCCAGGATCAGCGAGGCGCCGAGGAGGACGGGCAGCAGTGGGCGGAACGAGTCCGAGAGGTACTCGAAGAAAGCGTCGACGAGGGCGTTCTTGCCGCGCGCCTTCGCGCGGGCGGCTGCCTTGACGTCGTCGTTCGAGACCGCAGCGCCCGACTTCATCGACGGCAGGTTGTTGATCTCGTTGAAGACCGACTGCACGGCACCGCCGATAACGATCTGGTAGCGATCACCCGACTGGGGAACGGCACCGAGGACGCCGTCAATGGCCTCGACTCGGTCCTTGTCGACGATCGACGCGTCGTTGAGTTCGAAGCGCAGGCGCGTCGCGCAATGGGTGAAGTGGGTGATGTTGCCGGGACCACCGACCGCATCGAGGATTTCCTGTGCCGTGTTGGACACGCGGGACTCCTTCCGTGGATGGGATTCGACGCTGAATGCGACACTTGACAATTAGCATGTTTGGACAAATGCTGAAAGATCCGACGGGGTATCTCACAGTATTTTGTCGGCAATTTATGGCGCTTTGACAGTAACGAGGCCTGGGGCCGTTCTGCGCAGGCGTTTCCCTAGTAAAATGGCCTCGTGAATGAGTTTTCCTTGGCGATCCCCGGTGTTGATGGTGGCGACGCGCACCGCCCGTACGCGTCCGCCGATTCCGAGCGCTGGGTGCCCGAGGACCACAAGTCCTCCGAGCGCACCGAGTTTGAGCGCGACCGCGCGCGAATCCTCCACTCCTCCGCGCTGCGTCGCCTCGGCGAAAAGACGCAGGTGCTGGGCCCGATTTCGGACGACTTCGTGCGTACCCGCCTCACGCACTCCCTCGAGGTTGCGCAGGTGGGCCGCGAGCTCGGCAAGGAACTGGGGGCCGACCCGGACGTCGTGGACGCGGCGTGTCTGTCCCACGACCTCGGGCATCCGCCTTTCGGGCATAACGGCGAGCGCGCCCTGGACGCGGCGGCCGCCTCGATCGGCGGGTTCGAGGGCAACGCCCAGACCCTGCGCGTCGTCACGCGCCTGGAGCCCAAGGTCATCGGCGCGGGCGGCGTTCCCGCGGGCCTGAACCTGACGCGGGCGACCCTGGACGCGATCTGCAAGTACCCGTGGGTCAAGGCAGGTGGCCCGGACCTGGCCAAGTCGACGCGCAAGTACTCCGTGTACCCCGACGACGCGCCCGTGTTCGCGTGGATGCGCCAGGGCGCGCCGGCCGGCAGGCGGTGCCTGGAGGCACAGATCATGGACCTCTCGGACGACATCGCCTACTCGGTGCACGACGTGGAGGACGCGGTCGCGACCCGCAAGCTGGACCCCGCGGACCTCTTCGATGACGCGCACTGCTCGGCGGTTGTGGCCTCGACCCTGGACTGGTATGGGCCCTCGGTGGCGCGCTCGGACCTGGAGGAGGCCCTCGAACGCATCGTCTCCATGCCCGTGTGGCTGCGCTCTTTCGACGGCTCCTACGCCTCCCTCGCACACCTGAAGGACGCGACGAGCGAGCTGATCGGCCGCTTCTGCTCGGCGACCGTGGCCGCCACGCGCGAGACCTTCGGGCACGAGCCGCTGGGCCGCTACCGCGCGGACCTCGTCGTGCCGCGCGAGGTTCGCGCCGAGATCCAGATCCTCAAGGGCATGGCCGTCCACTACGTCATGAGTCCGCGTGAGACCGAGCCGGTCTACTACCAGCAGCGCACGCTGCTGGCCGACCTCGTCGACGCCCTCTACGAGGCCGGGGCGAACGCCCTGGAACCCGTGTTTGCCGCGCAGTGGCGGGCTGCCTCCGACGACGGCGTGCGCCTGCGAGCGGTCATCGACCAGGTCGCCTCGCTCACCGACGTGTCGGCCTCCGCGTGGCACGCCCGCTGGTGCGGCATGCTGTCTTCGCAGCTGTGAGCATGATCGGACGCAGACGTGGGCGGGCATCGGTAGACTGAGGAACATGGCGGGTCTGATTCGTAAGGACGACATCGAAGCGGTACGTAACGCAGTGAAGATCGACGAGATCATCGGCGAACACGTAG
>CAUTDS010000008.1:0-56607 GCA_963537175.1 uncultured Actinomycetes bacterium
TTCCGGCCTGGGCCTCGGCGACCATGCGCCCCATCTGCGCGAGCGTCGTGTCCGAACCGACGCGCGTGGCGCGCACCAGCAGGGACCCCCACGTGTTGACGGTCGCACCCGTCACCGCGTCGCCGGGGGCGGCGTCCACGGGCACGGACTCGCCCGTCAGGAGCGAGGTGTCCAGGGCGGAGGAACCCTCGACGATGACGCCGTCGGTTGCCACCTTCTCGCCCGGGCGCACCGTGAACAGGTCGCCGACCTGCAGGGACGAGGCGGGCACGACGCTCTCGGAGCGCTCGCCGGTTGCGGGGTCGACGCTCACGAGCGTCGCCTCCTTCGCGCCCATGCTTAGCAACGAACGCAGCGCGTCGCCCGCGCGGTAGCGTGCGCGTGCCTCCAGGTAGCGGCCCGTCAGCAGGAACACGACGATCGTGGATGCGACCTCGAAGTAGATCTCCGCGTGGCCGGCGTGCGCCGCGCGCGGGATCAGGCTCATCTGCATGCGCATGCCGAGCATCCCCGCACCGCCCCACAGCAGCGCCCACCAGCTCCACAGCGTCGAGGCGATGACGCCGAGGGAGACCAGCGTGTCCATCGTCGTCGACCCGTGGCGACCCGCCGCGAAGGCCGCCCGGTGGAAGGGCCACGCGCCCCACGTGACGACCGGGATCGTGATCGCCGCGACGACCCACTGCCACCCCGTGAACTGCCAGGCGGGCACCATCGACAGAATCGCCGCGAGGATGCCCAGTGGCGCGGAAACGATGAGGCGTCGGAGCATGTCGGCGGCGTGGGCGCGAGTGCCCTCGCCGACCTGGGGAGCGGGGGACGAGGCCGGGGTGGCCTCAGGGGAGGAAGGGGCGGCCGCGGACGTGGTCGTCACGGAATTGGTGGACATGGGTACCCTCCGGGGGTATGTATCGGGTGAAAGGAAACGAGGCCGGGAAAGTGCCCCGACCTCGTCGGTGAGGTGTGGAGAACCTCAGAAGTCGCGCGAGATGCCGACCAGCGTGAAGCCGGCCTCGGACACCGCGTCGCTCAGCGCCGCGTCGTCCAGGGGGGTGTCGGTCAGGACCGTCACCTTGGAGGTGGCGCCCGAGTTCAGGATGACCTCGACGTTCTTCACGCCGGGGATCTCGCTCAGCTCTTCGCTGACGCTCATCACGCAGTGGCCGCAGGTCATGCCGTCAACGGACAGTTCAATGGTGCGATCGATCTCGGTGGTCATGGTTTCTCCTTGGGGTTAGGACTTGATGAGGCGCGCGATGGCCGCGGCCGCCTCGTCGACTTTGGCCTGCGCGGCCTCGTCGGATTCGCGCGCCGCCGTGACGACGCAGTGATTCATGTGGTCTTTGAGCAGATTAACTGCAACGGAGTCGAGCGCGGACTGGACGGCGGAAACCTGCGTGAGGATGTCAATGCAGTACTCGCCCTGCGAGATCATGCGCTGCAGGCCGCGCACCTGGCCTTCGATGCGGCGCAGGCGCGCGAGATGATTCTCGATGTTGCCGTGGTATCCGTGCTCGTTGCTCATGGAAGTGATAGTACCCCTAGGGGGTATGGGTGTCAAGGGGGTGTCGTCAACGAGCGCTTCAAAGCCGACCTCGACGCCTACATCACGCACAGGAACACAACACGACGCCAAGTAGAGCTCAAGGGCCTGACCCCGGCAGAATACCGGGATCAGGCCCTACAGGAAGCCGCATAACGGCTACCATTTAAAGCGTCCAAGTTTCGGGGCGCAGTTCACAATAACCCCCTGGGCAAACTCCACGACCTGGGCGGGGATACCCTCCTTGGCCAGGAGCATCTCACTCATCTCCACGGCCTGCTGGTGATGGGGGATCATCATCTGGGCAAACATGATGTCCGCGTCGTTGTAATCGGCGGAGATCTTCCCGTCCACCTCAGTCGTCGCCATGGTGGTCTCGATCGTCTCAGCGGTAGTCGTCGCAGTGCTGGTGGCCGAGGTGGTGAATCAGTGGACGGCGGTGGATGCCGGAGTAGGCGTGGTGTGTTCCTCCTTCGGACTGGTGGGAGCCAGGTGGGCCGGGTCCAGATCAATCCGGCGCAGCAGCTGAGCGTTAAGCGCCACCACAATCGTCGACAGCGACATCAACACCGCAGCAGCAGCCGGGGGAAGCAGAATGCCGCTAGAGGCGAGCACGCCGGCGGCCAGGGGCACGGACAAGATGTTGTAACCGGACGCCCAGATGAGGTTCTGGATCATCTTGCGGTAGCTGGCCTGCGAGAGCTCAATCATCGACAATATTGCCCGGGGATCGTCACTGGCCAGGACCACTCCGGCGGATTCCATTGCCACATCCGTGCCGGCCCCGATGGCGATGCCGACCTCGGCGCGGGCCAGGGCCGGGGCGTCGTTGACACCGTCGCCGACCATGGCCACGCTCAGGCCACGCTCCTGTAACTGGGTGACCTTGGTGTCCTTGTCCTGGGGCAGGACCTCGGCGAAGACCTCATCGATCCCCAGGTCCTGGCCAACCGCATGGGCCACCTGCTGCGCGTCACCGGTAATCATCGCGACCTTCACCCCGCGGTCCTGCAGGGCTTTCACAGCGGCGCGGGATTCGGGGCGGATCTTGTCCTCGACGGCCACCGCACCGATAATCTGACCGTCGCGGACAATATGGAGTACACCGGCCCCACGCCCGGTCCAGGCGCTGGTGGTGTCGGTGAGCTCGGCCGGGGTGGTGAGGTTGAACTCGCGCAGCATGTTCGGCCCGCCCACGAGGATCTCAGCGCCATCGACAGTGGCCCGGACCCCCCGGCCGGAGGCGGCGCTGAAACCAGTTGCTCGGATTTGCCGACGAGAGGCCTCGGGATGGGCGGCCGCGGCCGCCACGATGGCGCGGGCCACGGGGTGCTCGCTGTCGGCCTCCGCGGCGGCGGCCAGGGCCAGCAGCTCGCCCTCGGTGACGCCGACAGTTGCCGCGACACCGGTGACCGCGTGCGCGCCCTCGGTCAGGGTTCCGGTTTTATCGAAGAGCACCACGTCGATGGTGCGCATCCGCTCGAGCGCCATCCGGTCCTTGATGAGCACCCCGGATTTCGCGGCCCGCTCGGTGGAGATCGCAATGACCAGCGGAATCGCCAGGCCCAAGGCGTGCGGGCAGGCGATGACCAGCACCGTGACCGTGCGTACCACGGCATCGTCCGGGCTGCCGATGGTGGTCCACACCACCGCGGTGATCAGAGCAGAGATCAGCGCGAACCAGAACAACAACGCCGCCGCCCGATCCGCCAGGGCCTGGGCCCGGGAGGAGGACTCCTGTGCGTCGGCAACCATGCGTTGGATCCCGGCCAAGGCGGTGTCCCCGCCGGTAGCCTCCACCCGGACGCGGACTGTGTTGTCGGTGGCCACGGTACCGGCGACCACCCTGTCACCGGTGTCGCGGAAGACGGGACGGGATTCACCGGTGATCATCGCCTCATCGAATTCGGCGGCTCCCTCGAGGATGGTTCCGTCGGCCGGCACCCGGGCACCGGCCCTCACCAGCACGACGTCGCCGACGACCAGCTCGGAGATGTCCACGGTGCGGGTGGTCCCATCGACAACTTTCTCGGCCTCATCCGGCAACAGGGCAGCCAGCGCGTCAAGCGCGGAGGACGCACCCCCGAGAGCGCGCATCTCCAGCCAGTGGCCCAGCAGCATGATGGTCACCAGCAGGGCCAACTCCCACCAGAAGTCCAGGTCAAAACCGCCCAGCCCCAGAGTGGTGACCCAGGAGGCGACAAACGCCACGGTGATGGCCATGGCAATCAGGAGCATCATCCCGGGTTGGCGGGATTTCACTTCCTTCCATCCGCCCTTGAGGAAAGGCGTTCCGCCGTAGACGAAGATAATCGTGTCCAGTACCGGGGGGACCCAGGTGGATCCGGGGAATGTCGGGAGGCGGTAGCCGAGCAGGTGGGCGACCATGGGGCTGAAAATAACGACGGGAATGGACAGAATCAGCGACCACCAGAAGCGTTCCCGAAACATTGCGGTGCTGTGCCCGGCGTGTTCGCCGTGACCATGAACCTGGTGGTCTTCGTCCAGGACGGAGTGCGGGTGACCGTGGGGCATCACCTGGCCGTGGGTGTCGGCATCTGCGTGATGTTCGTGGCTGGCATGATCCGGGTGGTGGGTGTGGTATCCGTGCTCGTTGCTCATGGAAGTGAGGATACCCCTAGGGGGTATGGGTGTCAAGGGGGTGTCGTCAACGAGTGCTGTGGGGGTGGCGACACGCATCCCCCAATGCGGCGCGCCCAGCCCCGGCCCGCCGTAGGGTGGAGGCAGCACACAGGGAAGGAGGGGACATGAAGCGACGCCCGCGTCGGCGCTACCGCGCGATCCGCCGCGTTCCCCAGGCCTACCCCGGCCTCTACCTGCGCCTCAAAGTCGCACCCATCGTCCCCGCCCTCGCGGCCACGGTCGCCGTCGGTGCGCTCGCGGAAATCTCCGCTCTGCCGCAGGACGTTCGCACCCGCGCGCGATCCCTCTCCGACGACATGGGTACCGCGATCAGCGAAAAATCGCAGCGCATCTTCTTCGATAACCCCGGCCTCGACACCCTCCTCATCCGCTCCCTCTCACACGTCGCGCGGCGCACCGCGACCGTGGGGCGCGCCTGGGCGCGAGCGGTCGTCGCCGTCGGCGCGGACAAGGACGGGCGCATGGCCCGCATGCTGCCCCTCATCCCCAGGCGCGCATACGACGCCCTCATGACCGGCATGCTGACGATCGGCACGGCAGTGGGCGCCCTGCGCGGCGGCGAGGTCCACGTCGCACTCCTGCGCGACTCCGACGCGGACCCCGCGTTCCAGGACCCGCTGCCCGGCCACCCCGAGGCGCAGATCCGCCGCGTCGGCGCACCCGCACTGCTCTCCGACATGTGCGCCGACATCGACGAGCTCTACTGGTCGCGCACGATTGGCCCGGCCGTCAAGATCACCCGCGTCGGCGAAGGCGAGGCCCGCCGCTGGCTCCTCTCGCTGGTCGGCACCGAGTCCATGACCTTCCGCTCAACAAACAACCCAGCCGATATAGAGACGAATATCCGACTCATGCTTGGCCTGGAAAGCGCGATGAGCGTTGGCGTCGTGCGCGCGTTGCACGCCGCCATGGAACGCGACGGCGTGCCCACCGAGCGGTGGCCGCGCGAGCCCGTCCTCATCTGTGGCCACTCCCAGGGCGGGATCGTCGCCGCCGCCCTCGCCTCCGTCCCTCCGCACGAGGCCGGGGTCAACGTCGCCGGCATCCTGTCCACGGGCGGCCCGAACCGGCGCATTCGCGTGCGCCCCGACGTGGTGACCGTCGCCGTCTACCACGATCAGGACGTCATGCCGAGCCTCGACGGCTCGCCCGACCGCGCCCCCGACCGGCGCGTCACGGTTGGACGCAGCCTCGTGAGGCCTCGTACCCGCCCCCTCTACTACGCGCACTCCTCCTCGACGTACACGGAGACCGTGCGCCTCCTCGAGCGCAAGGTCCGCGTGACCCCGTGGGGTCGGCTGGCCTCGGCGATGTCGGCCCTGCAGGATTTCCTGCCCGCCCCGGATGAGCCCACGCGCGTCATGCACTACGAGATCTGGCAGGACATCCTGACCCCCACCTCCGAGAGCACGTGGGACACGGTCGCCGCGCTTGAACGCGCCACCTCCTTCGAACCCGCCACCTACCCGATCGACTACGCGGTCACGGCCCCCCGCCTGCCCCGCGTCGCCCGAGCCAGGCGCCGCGCGGCCCTCCCGGCGCGCACCGCTTCCGCCCTCTCCTCCCTCAGAAAGGACAGGTCATGACCGACCCCAACGCCCCGCTGCGCGAGGTGCGCCGATGGATGCGCGTCTCGACCCCCGTCAACAAGGCGGCTTCCTCCGGCCTGCGCGGTCGGCTCCCGCAGATCGCCGGGCCGCTCGTGATCGGCGCGCTCGGCGTGGGTGCCCTGGGCGCGGGCATCGCGTGGCGCGCCCTGTCCTCGACGAGGGGCACCGGGCGCACGCAGCGCTTCGTGGACCTCGCGACCGCCGCTCTCGAGTCGGACTTCCCGCTTCGCTCCGACGAGGGCGTGGCTGGTGAGGGCGCGGCACGCGCGCCACGCCGCGTCGTCCACGTGGAGGTCGGCGAGGGCTTCGGCCGCCCCTCCCTCGTGTCCATCGACGTCGTCGTGGCCTCCTCGGACGCGCTGTCCGAGCGCGAGGCAGCGACGCGCGCCCTCGATGGGATCACCCGAGCGACCTGGAACAATCCCGAGATGGCACCGGTCAGCGTGCGTGCGCGAGTCCTCGTCGCCCACGACGACGCCGACGACCTCGAGGCCCCCGGCGCGCAGACCGACACGGTCGTCGACATGAGCGCCCTCGGCTTTGCCGACGAGATCGCGCGCCCCGACGAGCTCTACGACCGCTACGGCGCGCCCGAGTGCGACCCCGCATGGAGGCCGTGACCGGCCGGCGAGAGTCGGCCTCGTTCCTTTGGCGAGGCGGGGTGTCCCACCCCTTGGGGGCGCTCTTGTTCGCTTCGTGACCGTTTGGTAGGGTCGGCTTAACAGCACCGAAGTGGCGTCGAAGGAGCATCATGGCCGGCGATCTTGTCATCGAAGAGGGGGACCTCGAAGTCCTGCGCGACCGTACGAGAGACCTGTCCAGCAGACTGCAGTCGGTGACCGTCGCGACGGCAGGCGACTACATTTCCTCCGGGGTTGGCGGGAGCCCGCTCGCAGGACAGGGACGCAGCGCCGGCGAGACGATCGACGAGGCGGTCATTGCGTTGACGCGTGACCTGGACGATTTCTCCCAGTCCGTGAACGACTCGATCAACGCATACAACGCGAATGAGAATGCCACGACGGTGAGCTTCCAACAGACCGACCACGGCGGCCCGGCGATGACGATGGGCGACCTGCAGCGCATGAGGGAGGAACAGTAATGGCAACCTGGGCGGACATTCAGAGCTGGGACCACAACGCCATCATCGAGGCCGAGGACCTCATCGAGGCCGAGGTGCGCGAGGCGCGCGAGATCATCGCCGACCTCGAGCACGCCGCGAAAGACATCCGATCTCAGGGCGAGGCGCCTGACCGGATGCGTGAGCGGCTCGCCGAGATCCAGGACAAGCTGGACTCGCGCCTCAATGAGCTCACCGAATACGCGCTGGCCACCGCAGAGCTGCACGGGTACGTGAGCCGGGTTGTGGCCATCCGCGAGTCGGCGTACGAGGTAGCGGCAGAGCTGAACTATCAGATCCCGGAGGATGGCACGATTGTTAATCGTGGCGCCACTCGAGAGGAGCCCAGTTCTAGTGAGGTCTTGAAATATGATGATTTGCGTGACTGTGTTTCAGAGGCAGTGAAATTGGCGACGGAAGCCGAGGAAACGGTGGGGCCGCGCTATCAGGCGTTGGCCGACGGCCAGTACGAGATGTCCGAGGGACGCCACTCGGAGTCCGCGGGCCTGGCAAACGACGCCGACCCCTCGTGGACCCCCGAGGAAGTCTCCGTGTGGTGGAAGCTGCTTTCCGATTCCGAGCGTGAGGCGCTCATCAACAAGGATCCCGAGAAATACGGCAACCTGGACGGCATTGATATGGCATCGCGGGCCAAAGCAAATGAGCTTGTGCTGCTGGGGCCCAAGGACGCTTCGGGGCAACACGTGCCGGGGGCTGGATTACTGGGGCAAGCTGAGCGAGACCTCGCGGAAGCAGAAGCAGCGCTGGTCGGGGCGACCTCGAATCTCGCTGAGCTCCACCGAAAGAGAAATGATGCCCAGAATCGGGTGGACGATCTCAGGGCTCTCCGTGACCAGATGGGAGTCGACGGCGTGACGCTCGTTGCCCTGCAGCCGGGCAAGCCGGGTGAGAACGTTCGCGCAGCACTCGCGATTGGGGATGTGGATAACGCTGATCACGTCGCGACACTCGTTCCCGGGCGAACGACCAACTGTCGTGAGTCTTCGGCTGACAATGTGACATATGCGCAGAATCTGAGGAATGCGGCAGCCCGGCAAGGGAATATCGATCCGAGTAAGGTCGCGACCATCGCCTGGATGAACTACCACGCCCCGCAGAGTGGGCCTGATGCAAGAACCACGACGGCAACCCTTGCCCGAGCGGGCGCGGATCCTCTGAGGAATTTCGCGACGGGCATCCACTCCTGGCGCAGCGAGCGCGGGATGGACGTGCATCAGAGCATCATCCCACATTCGTACGGGTCGACGACTGCGGGCATCGCGATGCGTAGCATCGGTAAGGACGTTGTCGACGACTTCGCGTATACGGGCTCACCCGGTGCGGGCGTTGCGTCCGTCGGAACCCTTGGCGTGGACAAAGAGCACGTGTGGGTGTCCGGAATTGATCATCTCGACTGGGTAAGGGGAATGGGTCCAGACGATGACTTTGGGCGTAACCCGGAGCAGCTGGAGGGAATCGGGCATTTGTCCGGAGACGTAAGTGGGGCTAAGGGATATGATCCCAACCATTTCGGTAACCCGTATGGACACCACTCAATGTATTTCGTTGAGCCTAGGGCTGGTGAAGAGAATCTCGTGCTGAACGACCTCGGCAAGGTGATCGCCGACGTCAAGGAACGATGATGAAAAAAAAGGTGATGTCCTGTCTGTCAGCCGTGTCGGTGCTCTGCCTGCTGGTGGGGTGTGTTCCGGGGCTGTCGGATGATGCTGGCCGGTATTTTGGGCGCAGCAGCGGGAGTCTCCCTAGCTCCGAGGTGCAGACGACGGAGGTCCACATCAGGGATACCCTGCCCCGGTATCTGGGCATCATCGAGGAGGTCGTCGTCGAGTCCGGTGGCGTGCTAGGGGTCAGTGGCAAGAACCGAGTCGATGGCTGCTTGACGAAGGACACGACCGATATGGATATCCACTGGATGATGATGGTTATTCCTGCGATCGATTATGAGGATTTGCGCCGGATGGTCGTTGAGGGGGCGCAGCGTAACGGCTTCGCGTATTCGTGGGATCCGGTACGCAGAGATAAACTCAACTCTCGCACTGTTACTGTCGGGGATGGCTACGGGAATAAGCTGAGTTTCTACCACCACGAGGCTAAGGACAGCATTGTCATTAGTTTGTATTCGGGGTGTACGCTCCCGTCCCAGCTGCTCGGCTCGGATAGCCCGCAGTGGTCCTATCCGCTTCCTAGCCTGGAAGAGATGTTTCCGAATCTGACAATCGTGCAGGCATTCGACGACAACGGTGACGAGAATCCTGAGTTGCGCCCGCAGTCGGGAACTCAGTCGGGAGAATGAGCATGATAAAGAAACGGACTCCGGCACGCGTGGGTGCGTGGTGCGTCGTGGTGGTGGCGGTGCTCGTCGTCTGCTGGCTGGCGTTGATGTGGTTCGGCGGCGTCGTGCCCTTCCGCGACCGTCAGAGCCTTGAAGCCTACGTTGATGAGAAGCTGCCTCAGGTTTCACAGATTGCCGGGCAGGTGGCCGCCGAGACGGGTGGCGAGCTGACGGTGATGGGCCTGCCGTATGTGCAGGTGTGTGGCAGCGGTGATACCCAGGGGTATCGGGTGGTTGGCTACACCACGGTGGCTCCGTCGATGTCTTTTGAGCGGCTCGAGAAACTGGTGAAAGAAAACAAGCACGATTGGTCGACGACCGTGCAGGTTGAAGAGGAAACTGACAGGGATGCTACTCGGGATATTCGCCTGATCGACAAATTTGGCGGCATGGCCGAGTTCAAGTTTTCGGAGGACTTTATCGCCGTGAGGTCGCGCTCCGCGTGTTTGCCGACGGATAAGCCCCTGGATGATCCCGGTCAGTTTGTTTTGCCTTCGGTGGAGGAGGCGTTCGCGGGTCTGCCCGTGACGGTCAGTGATAATACGGACCCGGACCTGCACCCGGTCCCCACGCTCACCCCGGGCGCCCATGTCACCCCCCAGTCCGGGCCCCAGAGCGGCGCCCAGTCGGGGGAGTGATGGCATGAGTTCTCGGTGGATAATGGCAGCCACCGCCGCCTGCACTTCGCTGCTCTTTGCGGCGTGTGTGCCGGGGCTGTCGGATGATGCGAGTCAGTATTTTGGGCGAGGTGACGAGGGTGAGTCGAACTCTGAGCGTCAGACGATGGAGGCATTCATCGACGAGACCATGCCTCGATACATGAGCATTGTCGAGGATGTTGCAGTTGCAGCGGGAGGAACGCTCGGAGTCGGTGCGGGACCCGACATCTCCTCGGGCTGTTCTCCCACCTCAAATGGGTTTGAGATTCGTTCGGCCCGCTATTACATCCCCCTGATGGAGTATGAGGACCTGCGCCGGGTTGTCGCAGATGGTGCTCAGCGCTACGGGTTCAGTTATTCGACTGATCCGGTTCCTCGGGATAAGCTGAAAATGCGCAGTGTAAATCTAGGTGACCAGGACGGTAATGTACTGCGTTTCCACCACTTGGAGGACGACACGATCGCTGTCTTCTTTGATTCAGGGTGCCTGCCGGCGGCGCAGCCTGATGGCTTGCTGAAGCGTCTTCGTTTTCCTGAGCCCGAGGAGTTGTTTTCTCGTGTGACGATTGTTGACGCGTTCGACGCGAATATGCAGGGGAACCCGTTGATTTTCCGTCAGGTGACGACGGGTTCTAACAAGAAGTCGGGGAGTTGAGGGCGATGAAGTGGACGCCCGCGCGCGTTGGTCTTGCGGCGGTCGTGGTGGTGGCCGGTTTGTACGGGTGGGATGCGGTAATGCCGCGCCAGGGTGAGCTCGTTCCTTTCCCTCAGCGGGTGAGCTTTGAGGAGTACATGAGTCGTCAGCTCCCGGAGCTGTCGCGCATGGCTGGGCAGGTGGCCGCCGAGACCGGTGGGGAGTTGACGGTGATGGGCCTGCCGTACGTGCAGGCGTGCGGGATCGATAATACGCAGGGCTATCGGGTCGTTGGCTACAGCACGGTGGCTCCGCAGATCTCCTTTGATCGACTTGGGGAGGTCGTGAGCACTCACCGGCGTGACGGTACGTCTGGACTGTGGGTCCAAGACGACTTCCGCGAAGATGGGAGTCGAAAGATCTACTTCACGGACAACGACGGAAACTCGGCTCAGTTCAAGTACACCGAGACCGGTATCGAAATGCGATCCTACTCCGCGTGCCTGCCCACCTCCCACGCCCTAAATGATCCCGGTCAGTTCGCCTTGCCCTCCGTGGAGGAGGCGTTCCCGGGCGTGCACGTGACGGTCAGTGACAACACGGATCCGGACCTGCACCCGGTCCCCACGCTCACCCCGGGTGCCCATGTCACTCCCCAGTCCGGGCCCCAGAGCGGCGCCCAGTCGGGTTCGTAACCCCCGCCCCGGCCTCGTCGGGGAGTTGAAGAAACGGTAAAGGCGGCGAGGCGCGAACCCGCGCACCCGCCGCCCTTCGCGAATAGAGCTCAGGCCTCCCAGCGCGCTAGGCGCTCGGACAGGCCGATGTAGGTCGCGGGGGTCAGCGTGAGGAGGCGTTCCTCCACCTCGGCCGGCAGACCCAGGCCCGCGATGAACTCACGCATGTCGCGCTCACCCACCTCGTGGCCGCGCGTCAGCTCCTTGAGGCGCTCGTACGGGTTCGCCATGCCGGTCGCGCCCGCGATCGCGGCCGCGCGCATCGCCTGCTGGACGGCCTCGCCGAGCACCGCCCAATTCGCGTCCAGGTCGGCCGCCATACGCGCCGCGTTGATCTCGATACCATCCAGGCCACGCACCAGGTTGTCGTAGGCCAGCACCGCGTGACCGAACGCGACGCCCACGTTGCGCTGCGTCGTCGAATCCGTCAGGTCGCGCTGCATGCGGCTGGTCACCAGCGTCGACGCCAGCGAATCCAGCAGCGCGTTCGACACCTCCAGGTTCGCCTCCGCGTTCTCGAAGCGGATCGGGTTGACCTTGTGCGGCATCGTCGACGAGCCCGTCGAGCCCTGCGCTGCCAGGTTCTGGTGGAAGTAATCCATCGAAATGTACGTCCACGCGTCCGTCGCCAGGTTGTGGGCGATGCGGCCCGCGCGCGCCACGTCCGCGTACAGCTCGGCCTGCCAGTCGTGCGACTCGATCTGCGTGGTCAGCGGGTTCCACGTCAGGCCCAGGCCCTCCACGAAGGAACGAGCCAGCGTCGGCCAATCCGCGCCCGGCACCGACACGACGTGCGCGGCCCACGTGCCCGTCGCACCGTTGATCTTGCCCAGGTACTCCGTGGCCTCGACGCGCTTGATCTGGCGGGACAGGCGGTGCGCGAACACCGCCATTTCCTTGCCGATCGTCACCGGGGTCGCCGGCTGGCCGTGCGTGTGCGCCAGCATCGGGACGGCCGCCCCGGCCTCGGCGAGGCCACGCAGGCGATCCAGGAGCGCGCGGATCGCGGGCAGCCACACCTGCTCGGTTGCCGCCTTGATGGTCAGCGCGTACGCCAGGTTGTTGATGTCCTCGGAGGTGCAGAAGATGTGGACGACCTCGCGCAGGGACGGCAGATTCGTGCCCTCGCCCAGCTTGTCGGAGGCAGCCTCGAGGTATTCGCCGATCAGGTACTCGACGGCCTTGACGTCGTGGCGGGTGACGGCCTCGAACTCGCCCAGGCGCTTGATGTGCTCGGCGCCGAAGTCGCGCGTGAGGGCGCGCAGGTAGTCGCGCTCGGCGTCGGTCAGCTCGGGCGCGCCCGGCAGGACCGAGTTGTCGAGCAGGAAAATCAGCCACTCGATCTCGACGTGCACGCGCGCGCGGTTCAGGCCCGCCTCGGACAGGTAGTTCGCCAGGGGCGCGGCCACCGCGCGGTAGCGGCCGTCCAGCGGGCTGAGCGGTTCACCCCCGCCCGCCAGGTCCGAATAGCCGTGGGCAGTGGAGAACAGTGTCATCGTGTCGCTCATACCCCTATCTTCCCAGAACGAGGGGCCATCGGGACGCCCAGTCCGCTCGGCGGTTCGTGGCGTGGGTAACGTACGAGGCCGGGGCTGGGTGGGGGCGTGTCGATGACGCACTCGGGATGGCGTGTCGTCCACAGGGGTGGGTGGCGTCAGGCGGTTATCCACAGGGAGCGCCGCGCGGCTGGCCGTAGGGGAGTGACGCGGCGTAGCGTGCGAGGACAAGCAACGACTCTTCCAACGATGGGAGACACCATGATTCTCGATCCGACCAGCCCAGGCCTGTCCCTCCACGCCGCCCAAGGCCTCGTCGACGGCCTGCGCGGGGTGCTCGCGGGCGCGACGTGCCCGCAGTGGACGGGAGTGGGAGGTGACTCCTACAGGGCGCGCTGCGGCGAGACCGTCGCCGGCGCTCAGGCAGTCCTCGACCAGATCCAACAGGCCCTCGACCTCGTCCCAGCCTTCGACGCGGAGCGGGCTCACGGCCTCGCGCGCAGCATCGCCGAGTCCGCCGAATCAGCGGCACTTCATCCCGAACTCGTCATGCTCGGGGCGTGGTGACCGTGGCTTTCGATCCGAACCGACACGTGTCCGTTTCCTCGGGGTCCTTCCACGTGGATGTCAACGAGTTGTGCGCCGCGCACACCCTCGTGACGTACGAAGAGACCCTCTCGGTCGGCCCCGCGCGCCTCGCGCTGAACGCTGCGCTTAACGAGGCCGACCTGGCCTCGATCTTCGCTCCGGAGACGGCTGCCGGCCTCATAGCCGCGATCAGCGCCGCCCTCAGTGCCCTCGACGCCCTTCAGTCCGGCGTCGACGACCTGCGGTGGAAGCTCCAGAACGCGGCCCTTACCTACGCGGACGCGGAGGCCGGCGCTTCCCTGTGGGAGGCCGTACCCGGCAGCCCGTTGGGGACGCAGCTCAGCTGGCGAAGCCTCGGAGCGTTCGCCCTCTCCCCAGGCGGCGCCCTGGCCACCGGTGGCGTGGCGCTCTACCACGAGTTTCAGGACGCATCCGCGAGCGCGGGGGTGCCCTGGCTACCCGCGGTGCTCATGCCCGAGATAACGACCCTGGTGCGTCGGAGGGACCTGTGGAATACCGCGATCGACGGTATCGCTTTTGCTCTGCATGGGGACGAGGAATCCGGGGCACAGTTCCAGCGTGACCTCGGCAGGTTCGCCCTCGACGTGAATTCCCTGCCTGCGTTCCGAGGCGTCGTGCAGTCACTGGCCGGGCAGGGGGTGAGCCAGGACCTGAACTCGACGTCGACGCAGCCCGCGTCCGGCATCGCCGCGCTCGCAGCGCCCTGGGTGGCCTCCCTCTATAACCGCTTTGGTAGCGGGCACGGAGCCAGCTACGGGATCGCCGTGCGGGGAACGGATGGGAACACGCGCGTCCATCACAACGAGGCGGCCGCCCATATCCCGTCCGGCACCCTCGACGCGCGTACCCGCGCGGCGCTTGGGGAGATGCCAGATGCGGCACCCGATACCCATTACGAGGGAGTCACCACCAGCGCCGACGCCATCGAACACATCACGCAGATGCACGGGGGAGACGCCGACAACGGAGAGATCGCCATCGAAGAACATGTGACGGTGGGCGAGGACGGCACGACGACCCGCTCGTGGACCGTCGACATCCGAGGCACCCAATCCTTCGCCATCGGGCAGTCAGGCCCCCAGGACATGACCACCAACCTGCAGGGCGTGGCGGCAATGGCCTCAGATCAGCTCGACGCCGTCATGGAAGCCATGGAAGCGGCCGGTATCTCGCCCGAGGAGGCCGTCGAGTTCGCCGGCCACTCGCAGGGAGGTATCATGGCGGCTCAGCTGGCCGCCGACCCCGCCGTGCGCGCCCGCTACAACGTCGTCTCGGTCGTCACCGCAGGCTCGCCCACGGCGACGGTTGCGCCCAGCGATGTTCCCGTCCTCT
The DNA here is from genome assembly GCA_963537175.1 of uncultured Actinomycetes bacterium. Classification (GTDB taxonomy): domain Bacteria; phylum Actinomycetota; class Actinomycetes; order Actinomycetales; family Actinomycetaceae; genus Pauljensenia. The sequence continues at coordinate 14,755 of CAUTDS010000008.1, forward strand.
CCTACGAAAACTCGGGCGATATCGTCCCCGGTCTGGACGGGAACGCGACGCGTGGAGACAACGTGACGACGGTCAGGTTCCACGACTACGAGGCCACATGCCACCCCGAAGACCCGGTTCCCTCCTCGCACAGCGCGCCGCTGTACGTCGACGAAATCCGAAGCACCCTGGACGCCGCCGGAGCCTCGTCCGATCCGGGACTCAGCGCCCTTGCTGCCGCCGAGGCCAGGCGCACGCAGGCACTTGGCCTCACCCAGGACACGCAGACCACCATCCACCACTATCAAACGAGGCGCATCACCCAGGGGTAATGCGCCTCGACGGAGAAGGGGACCGATACGTCAGTCCCGCTCGCCCTTCTTATCCCGCAGGATGCCAGAGACGATCGAGGACACCACGGAGGTGATGATCGCGCCGGCCAGGCACGACCAGAAGCCGCCCGTCGTCATGGGGAATCCGAGCGACGTGGACAGCCACCCCGTCAGCGCGAACAGCGCAGAGTTCGTCACCAGGGCAAACAGGCCGAAAGTGAGGACGTACAGAGGGAACGCCAGCGTCGTCACCACAGGCTTGATGATCGAGTTCACCGCCGTGAACACCAGGGCGACGGCCGCGAGAACAATGACGGTCTGCGAGGTCGACGACGACTCGATCGAGATCGACGAGACCAGACGGGTCGTCACCCACAGGCCGGCCATCGTGGCCAATAAACGAGCAATAAAGTCCATTTCCCTATTCTTGCGCAGTGGGATGAAGCTTGCACGGTCCAAGTCCATGGGATAGGACTACACACATGACCAACCTGCGCATCCGGCCCGCCGTTGCCTCCCTGCCTCGCTACGTCCCCAGCAAGACCGCGCCCGACGCCGTCAAAATCTCCTCCAACGAGATGCCGACGCCGCCCAGCCCAGCGGTGCTTGAGGCGATCGCCCGCGAACTCGAGACGATCAACCGCTACCCCGACCTGACGGCAGCGCCCCTGCGTGAGGCCCTCGCGCAGCGCTTCGGCGTCGGCGCCGACCAGGTGTGCGTGGGCACCGGTTCCTCGGCGATCCTCGTCGCGGCGCTGTCCGCCGTCTGCCAGCCCGGCAGCCAGGTCGTCTTCCCCTGGCGCTCCTTCGAGTCCTACCCGATTGCCGTTCCTTCCGTGGGCGGCGACCCCGTGCCCGTCGAGCTCCTCCCGGATGGCACCCACGACCTCGACGCCATGCGCGCAGCCATCAACCCCGACACCGTCGCCGTCATTGTATGCTCGCCCAACAACCCGACCGGCCCCGCCCTGACCTACGAGGAGATCGCCGGCTTCGTCGCCGACGTCCCAGACGACGTCATGGTCATCGTCGACGAGGCCTACATCGACTTCGCGACCAAGCCCGGCGTGCGCACCGCGGTCCCCCTCATCGATGAGCACCCCAACGTCATCGTCATGCGCACGTTCTCCAAAGCCCACGCCCTGGCCGGCGTGCGCGTCGGCTACGCCATCGGCGATCCCGAGGTGATCGGCGCGATTCAGGCCCTGCTCGTCCCCTTTGGCGTCAGCTCACTCGCCCTGGCCGCTGCCCTCGCCTCCCTGAAGGATGCCGAGGGCGTGCAGCGCGCGGTCGCCGAGATCATCGCCGAGCGCGAGCGCATCATCCCGGCACTGCGCGACCTCGGCTACGACATCCCCGACAGCCAGTCGAACTTCTACCTGATCCGAGGCGACGTCTACGGCCTCGTCGAGGCGTGCGCGCGCGTCGGCCTCATCGTGCGCCCCTTCCGCGTGGGCGTGCGCGTCTCGGTCGGCTCGCGCGAGCAGAACGACCGCTTCCTCGCGGTGGCCGCCGAATTTGCGCGCACCGCGGGCATCGGCGCGTAGAGGGCCGTACGCGAATGGGCGCGCCCGACGAATCGGACGCGCCCATCCAACGGGGTCCAGCGGATTAAGGAATCAGCAGCGAGACAATGAGGAGAATCGACCAGCCCAGCTCGCTGAATCCGATGAACTTGGGAGAGAAGGGGCGCGCGCGGGTCCGGTTCAGAGTTGGCATCACCCACGCGCGCGCAGTCAGGCACGCCCACATGAGGACGGGCCAGATCGCCAGCAGGCCGAACCACCATGCTACGGCCGCGCACAGCGTGAATGCTGCGTGCAGCAGCGTGGAACCCATTGCCCAGCGTGGGTCCCTACGGCCGCGGATCATCGAGCGCACCAGCGGAACCGTGCCGATGTAGTGCAGGCCGAACGCGGCGCACGTGGCCCACGCGTGGAGCGTCACCGCAGACGGTGAACCGTCTGCGATCGCCAGCGAGAACGCGACGGGGCCCATGATGTTACCCGCCAGGATCGAGGCCGCGCGGGCACCCAGGGAGCGCTCGCGGCCCTTCCACACGAGGTAGAGCGCGGACGAGGCCAGGGGCGCGAAGACGATCGCCCACCACAGCAGCTGCGGACGCATGGCGAGGAGGGTGGCGCCGGGGAGCGCCGCGAGCACGGCGTAGGTGATGACCGCCGGGGCAATCCGGGCGCGGCGCTTGGCGGGCGTCTTCACCCACAGGCACACGGCGGAGAACATTTGGAATGCCATCGCCCATGCGACCAGCATGAGGACGACCATCCACGAGAAGGTAAAGGACAGTGCCCACCCGAGCAGCGGCGGGAAAGCCATCATCGTCCACGCGCCGTGCTGGTCGGAGATCCAGCCGTCGCGGGCAAGCTTGCGCATGCGGGGGCTGTTGTGGTGGCGCGGCTTCGGACGCCCCTGGGGGTGCCCCGAGGCGTGGTTGTGGGATTTGCCCGGGGTGCGTTCGGGTGTTGTGTGAGTCTGCGGCGCTGCACTGTGCATAGCCTTAGCTTAGTGAAGTACGCCTGTGAGACTCAATACTGGGAGGGTCACAACGTGAGACTGAAGCGGGAAAATTTCAACAATCGGTGAAATATGGGGGCATGTCCACATCTGACACAGTGACAACTCAATCCCCCGTCCTTTCCTCCGAAGACCGTAGTGCGCGCATTGCCGTCACGGTCTTCCCGCTGCTGATCCTGGCGGCCTTCGCGATCGCCATGATCACGCCCGACACCTTTAAGCCGCTGACTCCCGGCGTGAACTGGGCGCTCGGCGTCATCATGTTCGGCATGGGCCTGACCCTGACGCTGCCCGACTTTGGGCTCATCGTCAAGCGTCCGCTGCCCGTGCTCGTGGGTGTTGTTGCCCAGTACCTGATCATGCCCCTCGTCGGTTGGGCCCTGTGCTACGTGTTCGGTTTGCCCGACGCGGTCGCGGTCGGCGTCATCCTCGTCGGTTGCGCGCCCGGTGGTACGGCCTCTAACGTGATCTCCTACCTGGCGAAGGCGGACGTCGCCCTGTCGGTCACCATGACCTCGATCTCGACGCTGCTCGCGCCCCTCATGACGCCGCTGCTCACCGCCTGGCTGGTGGGCAATCGCATGCCGGTTGATGGTGCGGCGATGGCGAAGAACATCCTGCTGATGGTTCTCGCCCCCGTCCTGGGCGGTTTCATCGTGCGCTTCGTCGCGGGTAAGTTCGTGGAGAAGATCCTGCCGATTCTCCCGTGGATTTCCGTGTTTGGTATCTGCTACGTGCTGCTGGTCGTCGTGTCTGGCTCGGTCAACAAGATCCTGACCTCCGGCGCCCTCATCATCGCGGTGGTCATCTGCCACAACCTGCTGGGCTACCTCTTCGGCTACCTGGCCGGACGCGTTGGCCGCGGCTCCGATAAGGCGGCGCGCACGACCGCGATCGAGGTTGGCATGCAGAATTCGGCGCTGGCCGCGACGCTGGCGAAGACTCACTTCGCCGCCACCCCGGAAACCGCGCTCCCGGCTGCCGTGTTCTCCGTGTGGCACAACCTGTCCGGTGCCCTGCTGGCGATGTTCTTCCGTCGCTGGAAGAACGGCGGACAGGCCTAAATGGACGAGGCCGGGGCGTAGGTTTGTTGAACCTCAGCTCTGGTTATCGGTCGAGTAGACAGCGAGGAGGGGCGGCCCATCGGGCTGCCCCTCCTCGCTGTCTACTCAATGAATGAGTGTTCAGCTGGTCGTCAGTCCTCCAGCAGTGCGGGGCACAGCGTGGACAGCGACTGCATCGAACTGGTCAGACGGGCGAGCAGCTCAGCAGCTTCTTTCTGGTCGGCGTCACCCGGGTTCGACTCGTACTTGTTAGCAAAGTTGACTGTATCCGTCAGAACCGCGGCCACCTTGCCGGCTGCTTCCTTCACATCGGGATTGGTGATCTCAGGGGAGTTGAGCAGCTTGATGGTGGCGTCTGCCATAGCCTTCTTCTGCTCCGTGGTTGCGTTCGCGTCGGTGTTTTCGGAGAAAGACTTGAGCTGGGTGACGATCAGGCCGCAAGCCTCGTCGACGGACTGGCTGGAGGTGGCGGGGGCCTGCGTGGGAGCAGCGTCCTGCGTCGGGGCGGCGCTGGCGGTTGCAGTGGGTGCCGGGTTGTCGTTGCGGGACTTCGTGCTGTGGCATGCTGCCATGCCAAGCGGGAGCGTGATGATGAGCAGAGCTGCTGCAAGACGACGCTTCATAAAGATTCTCCTCAAAGTGAGTGATGGGTACGACTTCAGTCTAACGGGCGATCATGCTCTTTCGACCCACTGGTCAGTGATTCTCAGCATAGCGCCAATACAAAAGTCGCCGGGACCAAATGGTCCCGGCGACTGCCGGTCGGGGTGGCGGGATTTGAACCCACGGCCTCTTCGTCCCGAACGAAGCGCGCTACCAAGCTGCGCCACACCCCGGTGCCGTTCGAGTATAGCCTCACCCCGTCGATATTCCCAAACGGAGACGGAGTGAGCGCTCGAAGTGTGGTCCACGCCGCATGTTGTTTGGCCGTGTTGAGCCCCAGAAAGCCCGGAAGCCGACGGCGGCGACGCCTTCCTATGCGGGGTGTACGTGCAGCAGCGACGCCTCGGGACGCGTCGCGATGCGAATCTTCGCGTAGGGAGAAGTTCCCAGGCCAGCCGAGACATGCAGCCATGCCTCGGTGCCGTCGGGAGCCTCCCACCGCTTCAAGCCCTTCGCGTACGGGCGCGAAATATCGCAGTTTGTGATGATCGCCCCGACTCCGGGAATCCCGATCTGACCGCCGTGTGTGTGTCCGGCGAGGATGAGGTCCGAGCCGGCCGACGTCAGCGCGGACACGACGCGCGTGTAGGGAGCGTGCGTGACGCCCAGGCGCAGGACGCCCGGCTTCGCCCACGATGAGGCCGGCGTTCCCACGCGATCCCGGTGAATGTGAGCGTCATCCGTGCCCAGCAGAGACACCGTGCCGGCGGGCAGGGTGATCGTGCCGGCAGCATTCGACAGGTCGACCCAGCCGGCCTGTCGCATGCGACGCACCATCGGCAGGTAGGGAAGATCGGGAACAACCCTCACGGGGTGGGGCTTCGATCGCGACAGGTAGCGGCTCCAGCGCTTTGGGATCGGGGAGTAGTAGTCGTTCGACCCGAGTACGAATGCGCCCGGATAGGACAGGAATGGGCGGTACGCGTCCATCACCATGTCCAAAGCATCCATGGATCCGAAGTTGTCGCCGGTTGCCACGACCATGTCGAAGCGCCCCGAGGCTGCTACGTCGGAGAGGAAGCGCAAGAGAAACTCCTGTCCGGCAAACAGATGAAGGTCAGCGATCTGGAGGATCGTCACCTCGGGAACGTTGCCCTCAATGGGGATGTCGTAGCGGCGCAGCACCGGCATCGTACGCTCAACCGAGCCCCACGCGAGCGACGCGCCACCCGCGGCCAGGCCGGCGAGACCCAGCCCGCCGACGATCGCTCCCGCAGTGCGCAGGAGGCCACGGCCTCGTCGGGTGGACGAGGCCGTGGCCCCTGCGAGTACAGACGTGACGTCAGTGGTCATTGCCGGTGGGTGACGCGCTCGGTGTGGGAGTGGGAGTCGCGCCGCGCTGAGGCGTCGTCGCGCCGATGTTCGCGTTCGACACGGCCTCGACCGGAGTGCCCGCCAGCGCCTGCGTCATGTAGGGAGCCCAGATGTTCTGGCCGACGTAGGTCTCACCGAAGATCTCGGAGTGGTAGACGCCGTTGATGACAACGCCGGACACTTCCTGCGAGGAGTTGTCGCCGTGACCCACCCACACGGACGTCGCGAGCGACGGCGTGAAGCCCGTCAGCCACGTGTTCGCGTGCCCGTCGGTGGTACCCGACTTCGCGGCGAAGGGCCGACCGTCGCCCAGGCGCGTCGACGTGTAGTACTGGCCGGCCGAGGCCGTCAGAAGGGCCGCCGTCTTGTTCGCAAGGTCAGGGGAGATGACCTCCTTGCAGTCCGCCGCAAACTCCTTGAGAACGTTCTCGTCGCGGTCGGTCACGGACTCGATGGACTGGGGCTTGCACTGCTGGCCGGAGTTCGCGATCGTGGCGAACACGGACGCCATGTGCAGCGGGGAACTCGACACGGAGCCGAGGATGTTGGCGGGGAAGGGGGCCGGGACCTCGCCGTCCTCCGTGATGCCCATGTCGTAGGCGGTCTCGAAGATCGAGCAGAAGTCCACGCGCGACGCCATGTTCACGAACGCCTGGTTGACCGACTGGCCGGTGGCGCGCACGACGTTCATCGTGCCGGTCTTACCCGCGAGGTCGTTGACCTGGTAGCCCTCGGTGGTGATGGAGCGGCCATCGCACTTGAAGGAGCCGTTCGGGTAGAACGTGTTGGCCGACCCCACGGTCTCGTAGGCCGAGTGTCCTTCCTTGAACCACTGCAGGAGGGTGAACACCTTGAAGGTCGAGCCCACCTGGAAGTTACCGTCGGCCGAGTAGTTTGCCATGGTCTGGCCGCTCTCGATGCCGTAGGTCGTGTTCTGGGCCATCGCGAGCACCTTGCCGGTGCGCGGGTCCAGCGACACGAGCGCGTCGTTCAGGCCGGAGGCGTCGCCCACGGGGATCGCGTTCGTCAACGAGGCGTAGGCCGCGTCCTGCTTCGCGGTGTCCAGCGTCGTACGGATCGTGATGCCCTGGGTCTTGAGCAGGCGCTCGCGCTCGATGCGCGTCGCGCCGAATGTCGGGTCCTCCAGGAATTGGGACAGGACGTAGTCGCAGAAGTATGCCTTCGAGGAGTCGGCGCCCGAGCAGCCCTCCGAGGATACCGTCGGGTGCAGCATCGAATCGACCGACGTTGCGATGCCCTCGTCGTACTCTTCCTGCGTGATGACGCCCTGGTCAAGCATCGTTGCCAGGACCGTGTCGCGGCGCTCCTGAGCGGCTTCCGGGTGGGTCAGCGGATCATACTGGACGGGGGACTGGACGAGGCCTGCGAGGAGCGCAGCCTCCAGGTAGTTCAGCTCCGACGCGGACTTGGAGAAGTATCGCTGCGAAGCGGCCTCGACACCGTAGGTGATGGGGCCGAAGGGGGCGATGTTGAGGTAACCCGTGAGGATTTCGTCCTTCGACTGGGTCTTCTCCAATGCCAGCGCGTACTTGATTTCGCGCAGCTTGCGCTCAGTGGTCTGCTCGGTCGCTGCGCTCACCTGGTCCGCGTCGCCCTCGAGGTAGCCGCGCTCTGCCAGCGAGTTACGCACGTACTGCTGGGTGATCGTCGAAGCGCCCTGGCGGCCGCTATCGCCCAGGTTCGTCACGAGCGCACGAGCGATACCCGTGGCATCGACACCGTTGTGCTCGTAGAAGCGCTTATCTTCGATCGCGACAATTGCCTTCTTCATAACGTCGGCGATATTGGCGCTGGGCACCACGATGCGCTGCTTGTCGTAGAAGTGCGCGATCACGCCGCCGGAAGAGTCGAGAAGCTGTGACTCCTCAGCCGGGGCCACGGTCTGCAGGTCACCGGGCAGCTCGTTGAAGACGGAGGGGACCGACTTCGCTGCCAGCGCGGTGGGTCCCGCGACGGGGACGAGCATGCCGGCCGCGACGACGCCCATGAGCGAGGACACGCTCAGGAACGCCAGCAGCAGCGCGAGCAGCTGGGCCGGTCGGACAGCGCGAGAGTGAGAGTGCGACATATTCCTAGCTTACGTGTCGGCTCGCTCATCTGGCGTTTGGCGGGGCGTGAGAATTGCCTGATGAATCACCTTGAGGTGCCTTCGACAGTGGTCGCAGCGTTTGCACCCGCACACGTATGTGTGTATGGTCACAGGCAGGGCTCGGAATACAGTGAAGTGGAGTTCCACGATGTCAACGCAAGGCGACGACCAGAGTTGGGTCGCCCGCGCGCTCTGCGCGTCCATTGAACCGGACGTGCTGTTCGTGCAGGGTGCCTCCCAGCGTCAGGTTCGTATGCGCTGCTACGAATGCGAGGTTCGCCTCGAATGTCTCGCCGACGCTCTCGAATCCGAGGCGAACTACGGCGTGTGGGGCGGCCTGACGGAACGTGAACGTCGAGCGATTCTGCGCCACTATCCTCACGCGGACAACTGGCTGGAGTGGCTGCGCACATCCGATGAGCCGCTCGCCCGCGAGCTCCGCAGCCCCCACGTCCCGAAAGTCCTGTCCTTCGTGCGCCCCCAGTTGGCGGGCGGGTAGGATAGAGCCATGACTAAATGGGAATACTCCACGATTCCGCTGCTCACGCACGCGACGAAAGCAATCCTCGACCAGTGGGGCGCCGACGGGTGGGAACTCGTCCAGGTGATCCCCGGCCCCACGGGTTCAGAGAACCTGGTGGCCTACCTCAAGCGTCCGATTGAGGAAGCGCCCGCCGTTCAGAACTGACGCGCGCCAGCTCTGCGCGCCAACGAGGCCGTGGCTCCGACATGCGTTGACCGCACGGGGCCGCGGCCTCGTTTGCGTCGCGAAACATATGGGTTGGGCCCGACACCGTGAGGTGCCGGGCCCAACCCTGTATCAGCTGTGGTCAGCGAGCGCGACGCGCCAGGCGATCGACGTCGAGGAGGGTCACGGCGCGACCTTCCAGACGGATCCAGCCGCGCGACACGAAGTCGGCCAGAGACTTGTTCACGGTCTCACGGGAGGCACCGACCAGCTGGGCGAGCTCTTCCTGCGTGAGGTCGTGGGGGACGTGGACGCCCTTGTCGGTCGCGGTGCCGAAGCGGTCCGCAAGGTCCAGGAGGGCCTTGGCGACGCGGCCGGGAACGTCGGAGAACACGAGGTCCGAGAGGGACTCGTTGGTGCGGCGCAGGCGCTGCGCGAGGGCGCGCAGCATGTGCTTGGCCAGGGTGGGGTTAGTGTCGAGCACGTGCATGAGATCCTCGTGCTCGAGGTAGAGGAGGGACGCCGGGGAAACGGCGGTCGCGGTGGTCGAGCGCGGACCCGGATCGAAGAGCGTGAGCTCACCGATGATCTCTCCGGGGCCCAGGACTGCGAGCAGAGACTCGCGGCCGTCGCTGGACGTGTGGCCGAGCTTCACCTTGCCCTCGGTCACGATGTACAGGCGATCGCCGAGATCGCCTTCGTCGAAGAGAGTCTCTCCGCGACGCAGGGTCGTATGACCCATCTTCTGCTGGAGGGACACCTGCTGTGCATCATCAAGGCCACCGAACAGCGGCACCTGGCTGATGAAGTTGCCGTCACCGATCATGGTGCGGAGCTCCTTCCGCTCGTGCCCGATTGCTCGGGCGTTTCGATTTGGATTGCGCAGTGGATCCCATACGTAATACCACTCACGAGGAGGTACCGCGCATCACACCATTATGCCCTATCTATCAGGTGAAATGGGCTTCATTTCGCGTTTTGTGTGACCTGTCTAATGAAAAATAGGCTACTTGGCGTGTGCGCTGACGTGCTCTGACAGAGCATTGGCCACAGCCTGCGGTGCTTCTTCGGGGAGGAAGTGCCCGGCCTCGCGAATGACGATCTGCGTCAGCGGCGCATCCACGAACTGGGCGTCGGCCGCGTGATCCAGCGCCGACCATGCCCCGTCGTCGCGCCCCACGAGGGACAGGACGGGCACGTGCAACGGCTCGGAGAGGATGCGTCGTTCCTCGCGCGAGATCTTGCGTGCGGCGCTCAGGCCGCGCAGCGCGGTGTGCGCGGCGAAGGGGCGGCGCAGCGCGGCGCGGTACGTGCCCGACTGGGAGACGAGGTCGTCCACGTTCCCGGGCGAGGCCCACGCGCGGAACACGGTCGTTACGAGAGAGCCCGAACGCAGCGCGCGCTCACGTCCGGTGGGCAGGGCGAGGCGCCCCTGCAGGACGCGGCCACCCGCCCAGGGCGCGCGACCGATCACGGGCTGGACGCCGAGGGGGTGCGGTGCCGACAGGACGGCCACCGATCGAAGCTCGAGGGGGGCCAGGGCGCCGATCATCCACGCGACTGTTCCGCCGATCCCCATGCCGGCAACGGAAAACGAGGCCACGCCGAGCGCGCGCACAACGCCGATCACGTCGTTCGCCATCTGCTGCAGGTCGCAGTCTCCGCGCGTCAGGTCGGAGGTTCCGAAGCCTCGTAAATCGAGGGCGAACACGCGCGATGTCGACTCCGCGAGGGCGGGCAGGACGTCGCGCCAGGCCCACCAGTGCTCGGGGAAGCCGTGCAGGAGGACGAGCGCATGGTCCATGCCCTCGCCCATGTCGGCGACGTGGAATGCGGCGCCGCCAGCGCTCACGTGCCGATGGGTCCACGGACCCTCGAGCTCGATCGCGCTGGCGGGAATCAGGGTTTTCACTTGCGGGCCGCGTCCTTCGCTGCCTTCTTACGGGCGCGCTTGGAGTAGAAGGCGCCCGCCGGGTTGGTGGACTCGAGCGAGATGCGCAGCGCTTCCTCGGCGCGGCCGGTGCGGCGCGCCGAGTGGGACACGTACGCCAGGCCAATGAGGGCGATGCCCAGCAGTGCGAAGCGGCCGGAGTATCCGGAGGCCTGCAGGTGATGCGACAGGTTCGCGCCCAGGGAACCCGTGTTGGTCAGCGCGGTGAGCGTAGACAGCACCGACGCTTCCGTGATGCCGGGGGCCATGAGCCACGGCAGACCCACGATGAGGGTCACGATGCCCATCAGCCATGCGCCCAGCGACGAGCGGCGCGCGGTCGCGAAGAGGATCGCGGAGATGATGATCGCGCCGAGGATCTCGCCCAGGGCCAGGATCGAAGCGACGCCCGAGTACATGGGGGCGGCGTCCGCCAGGGTCATGCGGGCACCCGCGTCGGCGGCCAGATACCAGCCGGCGGGCACGAGCAGCAGGAAGAGCAGGAAGGACAGCCAGTGCGCGCCCGTGCGTGAGGGCATCTCCGTGACCTCGGGGGCAGCGGAGAAGAGTTCGTCATCAAGGCTCGAAGGCGCGCCGGACTTGTCGCCGCGCGCGGCGGTCGACGCGATCGCGGCCAGGGTGGCGGCGTCGCGGTCCTCGTCTCCGTCGCCCAGGAGCGAGCGGCGGCGCGGGCGTGTGGCCTCGGCGGCATCCTGATCCTCGAAGGAGTACGAGGCCTCGGTGTCCTGCGTCGGCAGCTGGGTGGTCGGCTCGGTGAAGGGGGTCTCCTCCTCGGCCGTGGGCTGTTCCTCGGCGGGGGTTTCGGCGGGAGCGTTCTCTTCCTCGGCCGCAACCGCGGGAATCGAGGAGGCGATGTCCTCGTCGTCGCCGAAGATCATGGAGCGGCGAGAGGACGGCGAGTGCGCGGAGGCCTCGGCGGCTGCGCCACCGACTGCGGCGACCTCGCCCTCGGCGGGCTCATCCTCGCTGGAGGGCGCCTCGGCCTCGTCGGAAGCCTCGTCTGTCGCCTCGTCGGCGGTCTCGTCCGTCGCCTCGTTCAGGGCGGCAGCCGCCTGCGCGGGCGTCATCACGGGGGCGAGCGCGGGCTCCGGATCTTCGGTCGCGTCCTCGGCGGCCTCGTCTGCTGTGGTCTCGTCTGCGGAGGAGAGCAGGGAAGCGAAGGAATTCTCGGTGTCGTCCGCCTGGTGCGCGGAGGCTTCGGGCTGCTCGCCCTCCTCGTTCGACGAGGCGGGGGCGGGCTCGTCGGACGCGGTGTCCTCTGCGGGAGCCTGCTCCTCGGTCGCTTCCTCAACGGGAGCCTCATGAGAGGGGGAATCCTCGGTGATCTCGGGCTCCTCGGTTGCCTCTGCGGCCCCAGCGTCGGCCTCGGCGGGTTCCTCAGTTCCCTGATCGACGACCGGAGCGTCGGCGGGGGACTCCTGCTCGGGGGCGGAGTCGGCCTCGGCCTCGTCGGAGGAAGAAACGACCGGAAGATCACCCTCGGGGGCGGACACGACGGGCAGCTCGCCGGTGGAGATCTTGTCCTCGATCGTCGGCTTGAGCGGCGCTGCGGCGGGCACGCGGCCCGTCAGTCCGCCGATCGCGACTGCCTCGATTTCGCCCGTGTGGATGGGTTCGCTGGACTCGCCGATGATCGCCGACGCGTCCGAATCCTCGCCGGGCAGCTCGATCTCCTCGCCGGTCAGCACCAGATTGTCAGGTGCCTCCTCGGCGCGGTTGCGCTGGGCGTCAAACTCGTTATCAGACATGCTTCCTCCTTATATCTGCCCACATATTACGGTCAGGGTGAGCGCTTGCGCGCATTAGCCCTCGGCAGGCCCCTCTTTTGCTGTTGAATCCTCATCGGCCTCGAGCTTCTTGAGCGCCCGCACGCGGGCCCATAGAACACCCATCGAGGCGCAGCCTGTCGCCATTCCGAGCGCCGCCAGCGGCGGGCACGCGAGCGCTATCTTCGTCAGCAGGGATGATCCCGGGACGATCACGTTGCCCGTCAGCGACGCCCACACGGGCAGGACCACGTACGCGGGAAGCACCAGAATGAACCAGCTTGCGATCTGCGTGCCCGTGATCGACCAGCGTGCGCTCACGACGAGCACCGCGAACGCGACGCCCGCTCCGAGCGCGAGCCAGTGCATCGGCTCGAAGCCCTCGGTGACACCCTCCAGGCCCATCGCCGCGACGTTCGTCGTGTCCGAGGGGGCCGCCGCGACCATCAGCGTGCCCGCCGCGACCGCCGCTGGAAGCGCGACCGTCGTGCCGAACCCGTGGCGGTGCACGCGGGCCAGAGGCACGCGCGTGCTCTTACCGGCGCGCACTCTTACAGACTTGATCGTCAGCGCGCACGCGCCGAGCATGAGCGACATACACACCGGGTACAGACACCAGGACACGCCCGCGATGACATCCTCGGTACCTACGGACGACTTCATGAGGAAAGGAAGGCGCGCCACACCAAAGAACTGCGCCACCCCCACGACGATCGACCACACGAAGGTCACGACCATACCCGCGCTCGACTCCTCGCAATTGAGGGCGATGAGGGCTAGCAGCAGTGACGCGAGCGCCATGCCGATGAGCCCCTCGACCGAAGCCAGGGGCTGGCCGACCGCGGCCAACGCCTGCACGTCGACCATCGAGGACCCCAGGAACACCAGGGCGATCGGGGCGAAAATAAACGCGAACAACCCCGAGCGCAGGCGCGCGGAGAGGTTTCGATGCTGCAAAAGCGTCATGCCCCTAGTGTAGAGGGGTGAGTATCGAAGCCCTCGTCGACCCCGTACCCGCCGTGTTGTGCGCGGCAGCAGCCCGACCCGACGTCGCCTCGGCCATGAACGAGGCCCACGCGGCTCTCTCCGACCTGCGCTTCAGCGAGGGGCTGCGTCGAGGCTGGGAGGAGGCGCGCGCGGAGGCCGCTGTGCGCGAGGCCGCCGCCCTGTCCATCATCGAGGGTGCTCGCACGAGCGTCGACGACGTGCGAGCCCTGTCCATGGCCGACGACGGGGGAGCGGCCTCGGACCCGGGGGCTGCCCTCGCGCTGGGGATCTGGCGCTCGCAGTGGAACCTCGCCTCGCGCTTCCCCGCGCTCAACACGCGCTCCCAGGGGGGTGCGCGCGTTGCCCCCACGCCCCTTCCCGCGCTGATCGCGGGACTGCATAGGGATGCCTGCTCGGGGCTCGTTGGCGCCGGCCTCGTTGAGTCGCGGTCCGTCGCTGTGCCCGCCGACCCGTCCCTGCTCGCACCCGCCCTCGCCTACACGCGCTGCGATGCGCCCGGCCTCGCCGTCGCTGCCGCCCTGACCGCCCACTTCCGTTTCCGGCGCGTCTTTGACCCGGCCTCGTCCGCGGTCGGGGGTGGACTGGCGCGGTGGATCCTCGTCACCCGAGGCGTCGACCCGACCGGCGTGTGTGTGCCGTCCGCCTACGACGCGCTCGACCCGGCGCGCGCGGGACGCGAACTCGCCGGGTGGGTGAGCGCCGACGAGGCCGGCCTGGCCCGGTGGATCATCCACTACTGCGCGGGAGTTGTCTACGGCGCCCAGGTCGGGCGCGATGTCGCCCGCCACGTGCAGGCGGGCCGTCTCTCCTAGGACCGTTTCTCAGCGGCGCAGGAGCGCGCAGGCCGCCGCGCCCACGGCGACGCCAGCGATGAAAGGCACCGCGACTTTCGCGGGCGTGGGGACCTCGCGCGGCAGGACGCGCACGGTGGACGTGAAGGTGAGGGTGGGCCAGCCTTCGCGCTGCGCCATCTCGCGCAGGGCGCGGTCCGGGTTGACCGCGTAGGGGTGGCCGACCAAGCGCAGGAGCGGCGCGTCCGACACCGAATCCGAGTATGCCGAACACTCCGACAGGTCCCAGCCGCGCGCACGAGCCAGGGCCTCGCAGGCATCCGCCTTGCCTTGCGCCTGGTTGAAGTGCGTGATCTCGCCGGTGAAGCACCCGTCCTCGTCGACCGTCGCGCGCGAGGCGAGGACCTCGTCAGCCCCCAGCATCTGCGCGATGGGGCGCACCACCTGCTCGACCGACGCCGACGCGATGACGACGACGTCCCCCGCGCGCTTGTGCGCCTCGATGCGCGCGAGCGCCTGTGCGTAGCAGACGGGCTGGATCGTGCGCTCGAGCGCGTCTTCCACCGTTGCCTCAAGGAACGCGGCATTCCAGCCGCGCCCCATGCGCCCCAGCGCCTGCGCCATCTGCTCCATGCGCGACTCGTCCGCTCCCGCGAGCAGGTAGGGCAGTTGAACCAGAACGGAGGTGAGCGCGGTGCGACGGTTCATGAGGCCCGCCTCGATGAAGGGGCCCGAGAGTGCCACGTTCGAGGACGTGTCCAGAATCGTCTTATCCAGGTCGAAAAAGGCCGCGCGTACCATTGCGTCTACTCCAGCGTTGGCTCAATCCACAGGGGTCCTCCATCGGATCCCTCTATGCACAGCGTGGCACCTCGAGTTGGCGTTGTCCACAGGGGCGCGTACGCGGGTGGACGGGCCGCGCGCTGCGGGCGCATCGTCGTCCTATGAACACCCACGTCACCCCGCATCGAGGAACCGTCGCCCTCGTCGGCCTCACTCCGCCCGACCTCGACGGCGCGCGGGATGCCGCTGTGCTCGCGGGGGCGCGCGTGTGCTCGGACCCGGGCCAGGCCTCGTTGATCCTCGCCTCAGCATCGGCTCCCGTACCCGAGGGAGTGCCCTGCGTGCGCGTCGGGCAGGGCGGTCAGGTGAGGCTGCCGGGGGACGCTGCGCTCCTTGTGTCCCTCATCGCCGAGGCATCCTCCCGCACGCGCCGATCGGGTGCGGTGTGGGTGGTTGCTGGGATTGCCGGAGGGGTTGGGGTGACCGGCGTCGTGCGGCTGCTGGCTCGTGAGTGTGGGCGTCGTCGGGGCGCCTGGTGGGGTGGGCGGCGCGAGGAACGAGGGGAGCGCCGAGCGGGGGTGGGAGGCGCGGTCGTCGTCGACGCGTCTGGGTCCGTGCCCGGTTTTGCGCTCGCGGATGACCACGGCGTTCCCGGCGTGCGGTGGGCGGATCTGGACGCCTCCGAGGACTCCTACCTGCCGTCGCTGCGCGATCACCTGCCCGTCGTTGGGGGAGTGCGTGCCCTCGTCGGGGACTACCGAGGTGGCGGCGCCGCCGACGATCCCCGCGTGGTTGCGGCGTGCCGGTCCCTCGACGCGCCCCTCATCGTGGACGCGGGCCGATGGGACGCGCGGGCCGCACGGTGCGTGTCTGCGATCCACGCCGACGCACTCGTCCTGGTTACCCACGGGGACCTGGAGGGAGCCGCCGCGCTGTCGGCGACATGCGCGGCCCTTCCGCCTCCATGCCCCGCGATCACGCTTGTGTGCGCTGGTGAGCGATGGGGAGCGGGTGTGCGCGAGTGTGCCCCCGGGCCCATCCTGCGCGCCCCCACCCGCCCCGGTCGGAATCTGCGCGCACTTATGTGCGCCCTCGAATCCGTTTCCTCTACGAGTGCAGGCGGGGCTGCGCGGACACCTGGCGAACCGCTCGCGATCGAGGCGCGCCATGCGTGACGCGCTGCGCCTGCTCGCCCGTGGTGAGGACCCGGCCCGGGTGGCCTCCGCGTGCGCGCCGCCCGGATGCGGAGCAGTCGCGGTCGCCTCAACGCTGGAGACCCTGCGCGCCCGGCAACGGGGCATGGACCCGCCCCTCGCGCGCCTCCTCGACGACCCAACCGTCACCGACGTTCTCATCAACGGCACCCAGGCGTGGGCCGACCGAGGAGGCGGCCTCGTGCGCGTGGACGCCGGCATCCGAGACGAGGCCGATGCCCGCCGCGCCGCCATACGCCTCGCGAGCGCGTGCGGAGTGCGCCTGGACGACGCGCGCCCCATCGCGGACGGCACCCTGCCCGGGGGCGTGCGCCTGCACGCGGTCCTCGCCCCCGTGTCGGGATCCGGCACGCTCATCTCCCTGCGCGTCCTGGGCACACGTCGGCTGGGCGTCGCCGATCTCGAGGCCTGCGGGACGCTGCCCGGAGCGGTGGGGATGCTCCTGCGCGCCCTTGTCGCCTCGCGCGCCAACGTCCTCGTCAGCGGGGCGACCGGAAGCGGGAAAACGACGCTCCTGAGCGCCGCGCTCTCCCTTGTTCCCCCTGGTGAGCGCATCGTCTGCATCGAAGAGGTCGCCGAAATCGCACCCGCCCACCCACACTGCGTGCACCTCATCGAACGCAAGCCAAACGTCGAGGGCAGGGGCGCGGTCACCCTCGCCGACCTCGTGCGCGCGGCCATGCGCATGCGCCCCGACCGCCTCATCCTCGGCGAGTGTCGAGGCCCCGAAGTGCGCGATGTCCTCACCGCCCTCAACACCGGGCACGACGGCGGATGGGCGACGATCCACGCCAACGGGGCGCGCGACGTGCCCGCGCGGCTCGCCGCCCTTGGGGCGCTCGCGGGCATGAGCGAAGAAGCCGTCGCCGCCCAGGCCGCCAGTGCCATCGACGCCGTCCTCCACATGCGGCGCGGCGCAGATGGGCACCGCTGGGTGTCTGAGGTCGGGGTCCTCACGCGCGCTCGCGGGCCACTTGAGTGCGCGCTTGCGCTCAGCGCCACCGCCGATGGCTGCGTCACCACGCACGAGGCCTGGGTGCCCCTCGCCCGGAGGGTCGGGCTATGAAGGCGGGCTGGGATGCGTTCGCGGATTGCCTGGGCCTCGGCGAGGTAGCGGCGGTCAGTGTGTTCGTTATATGTGTGTGTGCGCTGTGTTTTCAATGTTGTGTTGGCGTGTGTCGCGGAGCGCGCGAGAAGCGTATCGTGCGTGCGTGGGCGCGGCCGACGCGTGTGCGAAGCCCGGAGAGCGAGGCCCGGGGGTGGTGGGGTCGGCTACGTCCCGGCATGCAACGATCCGCGCGCCACCGAGGCCGCGCGCAGGGCCCGCCCACCCCACGCGAGCTCTCCCTCCTCGTCGCCGAGGTCGCGACCCGTCTGCGCGCGGGAGCTCCCACTGCTGCCGCCTGGGGCCTCGCGTTGGCGCGCATCGACGCGGGCGGGAGCGTCGGCGTGGATGATTCCTACCCTGCCGTCCTTGACGAGTGGGCGCGGGCTCCGACGCGTTGGCGCTGTCTGCATCGAGCAGAAAGGGCGCCGGGAGCGGCCGCATCCCGTGTGAGCGCCGCATCCGTCGCCCTTGCCTGCCGATTCAGCCACGGCCTCGGCGCCCCGCTCGCCGACGTGCTCGACGCGATCGGCAGCGCCATCGACGACGCGCAGGCGCTCGAGGAAGCGCGTCGCGTCGCGGCGGCCGGCCCGCTCATGTCCGCGCGCGTCCTTGCCGCCCTTCCCCTCGTCGGGGTCGCGTCTGCGCTCGCGCTGGGGGCCTCGCCCTGGCAGTTCTACGCGGGAGGCGCAGCGGGGCGCATGTGTGCCCTCGTGGGAATGGCCGCGTGGGCGGCGGGGGTCGCCTCGTGCCGACGGATCCTCGCCCGGTGTCGGCGCGTCGAGGAGGGTGTGGATGGCGCGCTCGCCTGCGACCTCGTCGCCTCCGCCCTGGCCAGCGGCGCGGCCATCCCCCGCGCTCTCGACGCGTTGGCCGACGCCTGCGCCACCGAGACGCTGTCGTGGGCCGCCGCCTCGCTGCGGCTCGGGGCGACCTGGGCGGACGCGTGGGAGGACACCCCCGAGTGGAGCCATCCCCTGCGTGACGCGCTCGAGGCCTCGTGGACCAGCGGGACCGCCCCGGACACGCTGCTCGCGCGCAGCGCCGCGTGGGAGCGCCGCTCGCGCCTCGTCGACGCGAAGGCGCAAGCCGAGGAGCTGAGCGTCCGCCTCGTCGGACCGCTTGGCGCCTTCTTCCTTCCCGCCTTCCTGGCCCTCGGCATCGCACCCCTGCTCGCGCACCTCGTGGGAGGAATCGGCGTGTAGGCGGGTTATCCACAGGGGTGACGGGGCCCCGTTGGTTATCCACAGGGGTGCGAATCCACGTGGAGTTACGGGGCGATTCCCGCGCACACTGGCCCTGCGCGCGACCGCGCGCGACGGAAGAAAGGACAGATCAATGACGATCATCGACAGAATCGACTGCGCCGCTACGCGCGCCCGGCTCATCGCGATGGCGGCCGTGCAGGAGGGCGCTCGGGCCCTGCGGCCCCGGACCACGTCCGAGCCCACCGATGGGTGCGACCCCGAGGAGGGTGCGACCACCGTCGAGTACGCGATCGGCACGATCGCCGCCGCCGGCTTCGCGGGCCTGCTCATCGTGATCCTCAAATCGGACAGCGTGCGCGCCGCCCTCGAATCCATCATCCAGGAGGCGCTCAACACCCGATGAACAGCGACGAGCGCGGATACGTCACCGTCGAACACGCCATCGGTTTCGTTGCCGTCACCCTCGTCGTCGGTGTCATCGTCGCCGCCGCGCAGGCCGGGATGACCGGAGCCTCCCTGTGCCAGGCCGTGCGCGAGGGCGCCCGGGCCGCCTCCATCGGACAGGCCAACCCACAGGGAGCGGCCTCGGCCGCCTACCCGCCTGGATCCTACGCGGTGACGCGTAGCGGTGGGTGGGTGAGCGTCACCGGCACCGCGCCTTACCGCGGGGCGGCTGGCTGGGTTGGGGGCGTCGCCCGATGCTCGGTGACCACCATCGACGAGGGGGACCTGCCGTGACGCCGGGACATCGGGCCGGGTGTTTGGTTGCCTCCCGAGGTGGGCCTGTCGCGGATGGGTGTGCCGGCAAACGTTCCGACGAGGAAGGTTCCGGGACCATCAATTCCGTGGGGCTGATTGTCGTGGCCGTCGTGCTCGCGGTGGTCCTCGGCGGGGTCGGTGTCGCCCACCGCGAGCGGGTGCGCCTGCAGGCTGTCGCCGACCTGGTGGCCCTGGCTGGGGCAGAACAGTCGGCCACGGCTGACTGGGAGGACGTGGGGGAGCGGCCGTGCGGGGTAGCCTCCGCCGTCGCTGCGGCGAATGGCGCGGGCGTTCAGTCCTGCGAGGTGCGCGATCTCGACTGCCTGGTGATCCTCACGCAGAACGTCAGAATCGCAGGTATTTCAATGAATGTGAGCGCTCGGGCGCGCGCCGGACCGGAGCGGTGAAAAATTCACAGGAAATTGCCAGGTTCGTTCAATGGTTCCCACAGGTGGGGTCCGTACATTAATAGTCATCAAGCCAAGGGCGACACCTACAAAGGGTGAGCCAAGAAAGGGAGCGCATCGGAAGACTTGCACTGTGTTGATGGGATACTCGAAGGGGTCGGCCTTATGGCCGGCCCCTTCGAGTATGTGCTGACGCGTTCCGTGCGCAGAGGCGTGCTAGCTGCCTGTGCTCCCCGCCGCGCACGTGGGCCCGCTAATTCGCACGTGGGCCCGCTAATGCGAGCCTGGGCAGCCCCGCCCACGCTCAGATTAGAGGGTTAACGCGCCAATTAGCGGGTTTACGTGCGTATAAAGGGGTTAACGCGCATGTTCAGGGGTTCGCGTGCGAGCAGCACTCTATGACAGACACCGTTGTGCCCAAAATGCAGACCACCTCGCCCACAACCCCCCGATTTCCGCGTTTTTCGTCGAGGTGGTCTGCACTTTGGGCACCACACCACCTCGAACCGCGGCCTCACCGCCACCAAGCGGGGGAAATGGCGTCACTAGAGATCCGACACGCCGGCGACACGCCGACAGCCAGCTTCTAATGCTGCAAAACCCCCACCACTGGCTTCGAGATCGGCAGAGGTTCGGAAGGTTCAACCTCATCGGGAGGATTCAACCCGATCAGAAGGGGTTGAATCTTCCCGATCGGGTGTAGGTCTCGCCGTAACAAGGGCTTTCATGAATGTGGAGGAGGCATTCCTGCCTGACTGAGCGACCGGTGGGCAGCCGCGTTACAAACGTCGTCAAACCGGAGCAGTTTGAACCCCCTTGCGAGTGCTCATGTTACAAACGTCGTCAATCTAAGCCGAAAAACCACCATTTTCAGCCAAAAAGCCATCAGAATGACGACCTTTGTAACAACGGTCCAGTAATCCACACAAAAAACACCTCCGATTGACGACGTTTGTAACAACACACATCGAACGGACCGGAGGGCCAGGCTGCGGTGCGCGTGGGCGACGGCAGGTCCCGGCCGGATGACGAGACGACGCACCCAGTCATACGTCAGCACACCAAGCAGCCCGGCCCACGGCCGGGCCCTGCGCCCAGAAAACCTGCGGGTCCGCAAGTAACAACCAGCGCCACGTAGCAACACGTAGTGTCCTATAACCCCGGATGCGCGGTGCCCGGCATCCTTCGACACCCGCCGCCTCCCCGCGTCCCCGTCGACTTACTTGCCGTGGTAGCGCGGGCTGGTCCCCAGGTGAGTGGGGTAGGGGTTTCGGCTGTCGCCGATCTTGTTCTCGTCCAGGCCCCGGTATGTGTAGGAGTTGTCGTAGGCGATCTCAAAGGGAGAGACCACACCGTCGGTGTACTGCTTGATCTCCTCGGGCGTGGGTTCTGGACCTGTGCTCTTGTTTATGAGGGGATTCTCGTCCGGATACTGGCTGGGATCGGTGTTCACCATCGCGCCGGGCGCGACGCCGCCGTAGCCCGTGTACTTATTCCACGTGTGGTCCGGGTTGGTCCCCGTGTGAATGAGGAGCTGAAGGAGTTGATTCGTGGTGGCCTGGGGCCACTTCTGTCGGGCGAGTGCGAGAGAGCCAGCGACGAGGGGAGTTGCGTACGAGGTGCCGAACGCTTCTTTGTTCTGGTTGGTTTCCAGGTCTCTCACAGTGATTGGACCTCCAATGGCAGCGCTGACTACACCTTCTCCCCAGGAGGAGTAGTCTTGGCGATTACCGTCGGTGCCAATAGCGCTGACGCCGACAACTCCAGACCAATGGCCGAAAGACCCAAAGGTCTGTTCCTTGGCATCATTGCCCGCACCGGCAGTGATAATGACCCCCTGTGAAAGAGCGCGAGCCATCGCCCACTTAAGTGAGTCGCTATTGCTCGATCCGGCCAGTGACAGGCTGATAATCATTGCGCCGTCGTTCATGGCCGTGTTGAGCAGAGAAGAAATGTCGTCCTTACTGAGACTGAGCTCCCCGCGACAATCACTTCCAGAAGTATCGCCAGCGGACGTCAGGGTAATACGATACGTCAGTAGTTTTGCCTGAGGAACAATCCCGTAATCTCGCGCAACGAGTATGGATGCAACATTTGTCCCGTGTTGCTTAGTGGATGCGCTTGACGTCACCGTGCAGGGCGACTTATCCGTGATGTCAGCGCCTGCTAGTTCTGGTGCGCTGGTGTCGACCTCGCCGTCCAGGATGGCGATCGTGACACCATGTCCAGTGTAGCCTTTCGCACGCGCCTGGTCGAGGTGATAGTACGCGAAATAGGGCTGGTCGGCGGCGGTAATAGTGTCCGCCGCATGAGCAGGCCCGGACGGCAGCGCGGTGGCTCCCGTGGCGAGCGCCAGTGTTGAGGCCACGACGCCGAGCAGGCGCGCCGTGCTATTCGTGCGTGTCACCATTGGCGGGGATCCCATCGACAGGCAACCACGGCGCACCTCCTGCGTAGCGAGTCCGCCAAACACGTGTCCTGCGGAACAAAATGAGACGCTGATCAGCATATGACCAGGTGTTCAAGAAAACAAGTCATATGACGGTGCTGCATCATGCCCCCGGCGCGCGCTCCTGGAGGTAGCTAAGCAGCGTGATCGCTCCCTGCTTAGACAGGGGCTCGTTGCCGTTGCCGCACTTGGGGGATTGGACGCAGCGCGGGCACCCGGACTCGCAGTCACAGGAGGAGACGGCCTCGAGGGTCGCGGCCACCCACGCCCGGGCGCTGTGAAAGCCTGCGAGCACGTGCCCGGCGCCGCCCCGGAACGCGTCGTGGATAAAGACGGTGGGCGCGCCCGTGTCGTCGTGCAGCTCGGTGGACAGGCCACCCAGGTCCCATCGATCGCAGGTCGCGACGATGGGCAGGATCCCGATCATCGCGTGCTCGGTGGCGTGCAGCGTCCCGGCCAGGTCCGCGGCCTCGATCCCCATGGCGGCCAGTGCCGCCGGGGTCAGGGTGAACCACGTGGACTTCGTGGGCAGCGTGTGGGTGGGCAGGAACAGCTCGATGTTGCGGATGAACTCGAGCCCGGGCAGCCGCAGCAGGTCGTAGTCGGTGACCCGCGTCGACACGTTCGTCGGCCCGTGATGCCACGTGACCGTGCCGTCCCCGCACACGTACGTCTCCTCGATCGCACACACCTCGACACTCGTGTGGGTCGCCGAGCGCGTGCGCAGGGGAGTGCGCACCTCTTCGACCAGGGCGACGCGCGCGTCGTCGATACGCGCGGGCGGGATGATGATCGACGAGGCCTGGGCCCCCTCGCCCTGCCCGCCCCCCAGGTGCTCGCTTCCCCGCGCGCCGCCCGACGCCTCGGGCAGGAGTGCGCGCGGCCACCCCTGGGCAGCGGGAGCGGTGGGCGTGGTGAGGGAGCTGAGGCTCAGGACGTGGAAGGTGCGCCCCTGGTGGATGTAGATGGCGCCGGGGAAGACGTGGGCGTCGGCGGATGCCTGGTCGATCGTGCCGACGACGGTGCCGGTGGCGGCGTCGACGATCTGGACGTCGCCGGTGGCTCCGCGCAGGTCGGTGAGGTCGCTGGGGCGCTCGGGGCGGGTGGCATCCCAGAAGTATCCGGCGGACCTGCGCTTGAGGTATCCGTCGGCGACGAGGCGCTCGGTGACGCCTTGCAGTTCCGGGCCAAAGTAGGTGATATCGGACGGAGTGATCGGTATTTCGGCGGCCGCAGCGGCGACGTGCGGGGCCAGTACCCATGGGTTGGAAGGGTCGATGACAGAGGCCTCGACCTCGCCGAGAATGTGCTCCGGGTGGCGCACCAGGTACGCGTCCAGCGGGTTGTCGGAGGCGATGAGCACGGACATGCCCGGCGCGCCCGCGCGACCCGCGCGGCCGATCTGTTGGCGCAAGGACGCGCGCGTGCCCGGCCAGCCGACCGTGATCGTCGCGTCCAGCCCCGAGATATCCAGGCCCATCTCCAGCGCCGACGTCGTGGCGAGCGCCCGCACGCCTCCCGTGCGGATCGCCTCCTCGAGCGCCCGGCGCTCCTCGGGCAGGTAACCGCCGCGATACGCGCCCACCCGGCCCGCGTTCGCGGAACCGCGCGCCGAAAGGCGGTCGCGCACCTGAGCGGCCAAGGCCTCGGCCCCCGCGCGCGAGCGCACGAAGGCGAGGAGGCGCGCCCCCTCCTCGACGAAAGCGGTGGCCAGGTTGGCGGCCTCGACCCCGGCGCTGCGCCGCACGATCGGGACCTTGAGGGTGGCCGTGCCCGGCGGGGCGTCGAGGGCCTCCAGGAAGGAAGAGATGTCGACCTCGGACTCGTTGGCCATGATCGCGCCCTGCCACAGGACCAGCTCGTGGGATCCCGCCGGCGAGCCGTCCTCGGTGATGGCGACCGCGTTGCGCCCCGTGAGTGCGCTGCCCACCGCGCCCGCGTCGCGCACGGTCGCACTCAGCATGACGACCCGCGGATCCGCCCCCAGGTGGTGGGCGACGCGCAGCAGGCGGCGCACGACCAGCGCGATGTGCGAGCCGGTCACGCCGCGCCAATGGTGGGCCTCGTCGATGACGATGAGGCGCAGCGACGCCAGGAAACGCGACCACCGCTGGTGCGACGGCAGCATCACGTAGTGTAGGAAATCGGGGTTCGACAGGATCAGGTCAGCGCCCGCGCGCGCCCACTCCTTCGCCTCGCGCGGCGTGTCCCCGTCCACGGTCGTCGCACGCAGGCGGCGCAGCCTCTCATCGACGAGGCCGGGGTTTCCTTCCGGTTCCGCGCTCCCCTGTGCGTCGTCCGGTTTGTTGTCCTGGCCGAGCAGCGACATGAGCGAGGCCAGCTGATCCGCCGCCAGAGCCTTTGTCGGAGCCAGGTACAGGGCTGTCGGGCGGCGGTGAATGGCGGAAATACGCGACGAATCCTCGGCCTCCACCAGATCGGAGAGGATCGGCGTCCACGCTGCCAGCGACTTACCCGACCCCGTGCCCGTCGCGAGCACGACGTCGCGGCCCTGACGGACCGCATCCATGGCCTCGCGCTGATGAACCCACGGGCGCTCCACGCCCCGACGCGCCCACGCTCCCACGACCGCGGGGCTGACCCACTGCGGCCAATCCGCGATCCGCCCCGATCGTCCCGGCAGCGTCACGTGGCCGAGCAGCCGATCATCCCCCGTGCTCAGGCGCTCCAACACATCCAGCAGGTGCGCGGGAGAAGGAGACGACAGGCCATCGCGTGCCCGATCGGGCGAGGAAGCCCCGGCCTCGTTCGACGAAGACGTCTCAGAAGCGGATGAGAGGTCAGCGCTCATTCGCGCCCGGATTCACCGAGCCCCAGCGCCTCGGAGGCGGACTCCTTCACGTACTGGATCGCCGCGATACCCGTCGAAATACCCGACGAAATAGCGTCACGCAGCTGCACGTCCGACAGGCCGGCCTCCGTGTCCACCACGAAATCCGCGTACACGCCCAGTGTCCCCTCCGACGAGGTCGACGTGTACACCGTCGGGAAATACTTCTCGCGATTCCAATTGTCGGCCGTCGCAAACAGCGCGGGCTCCGCGCTCTCCGCCGGCAGATCCGACTCCCACAGCGCGCGAATCGACAGGAAACGCCCCGCCGCATCGAACGACACGAGGAACGGAATGTCGTCAAAAATTGCGCCCGCCGCGCGGCCCTTCTCGATCACGTCCAGCGCGTAACCCATCTCGCGCACGGCCTGAACGACCCGCTCAAAATCGGCCGGGTAGGGGGTCACCTCATCCTCGGGCACCACGTACGGAACGTTCACAGCGACACCTCCCGACCCTGGGAATCCCAATCCACGAACCCGGGCAACGTCACCTCAAGATCCGCGAAGAAACCCATGATCATCGACATGGACGTCTCAAAGAAATTATCCAACTGAGCCTGCGTAAGCCCCGACATCACTACGACGTTGCACTCCGCGATCAGGCCGTACTGCGTGCCATCCTCCAGGGGCGCCAAGTACGCCTTCGGGCCAGTGCGCGTCGAATTGCAAGCTGCGACCTCGCGAGCCAACTCGCCGAACTGCTCAGGCGTGCGCGCAATCCCGCGCCACTGAGCGCGCAACTGCAGGATCTGAGGATTCGTCGCATTCCAGAAAAAAGCGGCGTTCGGCGTCAAATACGCCAGCTCGCCCTCGTTGTAGTCACCGAAACGCACGTCCCGGGAACGCAATAAATCCCGAATGCGATCGGTGCTGACAGGTGAAGATGCAGCCACTGACAACTCCCGCGTGAGACGTACAGAATCGGACACCCCCACTGTAACCGAGGCCTCTGTCCCGCGCGCGCCCACCTTGTCCGACAAGTCTTGACACGTGGCCTCCCGCCTCTCTTGGACGAGGTCAGGGCAGGTGTGTGGGATACCCACCCGCTGTGTGCTTGCCTTCGATTTGCGAGAAAGCGCAACCAATACGCGCGCCCGCGCCCCGCTCCACTACAGTGGACACGGAACACGGCATCGACACGAACGGAGGACACCATGGACGACCCCAACGCCGCCCTGCCCTCCGACCCCACAGTCGACGAGTCCTACACCAAAGGCTCGCGCCCCGTGCGCCCCCGCAACCGTTCGTCGGCACCCTCCGACGCCGCCGGCCGCTCCTCCCGAACGGACAGCGCCCCCGCCACCCAGCGGCCCACCCGAGGGCGCACCCCCGCACCCCAGGCCAACGGCCAGGCGCCGGCGGGCGGGCCCCGGCCTCGTCGCCTCACCTCCGACTCCTGGTATCGGCGCAAGCTCGCCCGACGCCTCGGGGGTGTCACGATCTGCCTGCTGCTGACGATGCTTATCAGCCACGTTGCGCTCGCGACCGCGCCCGGGCAGGTCCTCGACACCATCCTCATGGAAGGCACGATGCGCTCGGCGAGCCGCTATGAGGCCTTCTCCATGCTCATCACCGGCATTGTGTCCGTGCCCGTCATGGTTGCAGCCGGCATCGTCGTCGCCCTCGTCGCCGCCGCGCGACGGCGGCCCACGCTCGCCGGGCGCGCCCTCGGTGCTGTCATCGGCGCCAACATCACGACGCAAATTCTCAAGGACTACATCCTCACCCGCCCCAACCTGGGCGTCACGACGGGTGCCGGCAACTCCCTGCCCTCCGGGCACACGACCGTCGCCGTCACCCTGTCACTGGCCCTCATCGTCGTCGCCCCGCAGTGGTTCCGCAGCCCGTCCGCGTGGATCGGGTGGGCGTGGACATCCCTCATGGGCGTGTCCGTCATGATGGAAGGCTGGCACCGCCCCTCCGACGTCATCACCGCCGCCCTGATCGCTGGGGCGTGGGCGCTCGCCCTGTCACCCATCGAGCGGCGCCCCCGGCACGGCGCGCAAGTCCAACGCATCATGGTGTGGCTAAGCCTCGCGCTCATCGTCATCGCGCTGCTGGCCACCGGCGCCGCCATGTGGGGCTTCAGCATTTCGGCCGCATCCCCCGGATCCGGATACGGTTTCGAGGACTTCCTGCAGATCCGGCCCTGGCGTTCGCGCGTCCTCGGCGTCGCAGCCGTCGCATGGGTGAGCGCTGTGTGCGGCCTCATCATGCACGAGGTCGACCGCCTCGCGGGTGAGTAATTCCTGCTGCACGCGCGTCCCGCCTGACGTGCGGTGTTGGTTGTTGCCCCGACAGATCTCCGGCCGCCGCGTGGCCTGCCCGCCCGCTCGCCGTCCGCGTCGCGAGCTTCGCTCGGCGCGTCGTCTCGAAGCCCGGCCAGGCCCCGCAGGCCTCGCGGCGGCCTCCAATCGGTCGGGGCGTCTGTGTGTTGCCCGGCCAGGCCCCGCCACCGCCCACCGGCACCGCGGCAGGTCTCGCCGGCGCCCTTCACACCAGTGGGGCCTGGATGCTGATGTTGCTCGGCGCGTCGGCTCGTTGTCTGGCCAGGCCCCGCCGCCCACTGGGCATCACGGGAGCCTTGCGTGCTCAGTTTTTGGTTTGCTCCGGTGTGTGTTGTTACAAACGTCGTCAATCGGAGGTGTTTTTCGTGTGGATTTCTGCCTCGTTGTTACAAACGCCGTCAATCCGGGGGCTTTTTGGCTGAAATTAGTGGTTTTTGGGCTTAGATTGACGACGTTTGTAACAGAAGCCGTCGCAGGGCGATTTAAATCGCGTTGGTTTGACGACGTTTGTAACGTCGGCCGGCCGCCGGCCGCCGGTCGCCCGGCCAGGCCCCGCCGCTGCCCATGGGTGCCGATGCCTGGCCCCGCCGCCGCCCACGGGCACCGTGTCTGGGTGCTGCAGGCCAGGTGGGCCGGTTGTCTGAAACCGATGGCACCTTTGCTCGGGTTTACTTGCGTCGGATTGAAACCCGTGTCGCCTTTGCTCGCGCAGGGTGAGCCTTGACTGAAACCACCATCGCCTTTGCGGGTGAGAAATGGGTGTTTTTGGCGTGTTTTTCGGTTGCAGAGGTGTCATTGGTTTCAGCGGTTGCTGTTTGGGGGCGAGCAGTGGTGATGGCGGTTTCATCCTGGCCTGCGTCAGCGGTGGCAGTGGTGTCTTTGGTTTCAACGTCGCCACGTGGCTGCGTCCTGTGCGCGAATTTGTTCGCCCTGCGCGGCCCGATGGTGGGTGCGAGCGTGAAAAAGTTCGCCCAGCGCGCTGAAAACACCCCAAAATTGGCGTTTTTGGGCCTGCTGGGCGAGTTTTGTCGCGGCCCGTCGGCCTCGTGACCTCCAGGCGGGCTCGCTCGGTGGAATGCCCCTGGCATTGTGGGGTTCGAGCAGTGGATAATGAAGCACTGGCGTCATGCCGCCCGCTCGGCAAGCAGCCACCTGCGGGCAATCACCCACAGGCAGTGAGCCGCCGCCCACCCTCAACCGCAGATCCGTCCCGAAAGGACTGACATGCCTCGTCCCGCGTCAGCCGTAGTCACCTCCAAGCCCGCGCGCTTCGTCCTGGCCCTGCTGCGCATCGCGGTCGGCTTCATCTTCCTGTGGTCGTTCCTGGACAAGACGTTCGGCTTGCACTATTCGACGGGCCCGTCGCGCGCTTGGATCAACGGCGGCACGCCCGCGCAGAGCTACCTGACGGGCGCGACGACCGGCAAGCCCCTGGCCTCCTTCTTCGAGACGCTGGCCGTTCCCGCCATGGACTGGCTGTTCATGCTGGGCCTTCTGGGTATCGGCCTGGCGTTCCTGCTGGGCATTGGCACGCGCCTCGCGGCGCTCGCGGGCGTCGTCATGCTGGGCTTCATGTACGCTGCGGTCGCCCCGTGGGTGTGGGGCTCCCTCAATCCGGTCGTCAACGAGCACCTGGTCTATGCGCTCGTTCTCATCCTGATTCCGCTGACCAGCGCGGGCGATACGCTCGGTCTGGGCGCGTGGTGGAAGGGCCTGGGGCTCGTCAAGAAGCTGCCCTTCCTCATCTGATTCGCATCGATCGACGAGGCCGTGGCCGGGTTTTCCGGTCGCGGCCTCGCTGTGTGTGGGGCCGGCGCAGGTCGTTGTTGCGGGTAGTCGCGCTCGGCCCGCAATGGGACGTAGGTCCCCGATAGATGTCGAAAAACGGCGCGCGTGACGAGCAGAACTGCACGCCGCGCGCGTCGTGCTTCTGACGCACGTTTGACACTAGATATTGTGGTCACTGTTCGCGTTGAGCACTACATCTAGTGCTTGACGGTCGCATTCTCCTAGATCTAGGGGAGCCGCACGCCGGGCGGGGGAAACCACCTCCACCCACAGTGCCACGGCCTCGCCCCACGAGGGCGGAGTATCCGCGACGTGTCGATCACGCGACCAACCAGCAGTGGCCCGCTGCCCACCGAAGCGCAGGGCCAGAGGCGCCCGACGCCACACAATCACACACGGTCCACGACACCGCACAAACCTCCCGCCACCCAGCATTAGCAGCCCGCAGCACACAACGGAATCAAGACAGGACAAGGAACATGACCAGCTCACCCCGCTACGACGTCGACGCCATCGCAACCGTGCAGGAGTACCTCGACCGCTCCGATTGGCGGGTGAACGCCAACGCGAACCAGGGGTATTCGCTCGGAGGCCTCATCCTGAACTCGGCGGGCAAGATCGTCGCCAACTACTGGCTCGAACACGTCTACACCCCCGAGATCGGCGCGCCGCACCGCGAGGGCGACTACCACATCCACGACCTCGACATGTTCGCCGGATACTGCGCCGGCTGGTCCCTCAAGCGCCTCATCCAGGAGGGCTTCAACGGCGTGGGCGGCGCGATCGCCTCGGCCCCGCCCAAGCACTTCTCCTCGGCCTGCGGCCAGATCGTCAACTTCCTCGGCACCCTCCAAAACGAGTGGGCGGGCGCTCAGGCCTTCTCCTCCTTCGACACCTACATGGCACCCTTCGTGCGCCTGGATGACATGGAGTACGAGGACGTCGTGCAGTGCATGCAGGAGCTCATCTACAACCTGAACGTGCCCTCGCGCTGGGGCAGCCAGTGCCCGTTCACGAACCTGACCTTCGACTGGACGTGCCCGGACGACCTGGCCGACGAGCACCCTCTCATCGGCGACGAGGTCGTCGACTTCACCTACGGCGACCTGCAGCGGGAAATGAATCTCATCAACCGCGCGTTCATCGAGGTCATGACGGGCGGCGACGCGGACGGGCGCGTCTTCACGTTCCCGATCCCGACCTACAACATCACGCCCGACTTCGACTGGGAGGGCGAGAACGTTGACGCCCTCTTCGACATGACCGCGAAGTACGGCCTGCCCTACTTCCAGAACTTCATCAACTCCGACCTGGACCCGCACATGATCCGCTCGATGTGCTGCCGCCTCCAGCTGGACCTGCGCGAGCTCCTCAAGCGCGGCAACGGCCTCTTCGGCTCGGCGGAGCTGACCGGCTCGATCGGCGTGGTGACGCTCAACATGGCGCGCCTCGGATACCTCTACAAGGGGGACGAAGAGGGCCTCGTCGCGCGCATGGACGAGCTCATCGACCTGGCCTCGAAGTCCCTCGAGATCAAGCGCGAGACCATCCAGTACCACATGGACCACGGCCTCTTCCCCTACTCGCAGCGCTACCTGGGCACGCTCGATAACCACTTCTCGACGATCGGCGTCAACGGCATGAACGAGATGGTGCGCAACTTCAGCGACGATGCCTACGACCTGACGGATCCGCGCGGCTTCGACATGTGCGTGCGCATCCTGGATCGCGTGCGCGAGCGCATGGTTGAGCTCCAGGAGGCCACCGGCCACATGTACAACCTGGAGGCCACCCCCGCGGAGGGCACGACCTACCGCTTCGCGAAGGAGGACCGTAAGCGCTTCGCAGATATCATCCAGGCGGGCACGCCCCAGGAGCCCTACTACACGAACTCATCGCAGCTGCCGGTCGCGTACACGGACGACCCGTTCCAGGCCCTCGAGGATCAGGAGGTCCTGCAGGGCAAGTACACGGGCGGCACGGTCCTGCACCTGTACATGGGTGAGCGCGTCTCCTCGGGCGAGGCCTGCAAGGAGATGGTGCGCCGCTCGCTGACGGCCTTCAAGGTCCCCTACATCACGATCACGCCGACCTTCTCTATCTGCCCGGTCCACGGCTACCTGGCCGGTGAGCACTTCACCTGCGACAAGTGCGCGGCCGCCCACCCCCACGCGGAGCCGCAGGCCTGCGAGGTGTGGACGCGCGTCATGGGCTACTTCCGCCCGGTCCAGTCCTTCAACATCGGCAAGAAGGGCGAGTACCACGAGCGTCAGATGTTCTCCGAGAGCGCCGCGGATGCGCACGGTGAGCTCGTCAGCGCCTTCCCTCCCGCGGGGAGTCGCTGACGTGAGCGCCCGTCCCCGCTTCGACGAGGCCGGGGCGACCCGGGAGGGCACGCTGAGCCTGGGCGTCCCCGGCCTCGCCCAGGGGCGGGATGCGTGCGAGTGGACGCCGGACGACCTGCAGATCGCCGGCCTCGTGCCGATGTCGACCGTGGACTGGCCGGGGAAGTTCGCGGCGTCCCTTTTTCTGCAGGGGTGCCCGTGGGCGTGCCCGTACTGCCACAACAGTGCGATCATCGACCCGCGCATCCCGGGCGTGGTCGCGTGGAGCGCGCTCGAGGATCTGCTGGCGCGCAGGCGTGGCCTCCTCGACGGCGTCGTGTTCTCCGGCGGCGAGGCCACCCGCCAGATCGCGCTCGGGGCGGCGATGGCGCGCGTGCGCGAGCTCGGCTTCGGTGTTGGACTGCACACAGCGGGCCCCTACCCGCGGCGCCTCGAGGGGTTGCTCGGCGCGGGCCTCGTCGACTGGGTGGGCATCGACGTGAAGGCGACCCCCGGCAATTACGAGGTTGTGGCCGGCCGAAGCGGCGCGGGCGAGCGGGCGTGGGAGTCGCTGGGCATCGTCCTGGCCCACCCCGAGGTGGACCACGAGGTGCGCCTGACCGTCTATCCCGACGGGCCCGGTGACGGCTTCGAAGTCGCGGCGCGGGCGCGCGAGATGGGGGCGAGGACCTTCGCCCTCCAGCAGGCCCGCGACCTGGGCGCGCCCGCTGGTTTTTCCGCGACGAGGCCGGGGTGGGACGACCAGGTTCGCTCCCTCGCGCGGGACATCGAAACGCTGGACTTTGACAGGTTTATCTTCCGTGGGGACTCATAGAGCTTTTGTCAAGTGACAGCGCCGCATGTTGGGAAAAAATATGGGGAAGGTTTCACTTGTGACCCCTGATCGCGGTATTGTGTAACAACCTCGTGACCATGAAGTCTGGAGTTTCGATGGCTGAAGAGCTGCATTTCGACGACCCTGCGGCGGCTGCCCAGGACCCGTCGACCGACGCTGAAGCGCTGCGCCAGCTGGCGTACCGCTACCCCGAGCTGCGCCCGGCCGTGGCCGCGCATCCGCACGCTTACCGTGGGCTGCTCGACTGGTTGCATCAGTTCAATGACCCGCAGGTCAACGCGGCCCTCGAGGCCCGTGACGACTACGACGGCTACATCGACTCCAACGGCTACCTCGTCATGCACGGGGACGTGTCCGGCGCGGTTGCCGGCTCGTCGATCCGCACCTCCGAGTCCGGCATGTATGTGCTCGGCCAGGGTGGCGTGAACTCCTACTCGCAGGTTGAGCGCACGACCCCCTACTCCGCGGTCGTCGGCGGGAATGCTCCCGTCCCGCAGGTGGGTGCTCGTGAGCAGGTCGTCGCCCAGGTGCAGCGTCAGTCCATCATGGGCAGCAAGGCAACGCAGGATCCCGAGGCCACAGCCGTCTACCCGAGCGCGTCCGCAGGCTCCTCCTACCCCAGCGCGTCGGGCACCCCCGCGCGCCCCCAGTCCACGCCGCAGGCCTACCGGGGCGCCGGCGCCTCCTACCAGGTGCAGCCCACTGCCTCGCAGGAAGTTGCGCCGAAGGAAGAGAAGGAACGCCGCGGCTTCCCGATGATGGGCCTCGTCCTGGGGATCCTGGGCCTGATCGCCGTGATCCTCCTCGGCTTCGTTATCTACGTGTTCACGCGCGGATACGAGGGGCCGGCCAAGGGAACGGACTCGACCCCCTCGGCGTCCTCCTCGGCGCCGGCTCAAGCGACGCCTTCCCCGAGCGCGACCACGGAGGAGCCCGTCAAGTACCCGGCGCCCGCCGGTGCGATCACCGTGGACTCCTTCTCGTCCCCGTCCGGAAACATCACGTGCTCCTTCACCGCTGACGGCGTCAGCTGCGGCATCAAGGAATCCGACTGGGCCGAGGACGGGTACGCCTCCTGCTCCGGCAGCCAGGTCGGTGTCCTGAGCGCCTCGAAGGACAAGGCGGGCCAGTCCTGCGAGAGTGCGGTGCCCGGTGGCGGCAACGCCCTCGCGTACGGCGCCGCGGCGACCAAGGGCGACTTCGCCTGCCACTCCACGCAGGATGGCATCAGCTGCTGGAACACGAAGACCGGCCAGTCTTTCGCGCTGGCGCGCGGCGGCTGGATGACCGGCACGACGGGCGAGATCGGCCCCCAGAAGTTCAGCTGGAACGACTGAAATCACGCGTATAACAGGGGCGGGCCCGAGGACATCCTCGGGCCCGCCCCTGTCTTGGCGGAAGCCTATTGAGCCTTCTCGATGGGGCCCAGGACCAGGTTCGCCCACGCGGCGTGCAGGGACTCCTGATCGGAGGGCTGGAAGAGGCCGGCGAGCGCGTCGCGGTACAGGCGCGAGAGCTCGTGCGTGTTGTAGTAGGCGCTGCCGCCACACGCGCGCATGGCCTGCTCGACGGCTCGCAGCGTGGCCTCGGTGGCCGCGTTCTTCGCGGCGGATAGCTGCGGCATCCAGGAGCGACCGCGGTCCACACCCTCGTCGATGTCGCGGGCAAGCTCGCGGATCTGCGGGCCGACGGCGTTCATGATGAGGGCGGCCTCGGCGATGCGCCAGCGGATGTCGGGGTCGTTGGAGTAGGTCGTCTGGTTCTTCACCGAGCGGCGTTTTGCCACGTGCTCCGCGGCCACCTCGACCGCGCGCTCGCCGACGCCCTGGTAGGTGGCGGCCAGCAGGATCTCGAAGTGGGAGAAGATACCGAAGATGACCGGGTCGGCGCTCGGTCCCGGGTCCGTGATCGTGAGGATGCGCTCCTCGGGCACGGTGACGCCCTCGAGCAGGGTCGTCATGGACTGGGTGGCGCGCATGCCCAGCGTGTTCCAGTCGTCCTTGATCGAGTAGCCCTCGTCGTCGCGGTGGACGATGCCGAACACGGACTTGGGGCCCTCCTGGGTCTGAGCACGCCCGAAGATGAGCAGGCGCGTCCACACTGGTGACAGGGAGGTGAAGATCTTGGTGCCCTCGAAGGAATATCCTCCGTCTGCCGTCGCGGTCGCGCGCGTTGTCGAGCCGAAGAGCACGAGGTCGTTGCCCGGCTCGGAGATGCCGAAACCAAAGACCTCGCCGGCGACGGCGTCGCGCAGGATCTGCTCGCCGCGCGCGTTGCCGTGGGCGACCAGGTAGCGGCCGAGCCCGACGATGATCTGGTGCATGTTGATGCCCAGCGCCGTGCCGGGAGCCGCCTTGGCCAACGCCGTCTGCTCGGCGGCGACCTCGGTCAGGCTCAGGCCCGCGCCACCGAACTCGGTGGGAACAAACGCTGACAGGTAGCCGGCCTCGCGCAGCTCCTCCAGATCCTTCTCGGGGTAGGTGTTGGTGGCGTCCGCGTCGGCGGCGCGCTCGTGGATGCGGGCGAGCAGGTCGGAATCCAGGAAGCTCATCGCGGTCCTCTTTTCGGTGGGGATGAACGAGGCCGGGGCGCCCTGCGCACATTGGTGCCCGTCGAGGGACGGTAGCGTGCAATGGCCTCGTTACTCAGGGTGACCTTACTGTATCGCCGAGGGGAAGTGGGGGCGAGATGTAATGTGCCTGACGGGGCGTTGTCTGGCCTCGGGCCGCCCGTATTAGCTAGGGTGGATACTGTGAGTACTCCGAACGCGCCCCGCCCTGCCCTCACTCCGCGTCAGCGTTTCCTGCGCGAGCGTCAGCAGCGCCAGAACATGACGTTCGCTGTCATCGGTATCGCGATGATAGTGGCCGCGGTGGCGGCCGCCCTCGTGTTCACAGGAATCGTTCCCGTCCCCTTCGGTAACGACTTCTCCGTGAAGGTCAAGTACGCCGAGACCGGCGACATCCCGTGTCCGACGGTGGACGCGAAGCCCGTGGCGCCCTCGCAGGTCACCGTCACGGTCATCAATACGACACAGCACCAGGGCCTGGCCTCGAAGGCTACGGATATGCTCCAAACCGCCGGTTTCCAGACCGAGGAGCCCGCCAACTCGGACGTCGAGTACACCGGTAGGGTGCGCATCACGGCAGGCGCGGGCTCGGTGGACGCCGCTTATTCGGTGGCCCGATTCTTCCCCGGTTCCCACGTGCGCCTGAGCGACACGGAGGACGCCACCGTCAAGGTCGAACTCGGCACCTTCTACGATGACGCGATGAGCGCCGAGGACGTGCAGCGAGTGCTCAAGTCCAACGACTCGATCGAGCAGCCCGCGAAGTGCCGGCCGATGCCGGGCACGAAGAAGGACTGAGACAGAAAGGAAAGGCCGCCCCGAGTGGGCGGCCTTTTCGCTTCTCTGCGGCGCGCGTTGAGCGCAGCACCCCGCTGATCGGACGCGGGCCCAGCGGTCAGCGGCCGCTCAGCGGCCCGGCCGTGCCACGGCCTCGAATGTTCTCCAGGAGTGCCTCGCCGTCCGAGCCGTACCAGACGGGGATGGACTCGGGGACAGTCCACAGGGCGTCGGGCACCATAGCCTCGAAGCTGCCGTGCGCCATGAACTGCTCGATCTCGGACAGGGAACGGATCGCGATGCCCGCGACGCACTGCGGGAACTCGCGGGCGAACTCCGCGTAGATTTCCGGGTCGTGCTGTCCGTCGTCGCCGACGAGGAGCCAGCGCATGTGCGGGAACATGCGGGCCAGGCGGCGCAGCTCGCGGCGCTTGTGCTCCGGTCCCGAGCGGAACCAGCCCGTATTCGAGGGGCCGAAGTCCGTCATCAGGAAGCCGCCGGCCGGGTAGCCGGAGCGCTCCAGGAAGGAACGCACTGTCGGCACGACGTTCCACGCGCCGGTGGACAGGTACATGATGGGGGAGTGGGTGCCCTCGGGCACGCCCTCCGACGAGGCCGACGACGTCGTCAGCGTCGTCAGCAGCTGCGCCATGCCGGGGACGGCCTCGCGCGAAGACACGCGGTCCAGGAAGGCATGTCTGGCGGCCGTGACCAGGCGCGGCAGCATGGACACCATGACGGTGTCGTCGATGTCGGAGACCACGCCGAAATGCTCGCGATCCGACACGATGCGTACGCGCACGCAAGCGGGTCGGCCGGCGCGGATACGGCCCTTGCGGGGGCGCTCGTACATCGCCGAGGCAGGGGCGGGCAGCGGGGTCGCCGTGCGCAGGGTGGTCGCGAGCTTGGCGGCGGTGTCCTCGGACAGGCCGAGCGCACGTACGTCGCCCGCGTGCAGGACCTGAATGGTCGCGTCGTGCCAGCCCGGTTCGAGGCCGTGGCCAAGCACTGTCATGTCGACGAATCCGCCGCGGTCCGCGAAGGCGAGTCGGCGCGCGTTGCCGACCGTGACGAGCACAGGCTGACGGGGGACCTGCGCGTTGAAGAACTGACGCCATCCGCGCCGGGTCTGCAGCCAGGAGCGGCCCTCGTCGCCGCGGGCCATGAGGACGCGGCCGAGGATGCGGGCGCTGCGCTCCGATCCGATTCCGCCGAATCCAACCACGCCCGGGTAGTACCAGCCCTGCGACATGGCGGCGACCAGCAGAGACGACGCGAATTCACCCACGCCTGCCGTCAGGGCGAGCGCGAGCGAAGGAGATTCGTCGTCGATGAGAGGCGGTCGGAGGCGCATGAGGGCAATCATAGGGCCTCGCGCTTCTATGAGCGCAAGAATCGAAGGGGAATCCGTCCTCAGTCGAGCGGGAGCGTGGGCTTCGGGGTGGCGGTAGTGCTCCTACGCAGTGCGGGCAGGCCGATGAGCATGAGGAGGACCATCGCCCACCCCGCCCCGGACATGGTGAACAGGCCGCCGCGCGCGCCGATCGCGTCGATCGCGGGGCCGGCGATCGCCGTGCCCAGCGAGGTACCCAGGTTGATCGAGGTCGACATCCAGGTCAGGCCCTCGGTGAGCTTCGCGGGGGAGACGGAGTTCTGGATGATGACGTTGACGTTCGTCATCGTGGGGGCGCAGGTCAGTCCCGTGATGAGGATGACGATGGCCATCGTCCAGACGTTGAAGGCCAGGGGGAAGAGGCTCATGCCGATCGCCATCGCGATCACGCCGATCACGAAGAGCTGCCAGGTGGGGCGCCTCCACGTGCGCGCGCCGTACACGAGGGCGGCCGTCAGGGAGCCGATGGAGAACAGAGCAAGGAGGATGCCGCCGAGCGCGGGGGTGCCCAGCTCCTCGGTGAAGCTGACCATCGACACTTCCATCGCGCCAAACGTCATGCCCATGCCGATGTAGGTCGCGGCCATGACGAGGACGACGGGCTTGCGGATGACGGACTCGCGTGGGGCGCTGGGATCGTGAGGAATGATCGCGGGCTCGGAGTCGCGGCGCGACAGGAAGAGGGCGCCACCCACCGCCAGGCTGGCGATCGAAATGATGAGGCCGGTGGCCGGGTGCAGGGCGGTTCCCAGGACCGTGGAGAGCACGGGGCCCACGATGTACACGAACTCGTCGACCGCGGACTCGAGGGCGTAGGCGGTCGTCAGCTGGCCCGGCTTGTGCAGGATCGTTGACCAGCGTGAGCGCACGAGCGCGCCGGGTGCGCCCCATGTGGCGCCCGCGAGGGCGGCAGGAATGAAGAGCAGCCACTCGGGGGCGTGCATGATGACGGCGGCGACCAGAGCAGACATTGACAGGACTGAAATAGTCCAGGCTGGGCCCATGACGCGCAGCTGCCCGTGGCGGTCGACCTGGCGCGCGAGGATGGGCGCGCAGAGCGCCATAACGATGATGTTGACCGCGGCAACGGCGCCGGCGAGCGTGTAGTTGCCGTACTCGGTGCGCACCATCAGGATCGTAGACAGTCCCACCATCGACATGGGCATGCGTAGAACAAGGCCGGCCGCGGAGAATTTCCAGGACTGGCGGTAACGCAGAATGTCAAGATAGGTGCCGAGCATCTATCCATTCTATCGCCGGGGCAGTGTCCCGAAAGCCAAGCGACATGGGGCGTACGTAACCATTCGGACCCTCCGCGAGGGGAGGGGAGACCGCGAAAAAGCCACGGCCTCGTCGAATGGGGACGAGGCCGTGGCCAGGGGTCGGGGAAAGGTCTAGTCGGTCACCTCGAAGACGCCGAGCTGGCCCTTTTCCGCCAGGGAGAGCGCGTGGTTGACGAAGGTATAGTGACCGGCCTCGAGCGGTGTGAACTCGACGAATCCGCCCTCGGCGGCGCCCAGGGTTAGGACCTGTCCCCAGCCGCCGCCGCTTCCTCCGCCTCGGATGATGTAGGCGCCCTCGCGCCACACGGTGTCAAACTGGGTGCCCACGACGTGGAAGGTTGTCGCCAGGTTCGGGCCCGCGTCCATGACCCACACGCGCACGCGCTCGCCCGTCTTGATCTGGATCGGGTGCGCCTTGTACTGGAAGGGCACGCCGTTGAAAGCCATCGCGTTGGGCTGCAGGGCTGACAGGAGCGAGGCGTCCGCGCTCTGCCCGTCCGCGCCCAGGTAGAGCTCGGAGGCGACCATGACGTACTCGCGGTCGACCTTATCGAGGTCGGTCGGGTCGATGACGACGGCCCCGAACATGCCGTTCGCAATGTGCATCGACATGGGAGCGGTCGAGCAGTGGTAGAGCCAGATGCCAGCGTTCTTCGCGACGAACGTGTACTCGAGGGTCTGCCCGGGCTCAATCGAGCGCATGACGTTGTCGGGGGCGACGAGGCCCGCGTGGAAGTCCAGCGAGTGGCTCATCGTCCCGTTGTTCACGAGCGTGATGTGGAAGGTGTCGCCGATGTGTCCACGCAGGATCGGGCCGGGGGCGTCCCCGTTGAAGGTCCACGTCTCGCGCGTGAGGGAGCTTGTGACGTTGACGGTCTGCTCGGTGACCGTGAAGGTGTAGTGGCGCTCGGTCTCGTTCGTGGCCGGCGGGAGCACCGGGTCGCGCGCGTCGATGGTCGCCGCGTAGTCCGTCAGGGCCGTCGGCGTGGCGGGTCCCGCGGCGGCGTCCTGGCCGTGGTCGTGCCCGTGGCCTGTGTGGCTGCCCGAGGCCGAGGTGCCCGAGGAGGACGAGGACGACGAGGATGCGCCCGTGGCCTGCACGTGCAGGGTCATGCCCATCTCGCGGTGACCCGGCAGGGAACACCACCCCTCGACGTCCCCGGAGATGACGCCGAGGTCGAGTTCCTTCGTCTCGCCCGTGGCGAGCGATCCGGAGGACACGCCCGTCTCGAACACCAGGTCGTGGCGCTGATCCCCCGAGTTCGTGAAGTCGATGATGAGACGGTCCCCGACCGGCACCTCGATATGGTTGGGCGTGAACGCCATGCCCTCGACGCCCACGGACACGCGGGTTGTGTGCCCGGTCGGCGTCACGGACGAGGCCGTGGTTCCCGTGCCCGTGCCCGTGCCCTGCGTGGTGGGCGCGGAAGGGTTGGACAGGAAGATCGCCAGCGCGAGCGCCACGACGGAGACGACGCCGATGAGTGCGCCCGCGGTGCGGCTCACGGGCGAGTGGTCGCCCGTCGGGCTCATGCGCAGCTTGGGGGTTCCCGTCGTGGGCCCTGTCGGTGCGGATGCCTTCGGATTGACGCCTCCGGGCGACGGCGAAGCGGACAGATTCAGGTCAGCCACGGCGACCTCCTTGTGTGGTGGGGGATGAAGCGGCAGCACGCTTGGCGCGCGCCTGGGCCACGCCGCAGCGGGCCATGAGGACGATGTCGACGACGTAGGTGGCCAACAGGACCACCCACGCGGCGATAGTGAGGCGCTCGGCGGAGGTTCCGCCCAGGGACGCGACGGCGAGCGCGAGGATCGCGGCCACGTTGCGAGCCGCCTCCCGGATGGGGGCTGCGGCCTCGAGCATGCCGACGCCGACGCGAACCGCGGACGGGCCGCCGCCGATGACGACGGGCATCAGGTAGGTGAGCGCGCCGACGAAGAGCTGGCCGAGGCCTGCCGCGCCCAGGATCGGCATCCACGCGAGGAACGCCGCGCGTAGGCCGGTCGCGTCCGCCGCCTCGAAGGCGCGCAGGGAAGCGCCGGCGCCGGCGACGAGAATCCAGGCGGCGCCCAGCATGAGGGACCATGCGCCGTATTCGGCGGGGCCCTTTGTCAGCGCCACGCGCAGGAGCGGAACGCCCACGCCCAGGGCGGCCGCACCCACGACGACGAGGAGACCCACGGAAGTCACGCGCATCGACCCGGTCACAGCGCCCGTGCCGGCGACGAGAAGCGCGGCCACCCACATGGGTAGGGCGCTCGTTGCGAAGGATACGGCTCGCGGATCCATGCGCGTGCGCATCGCGGTCGGCCCCAGCGTCACCAGGGTCCCGCCCATCGTCAGGCCCACCCATCCGGCGATCCCCGCCAGCGCGTGGGCGACCGTCAGGCGGTCCCGGGCCTCGGCCAGCCATGCGGGAGCGTCCGCGTCGAACATGGCCGCCGTGACGAAACCCGCCAGCGTTGCGCCGACCACCAGGAAGAACGCCGCCGCGATGTAGTAGCGGATAATCACCGCGAAACGAGAGGCCAGGCGCTCGCGGGAGGCCGTGAGCAGCGCCCACCCGTGCCAGGCCGCGATCGCGCCGACGATCGTCGCGCCCGTGACGGTCGCGTGCCACAGATTCGACCACATGCCGCCGATGAGGAGCAGCAGGGAGAGATTGAAGGCGGTGATGCGCACGGTGTTGTCGCGCCCCGCACGTCGGTCGTCCGGGGCCAGGTGGGCGAGCGCGCGCGTGAAGTACCAGGACCACTGGAAGATCCCGTTCGACAGGACGCCGAGGGTCACCAGGTGGATCATCGTCCACAGGTTCTGCGGGATGCGGCCTCGGGCGACGATCGTGACCGCCGCGGCGACGGCTGCCACGCACATCCAGACGGAGGTCGCGCGGTCGGTGCGGGGAACGCGGGGCTTGTTCATCGGGCCTCCCGAGAGGCGGCGCGCGCCCGGCGAATCGTCACCGTCAGTGTCGTGGCGACAAACAGGAGCATGCCGACGACCCCGAGGGTGCCGCCCAGGCGCCACGGGAAGGCAGCCTCGCGCGCGCCCGCGAGGAGACGCAACAGGAGGGAGACCTGCAGGAACGCGAAGGGGACCCACATGGCGCCGTGATAGGGGACCTCGCGCCGGGCGACCGCCGGAATGATGACGGGCGCGTGGGCCAGCAGCATCGAGACGACGAAGCCGATCGTGATCGCGTGGACGGACGCGTCGTAGCCGTATCCGTCGAAGGCGGGCGGCGCGATAATCCACATCAGCGCGGGCACGAGCGCCCACGCGTAGCCGCTCAGCATGCACACGGCCGCCAGGCGCGGCAGGCCGCTCATGCGTACGGTGCCGCGTGCGACGTCGTGCCAGGCGGTGTCGGCCATGAGGATTCCGAGGCTCAGGCCGATCAGCGGGTAACCGAGCGCGGGGGAGTAGAGCGCGACGGTCAGGCCCACCATGAGCGAGGCGCACTCGGCGGTGATGCGCCGCTCGGTGGAGCCCGACGCGAAGGCGAGGCGAGCCAGCTCGACGCGCTCGCCGACGATCGTCACGATCAGGAAGGCCAGCCACCACGGCACCGCGCGCGGCGTCTCGAGGCCTCGCC
>CAUTDS010000009.1:0-53965 GCA_963537175.1 uncultured Actinomycetes bacterium
GATGTCACCATGGTGTACACGCCAGGTGCCCAGCCCGCGCTGGACCACGTCTCGCTGGAGGTGGAACGCGAAGAATTCGTGTTCCTCGTCGGCAAGTCGGGGTCCGGTAAGTCCACATTCCTGCAGCTCGTCATGCGCGAAATGAAGGCGACCAGCGGCAAGGTGTGGGTGCTCGGCAAGGACGTGTCCAAGCTGTCCACGTGGGCGGTTCCGAAGCTGCGCCGCCAGATCGGCACGGTCTTCCAGGACTTCCGACTGCTGCCCTCCAAGACCGTGTACGAGAACGTTGCCCTGGCCATGCAGGTCATCGGCAAGCCTCGCCACGCGATCGAGACGGCCGTCCCGGACGCCCTCGAGCTAGTGGGCCTGTCCGGCAAGGAATCGCGCCTGCCGCACGAGCTGTCCGGCGGTGAAGAGCAGCGTGTCGCTATCGCGCGCGCCATGGTGAACCGCCCCGAGCTGCTGCTCGCGGACGAGCCCACCGGCAACCTTGACCCGGAGACGTCGCTGGGCATCATGCGTCTCCTTGACCGAATCAACCGCACGGGGACGACCGTCGTCATGGCTACCCACGACGCGGACATCGTGAACCAGATGCGTAAGCGCGTCATCGAGCTCGCCAACGGCGACGTCGTGCGCGACCAGAACCGCGGCGTCTACGGGGCCGGGAGGTAAGACCAGTGAAGCTTCGTTTTATTCTGTCCGAGGTCGGCAAGGGCCTGTCGCGTAACCGCGCGATGAGCGTCGCCGTCATCCTCGTCACCTTCGTGTCCCTCCTCTTCGTGGGCATCGCTGGCCTGACCCAGATGCAGGTGTCCAAGATGAAGTCGGAGTGGTACGACAAGATCGAGGTCACGATCTACATGTGCGCCATCAACGACGCGGCCGCGAACTGCAACGCGACCGAGGCAACTGACGCGCAGATCGACGCGGTGCGCCAGAAGCTGGCGTCCGCCGAGATGACTCCGTACGTGGCTCACGTGTACGAGGAGACGAAGGAAGAGGCGTACGAGAACTTCCAGCGTCTCAACGGCAACAACGCCCTGACCCAGTGGACCACGCCGGACATGCTCCAGTTTGCTTTCCGCATCAAGCTGGTCAACCCCGAGCAGTACTCGGTGGTCAAGGAGGAGTTCTCCGGGACCGCGGGTGTGTCCGAGGTGCGCGATCAGCGTGAGGTCGT
Organism: uncultured Actinomycetes bacterium; assembly: GCA_963537175.1. GTDB lineage: Bacteria > Actinomycetota > Actinomycetes > Actinomycetales > Actinomycetaceae > Pauljensenia. The sequence continues at coordinate 1,184 of CAUTDS010000009.1, forward strand.
CGAGCCCCTGTTCCGCGTGCTGGGCGCCGCCCGCACGGCGGCCCTAGGCCTCGGCGCAATCATGGTCGTTGCGGCGATCCTGCTGATCTCGACGACGATTCGCCTGAGTGCCATGAGCCGTGAGCAGGAAACCCAGATCATGCGTTACGTGGGTGCCTCGAACCTGTTCATTCAGGCCCCATTCATGATCGAGGGCGCGCTCGCCGCGCTGGTGGGTGCCGCCTTCGCGATCGGCACCCTGTTCGCGGGCGTGCACTTCATCGTTCAGGGGTGGATGGCCCCCGCATTCAAATGGACGAACTTTATCGGCATGGGCGAGGTCGCGATCATGACGCCGATCCTCGTCCTGGCGGCGGTGGCGCTGGCGGTTATTGCCTCGGCGTTCTCGCTCGCGAAGTACACGAAGGCGTGAGTCTCATGTCCCCCTCCTCGCATCGTCCCGGTCGTCGCGCACTGCGCGCCGGTGCGCTGGCCCTCGCGATCGCCTCGTTTGCGGCGATGAGCCAGGCCCTGCCCGCGCGCGCGGATGATGAGCGCGACGCCGCCGCGAACGCGGCCGCCGAGGCCGAGGCGACGGTCAACGCCCTGCAGTCGCAGCTGGAGGGCATCGACGCGTCGCTCGCCCAGGTGTTCATCGACCTGCAGTCGCTCAACGGGCAGATTCCGGTGGCCCAGGCCGCCTACGAGGCAGCGACCGCGACCTACGACCAGAAGTCCCGCGAACACGCGACGATCATGGGTGAGCTGAGCGCCGCTCAGGGCGAGCAGAGCCGCATCGGTCAGTCGCTCAGCCAGGCGTCCACGCAGGCCGACGACGCGCAGCGAGCGATCGCCGACCTCGTGCGTCGTAAGTACCGCGAGGGCAACGTCGACCCGGTCGCCGTCGCCTTGACGGCGGGCGGCACGGAGTCGATCACCGACCGTGCGGCGGCCGCCGACATGGCGCTGCGCACGGAGAGCCAGACGATGACGGCGGCGCTGGACGTATCCTCGTCCCAGCGCACCCAGGCCACGCGTCAGGACGCTATCACGGAGCGCATCGCCGACCTTGAGGTGAAGGCAGCGAAGGCCGAGGCCGAGGCAGCGGCTGCGAAGAACGAGGCCGACTCCAAGCTCACCGAGCTCAACAAGCTCAAGGAGCAGGCGCAGGCCAAGCAGGCTGAGTGGGACGCCCAGAAGGGCCAGGTTCAGGCCTCGCTGAGCCAGGCGGAAGCCGACTACCAGGCGCGCAGCGCGGAGCTGGCTGCCATTGACGCGGCGAACCGCGCCTCGGGTGCCTCCTACGTGTCGGCCTCGGGCTTCCGTAACCCCCTCGACATTCCGATCGTGGTGACGAGTCCGTTCGGTATGCGCTACCACCCGGTGCTGGGCGTCATGAAGGGCCACTCGGGCACCGACATGGCCGCCGATTGCGGCACGATCATCCGCGCCGTGGCCTCGGGCTACGTGAACGCTGTGTCTTCGGATGTGTCGGCCGGTAACTACGTGGATATCAACCACGGTCTCGTCGGTGGTAACTCCGTCATCACCGAGTACCTGCACATGCAGGCGCAGTACGTGTCCCCGGGGCAGTACGTGAACGCGGGCGACGCGCTGGGCGAGGTTGGCTCGACCGGCTACGCGACCGGCTGCCACCTGCATTTTGGTGTTCTTCAGAACGGAAGTTATGTTGAACCGATGGATTATTTGTAATCCGCGTTAGGATGGACCCTCGTAGCGATTTCGCTGCGGGGGTCTTTCCGCATGAGCGCGGAAAAAGAGTCTGAAAGGAGGCAGCATGCCCAAGGAATGGAAGAAACCCAAGCCCACGGAGGGGCAGCGCGCCAAGGCTGCCTCCGACGCGAAGAAGACGATCGCCCGTAACAAGAAGGCGCGCCACGACTACACGATCGAGGACACGTGGGAGGCCGGCCTGGCCCTCATGGGCACCGAGGTGAAGGCGCTGCGCATGGGCCGCGCGTCCCTCGTGGACGCCTGGGTCGAGATCAACGGGGGAGAGGCATGGCTCTACGGCGCCAACATCCCCCTGTACTCGCAGGGCTCGTGGACCAACCACGCGCCGACGCGCAAGCGCAAGCTGCTGCTGCACCGCGCGGAGATCGACCGCATGCAGGACCGCGTGGCCGCGAAAGGCTACACGATCGTGCCCCTGGAGCTGTACTTCATCGGGGGCCGCGTCAAGGTCGAAATCGCCCTGGCTAAGGGCAAGCAGGAATGGGATAAGCGTCAGGCCCTGCGCGAGAAGCAGGATCAGCGCGAGGCCGAGCGCGCGATGCGCCGTTACGTGAAGCAGGCCCGCCGATAGGGGAAAGAAGGCGGTTGCGTGCGAGGTTCAGTCAGGATTTTTCGGCGTGATCTTCTGAGGCTGGTGCGTGTTCCGGCCGCGTGGATTGTCATCATCGGTATGGCGTTCGTGCCCGCGCTCTACGCGTGGTTCAACATCGTGGGATTCTGGGATCCGTACTCGCACACCTCCCACATCCGCGTCGCCGTCGCGAACGAGGACGAGGGCGCGACCAAGGACCGGATTGGCACCGTGAACGTCGGTGCGATGCTCGAGACTCAGCTGAAGGAGAACGATCAGCTGGGCTGGCACTTCGTGAGCGCCGACGAGGCTCGCGCCGAGGTCGAGCGCGGCGACTCCTACGCAGCATTCGTGATCCCGGCGTCGTTTTCGCGCGACCTGACGGGCATCGTTGATGGCACGTATGTCAAGCCGAATATCCAGTATTACGTCAACGAGAAGAACAACGCGGTGGCCCCCAAGATCACGGGCGCGGGCGCGACGGCTCTCGACCGCCAGATCAACTCCGCATTCGTCTCGACGGTGGCCAAGGTGCTCTCAGAGAAGGCGTCCGAGGCCGGGGTCAGTATCGCGAACGACGCTGACCAGAAGCGTTCGGACGTGTCCGCGTCGGTGTCCGAGGCCTCGGCCAAGCTTGGGAGCGCCTCGCAGACCCTGGACGGCATGGGTGCCAAGATCGACGCGGCGAAGGCCTCGGTTGCCTCGGCGCGCGCGACCCTGAGCGATTTGGACGCGGCGGCCTCGGAGCTGTCGACGTCCCTGGACCAGGCGGACCAGCTGGTGAGTGACTCGCGCACCTCGCTGGCGTCCTTCTCGAGCCAGATGGGCGGTGCCCTTGACGGCCTGTCATCGAATGCGGCGAGCGCCCTGGCGGGTGTGTCCGCGAACGCGGGAACCCTCGACGGCGCCGTGCAGGGTGCGTCCGGGCGCGTGGGTGGCCTGCTCACCGAGGGAACGTCGATCAACGACTCGGTGGGCGAGGTGCTCGCTGAGCTGAACGCTCTGGGCATCGGGAACCTGCCCGCGGCGGGCACGGCACTGACCGACCTGACGAACCAGAACGCCGCGCTCTCTGCGGCCCTGGGCTCCCTGACGACCCTCAACTCCGACCTGTCCAGCACGTCCACCTCGATTTCGAACGCGCTGACGAAAGCCTCTGACGCGTCCGCGGCCGTGTCGAGTGCGGTCACGAATGCGCGCAGCGGAGTGTCCTCTCAGCTGCCCGCGATCTCCTCGGCGCTCGACGACTTCTCGAGTGCGTCCTCATCGATGCGCGGCTCTCTGGACACGCTGCGCAGTCAGCGCAACCAGGTGTCGGGCCTGCTCGACCAGCTTGATTCCCTCCTGGACGGGGCGAAGACGGCGACCCAGACGAGCGCCACGAACGTCGCTGCAATTAAGACCGATCTCGATTCGGTGGCAACCGACATTTCGTCGCTGTCCTCCTCGAATACGCTGCGTGACCTCGCGGACTCCCTGGGGGTCAACGCCGAATCGATCGCCTCTTTCATGGCATCGCCGACCAAGATCGAGACGAAGGCCGTGTATCCCGTGGCTGCCTACGGCTCGGCGATGGCTCCGCTGTTCACGAACCTGGCCCTGTGGATCGGTGCGTTTTCGCTCGTCCTCCTTTTCAAGCTCGACGTGGATGAAGAGGGCATCGGTCCGATCTCGTCGGCCTCCAAGTACATGGGCCGGTGGATGCTGCTCGCCTTCTTCGGGGTCATCCAGGCGCTCGTCGTGTCGACCGGTGTCCTTGTCATCGGCGTGCAGACGGTGTCCCGGCTGGGTTTCGTGGGGACGTCGATGGTGATCTCGCTGGTGTTCGTGTCGATCGTCTACATGCTTTCGACGTGCTTCCAGCACATCGGCAAGGGCTTGTGCGTCATCATCATGGTCGTGCAGATTCCCGGCTCGGCCGGCCTGTATCCGGTCGAGATGCTGCCTTCCTTCTTCCGGTTCCTGCATCCGCTGTTCCCCTTCACCTATGGCATTAATGCGCTGCGTGAGATCGTCGGGGGATTCTACGGGCACACCTACCTCTCCTGCCTGGCGGTTCTCGGCGCCGAGGCGCTGGCCGCTTTCGCGATTGGCCTGGCGCTGCGCCCGTTCTTGGTGAACCTGAACGCGATGATCACTCGCGACCTGTCCTCCTCCGGTCTCTTCCTGTCCGAGGCGACGCGCGTTCCCTCGAACCGCTACCGCCTCACCCAGATCGTGGCGGCCCTGGCGGATCACGAGGGCTTCCAGCGCTCGGTGAGCCGCCGGGCCGCGCGCTTCGAGCGCCGCTACCCGAGGATCCGCCGTGTGGCGATCGTCCTCGGCGTCGTCGTGCCCATGGCGCTCGCCGTCCTGTCGGTCGCGAACGTCGCGGAGGTACCGATCGTGCTGGGCGCGTGGATCGTGTGGGTCCTCCTCGTCATCAGCTTCCTCATCGGCCTGCAGTACGTGCGCGAGGCCTTGGCGCGTCAGCAGCTCCTCGGCGCTATGGATGAGGGGGACGTGCGCTCGCTGCTCACCCGCCGCGTCCAGGGCGCGCGCTCGCGTATCGCGCTGGGGGCCGCCGCCGTGGGCGCGTCGATCTCGTCGGCGCTGGCCTCTTCCCTCGGTGAGCGTGGGGGAGAGGAGACGGACGAGGCCGACCCCGGCCTCGTCGAAGAGGACCATGAGGGCGACGCCTCGGAGGCGGCGAAGGGAGAGCAGCAGTGAAGACCATCTGGGCCATCTACCGCGCCGACCTGCGCCGCGCGCATCGTTCCCTGATCGCCAGTGTCGTCGTCTTCGGCCTGGTCGTTATCCCGTCGCTGTTCACGTGGTTCAACGTGGCGGCCTCGTGGGACCCGTTCGGCAACACGAAGAGCCTGCGCATCGCGATCGCGAACACGGACGCGGGCTACAAGTCGGACCTGGTGCCGCTGCACATCAACATCGGCGATTCCGTGGTGTCCGCGCTGCGCAAGAACGATAACTTCGATTGGGTGATCGCCTCCGAGGATGCGGCCATCGAGGGGACGCGCTCGGGCGATTACTACGCGGCCATCGTCATCCCGTCGGACTTTTCGCGCGAGATGCTCACCTTCTTCGACGGGGGAGCGTCCTCCGCGCCGATGACCTACTACGTCAACGAGAAGAAGAACGGTATTTCGCCGAAGATCGCCGGCCAGGGCGCCGAGGCCGTGAGCGCCCAGGTGAATCAGATCTTCGTTCAGACCCTCTCCGAGGTCGCCCTCGATACGGCGACGTCGGTCGGGGGCGCCCTGTCGTCGCCGAAGGCCGTCAATACGGTGACGGCGCTCGATAACCGCGTGCAGACCGTCGCCTCGCGCCTGCGCACGGCGGCGGACAGCGCGGACGCCTACGCGTCGCTCGTGGGTTCCTCGGTGACGCTCATCGACTCGACGACCACGCTCGTGGACGGGCTCGGGAGTGCGAAAGGCTCCGCGCAGGGTGCGGTCTCGAGCGCCCAGGCCGGGGCGACTGGACTGAAATCAGCTGCGTCGGCTGCGGTCTCCTCGGTGTCCGACGCGATCTCTTCCTCCCAGTCCTCGCTGTCCTCCCTGTCAACGGCCGTCGAGAACGTGTACGCGAACGGGTCGACGAGCGCGTCGGACGCGGCCTCGACGCTGCGTTCGCAGGCCTCCGTGCTGGACACGCAGGCGGCCAGCTTCGCGTCGATCAAGTCGACGCTCGAGGGGCTGCCGGGCTCGCCCGTCTCCCAGGCCTCGCTGGATCGCCTGCAGGCGGCCTCCGACCGGCTGACTGAGGTCGCGAACGGGCTACGCGCCGCCGCGTCCGAGCTCGACTCCAAGGTCGCGAATGCCGAAGCCGGGCACGCGACGGTGAACGGCTTGATCGCCCAGGCGCGCTCAGCGGTCGATGGGCTGTCCTCCGACTATGAGAACAACCTGCGTCCTCAGCTCGAGTCACTGGCCGCCACCCTGGCCTCGGCCCAGTCGTCCCTGAGCGCCGCCCGCACCTCCCTGGAGGGCGCGACGTCCACTGCCTCGAACGGCAGCGGGAGCGCGCGCGAGGGGCTGACCCAGCTGCGCGACAACCTGACCGGCGCGGCCACGAGCCTGCGCGAGGCGGCCGGAAAGCTCGATTCCCTGCATTCCTCGATCAGCGAGGCGCTTGCCGGGGGAGACCTGACGACGCTTGGGACGATCATCGGGAACAATCCCGAGGCGCTGGCTGCGGCCATCGCGGCGCCCGTGGGCGTCGAGAAGATCCCCGTATACCCGGTGGCGAACTTCGGCTCCCAGATGGCGCCGCTCTACACGATCCTGGCCCTGTGGGTCGGCTCCGTGCTCATGGTTGTGTCTATGCGCTCAGACGTCACGGACTCCAACGTTGCTGAAGGCCTGCCCGAGGGTGACTCGCTGCGCGCGACACTCACCGCGAAGCCCGTCGGCCTCGCCGCCGGCTACCTGGGCCGCTACCTGATCTTTGGGACGATCGCGCTCGCCCAGGCGACCGTGGTGGGGCTAGGGGACCTGTACTTCCTGAAGGTTCAACACGCTCACCCGCTGCAGTTCATGGGCACCCTGTGGCTGACGGCGGTCGTGTTCTCCCTCCTGATGTACACGTTTATTGCGACGTTCGGGAACGCGGGCAAGGCCCTGGGCGTGCTCTTCCTGGTCCTGCAGATTTCGGGCGCCGGGGGAACGTTCCCGCTGGCGATCCTGCCGTCCTTCTTTTCGTCCATTTCACCGTTCTTGCCGGCCACGCACGCGATCAGGGCGCTGCGCGCGTCGATCGCCGGATACGCGGGGCACGAGTATGCGGACGCCATGTGGTTCCTGGCTTCCTTCATCCTGTTCGCCGCGTTCCTGGGGCTGGCGCTGCGCCCGCTGCTGGTGCGAAATAACCGCCGCATGGTGGAAAAGCTGGAGGCGACGAAGCTGCTCTGATGCTTCTGTTTTCCCTTGACGGGTGGGGGCTGCGGGCGTAGACTGATGTGTCCGACGGTCTGCGGTAACGCGGGCCTCGGTGGGTTGAAAACTCAAGAGGGGATGATCGGTTTCGACAGTGGTCGTCGATCGAAGTGAAGCGAGCCGAGAATGTACGCTCAACTCGTTAACGATGCGTGCAAACCAATAGGTGCCGAACAGAATCGCACCGACTACGTTCTCGCTGCCTGATATCGCAGCCTGAACCTTTAGTCCGTCAGCCCGGGAGTTGCTTCCGGCCCGGTGTCTGGCGTCGTCTAGGGAGCCACTGGGAGTCGCCCATGTTGGTGGGGCGCCTCCGACACTTAATCAACTGAGCCTATCTGGCGGTGTGTCTACGCAATGCTGGGGGCTGAGAAATAAAACCGTAGACTGCGCTCGGAGAAGAATTCGGGGCCGGCCATTGGACGGGGGTTCGATTCCCCCCATCTCCACCATCCCACCCCGGGCTTCCGTTGGAAGCCCGGGGTTTTTACGTGTCTGACGTGCTGTGGCCTAACGCGGAGTGAGCCTAGGCGTCGGATAATCCTTCGCGTAGCTCGGCTAGTTCTTCGTCGTAGAATCCCAGGCGTTCTTGGTTGATCACTGTGAGTCGCTCAACCCAGGCGACCGTGACCGCACCGTATGCGACGAGCGACGAGACTGCGCCGTCAACGTCCGGGCCGTCGCACTCGAGCATCATGCGCAGGTATTCAACGACGTCACGGGCATTACGCTGTTCGAGTTCTGTGATGGCGTCTTGAACAAACGATGTCACCGTGTCATGGTCCATACGTTGACACTAGCTGGTGTGCTGTTGTGTCGCCTGGTGGCGCATGCACGTCTTGCGCGAAGCATTTGATGCTCTCGTGTGTGGAGCGAGGATTCCCCCTGGGCTAGTTGTGAAATAATCAACCGTCAGAAGGCCCGGAAGTGGGCCTCGCTCCCTCTTTGTCGTGACGAGGCGTCTCCGGGTGATAGGACGCTCGGGTGACAGGATATAACATGTTCGCTTTGTGGTGGCGTTTCGGCTTGTTGGCGAGGAATAGTCGGTGTTGAGGTGCTTGTTTCATCGTGAGTCTGTGTGTGGCCCCTTGATCCGTCATGGTGAGGTGTGGGCAGGTTGTTTGCCTCGGCGGTATCCGCCGTGCCAGGCCACCGACTCCGCGATGAGCGGTAGTGCGAGGGGCAGTGCGAGCGGCAGTGCCGACGAGCGGCTGCGCATGATTCCTGTTGGGCGGGCTACCTCAGAATGTCGCATACAATTCCCCCAACACCGTATCGCGCCACGCGTTCATATCGTTGGAATTGCAACGTTGTGGAAGCTGTTGAAAATTCACTCAATCGAATTGCATGCGAAACTGCTTCGAGCGAGCGCACCCGCGCGCACGTGGGGCCGCTATCTCGCAAGTTAACCGGCTAATACGAGCCTGGGCCTTCTAATTCGCACGTTAACCCGCTAATGTGAGCGTTGGCAGACCTGCCCAGACACGGAATAGCGGGTTTACGTGCGATATAGCCGGTTAGCGCACGCAATAGCGGGTTCGCGCTCACATCTCAGGGTGAACGTGCGGGCGACACACACGGCCAGGCATCGGTGCGCCCACAATGCAGGCAGCCTCAGCTGAAACACACCATCGTCGGCGTTTGTCGCCGAGGTGGTCGGCGATGCGGGTGCCTCACCGCCCCGAACCGTGACCTCGCCGCCCTGAACCGCGACCTCACCGCCCCGAACTGCGGCCTTGTCGCCGGCAAACGGGGGCAATTGCGCCAATAGAGGCACGACACGCCGGCGACACGCCGACAGAATGCTTCTAATGGTGAAAACCCCCACCAGTACCCCTAGCGTCACGTTCCTTCACCGGCGTCATGCTCCCTCACTGGTGCAGCACTGCCCGGCCAGGCCCTGTTGGATGTTGGCGGCGCGACCAGCTAGCTCCGGCGACCCGTCCCGTGACGATGTCTGGGCCCAGTCCGACGCGTTTCTTCCTCTACCCTGAGCACTCACATGTCCGAATACCCCCAGGGGTATTATCGGAACAGTCGAAGAAGACCAGTCCTCGAGCCAGAAAGTGAGCCGCACATGCGAGTAGTTGTCGTCGGAGGAGTCGCGGGTGGCATGAGCGCGGCGGCACGCCTGCGCAGGCGCGACGAGGGCGCCGAGATCATCGTGCTGGAGCGCAGCAAGTACGTGTCCTTCGCGAACTGCGGGCTCCCGTACTACGTCGGCGGCGAGATCGAAGACCCCGCCAAGCTCCTCCTCCACACCCCGCAATCGCTCAAAGCGGCTCTCAACCTCGACGTGCGCATCAACTCCGAGGTCACGGCGATCGACCCGGGCGCGCACAGCGTCCAGGTCACCGACACTGAGACCGGCGAGGCTTACACGCTCACCTATGATCACCTGATCCTCTCCCCGGGAGCCCTCGCGAGCCGGCCCCCGATTGACGGCCTCGACTCCCCACGCGTGCACACGCTGCGCACGGTCGACGATGCTCTCGCCCTGCGCGAGGCCTCGGGCACGCGAGCCGTCGTCCTCGGCGCCGGGTTCATCGGCGTCGAGGCCACCGAGGCCCTCGCGCAGCGAGGCTTCGAGACTCACCTCGTCGAGTACGCTGAACACGTCCTGCCGCCCCTCGAGGTCGAGATGGCCACGCTGGTCACCCACGAGCTGCGCGCCCTCGGCGTGTGCGTCCATGGAGGCATTGCCGCCCAGTCCATCACGCACGGCGACGACCACGACTCCGTGACGCTCTCCGACGGCACCGTGCTGAGCGCAGACGTCATCGTCCTGTCGACCGGCGTGCGCCCCGACACCGCCTTCGCCGAAGCCGCGGGCATCGGGACCAGCCGCGGCTACATCCTCGTCGACGACCGCGGGCGTACCAGCGTCGACGACGTCTACGCGGTTGGTGACGGTACGATGGGTCGCGACCACGAGCGCCCGGTCGCCCTGGCCGGACCCGCGAACCGCGGGGGACGCCTCGTCGCCGATGCGATCGCCGACGCCGAATATGGCGAGGCCACCGCGCGCCCCATCCCGCGCCCACAGGGCACCGCGATCGTTCGGATCGGGAGCCTCACCGCCGCCATGACCGGCGCTAACCGCCAGGCCCTCGATGCCTCGGGTGCGGAGTACTTCACGGTACACACGCACGCCAACCAGCACGCGGGCTATCTCCCCGGCGCCAAGCCCGTGCACATCCTCATGCACGTCGGCACCGACGGACAGATTCTGGGCGCGCAAGCCGTGGGCGCCGACGGCGTGGACCGCCGCATCGACGTCATCGCGACCGCTATGCGAGCGGGCCTGAAGGCGACGGACCTCATCGACCTGGACCTCGCCTACGCGCCGCCCTACGGCCAGGCCAAGGACCCCGTCAACCAGACCGGCATGGTCGCCCACAATGTGCTGACCGGCGAGCTCGTCCTGACTGGCCCGGACGCCCTCACCGAGGACATGCCGGTCCTCGACGTGCGCACCGTGGGGGAGTTCGCGGCTGGGCATATGCCGAACTCCCTCAACATCCCCCACACCCAGCTGCGCGACCGCCTCGATGAGGTCCGTACCTGGGTCGATGAGAACGTCGGCGACCAGCCCTTCGTCGTGATGTGCGCCGCGGGAGTGCGCTCCTGGATTGGCTACCGCATCGTGCGCCACGCGGGCTTCAACGTGACCATGCTGTCGGGCGGCATCCAGACGCTGCGGGCGTGGCTCGGAGATCGGGCCGAGGCAGTCCTCGTTACGGGGGAGGGCTAAGCCTGAGGATTCCGGCCTCGAAAACGAGCCCGCGTCGGAGTTCGAGGGAGTAGACTTCCTTGTCAAAACCGCGAGCATGACGACCGACAAATCCGAGCGCTCGGTCCTCCGACTGGCCTCATGCGACGGCGCAACCAGCCTGAGGAGGGCGCAAGCTCGCAACACCATGGCGCGGATCCGCTGACGAATTCGCGCCGCAACAACGAAGGAGACAATCATGTGTCGACCCACCGCGTGCGAGGTGTGCGGAAAGACCACCTGGAAGGGCTGCGGCAAGCACATCGACTCGGTGAAGGAACAGGTTCCCGCGGATCAGTGGTGCGATAAGGACCATTCCGACGAGGAGTACGCGGCCGCCGAGAAGAAGCGCGGTTTCTACGGCAGCTTCTGCAGGTAGCCTGCCGCCCTCTGGCAGCGTCGCGCGCGCCGCGACGCTTGGTTCCGTGCGTCGTTTTCGGGGCACGCACACTCAATGTGTCAAACGGGATAATTTGTCGCAGAACACGGCTATCATCGAGTCATGAGGTGGGCGACAAAATCAACGTGGATTCGTATCGCCGTGCTGTTCGGCATCTACCTGCTGGTGCTGGCGGCGTGGTTTATTCTCTCGAGTGTCTCGGACTCGATGGAGATCGTGAAGAGCCTCGTCTTCCTGATCCTGCTCGTGATCCTGCCGATCCTGGCGATGGGGTGTGGAGCCTGGGACGGCGTCAAGGACGGCTTCAGCTTGCTGTGGTTGCTCGCGCCTTTCGTGTGCTTCCTGGTGCCGATGTTCCTGTTCCTCAACGACAGCGCCCTCATCTACGGGGCGGGCTATAGCCTGCTCGGCTTCGGGGCCCATAGCGTCGGCGCCTTCATCCGCGCGCGCCGCGCGCCGCGGGCGTAGACGCGCGCAAGGGGTTCATGTCGGCCCGCACGCGACCACGCGGATAGGTTGCGAACATCTGGATAGGTTAAGAACATCTGGATAGGTTACGAACATCGGGATAGCTTATTAACCTATCCAGATCCGCATAACCTATCCCGATCCGCATAACCTATCCGCGTGCGCCTTCGTGGTTCTGTTCCTGTGCACAGAACCCCTTTCCGCCCCGGCATCTCCCACGCAGGCGTATCATGTCCAGCAGCGCGAAGCAGCGTCGGCCTCGTGCGATGCATGGGAATACGGAGGTGTTCAGCATTGTTCTGGGATCGAGTTGCCCCGCTCTACGACCTCGCCGTCAACGCGCTCAACAGGAGCGTGTACGACGGGACGGGCGGTGCCGTTGCCCGGTTGATTCGCCCCGGTGACACCGTGCTCGAATGTGCGTGCGGAACGGGCGCGATTAGCGCCGCCATCGCCCCCGCGTGCGCGCGTGTGGTTGCGACCGACTATTCCGAGGGGATGCTCAAGCAGGCACGCAAGAAGCTCGCGAAACACTCGAACATCACCGTCGAGCAGGCGGATATCACCGACTTGCGCTACGCGAATGACTCGTTCGACGCCGTCGTGGCGGGCAACATCATCCACTTGCTGCCTGAACCGGGCGACGCGCTCAAGGAGCTCAAGCGGGTCGTGCGCCCGGGTGGCACGATCATCGTGCCCACCTACGTGATTCCCAAGAAGCGGGCGTACACCATGTTCCTGAGTGTGATCTCCCGATTCGGCGTACACTTCCAGGAGCACTTCGACCCGGTGTCCTACCGGGCGTTCTTTGAGCGTATGGGCTGCACGGGCGTCACCTACCGCGTCGTGCGAGGTCGAATTCCCTGCGTGATAGCCTCCTTCACGAACGATCAGTAGACGCCGAGCCCAGGGCGACGTTCCGCAGCATCGCCCCGTAGGCGACCGAGTCGCGGCTCATGCGCTCACAGTGTCCCCAGCCTGGCCAGATGCGCAGCTCGGCCTCCGGGTAGAGGCGCGGGATCATGCGCCGCGCGAGCCGCAGGTCCGAGTCCTTCTGCCCGTACGCGAACGTGCAGCGCCGCTGGGTGGTGGGGGAGAGGGGCGGGAGCCTAACGTGCGAGCAGTCGCGCACGATCGCGCGGATGCTGTCCTCACTCATCGCGGCGAAATTGGCGGCCATAGCGGGCGCGGCCTCCTCGCCGTAGAGGTGCGCGAGCTTGCGTGTCCCGGCCTCGGGATCTCGTGCGGCCTTCCGGTGCTTCGCGACCATCACGCGGCTGAGAATGGACCCGCCGACTCGAGCCATGGGTCCGCCCGAGTAGAAGCTCACGCCCTCAATAAACAGTCGATCGAATGAGAGGTCCGGGTATCGGAGCAGCTCGAACAGGATCACCCCGCCGAGCGACGCCCCGAAACCCAAGGACAGGCGGCGTACTCCGTGGGATGCCAGCCACTCGTGGATCGCCGCCGCCTCGTCAGCCGCCGATACGTAGGGGGCCGAGGCCTCGTCCCCGTGGGCCGAAAGGTCCGGCACGAGGAACCGCAGGCCGGAGCCCATGTGATCGCAGAGCGCGGCCTTCATGCCCGAGGCCGAGGACAGCATCGGGTGAATGATGAGGACGGTGGGGCAGTCCTGCCCGCAAGGCCCATAGACGTGCATCTTCATGGCATTGCCCCGCGCAAGTCGCCGGGCGCGCCGATGCGCCCGAATGGGATTGATGAATGGAATGGTAGCGCCGATGTGGCTCGAGGGGGCTCGCTTCGGTGCAGAAGTGGGCGCGGGGTCGGCTGAGTTCAATCAGCTGATGATCGCCTACTAGCCACCGCGCGGAAACGCGGGTAGTGTTGCCACGTTAGCCCCCTATGAAGGAGTGAATGATGCTCGTTGTGACGACCCCGACCGTTGAGGGTGCGCCCGTCAAGCAGTACATCGGCATGGTCTCCGGTGAGGCGATCTCCGGCGTCAACATGTTCAAGGACTTCGGTGCGAACCTGTCCAACATGTTCGGTGGCCGCGCCTCCCAGTACGAGGAAGAGATCGGCGGCGCCTCCGCGACCGCCGTCAACGAAATGTGCGCCCGCGCCCAGGCCATGGGCGCCAACGCGGTCGTCGGCGTGAAGGTCGACTACTTCACCGCCGGCACCAACAACGGCATGCTCGCCGCCATCGCGACGGGCACCGCGGTCATTCTCTGACCCGCGCCCGCGCGTCACGACGCGCGCGACTGACAACCCGCCAGGAGGCGGCCCGGACCTCGCGTCTGTGCCCTCTTTGGCGGGTTTGTCGTTTTTTACTACGACCAGCGTAAATTAAGAGCAGCTATTACAACTAAGGTGATGCTAAGAGGAGTAGTTTACGGCGGATAAACGTCCGCGTAAAGCCCCCTGACAGATGGTGAGAAGAAAACCGGGTGTGGCTTTTCAGTAAGGGTAGGTAACCCTACCCTAGACGCTGGGTTATGCCGTATCCGCGGCCATGCCCTGACCCAGTTGTCAACCAAGTGAGCCATAGATGTCCCATCGCACAACCTCGGCATTGGTGCTGCTAACCGCGGGCACCCTTGCCATGACCGCCGTGACTACCCCGGCGGCTTTCGCAGCTAACCCGCAAGAGGAAAGCCAGTCGGGCGCCGCAGCCCCCGCCTCGTCAGTCGACGCCCAGTCCGGCGCCCCGCAGTCGGGTGCCGCCGACGAAGCCGGGGCCGAGAACCCGACCACCACCCCCGAGAGCACCCCCACCGACGACACCCCGACGACGATCATCGTCCAGCTCGAAGACGGCTCAGTCGGTATCCCGTGGTACCAGCGGGTCTTCGGCCTGTCGTCCTCGACCAAGCACGAGACGGTCAAGGAGCGTATCGAAACCTCGGTCGAGGCAGTGGTCCCCGGTGCGGACATCACCGACGTGCGCGACTACACGCACGTGCTGGATGGCTTCGCGATCCAGGCCCCGGCCTCGTCCCTGGACGCCATCAAGGCAACCGAGGGCGTCAAGGCCGCGTTCATCGAGCGCCACCACAAGCCGATGGTCGTCGAGGGCGACGCGGGCGCGCTGGGCGCCGAGGCCGTGGACCCGGCCCTGCAAAACGCCTCCTCCCTGGAGATGACGCGCGCCAACCAGACCGCTCAGAAGGGCGACCGACAGGTCATCGAGGTCATCGACACGGGCATCGAGGCCACCCACCAGGCGTTCTCCGGCTCCATGGACGGCGTCGACGTGCGCCTGAGCCAGGGGGACGTCGAGGCCCTCGTCGGCAAGCTGCCGCACGGCAAGGCCGGTGCCTACCTCAATAAGAAGATCCCCTTCGTTTTCGACTACGCGGACAACGATGCGGACGTGCTGCCCAAGTCCACTAAGGACCTGTCGCACGGCACCCACGTCGCCGCGATCGCCGCCGCAAACGCGGCCGACCTGCAGGGCACCGCGCCCCACGCGCAGATCATCGTCGCGAAGGTCGCCGCCGACAAGGACGGCTCGATCCCCGACAACACGGTCCTGGCGGCCCTCGACGACGCGGTCGTCATCAAGCCCGACTCGATCAACCTGTCCCTCGGCGAGGACGCGGGCATGGGGACCGAGGCCGGAACCATGTACGCGGAGGTCTACAAGAACCTTGCGAACGCAGGCGTGACGGTGAACGCCGCCGCGGGTAACTCCTACTCCAGCGCCTACTCCAACTACAGCGGCAGGAACAAGCCCTACGCCTCCGATCCCGACGCCGGCACGCTCTCCGAACCCGGGTCCTACAGCTCGACCCTGGCGGTCGCCTCGGTCAACAACCAGGACGCACTGCCCTACCTGACGGTGGGGGACCGCCAGGTTGTCTACAAGAAGTCGCGCGGCCTCAAGGACGCCGTCGTGCCGAGCCTCCTCGACATCCCCGAGGACACCTACACCCTCGTCTACGCGGGCATCGGTGACGCGGCGGCCCTCGACAAGCTCATCGCCGAGCACCCTGGCGACCTGTCGAAGGTCATCGTCCTTGAAGACCGCGGCGGCTCCGACAGTGCGACGGGCGCGGACATGACCCACGAGGCTAAGGTCAAGGGCCTGACCCAGCTGACCTCCAAGCCCGCCGCCCTCATCATCGGCGACTCGGAGACGGCCGAAATTCCCTACGTGGCCACGATCGAGGCCACCCACACGATGCCGACCGTCACCATCACCAAGAAGGAGAAGGACACCCTCATCGAGGCCATCAAGGCCTCCGAGTCCGGCTCCATCACCATCTCGAACCCGCATGCGGGCCTCAAGCTCGCCTCGACCAACCCCTCGGTCTCCGACTTCACCTCGTGGGGCGTGACCCCCGACCTGAAGCTCAAGCCTGAGATCGCGGCCCCCGGCGGCAACATCGTCGCCGCCGTCCTGGGTAACACCTACCGGTCCATGTCGGGCACGTCCATGGCGACCCCGCAGGTCGCGGGCATCGCCGCCCTCGTGCGTCAGCGCGTGAACGACGACCCGGCATTTGCTGGCCTGTCGGAGGCGGACAAGGCCGCGATCGTCACCACCCTCATGATGGGAACCGCCCACCCGCTGCTCGACATCGATCAGAACGACGGCACCTACTACTCGCCGCGCCGCGTGGGCGCAGGCCAGGTGGACGCGCTCGCGGCCACGACCACGACCGTGTACCCGAGCGTCGCGGGAGCAGAAAACCCGTGGCGCCCGAAGGCCGACCTGGGTGAGGGCACGAATGGGTGGACCTTCCAGGTGACCCTGACGAACGTCTCCGACACGGCACGCACCTACACCCTGGGCGGCCAGGCGCTCTCCGAGATCGTCGAGGGTGGCCTGTTCACCGAGCATTCCAAGAACTGGGCCGGGCAGGGCATCGACCTGACCTACTCCGCCGACTCGGTGACCGTGCCAGCCAAGGGCACCGCGACCGTGACCGTCACCGTGACCCCGGGCTCGGCCTTTGCCTCGTACGCGAATGAGAACGCTCCCAAGGGCACGTTCATCGACGGCGCCGTCACCTTCACCAGCGCTGACGGTCAGCCCAACCTGACCGTCCCCTACGTGGGCTTCTACGGCTCCTGGGGTGCGCCCGCCGTCTTCGATGGCAAGTGGTACGACGGTACGACGAGCACCGCGCACGCCTGCTCCTCGACCCTCATGAACCCCTCGACCGAGGTGCCTCTCGGCGCTCTGAACCCGCTTGTCGGACAGGAAATCGACAACGTGCGTGCGGTCGACCCCGCGTACTTCATCATGTCGCGCTCCGCTCTGCCCGAGGCCCCCTCGCGCATCCTGCCGCGCACCTGCCTGCTGCGTAACTCCCCAAAGGTGACCTACACCTACACGAACGAGGCCGGTGAGGTCGTGCGCGAGTACACCTTCGAGCGCGCCCGCAAGTCCCTGTTCAACTACCACGCCAGCAAGGTCGAGCCAATTGAAAGTCAGGAAGGCAACAACCCGGTCTTCGACGGCTTCGACAAGGACGGCAAGGAGCTGCCCGCGGGTCACTACAAGCTGACGATCGACGCGGCCTCGGTCGCCCCCTCAAGCGTTAGCTCGCAGCTGACCTGGGACTTCACCCTGGACACCCAGGCGCCCGTCATCTCCAACCTTGCCGTGACCGGCGAGGGCGATGCGCGCGTCGTGTCCTTTGACGTTACCGACAACTCGCCGCTGGCCGGCATTGCCTTCTCTGAGACCCCGACCTCGCGTCGCTACTACGACGAGAAGGAGGCCGTGGGCGCGAACCGTCAGGCCGACGGCACCTACGCCAAGCACTACGAGATTGCGTGGAAGGACCTGATCGACCGCGCGGACTCCTCGGATCCGGCAACCGCCTACCTGTTCGCGTGGGACTGGGGTAAGAACCAGGCCCGTCAGGTGATCCGCTTCCAGACGATCCCGATGACCTCCCTGGCCCTCACCCCGCAGGCCTCCGAGGTCGTCGCCGGTGAGACGGTCGCGCTGAGCGCTTCGTACGAGCCGACGAACGCGAACGTCACCGACCTCGTCTGGACGTCCTCGAACGAGGCCGTGGCCACTGTGAACGACAACGGCGAGGTCCGCACCCTGGCCGCCGGCGAGGCGACGATCACCGCGACCGACGCGTCCCAGCCGACCCTGTCGGCCAGCGCCCAGATCCGCGTGCGCACCATCTCCGAGGATGCGGGCATCGAGCTCGCTGACACCCAGGTGACGCTCAAGGTGAGCGAGACTACCCCCGTCAAGGCCTACCTGGCGCCCTCGCTGAAGGACCGCGCGGTGACGTGGAGCGTGGAGCCCGCCGACCTGGCCACGGTCGCCGCCGACACCGACACGCGCAAGGCGACGCTGACCGCCGGCGATCACGCTGGTTCGGGCACGCTGACCGCCACCGTCACCACCGAGGCTGGCGCTACTAAGAGCGCGTCCATCCCGGTTACGGTGCGCGCCGCTGACACCGACGACTTCGAGATCGACGAGGCCGGCGTCCTCGGGAAATACAAGGGCTCGGCCACCGAGGTGACCCTGCCCGACACCGTGACCTCCATCGGCGAGCGCGCCTTCGCGAGCTCCACCGTGGAGCACGTGACGATTCCCGCCTCGGTGCGCTCGATTGGCCAGGAGGCATTCATCTACAGCTCGCTGAAGAAGGTCACCTTCGTTGACGACGAGGCACACCCGGCCCAGCTGACGAAGATCGCCGACCGCGCGTTCGCGAACACGAGCCTGGACGCCATCGAGCTGCCGCGTTCCGTGGTGACGATCGGCGCGGAGGTCTTCGACTACAACTCGGCGCTCACCACGATCAAGCTGGGCCCCAACGTCGCAGCCTCCTCGGTGACCGGCGGCTACGCGGAAACCGGCACGCTGACGAGTGTCGAAGTTGATCCGGCGAACCCGAACTTCGAGAGCGTGGATGGTGTCCTGTACTCCAAGGATCACTCGACGCTGATCATCTACCCGGCCGCCAAGAACACGGGAGGCTCGTACACGGTCCTGGACGCGGTTGCGACAATCGCGCCTAAGGCATTCCAGAAGGCGGGCATCACCTCCGTGACTCTGCCCGACAGCCTGCGTACGATTAAGGACGAGGCCTTCCGCCTCTCCGCGCTCACCTCCGTGGCTCTGCCCGAGAAGTTCGAGACGGTGGGTACCTGCGCGTTCTGCTCGGCAGGCAAGCTCGCGAGCATCGACTTGGGAGGCACGATCTCCCTGGGCGGTAGTGCTTTCGAGTCCACGAGTGCCAAGGAAGGGGTCAACTTCCGACCCGATCTGAACCGCCTCACGACGATCGGCGACTTCGCGTTCAGCCGCACGGCGCAGTCGTCTGTGACCCTGCCGGACTCGGTGACCACGGTCGGTGAGCAGGCCTTCTCGGAGAGCACAGCCCTGACCTCGTTCCACATCGGAGCAGGCGTCACCTCCTTCGCCGAGACCGCCCTGTACAACGACCGCAAGATCGCGACGCTGACCGTGTCCGCCGACAACCCCGTGTATTCGGCTGAGCGCAACGTCCTGTACCGCAAGGCGGAGGACGGCCTGCACCTGATGCTGTCCCCGGCCGCCAACACGCTCACCGACTATACGGTGCGTGCGGGCACGGTCGAGATCGGCGCGAGCGCGTTCGCCAACAATAAGACGCTCACCCACGTCGTTCTGCCCGAGGGCCTGAAGGTCATCGGTGACGACGCCTTCGCGGGCACAACGGCGCTGACCGAGCTTGTCATCCCGGAGTCGGTCGAGCGCTCGAGCGGCGTCGTCGGTAACTCCCTGGAGCTCGTCGAGTACGGCTCCAAGGTGACCTCGATCCGCATGGAAGGCAGCTGGGTTCCCATGCCTCGCCGCATCGTCGTGCGCGGCGGCGTGGACGGCTCCTTCGTGTACGACGGTCGCCCGACGAACGGACGCCGCCAGAGTGCCTACTTCGGCGAGGGCATGACCCGCGTGTCCTTCGGCGTGGACGTTCCGCGCGTCCTCGTCCTGCCTTCGACGCTCACTCGCCTCGACCTCGAGCCGGAGCTGAGCGACGAGAAGAAGGACGACACCCACGTGTACGTCGCCGCGGCCGAGGGAACGTCGGCGTGGAACGTTGCCAAGGACGCCCTTGAGGCGGCCGGCATCGACGCCTCGCACCTGCACACCTACACGGGTGCGTCGGTGACCCTGGCGGGCGCGAACATCGCCGAGGCCTCGGGAAGCTACACCTACACGGGCGAGGTCGGCGCGTCGGTCGACGTGACCGCGACGGTCTCCGGTGGCATCGCCGGCACGCAGCAGGTGCGCGCCGTGCAGATCAGCGCGGACGGCACCGAGACGCTCGTGCGCGACTGGACGACGGTGACGGACGGCGGGGACCGCGCTGCGGCCTCCTCCGTGACATTCCCGTGGACTCCGTCGGGCGCGGACGTGAGCCTGCGCGTCCAGGTACGCGATGCCTCGTACCTGACGAGCACCCTCATGATCAAGCTGCCGGGGACCCCGGATCCGACGCCTGCGCCTGAGCCGACGCCTGCGCCGCAGCCGACTCCGGACCCGACGCCCGCGCCTACCCCGGACCCGACTCCGGCGCCCGAGCCCGATCCGGCTCCCGCCCAGCAGGAGGGTCAGTGGATCTCTGATTCGCGCGGCTGGTGGTACCGCTACGCCGATGGCACCTACCCGGCGAGCCGGGCGGTGCAGATCGGAGGCTCCACGTACCGCTTTGACGCTCGCGGCTACATGCGTACCGGCTGGGTGAGCGAGGACGGCGCCTGGTACTTCCACGATGCCCTGGGCGCTCAGGCGAGTGGCTGGGTGAAGGATGGTTCGTCCTGGTACTACCTGGACCCGGCGACGGGTCGCATGGTGACCGGTTGGCTGCTTGATGGGCTGACCTGGTACTACCTGGCGCCTGGCAGTGGTGCGATGGCCACCGGCTGGGTGAAGGATGGTTCCTCCTGGTACTTCATGCACTCCAGTGGCGCGCTGACCACCGGCTGGCTGAAGGATGGTGGTTTCTGGTACTACCTGAGCACCGACTCTGGTGCGATGTACACCGGCGGCCACTGGATCGGCTGGAAGTGGTACTACTTCAACGAGTCGGGACAGCTCGTTAGCTGATAGAGCTGCGAGACGCCTCGCCCGCGCCCCCGGAGAATCTCCGGGGGCGCGGGCTTTTGTCCGACCAGTAGGTCGGGACCGCCGTGCTGTGGCTTCGCGCGCCCTCGCTTGTAGGGGCGCATATTCCATAAATCTTGGCTGTTGGTTGATTTGTCAGATTCGGTGGAAAGATGTCATGAAACCCTAGAAATAATGGGCGAAAATTGGCCGCATTATCACCGTTTTACACTCGTCATTGATCCGGGTTGATGCATGGTACTACTCGTAAATATCCCAAATGCTTGATTGACATATGCTGAGAAGGGGTGTCTCAGGGGGTACCCAAAAACCCTATTGAGAGATATGTTTGACACAAGGGGCCGTGGTCGTAACACGAAGCCTTGACTTACCAACTGTCAATAGAGGGGGTCACAGATGTCCCATCGAAAGTCAATGGTGCTGGCGTTCGCGCTCGCCAGTACTCTGTCCCTGACCGTGGTCAGCGTGCCAGCTGCATTCGCGGCAGACGCAGGCGCCACCGGTCGGGTCCACGCAGCCGCCCCGCTGCACGCCAATGCCGATGGGTTCACCGTCGATGCCGACGGGGTACTCGTGTCGTACACGGGCACTGCAACGGATGTTCGCATCCCTGACGGGGTCACCGAGATCGCTACGAACGCCTTTAATGACGCGAGTCTGACGAGCGTGTGGATCCCCGCGAGCGTGCGCGCAATTGACGACTATGCCTTCTCAGGCCAGCCGCTCACCCAGGTCACCTTCCAGGACGACGACGCCCACCCCTCGCAGCTCGAGACAATCGGGGAGCGTGCCTTCGCATACACATCCCTGGAGAGCATTTCCCTGCCTCGTTCTCTCAAGATGGCAGGCCTCGAGACCTTCAGTGACATGGCGAAGCTGCGCTCCGTCCACGTCGGTCCGAACGTGGTGGCCCAGGGCCTGTTCGCGGCATTCGCACGCACCCCGCTCCTGGAGAGCATCGAGGTCGACGCCGCGAACCAGAACTACCAGAGCCTCGACGGCGTCCTGTACACGAAGGGCCTGACGCACCTGGCGACATACCCGCAGGCGAAGAACTCGGGCGGCTCGTACACCGTCGCCGAAGAAACCGCAATCATCGACGAGGGTGCTTTCGCCTCTGCGCAGATCACCTCCGTGGCACTGCCATCACATCTGCGTCACGTTGGCAAGGGTGCGTTCGTGGGATCGCGGATCACGTCCCTGACTCTGCCCGATGGCTTCGAATCCATGGACGACACGGCGTTCTGGTACATGCCCAAGCTGGAGCGAGTCGACCTGGGCGGCACGAAGCTCTTGCCGGATAGCGCCTTCCGCTACGACAAGGCCCTCGCCGAGGTGAATTTCCGTCCCGACCTGAACCGCCTCACCAGGGTGGGCGACTACGCATTTGAGGACGCGCCGATCACCGCGGTCACGCTGCCCGACTCGGTGACCTCGATCGGTAAGGGCGCGTTCTCCTCCGACACCGCCCTGACCTCTGTCCACCTGGGCTCGGGCGTCACCACCATCGGCGAATCAGCATTCGTGGGTTCGAACAACCTTGCCTCGCTGACCGTGGACCCCGCCAACTCGATGTACACCGTCGAAGACGGCGTCCTGTACAGCAAGGGCAACGCGGGCCGCACCCTGGTCCTGTACCTTCCCACGAAGACGGACACTGACGTGACGGTTCCCGACGGCACGGTCGCCATCGCTGATGCTGCCTTCGCGAACAACACGTCCCTGCGCCGCGTCGTCCTGCCCGAGGGCCTTACGACCATCGGCTACGGTGTTTTCGACGGCGACGCGAACCTCACCGACCTCGTCATCCCCGACTCAGTGACGGTTGCCCGCGGCCTCGTCGGCAACGGCCTGGACACCATCGAGCTGGGTTCGAAGGTCACGGAACTGTGGATGACCCCGCGCGACACCGCAGCCCCGCGCCACATCATCGTGCGCGGCGGTAACAACGGCGAGTTCTACTACGAGGGCAAGGCCTCCAATGGGCGCCCCGATAGCGCCTACTTCGGCGAGGGGATGACCAGCTTCACCTTCTGGTTTGACACGCCCCGCGTCCTGGTCCTGCCCTCGACCGTGCAGGACATCAAGCTCGCCGCCGACATGGCCTCGGACCTCAAGGCGGGCACCGAGATTTACGTCGCCGCCCCCAAGGGTTCGCAGGCGTGGATGCTTACCGAGAAGGCTATGAAGGAAGCCGGCTACAACACGGCCGCCCTCTTCGAGTACACCCGCCCGCAGGTCGCGGTGTCGGGTGACGGAATCACCGAGGCCGGACCCGGGTACACGCTCACCACCTCCGTGGGCACTCCGACGACCGTGAAGGTCTCTGCGCAGGGCGGTACCCTGGGCGGGCGCCAGGTGCGCGTGGTACAGATCGGCGGCGACGGCACGGAGACGGTTCTCAAGGACTGGGATTCGATGGAGGGTAGCTCGGACGAGAGTGCGTCCACCGCCTCCTACACCTGGACCCCGACGAGCGCTGATGTCTCCCTGCGCGTCGACGTGCGTCAGGATCCCAACGTCATCACCTCGGCGACCGTCACCGTCAAGGCCAGCTCTGACTCCGCCCCCTCCGGCGGCCAGTGGACGTGGGGCGTGCGCGGCTGGTGGTATCGCTACGCGGACGGTACCTACCCGACGAACACGAGCAAGACCATCGATGGCCAGGTGTACCGCTTCGACGCGGACGGCTACATGCGTACCGGCTGGGTCTTCGACCAGGGCAACTGGTACTACCACGCCCCGTCCGGTGCGCAGGCCACCGGCTGGGTTCTCGACGGGGTCTCCTGGTACTACCTGACCCCCGGCACCGGCCAGATGGCCACGGGGTGGGTCAAAGACGGTTCGCACTGGTACTACCTGAACCCCGCCAACGGCAAGATGAAGACCGGATGGCACTACGAGGACGGCTCCTGGTACTACCTCAAGCCCGGTAGCGGCCAGATGGCGACCGGCCGCCTGTGGATCGTGTGGAAGTACTACCGATTCTCCGACAACGGTACGTTGATCCGCTGATCCACTGACCCGAAGGACTACCCATGCGTCGCGCCCGCCCCACCCGGACTCGTACCGGGGGAGCGGGCGCGCTCGCAAGGCGACGCGAGGCGCGGCCACACGCTGCGCCCGCCCTATCGCGTGCTCACAGGGATGTGCCGCGCGATCCCTCACCCTCATGCAGCTCAACACTTTAGGTGTGAAGAAAGTGAGCCGACAATGTTCCACTACCGACGCGCAGCGCTGACGCTCATAGCGGCCGGCGCCCTCGCCCTCACTACGATCGGCGTGCCCGCAGCCTTTGCGGACGAGGCCGACGCCACCCAGGCCTCGTCGCCCGAGCAGGCAGTGAATGACTCTCCTGAGACGATCATCGTCCAGCTCGAGGCAGGTGACGCGGGAGCCGACCGCGCCGCGCACTACGTGCAGATGAAGAAGCGCATCGGCGAGGCCGTAGCCGCAGCTCTACCGGGTGCGACCATCTCCGATGTGCGCGACTACCACCATGCCTTCGACGGCTTTGCGATCCAGGCACCCGCCTCAACACTCGGTGCCATCAAGGCGACGGCCGGCGTCAAGGGCGCTTTCCTCGACGGCAGCCATACGTTCGTCACTGACGAGGAGATCGACGGACACTATCGTGCTGCTTCTGGCGGCGGAGATGCTGAAAGCGCGCCCGGAGCGGCGGCACGGATGATGCGCGTCGACGCGGCTACTCAGAAGGGGCAGGGCCAGGTTATCGAGCTCATCGACAGCGGTATTGATACCTCGCACGAGGCCTTCGCCGGTGATATGGATGCTGCAGCGCTGCGCTTCACGCAGGACTCGGTGGCCTCCGTTGCCTCGCAGCTGGGCGCTGGCAAGAGCGGCGTGTGGGTGAGCCCCAAGATTCCCTTCGCCTACGACTACGGTGACGAGGATACGAACGTGCTCGCCACGTCTGAAGGCGGCGAAGAAGCGCGTGCCGCGAATACCCAGGGCACGCGAGTCGCCGCCCTCGCGGCGGCCAACGGGGGGCAGTTTTCCGGTGCTGCTCCCCAGGCGCAGCTGATCGTCGCGAAGGTGACGAAAGATCCGGGCAACAGCGCGAGCGATGTCAACCTGCTGGCAGCGCTCGACGACGCGATGGTTCTCAAGCCCGACGTCGTCTCGGTCTCCTTCTCTAAGACCGAAGGAATGACGGACGATGCTGAGACCCTCTACGCCCACGTCTACGAGACTCTCGGCGCGCAGGGCACGACCGTCTATGCGCCCGCTGGTGACGTCGAGAGCTACGGACGGGCGGACGACCCCGATAACGGCGCGCTCGGCTTCCCCGCAGCCTTCTCCTCGACCCTCGCCGTGGCCTCGGTCAACGAGCAGGAGATCATGGGTGCGCTCACCTTCGGCGATCGCCTGATCGGGTACCGCCCCCTCGCTCGCATGGGCAAGGGCGATGGACCCGGCTTCGACACTCTCGCCGAGGGTACGTACCGCGTGGTCTACGCCGGCAACGGATCGAGCGAGGAGCTGACAAAGTACCTCGGCGCGGACTACGGGGACCTGTCGCGCACGATCCTCCTCGAGGAGCTGGGCGGCTACGACTCGAGGGGCAACTCGGTGGAGGTGAAGCACAAGATTAAGGCCCTCAAGTCCCTGACCAGCAAGCCCGCCGGCGTTCTGCTCGGGCACTGGTACGACACCGAAACACCCGTCAAGTGGTCTGTCGACCGCTGGTTCAGCCTGCCGATGGCCACCATCACGACCTCGGATCGCAATCGCCTCTACGACGCCATCAAGGCCTCGGAGAGTGGATCGATCGAGGTGAACGTTTCTCCCTCCACGATCCTCACCGTGCCCGAGGGCGTGCACGCCTCCGACTTCTCCTCCACGGGCGTGACTCCCGACCTGAGGCTTAAGCCCGAGGTTGCGGCTCCCGGCGGCAAGGTCACGTCCGCCACCCCCGGCAACTACTACGATCGACTGTCCGGCACGGCCGAGGCGTCGGCTCAGGCCGGCGCGGTCGCTACCCTCGTGCGTCAGCGCGTCGCCTCCGACCCGGACTTTGCGGGCCTGCCTGCCGCCGAGAAGAACGCGGTTGTCACGAAGCTCCTGATGGGTACCGCCCGCCCGATCGTGGACGCGGAGCAAAATGATGGCGCCTACTACTCGCCGCGCCGCGTGGGCGCGGGTCTGGTGGATGCCCAGGGCGCCACGACCTCGTCCGTGTACCCGAGCGTCGTGGGCG
Source organism: uncultured Actinomycetes bacterium (assembly GCA_963537175.1). Taxonomy (GTDB): domain Bacteria; phylum Actinomycetota; class Actinomycetes; order Actinomycetales; family Actinomycetaceae; genus Pauljensenia. Next base: position 27,345 of record CAUTDS010000009.1, read on the forward strand.
CCGAGAATCCCTCTCGCCCCAAGGCCGACCTGGGTGACGGAACCTCCGGGTGGACCTTCCAGGTGACCCTCACGAACATCTCCGACACCGCCCGCACCTACACGCTGGGTGGCCAGGCCCTGTCCGAAAAGGTCGCGAGCATGCTGTTCACGCACCACTCGACCAACTGGGCGGGGCAGGGCATCGACCTGACCTTCTCCTCCGACTCGGTGACCGTGCCCGCCAAGGGCGCCGCCACCGTGACCGTCACCGTGACGCCGCGCGAGGCCTTCGCCTCGTACGCGGCGGAGAACGCGCCCAAGGGCACGTTCATCGACGGCGCCGTCACCTTCACGAGCACCGACGGGGCTCCGAACCTCACCGTCCCCTACGTGGGCTTCTACGGCTCCTGGGGTGCGCCTGCGATCTTCGACCTGGTTACCCCCAACAACCACATCAGCGGCTACGGGTCGACGTTCATGAGCGGCCGCCTGCCCTTTGGTCAGCAGAGCCCCTTCGACGTCGAGGACGAGAGGATGATCAACGGGGTCAACCCCGACCTCCTCGTCATCTCGCGCTCCACACAGGAGGACGCCCGGACCGCCGTCACTCCGGGCACGGTGCTGCTGCGCTCCGTCCCCTCGCTGACTTACACCTTTAGGAACGAGGCCGGGGAGACGATCCGCTCCTTCACGTGCGGGCGCGCGGATCGGTCCATCTACGACGTGCACACGCGCTCGCCGCGCACGGTCGAGGACTCTGCGCCGGGCTGCGACCCGTGGTTCAACGGCTACGCGCCGGACGGCGCCGAGTTGCCGGACGGACGCTACACGCTGACGATCGAGGCCTCGACCTACGGCCCGTCGCCCGCGACCCAGGCCATCAGCTACAGCGTCATCCTGGACACTCAGGCTCCCGTTATTACCAACGTGACGGTGTCGGGTGAGGGCAAGGATCGGGTCCTGTCCTTCGACGTTACCGACTCCTCGGCCATCGCCGGTATCGGTTTCTCGGCCACCGAGAACGGCAAGGTCGTCGAGCGCGGCGCCGAGGTCTACCCGACCGGGCGCAGCGAGGACGGTCTGGTCCACCGCCACTTCGACGTGCCGCTGAAGGACGCCCTGACGAGCATCGGCGGTGACCCGTCGACGATCTACCTGCACGTGTGGGACTGGCCGGTCAACGGGGCAACGGCGCCGGTCGCCCTCAAGCCGATCCCCATGACGTCGCTCGCGTTGTCGCGCGAGTCCGCCACGCTCGGCGTGGGGGATACCCTCACGCTGAGCGCCACCCACGAGCCCACGGACGCGAACGTGACCGGCGTCGTCTGGTCCTCCTCGGACGAGGCCGTGGCCACCGTGAGCGCGACCGGCGAGGTCAGGGCGGTCGGCGCGGGCGACGCGACCATCACCGTCTCCGACCCGACGCAGCCGAGCGTGTCCGCCAGCGCCACCATCCACGTGGGAGCCCCCGCGCCCACCCCCAAGGCCGGTACCTGGAAGTGGGATGGCCGCGGCTGGTGGTACCGCTACGAGGACGGCACCTACCCCGCCGATGCGGCCCTCGCTATCGGCGGGGCGACGTACCGCTTCGACGCGAGCGGCTACATGCGCACCGGCTGGGTCTTTGACCAGGGCAACTGGTACTACCACGGGGCATCGGGCGCCCAGGCGAGCGGCTGGGTCCTCGACGGCATCTCCTGGTACTACCTGGATCCCTCCTCGGGCATCATGGCGACCGGCTGGGTGAAGGATGGCGACACCTGGTACTACCTGAACCCCAGCACCGGCAAGATGATGACGGGGTGGCTCAAGGACGGCGGTGCCTGGTACTACCTGAAGACCGGAAGCGGCGCGATGGCCACGGGCCGACTGCGCATCTTCTGGACCTGGTACACCTTCTCCGAGACAGGGCAGCTGATCAGCTAGGTTGCCCCTGAGAGTGACCGTCCAGGCCCGCGCGCCCTGCACCATGTGGGGTGTGCGGGCCTGGCGTCTGTCAAAGGGGCCGAGCGCCAAAATTCCCAGGCTTTTTTCAGGTTGTCTTGTCGTTGTCGCAAGGTTCGTTCTTTACACTGATTGTCATCACAAGGGAATACGGCACGGACCATGGGGGTCCGGGACATGCCGACGAGACTTTTTCGAGGAGCTTTCTGGGAAAACTTGCACTGTGTTGATGGGATAAGCCGAGGGGCCGACCGCCAGGTCGGCCCCTCGGCTTATGCGCAGCCCTGTACAAAATGTCAGTGTGTGGACACTGAGTCATCTATCGGACATGCATACTGCACAACTGGAAGAACTTACGCATAATAGGACGGCGCGTCACCCGGACGTGCTTTTGATCGTCATCTCGTCGATACGTAAGTGAGCCCTTGATGTCCCATCACTCCACCCCGGCACTCGCTCTCGCCGCAGCCCTCGCCCTGACCGGCGTGAGCGTCCCGGCGCTCGCAGCGAGCCCGCAGCCGGGAGGTGCCCTCCCCGCCAACCCCACCCAGGCCTCGTCAACCGACGCGCAGTCAGGGACGCGAGTCGAGGACGCGCTGCTGTCCATCCGCCAGGCCGAGGCTGGGGGAGTGACCCTGCCCGACGCCTCGTCCGCGCAGGAGGCTGCCGACGACACCCCGACGACGATCATCGTCCAGCTGGAGGATGGAGCAGCCGGTACCTCCACGCAGGCCACGCGCGACGACGTGAAGGCGCGCATCGCCTCCGCTGTGGAGGGAGTCGTCCCGGGCGCTCAGGTCACGAACGTGCGCGACTACACGAACGCGCTCGACGGCTTTGCCATCGAGGCGCCCGGCTCCGCTCTCTGGGCGATCCGAAAGGTCGAAGGCGTGAAGACCGCGTTCATCGAGGGCGTCCACAAGCCGCTGGAGAATGCGGCGCAGGGCAGCGGTGCGCCCGTCCTCAAGAACGCCTCGTCCCTGGCGATGACGCGCGCGAACGAGGTTGCCCTCAAGGGTGATCGTCAGGTCATCGAGGTCATCGACTCCGGCCTGCAGACCGACCACGACGCCTTCGCCGGCTCGATGGACGGCGTCGACGTGCGTATGAGCCAGGCAGACGTGCAGGCCTTTGCGGGCAAGCTTCCGCACGGTGGAGCCGGCGCGTACGTCAACAGCAAGATCCCCTTCGCCTACGACTATGCGGACAACGACGCGGACGTCGTGCCCCACTCCGAGAAGGACCTGTCCCACGGCACGCACGTCACCGCGATCGCGGCCGCCAACGCGGACGTCCTGCAGGGCACCGCGCCCCACGCGCAGATCGTCGTCGCGAAGGTCGCCTCGGACGCGGACGGCTCGATGCCCGACAGTGCCCTGCTGGCAGCCCTCGACGACGCGCTCGTCATCAAGCCCGACGTCATCAACCTGTCCCTGGGCGACGACTCCGGCATGAGCAGCGACGCGGGCAGTGTCTTCGCAGGGGTGTACGAGAAGCTGAATGCCGCGGGAATCACCATCAACGCCGCGGGCGGCAACGCCTTCTCCAACGCTTACGGCAACAACTCCGGCCAGAACAAGCCGTTCGCGACCGACCCCGACACGGGCACGCTCGGCGAACCCGCCTCGTACAAGTCCACCCTGGCCGTCGCCTCAGTCGACAACCAGGAGGCCCTGTCCTACGTGAGCCTGGGCAATCGCAAGATCGCCTACCGCACCGCCCTCGACGGCCAGGGCGAGGCCGTGGCCGGCCTGCGCGATGTTGCTGAGAAGACCTACCGCGTCGTAGACGCCGGCGCTGGCGGCACAGGCCAGCTCGAGAAATACGCGGGCGCCGACCTGTCCGGCGTGATCGTCCTCGAGGACAAGGGTGGTACGGACTCTCGCGACGGCTCGGCGATGACCGAGGAGCTCAAGGCGCGCAACCTGACGGCCCTCTCGCCGGCTCCCGCGGCCCTCATGGTCGCCGACACCGACGAAGCCGCTACGCCCTACCAGGCGATCCTGGGCTCGACCACCTCGATGCCGACGGTCACCATCACTAAGAAGGACGGCGAGGCAATCCGCGAGGCCCTGGCCGCCGCCAACGGAGCCGACGTCACCGTGACCGTCACGCACTCCGGCATCGTTCTGGCCTCGAACAACCCGACCGCCTCGGAGTTCTCGGCGTGGGGCGTGGCCCCCGACCTGACCCTCAAGCCGGAGATCGCGGCCCCCGGCGGCGACATCATGTCGGCCTACCTCGGCAACCAGTACCAGCGCCTGTCGGGCACCTCTATGGCCTCCCCGCAGGTCGCGGGCATTAGCGCCCTCGTGCGCCAGCGCCTCGCGAACGATCCCGCCTTCTCCGGCATGAGCGCCGAGCAGAAGAACGCTGTCGTCACCAACCTCCTCATGGGCACTGCCCACCCGCTCATCGACGTCGAGCTGGGCGACGGCACCTTCTACTCGCCGCGCAGGGTCGGCGCCGGCGCCGTTGATGCGCTCGCAGCGACCACCGCGACCGTCTACCCGACCGTCGTCGGAGCCGCCGATCCCTCCCGACCCAAGGCCGACCTCGGCGACGGAACGAAGGGCTGGACCTTCCAGGTTCGCCTGACCAACCTCTCCGACGCTGCCCACACCTACACCCTCGGCGGCCAGGCGCTCTCCGAGATGGTCGAGGAGGGCCTCTTCCTCGAGCACTCGCAGAACTGGGCGGGCGCAGGAATCTCGCTGACCTTCTCCGGTGACGGCGTGGCCGAGGCCGGGGATGCCCAGCAGATCACGGTCCCCGCGAAGTCGGATACCACCGTGACCGTCACCGTGTCCCCCGAGTCCGAATTCGCGACCTTTGCCTCGGCGAACACCCCGAAGGGAACCTTCATCGACGGCGCCGTGACCTTCACAAGCGAGGACGGAACCCCGAGCCTGACCGTGCCCTACCTGGGCTTCTACGGCTCGTGGGGCGCGCCCAGCGTCTTCGACGGCAAGTGGTCGGACAACGAGACGACGCCCGTGCACGTCTACCGCTCCGCGCTGGTCAACGCCCACTCGTCCATCCCGCTGGGAGCGCTGAACCCGCTGTCGGACAAGCAGGACTCGAACCTGGTCACCACGATCAACACGCAGCGCCTCATCACGTCGCGCGCCAAGTGGGCGGGTGCCCCCGACAAGATCGCGCCGCTGACCGGCATGCTGCGCTCCGTCCCGTCGATGACTCTCACCTACCGCAACTCCGCGGGGCAGTCCGTGCGCTCCTACACGATCAACCGCGTGCGCAAGTCCCTCTACGACCTCGAGACCGGCTGGACGAAGCCGGGCGAGTTCTCCGGTGAGGAGCCCTTCTTCGATGGCTACGACCAATCCGGGAACGCCCTGCCCGACGGCGCCTACACGCTGACGATTGAGGCCGCGACGGACGGTCCGTCCTCGCAGACCCATCAGATGAGCTACGAGTTCACGCTGGATACGCAGGCTCCCGTCATCTCCAACCTGACGGTGAGCGGCGAGGGAGATGCTTCCGCGGTGTCCTTCGACGTGACCGACGCTTCCCCCGTGGCCGGCATCGACTTCCACGAGAACGCAGACGGCGCGTGGTACTACCGCAAGCTCGTCGAGGACGACGGCGAGATCCTGGCCGATGGCACGCACCGCTACCACTTCGACGTGCCCGTCTCGGAGCTGAAGGCCGCGTGGGCGGCGCAGGGGCGCACGGACGAGGCCCCGGTGACCCCGTACCTGTTCGCCTGGGACTGGGGCGTCAACCCCGCCAAGCAGGAGGTGCGCCTCCAGGGCGATCCGGCGCCTGTGCCTTCTCCGGAGCCGACGCCCGCGCCGAGTGTGGATCCGACCCCGGATCCGACGCCCGCGCCCACCCCGGCTCCTGCCCCGACCCCGGTTCCTGCCCTGCAGGGAGGCCAGTGGATCAGTGACTCTGTCGGCTGGTGGTACCGCTATGCGGATGGCTCCTACCCGGTGAGCCAGGCGGTGCGGATCGGTAACTCCACGTACCGTTTCGACTCTCGCGGCTACATGCGTACCGGCTGGGTGAGCGAGGATGGCGCCTGGTACTTCCACGATGCCCTGGGCGCTCAGGCGAGTGGCTGGGTGAAGGATGGTTCGTCCTGGTACTACCTGGACCCGGCGACGGGTCGCATGGTGACCGGTTGGCTGCTTGATGGGCTGACCTGGTACTACCTGGCGCCTGGCAGTGGTGCGATGGCCACCGGCTGGGTGAAGGATGGTTCCTCCTGGTACTTCATGCACTCCAGTGGCGCGCTGACCACCGGCTGGCTGAAGGATGGTGGTTTCTGGTACTACCTGAGCACCGACTCTGGTGCGATGTACACCGGCGGCCACTGGATCGGCTGGAAGTGGTACTACTTCAACGAGAACGGCCAGTGGAACGGCTGAGGCCTGACGCAACGCGCTGACATGCGTGATGCAGTGTGCGCCCCCGGTTACCCGGGGGCGCACACCCGTGATCAGTCAATTATCTGCGGGGTTAAAATCCCAGGATTTTCTCAGCTCGCCTTGCCGTTGTCGCAAGGTTTGACTCCTACAGTAGGTGTCATCACAAGGGAATACGGCACGGGTCGAGCCCGAGCAATGCCGACGAGACATTATTGAGGAGCCTTCTGGGACAACTTGCACTGTGTTGATGGGATACGCCGAGGGGCCGACCGAGAGGTCGGCCCCTCGGCGTATCTGCGTCCCGGCGTATCTGCGTCCCGGCGTATCTGCGTCCCGGCGTGCTGTGGGAACTCCGCTGTTTCGGGCGCTGTTCTTGCTGGCCGCCAATTTCGCACGTAATTCCCCTGCGGCTGTTTCAAAGATTGAATTGTGATCGTTGGAATTGCAACGTTTCTGAATGTTGTTGAATGTTCAGGCAGTTGAATTACGTGCGACTTTTGTCTGGCGGTGGCTATGACTGGGGTGTTGTGAGTCTGATCTCCATACTGGTGGGTGGCTTGCGCTACATGAAGCCCTCTGGTGACATGTCCTCGGTGTGTCGGGCCCTCATGTAGTGCAACTTCCCCGTCTTGGCTCTCCTCCAGCAATTTCGCATGTAATTCCCCCGAATAATCTTGTTTGTCCGCTTCGGTTCGCATCACTGTGTCACTCGTGTTGTGGAATTGCATGCGACTTTGTGGAGCGAGCCCGCTCATGGCCGGCCTGGAGAGGGCTGGGTTATTCGGACCGTTTGTTGTGAGAGGGTTGTTTTGAGTAGTCCCGGCTGCTTGTGGCCGGGCAGAATGGATCACCGCGATAAATTGCGTGCGAGATTTGGCTGGCGGTGGTGTCGTCGCAGCCCGCGAGCGCCCCAGCCGCCGCAGCCTGGTTCTGTCGACCAGGTGGCCCGGTGGCGTGAAACCCCTGTCGCCTTTGCTCGCTGGTATCTGTGTGGGATTGAAACCGTCATCGCCTTTGCAGGTGAGAAATGGGCGTTTTTGCTGCGGTTTTTGGGCGCAGAGGTGTCGTCGGTTTCAGCGTCCCTTTGTTGGGGGTGTGCAGTGGTGTTGTTGGTTTCAAGGTCGCCGTGTTTCTGACTCCTGTGCGCGATATTTTTCGCCCTGCTCGGCCGTGTGTGGGTGCGAGCGCGAAAAAGTTCGCCCCGCAAGCCCAAAATGGGCGAAAAACGATGTTTTCAGGTGCGCTGGGCGAGTTTTTTCGCGGAACTGCTACTGAACGCCCTCATGGTGCGCGTGTGGTGCCTTCGCAGTACGTGCGGGCGTGGCGAAAAAGCCGGGGCGCGTCAGGCGTATTGCCCAACGCGCCCCGGGACCGTCGTTGCGAGACGCTGCTACTCAGAGACGCTCAAAACCAGCGTCCCACGCGGCGCGCATGGGGTTCGCGTCGGCGACCAGCTGATCGAAGCGAAGGTCGGCGATGTCGATAACCTCGCCGAGCGCGAAGCGGGCCTCGCGAGCGGGGGAGTGCTCGACGCGGCGCCAGCCCGAGGACAGCAGGTGCTTGCGGTCCACCACGTTGTCCACGCAGATGACCAGCGGGCGGCCGAACTTCTCGCGATAGGCAGCAGCCAGGGCGCGTAGCTCCTCGGCCTCCTCTGGGGTCACCTCGCCCACGGACAGGGAGGAGGTGTCCGCGTTGGCCTGCTCGTCGCACGCGCCGTCGAGGACCAGGGAGACAATGTCCGTGTAGGACGCGATGAGCTCCTCGGCCTCTTCGGGGCTGGCCGCCAGGACAGCGTCCTCGAAGGAGGAACGCAGCTCGGAGACGGAGGCGAAGGGGCGGGACTCCCAGGCGCGCTCGACCGGCCATGTGTGAGCGGAGAACATCGAGGAGAAGGTCTCGACGAACTGGTCGCGATCCATCGCGTTGACGTCGTCCAGGTTGATCTTCTTGCCGTCTACCACGGCCACGTCCGGCGAGGCCGGGCGTCCGATGTGGAAGAACAGGATGTTCAGGACGATGGCCGTCAGCGAGCCGATGGTCACGCCGGAGCCGAAGATGATCTGCAGCCAGGAGGGCATGGCATTGACGATGTCGTCTCTCCTGAAGGTGACGAGGAGTGCCAGGGCGATCGAGGTGGAGACGATGATCGCGTTGCGGTTGTCGCGCATGTCAACCTTGGCCAGGGTCTGGATGCCGACGACGGCGACGTTGGCGAACATCGCCAGGGAGGCACCGCCGATGACGGGCGGCGGGATGGCCGCGACGAAGGCCGCGGCCTTGGGCAACAGGCCCAGGACGATCATGAAGACACCCGCCGCGGTGACGACCCAGCGGGAGCTCACGCGGGTGAGGCGCACGAGGCCGACGTTCTGCGCGAAGCAGGTGTAGGGGAAGGAGTTGAGGACGCCGCCCAGCAGGGTGGACAGGCCGTCGGCGCGCAGGGCGTTGGCGATGTCGCGCGGGGCGATGCGCTTGCCCACGACCTCGCCGGTGGCGAAGACGTCGCCCGTGGTTTCCACGGCGGTCACGGCCATGACGATAATCATGGCGAAGATCGCGGTGATGGAGAACTGGGGAAGCCCGAAGAAGAAGGGCTGGGTGACGGCCACCCAGCTGGACTCTCCGACGCCCGAGAAATTGGTCTTGCCCATCGCGAAGGCGACGCCCGTCATGATGACGAGGCCGAGGAGGACTGAGAGCGTTCCCATGAAGCCCTTGAAGAGGCGCTGAATGAGGACGATGATGACGATGGTGCCGATGGCGTAGCCGAGCGATTCGAGGGTGAGCGCCTCCTTCGTGTCCGCCGGTGCGTGCTGCGTCCACCTCAAGATGTCGTCGGCAGAGACGGAGATCAGGGTCGTGCCCATGACCGTCAGGAGCGTGCCCGTGACCACCGGTGGGAAGAAGCGAAGGAACTTCGAGAAGATGGGGGCAACCAGGAAGACGAGGAGGCCGACGGCGATGATGGAGCCGTACATGGTGGCCAGGCCGGTCTTCGGGTCAGCGCCGGGGGGTGTGGCCGCCGCTCCGATCGCGATGAGGGGGGAGACGGCGGTGAAGGTGACGCCCTGGATGAGGGGGAGCCTCACGCCGATGAAGCGGCCGATGCCGGCTGACTGGATGATGGTGGCGATGCCGCAGGTAAGCAGGTCTGCGTTGATGAGGTGAATTTTCGTTACGTCGTCGAGCCCAAGCTGGCCGGCAATGAAGATTGGGACGACCACGGCGCCCGCGTAAAACGCGAGGACGTGCTGAATGCCCAAAACTGTGAGTTTCCCAAAGGGAGGGACTTGATCGACGGGGTGGGGAGCGGACGAGGGGCTTGATGCCATCTGTGTCTCCTGGACCTTTATCCATGTGTTGAAGGGACCCCTCCATTCTCTGTGATCAGCATGATTGTTTTACGAGTTATTTAAAAAGTGTGGCGAGTTCTATGTCGTGGGCTCTTGTCGTTTACGATGTGAACAAAGTGGGACGCATGCGGGAGGGAGGCCGGTATGACGCGCAATGGTCGTCCTCCGTCGATGGCGGACGTGGCCGAATTGGTCGGAGTCTCGCATCAGACGGTGTCTCGCGTTGTGAACGGCAAGGGGCGTGTGTCGCCTCGGACGCGCGAGCGCGTGCAGGCCGCGATTGATCAGCTGGGATACCGCCCGAACTCCGTGGCCCGCGCACTGGTGACCGCCCGCTCGGGCATTATCGGCGTCGTGACCACGACCTCGGCGCACTTCGGTCCCTCCTCGATGCTGGTTGCCCTGGAGGTTGCCGCCCGCGAGGCCGGGCTTTTCACGTCGGTCGTGGCCCTCGATCGTTTCGGCGCGGACGACGTGGCCAGCGCCTTCGATCACTTCTCCTCCCTGGCGGCCGAGGCGATCGTCGTCATTGCGCCGGTGGATTCCCTCGCCGAGGCCGTGGCCTCCCAGGGCGCGTCGGTGCCGGTGGTTGCGGTCTCCGGTGGGCGCACATTCGGTCGCGGGGTGTCCGTCGTTCACGCGGATCAGCGCGGAGGTGCGCGAGCGCTCGCGGAGCACCTCATGTCGCTGGGGCATCGGGACATTGCCTGCGTGGCGGGCCCTCAGGAGTGGTTCGAGGCGCGCGAACGCGTGGCCGGATGGCGCGAGGCAATGGATGAGGCGCGCCTGTCGAAGCGCGAGCCGCTCGTCGGCTCGTGGGAGGCACGCTGGGGGTACGTCGCCGGACAGAGCCTCGTCGAGGACGGCCTTCCGGATGCCGTCATGTGCGCGAACGACGAGGTCGCGGTGGGTCTCCTGCGCGCCTTCGCCGAGGCCGGGGTGAGTGTTCCGGGCGACGTGTCGGTCGCGGGTTTCGACGATGTGCCGATGGCCGCCTACGCGGGGCCGGGGCTGACGACGGTGCGCCAGGATTTCGAGGACCTCGGGCGCTGTGCGCTTGAGGCGGTCAGCCACGCGCTTGATGGGGAATCGGTGGATACGTACGTGCGTCCAACCCGCCTCGTCGTGCGCGGTTCGACGGGAGTGTGCGCTCGCTAAAGGCTCATTTGTCCTCCTGTTTGCCATCGCGTGTGGGTGAATGTTAACGTTAACTCAATCGCTCATCGGTGCTCAGTGAGGAGTACGAATGGATCACCGTAACCCCGACACATGGACCCCCCAGTTCGCGCAAGAGATCGAGCGCGTGCGTGAATATGTGGCCACCCTGCACGCCGAGCTGCCCCGCTGGGGCCTCGTCGTCTGGACGGCAGGTAACGTCTCCCAGCGCGTGCGCGGCGCGGCTGAGGATGGCAGCCAGGACCTCCTCGTTATCAAGCCCTCGGGCGTGTCCTACGACGACCTGACCCCCGAGGCAATGGTGGTGTGCGACCTCGATGGAAACCTCGTGCTGGGGGAGGGGACTCCCTCCTCGGACACCGCCGCGCACGCCTACGTCTACCGTCACATGAGCGAGGTGGGCGGCGTCGTGCACACGCACTCCACCTACGCCACCGCATGGGCCGCGCGCGGCGAAGAGATCCCCTGCGTTCTGACCATGATGGGCGACGAGTTCGGAGGCCCCGTCCCCGTCGGTCCTTTCGCCCTCATCGGCGATGATTCCATCGGGCGAGGCATTGTGGACACCCTGCGCGAATCGCGCTCGCCGGCGGTCCTCATGCGTAACCACGGCCCGTTCACGATCGGGCGCGACGCGCGTTCCGCGGTCAAGGCCGCCGTCATGGTCGAGGAGGTCGCCAAGACCGTGCACGTCGCGCGCGCGGGCGGTCCCCTCGTTCCCATCGAGCAGCATCACATCGACTCCCTCTACGACCGCTACCAAAACGTCTACGGACAGCACTGACATCAAAGGAGATTTCACCGTGACCAGTTTCTACGAGGGCCGCGAGGTCTGGTTCGTCACCGGCAGCCAGGATCTGTACGGAGAGGAAACCCTGGCGCAGGTCGCCGAGCAGTCGCGCGAGGTTGTGCGCCTGCTCAACGAATCTGACCTGCTGCCCGCGCCGATCGTATGGAAGCCCGTCCTGAAGGATTCCGACTCCATCAAGCGGGCAATGCTCGAGGCCAGCGCGGACGACCGCGTCATCGGCGTCATCTCCTGGATGCACACCTTCAGCCCCGCGAAGATGTGGATCCGAGGCCTCGAAGTCCTGCGCAAGCCCCTGCTGCACCTGGCGACCCAGGCCAATGTCGAAATCCCCTGGGACAGCATCGACATGGACTTCATGAACCTGAACCAGGCGGCGCACGGGGACCGCGAATACGCGTATATCCTCACGCGCCTGGGTCTGGCCCGCGCCACCGTCGTCGGTCACGCCTCGCAGGAGAATACGCGACGCCGCGTCGCCAACTGGGTGCGCGCGGCCGGCGGTTTCGCGGCGACCAACGAGCTGCGCGTCGTGCGCTTCGGCGACAACATGCGCAACGTGGCCGTCACGGAGGGGGATAAGACCGAGGCCGAGCGTCGCCTCGGCGTCTCGGTCAACACGTGGTCGGTCAACGACCTCGTCGCCGTCGTTGACGCCGTGGACGAGGCCGCCATCGACGCCCTCGTGGCCGAATACTGCGAGCGCTACGACGTCGCCCCCGAGCTTGCCCCGGGTGGGGATCGTGCGGAATCGCTGCGCTACGCCGCCCGCGAGGAGATTGCGTTGCGTACCTTCCTCGAGGAGCGCGGCGCGAAGGCTTTCACGACCAACTTCGAAGATCTCGGCGGACTCCGCCAGCTCCCCGGTTTGGCCGTGCAGCGCCTGACCGAGGCCGGTTACGGCTTCAGCGCCGAGGGGGATTGGAAGACCGCTGTCCTCGTGCGCGCCGCGAAGGTGATGGGGGAGGGGCTGCCCGGCGGTGCCTCGCTCATGGAGGACTACACCTACAACCTTGTTGAGGGTGCCGAGATGATCCTGGGTGCCCACATGCTCGAGGTGTGCCCCTCGCTGACGAATACTCGTCCGCGCATCGAGATTCACCCGCTGGGGATCGGAGACCGCGAGGATCCCGTCCGCATGGTCTTTGACGCGGCCCCGGGACGCGGCGTCGTTGTCGCCATGTCCGATATGCGTGACCGCTTCCGCCTCACCGCGAACATTGTCAACGTCATCGAGCCTCCCCAGCCGATGCCGAAGCTCCCGGTCGCCCGCGCGATGTGGATCCCCGAACCCGACTTCTACACCTCCGTCGAGGCGTGGCTGACGGCTGGCGGGGCGCACCACACGTGCATGTCGACGCAGATCGACCCGGAGGTGTGGGAGAACTTCGCGGCGCTGGCGCACATGGAACTCGTGGTTATCGACGAGTCGACGACGCGACGCGACTTCGCCTCGGGTGTGCGCTGGAACCAGGCGTACCACCGCCTCGCCGAGGGGCTGTAAAACCCTGCGACCTCGGGAGTGTGAAGCGTTTTCGCCTCACGCTCCCGAGGTTTTCCTTTGTTTATATGTCCGTTCTTAAAGTTGTGAACGTTAACAATTGTTATCGGAACGTTATCAATTGGGCAATGCGAGGGTGACCCCTCTCTCATATGGTACAAGTTGTCAGACCACACGACGGACGTGTGGAGACGTGACGCCCATCGACAGTGATGTCGAGGCAATAAACAGGAGATATTCCATGAAGACACGTGGTTTCTTTGGCAAGATGGCAACGGTTGCGGCCACTTTTGCGGCCGGCGCCCTTGCACTGAGCGGATGCGCGGGCGGCGGTGCCGGCGGCGCTTCCGGTTCCGATAGCGGCGCTGCGGCCTCGAACGGCGGCAAGGTCAAGGTTGGCGTCGCGATGCCGACCCAGACCTCGGAGCGCTGGATCGCCGACGGCAACGCAGTGAAGGAAGGACTCGAGGCAGCCGGATACGAGGTTGACCTCCAGTTCGCCAACGACGACATCCCCACCCAGACCCAGCAGATCGACCAGATGATCACCAACGGTGCCACCGTCCTGGTCATCGCATCCATCGACGGGACGGCCCTGTCGAGCCAGCTCGACACCGCGGGTTCGAAGAACATCCCGGTCATCGCCTACGACCGCCTCATCCGCGACAACGAGAACGTTGACTTCTACGTCTCCTTCGACAACTTCAAGGTCGGCGTCGCACAGGGCAACGCCCTGCTGTACGGCCTGGGCCTGACGGACAAGGACGGCAAGAAGCTCGATAACGCTCCCAAGGGCCCGCTCAACATTGAGCTCTTCGCCGGTTCGCCCGACGACAACAACGCCAAGTTCTTCTTCGATGGCGCCATGAGCGTCCTCAAGCCCTACCTCGACGACGGCACCCTCGTCGTGAAGTCCGGCCAGACCAGCTTCGACCAGGTAGCCATCCTGCGCTGGCAGCAGGAAGTCGCCCAGAAGCGCATGGAGGACCTGCTGACCTCGACCTACGGCGGCGGCTCTGAGCCCCTCGCCGGTGTGCTCTCGCCCTTCGACGGCATCTCCCGCGGCATCATCACCGCCCTCCAGGGCGCCGGCTACGGCCCCACCATCAAGGACGGCCTGCCCATCGTGACCGGCCAGGACGCCGAGATCGCCTCCGTCAAGATGATCAACGACGGCATCCAGCAGTCCACGATCTTCAAGGACACCCGTACCCTGGCAGCCCAGGCCGTGACGGTCGTCAAGGCGATGGCTGAGGGCAAGGCACCCGAGGCTAACGACACCACCACCTACAACAACGGTGTGAAGGTCGTGCCCTCCTACCTGCTCGAGGTCGAAACCATCTACAAGGACAACCTCAAGGAAAAGCTCATCGACTCCGGTTACTTCACCCAGGCCGACGTTGATGCGGGCGTCGTGAAGAAGTAAGCGACGACGGGGTGCGGGGCGAGCGCCCCGCACCCCACCCCTTCCGATTCGAGGAATGCAAACATGACGCAGAACATTTTGGAAATGCGTGACATCGACAAGGGCTTCAATGGCGTGCCCGTCCTCAAGCACGTCAACCTTGATGTCCGCCCCGGCGAAGTCCATGCCCTGTGCGGCGAAAACGGCGCCGGCAAGTCCACCCTCATGAAGGTTCTCTCCGGCGTCTACCCCCACGGGCAGTACGACGGCACCATCATCTTCGATGGCAAGGAAGTCCAATTCCGCTCCATCAAGGACTCCGAGGCGCTCGGCATTGGCATCATTCACCAGGAGCTGGCCCTCGTTCCCTACCTGTCGATCGCGGAAAACATCTTCTTGGGTGCTGACAAGCCCCGCAAGCTCGGCCTCATTGACTGGCACGAGGTCAACCACCGCGCTGAACAGGTCCTGGCCAAGGTTGGCCTGAAAGAAAACGTGACGACCCAGGTCGGCACACTCGGCGTGGGCAAGCAGCAGCTCATCGAGATTGGTAAGGCTCTGTCCAAGGACGTGCGCCTGCTGATCCTGGACGAGCCCACCGCCGCCCTCAACGACAACGACTCGGCCCAGCTCCTCGACCTCGTACGCAGTCTGCGCGACCAGGGCGTGGCCATCGTCATCATCTCCCACAAGCTTGGAGAGATCGCCGAGATCGCCGACCGCACGACGATCCTGCGCGATGGCCAGACCATCGAGACGATCGACATGAAGGACCCTGCGTCCACGCAGGGCAAGATCATCTCGCTCATGGTGGGCCGCGACCTCACGCAGCGCTACCCCGAGCGCAACGTGGAAATCGGCGAGGAGGTCTTCCGCGTGGAAGACTGGACCGTCTATCACCCGACCCAGGCCGGGCGCGTCGTGATCTCCGGGGCTTCCTTCAACGTGCGTCATGGCGAGGTCGTCGGCATCGCCGGTCTCATGGGTGCCGGACGTACCGAGCTGGCGATGAGTATCTTCGGGCGCTCCTTCGGTGCGCGCATTTCAGGCAAGCTCTTCAAGGATGGCAAAGAGATCACGGTCAAGTCCGTGTCGGACGCGATCAAGAACGGCATTGCCTACGCGACAGAGGATCGCAAGCAGTACGGCCTGAACCTCATCGACGACATCCGGCACAATGTGGCCACCGCTGGCCTGTTCAAGCTCTCGCGCCGAGGCCTCGTCGATGGACACAAGGAACTGGCGGTCGCCGCCGACTACAAGGAACGGATGAACATCCGCTCCCACTCGGTCCTCCAAAAGACCGGATCCCTCTCGGGCGGCAACCAGCAGAAGGTCGTTCTGTCCAAGTGGCTCTACACGGACGCCGACGTCCTCATTCTTGACGAACCCACGCGCGGCATCGACGTTGGCGCGAAGTTCGAGATCTACACCCTCATCAACAAGATGGTCGAAGAAGGCAAGGCCGTCATCGTCATCTCCTCCGAGCTCGAGGAAGTCCTCGGCGTCTCGGACCGCATCTACACCCTGGCGTACGGCCGCATCACCGGCGAGGTCAAGGCCGAAGACGCCACCCAGGAAAAACTCATGGAACTCATGACTATCGAACCCGCAAGGGAGGACCAGAAATGACCGCCGAAATCAGCCTGGTTGACACGCTGAAGGCCAACCTGCGTCAGGGCGGCATCTTCATCGCGTTCATCGCCATCGTCGTCCTCTTCTGGGCGTTCAACCCCGACACCTTCCTCTCGTCGGGCAACCTGACGAACATCGTCCTGCAGTACTCCTACATCCTGATCCTCGCGATCGGCATGCTCTTCGTCATCGTCCTGGCCCAGATCGACCTTTCCGTCGGCTCGGTCGTGGCCGTGACTGGCGCACTCAGTGGCGTCCTCGTCATCAAGCAGGGCTACCCCTGGTGGGTGGGTGTCGTCGCCGCCCTCGTCATGGGCATCCTGATCGGTGCATTCCAGGGCTTCTGGGTCGCCTACGTGGGCATCCCCGGCTTCATCGTCACGCTGGCCGGCATGCTCCTCTTCCGCGGCCTGACCTACCAGGTTCTCGACAATGTCTCGCTGTCGCCCTTCCCCAAGGGCTACTACAACATCGCCAATGGCTTCCTCAACGGCCTCCTGGGCGGTAACGGCTTCGACGTATTCACCCTTGTGATCTTCGGCATCGGCGTGGCAGGGTTTGCCTACCAGCAGGTGCGCACCCGCCGCGCCCGCATCTCCTACAACCAGGCGGTCGAGGCGATGTGGCTCTTCATCACGAAGATTGTGCTGACCGCCGTCGTCGTCATGTGGTTCGCCTACAAGCTCTCCACTGAGCGCGGCCTGCCCATCGTGCTGATCCTCCTGGCGATCCTCGTGCTCGTCTTCGGAACCCTTGCGTCCTCGACGATGTTCGGCCGCGACGTGTACGCGATCGGTGGCAACAAGTCCGCCGCCGCGCTGTCCGGCATCAACGTCAAGAAGGTCACCTTCTGGTGCTACGTCAACATGGGCTTCCTCGCGGGTGTCGCAGGTGTCGTCTATTCGGCGCGTATGAACGGTGCGCAGCCTTCGGCGGGCAACATGTTCGAGCTTGACGCGATCGCCGCCTGCTTCATCGGTGGCGCGTCGACGACCGGCGGTATCGGACGTCTGTCCGGTGCCCTCATCGGTGGTCTCATCATGGCTGTCATGTCCAACGGCATGCAGCTCATGGGTGCCTCCACCTCCACCCAGCAGATCGTCAAGGGAGCCGTCCTGCTCCTGGCCGTCGCCTTCGACGTCTGGAACAAGCAGCGCGCCTCGGCCTGAGGTATCGCGAAGCTTCTCACGAGGGCGGGGAGCGGCCGTGGGGCCGCTCCCCGCCCTCGTGCATACCCACGGGCCTATGTGCGTGGCTGACCATGTTTGTCAGGTCTAATGAGAGGGGTGCATCCTCGGTGTGCGGAAAAGTTCTTGTTACCGAAAAACGTGCCGGTGGTGGTGCATTTGAGTTCCGCGGAATTGCAACCACCCGGCAAGTTTGAGTGAGCTGTCGCACAGAATTGACGGTTTTTGAGCAAAAAAACGAGATATTTTCGTGAAATCCGCGAAATCTGGCCCTAAAGTCGGCAAAATCGCCAAAGATTTCGTAGTGTGTCATTCGTGGCCACGACAGTGGTAACCAAGAACGAACAGGAATGAGGTTTCTCAATGTCCGTGAACCGTACCGAGCTTGTCGCTCAGATTGCCGAACGCGCCGACCTGACCAAGGCGAAGGCCGACGAGGCCCTGGCCGCCTTCCAGGCCGTCCTCGTTGAGTCCCTGGCTAAGGGCGAGGCCGTCAAGGTGACCGGTCTGCTCTCCGTCGAGCGTGTTGAGCGCGCCGCCCGCACCGGCCGTAACCCCCGCACCGGCGAAGAGATCAAGATCCCCGCTGGCTACGGTGTGAAGCTCTCCGCTGGCTCCACGCTGAAGAAGGCCGTCTCCAAGTGACGCGCTGACACTAGCGAATAGCCTGTGGGGCACGACCGCGCGGTCGTGCCCCACACGCGTCTGTGCGGTCGGGTGGCGCCAATGGTGTGCAGATGCCTCGTACGCGTGGGTTAAAAGACAAAACGTGTTGGTTTCGTGGTGACTTTTCGGCTTGCCGGTGGTCGAAAGTTAACGTTGAAGGTTGTTGTTTCATCGTGGGGGGTATGAATACCTCCATGTGCCTGATGTGTGGGCGAACGCGAGGCTCGGTATGGGTACTCAGGTCTAGGGGGCAGTTTGCCTAGGCGTGCTAGCTGCCTGCGCTCCTCGCCGCTCGCGTGGACACGCTAATGTGCACGTGGGCCCGCTAATGCGCACGTGGGCCCGCTAATGCGAGCCTGGGCAGCCCCGCCCACGCTCAGATTAGAGGGTTAACGCGCCGATTAGCGGGTTTACGTGCGACCAACACGCCAGGCCAGGCACCGTTGTGCCCAAAATGCAGACCACCTCAGCCGCAACCCCCTATTTTCAGTGTTTTTCGCCGAGGTGGTCTGCGATTTGGGCGCCTTACCACCCCGAACCGTGACCCCACCGCCACCAAACGGGGGGATTTGAACCATTAGGGGAGCGACACGCCGGCGACACGACTAAGGGAAGCTCCTAATGGTGCAAAAGCCCCCGCCATTACCCCTGGTGCACTGCTCCCTCTGGTGCATGACTGCCCGGCTGGGCGCCGAGAAATACCGGTAGGGCGTCGCCAGCAATGTCGGGGGGAGGTTGCGAGCGGCCAGCTCCGCGACGAGGCTTGTGCCCGATGAGGTGTTACACCCGATCGGGAAGATTCAACCCCTTCTGATCGGGTTGAATCTTCCCTAACGGGTTGAATGCTCCCGATCAGGTGGAATCTTCGCGCTGGGACGCATCCCGTCTGAGGCACACCGGCGCGAGTGCGCTAGCCCGACGCCCCGCCCTCGACGATGCGTGGGGCAGAACCGCGGCCAGCACGTTTTGTCCTATAACCCCAACGCACCGCGCTGGGGCAGCGGCGGGCATCAGGAGGGCGACGCGGCCCTGCGTCCTTCATACGCGCATAGCGGTCCGTTGATCTAGCTGTCGCGCATAACGTTGCCCCCGGCTCGCATCAGCGGACCGGGGGCAACGCATGGAGTTCGCATGAACGTGTGTGTTAGGCGTTCACCTTTTCCTTGACGCTCAGCGTCAGGAGCGGGTGGTGGCACGCCACGCGGTGCGTCTCGTCCGTGAGAGTGGGCTGCACCTTGCACTCCTCGCCAGCAAACGGGCAGCGCGGGCGGAAGCGGCAACCCTCGGGCGGGTTGACGGCGCTCGGCGGCTCGCCGGTCAGCTTGATGGCACTCTCGTCGTGCACGAACTCCGGGTCCGGAACGGGAATCGAGTCGATGAGCGCCTTCGTGTAGGGGTGCTTCGGGTTCTTGACGACCTCGGAAGCTGGGCCCTCCTCGACGATGCGGCCCAGGTACATGACGCCGATGCGATCGGCCATGTACTGAACGACCGCCAGGTCGTGGCTGATGAACAGGTAGGACAGGCCCAGCTCCTGCTGCAGATCCTTCATGAGGTTGAGCACCTGCGCCTGGACGGAGACGTCGAGCGCGGAGACGGGCTCGTCCGCCACGATCAGGTCGGGGGCCAGGGTCAGCGATCGAGCGAAGCCGATGCGCTGGAGCTGTCCGCCCGAGAACTCGTGCGGGTAGCGGTCCAGGATCTCCTCGGTCAGACCCACCTGCTCGAGGATCTCCATGATGCGCTCGGCGATCTGGCGAGCGTTACCGGTCTTCTGGATGCTCATGGGCTCGGCCAGAATCTGGTCGATGCGCATGCGCGGGTCCATTGCCGCGTAGGAGTCCTGGAACATCATCTGCACGTCGCGGTGGATGCGCACAGCGTCGCGTCCCTTGAGCGTGGCCAGGTCGCGTCCATCGAGTTCGATGGCGCCGCCCGACGGGGGCTCGAGGCCGGCGATAAGGCGGCCCACGGTGGACTTGCCGCAGCCGGACTCACCGACGAGGCCGTAGGTCTCGCCCTTCTTGACCGTGATTGACACGCGATCGACGGCGGAAACGACGCCCTTATCACGCTTGAAGAAGCCGGAGCCTGCCGACTCGTACTCGCGCGAGGCTTCCTTGACGTCCAGCAGTACCTCGCGGGAGATCTGCGGGGCGGCGTCGACCGCGTCCTCGGCCTTGCCGGAATCCAGCTTGGCCTGGAGGACCGCGGGGGACTCGTCGCCCTCCTGCACCGGGTGGAAGCAGGAGAAGGTGTGGTTCTCGTCCCCGCTCAGGTCCGGGTAGCCGGCGCGGCACTCGTCGGTGGCCCACAGGCAGCGGGCAGCGAAGCGGCAGCCCACCGGCAGGTTGGTCAGCGACGGGGGAGCGCCCGGAATCGAGAAGAGCTTGGTACCGGCGGCGAGGGCTCGCTCGGGCAGGGCCGCCATGAGCGAGCTCGTGTAGCGGTGCTTCGGCTCGGTGAAGAGCGTCTTCGTCGGCGCCGTCTCGACGATACGGCCGGCGTACATGACGGCGACACGGTCGGTGTGACCGGCCACGACACCCAGGTCGTGGGTGATGAGGATGACGCCCATCTTGTATTCGTCGCGCAGCTCGTCGATGAGGTCGAGGATCTGCATCTGCGTCGTCACGTCCAGGGCCGTCGTGGGCTCGTCCGCGATGAGGATGCGCGGCTTGCACACGAGGGCCATGGCGATCATGACGCGCTGGCGCATACCGCCCGAGAGCTGGTGCGGGTAGTTGTTGATGACCACCTCGGGGCGAGGCATGCCGACGCGCTTGAGGATCTCGACGGCGCGCGCGAGGGCTTCCCTCTTCGAGAGCTTCTCGTGCACGCGCAGCGGCTCGCACACCTGAAGACCGATCTTCATGGTCGGGTTCAGGGAGGTGAGCGGATCCTGGAAGATCATGCCGACCTTGGTGCCGCGCAACTTGCGCTTGTCCTTAAGGGGCAGCTGGGTGAGGTCCTGGCCGTCGAGGATGATCGAGCCGGAGGACACCTTGCCGCCCTGGGGCAGGAGCCCCATGAGGGACAGCGCCGTCATGGTCTTGCCGGAGCCGGACTCGCCCACGATACCCAGGGTTTCACCCGGGTTCACGTGCAGGTCAACGCCCGAGAGGGCGCGAACCACGCCGGAGCGGATCTCAATATCGGTGTGCAGATCTTTGATCTGAAGGAGTGGAGTATTCATAGTTCAGTGCTCACCTCTTGCGCAGTCGAACTTCGAAGGCGTCACGCAGGCCGTCGCCGATGAAGTTGAACGACAGGACCAGGAGGATGATGAGGACGCCCGGCGGGTAGAGCAGCCACCAGTTGCCCGAGTAGACATGCGACTGGCTATTGGAGAGCATGGCGCCCCAGTCAGTGGCGGGAGGCTGCGCGCCCAGGCCGAGGAACGACAGGTAGGCGACGTAGAGGACGGCGTCTGCGACCTGGAAGGTCGCGTTGACGATGACGGTACCGATCGTGTTGCGGACGATGTGCGTCCGGATCGCTCGAGGCATCGAGCCGCCCATGCCGCGCATCGCGACGACGTACTCGCGTGTGCGCAGGGACAGAGCCTCGCCTCGAATCAATCGGGACGTACCCAGCCAGGACAGGGCCGACATGATGATGATGAGGACCGGGACGGTCGGCGGGATCATCGTGGCGATCAGCATGAAGAGGAACAGGACGGGCACGGACATAAGGGCGTCAACGATGCGCATCATGATCGCGTCGATCCAGCCGCCCACGAAGCCGGCGATTGCGCCGTACAGCGTGCCGATCGTGGTGGCGAAGATGCCGGCGAAGAGGCCGACGATGATCGAGGTCTGGCCGCCCTTCATGAGGCGTCCGAGCTGGTCGTAACCGACCATGTCGGTACCAAGCGGGTGCTCGGCGGAGGGGGGCAGTGCCGAGTTCGACAGGTCCGTGTGGATCTGGTCGGTCACGTAGAACATGGGGCCGATGAACGAGAAGGCCATCAGGATGAGGATCAGGCACACGCCGAATACGGCGAGCTTGTTCTCCATGAAGACCTGCAGGCCCTGCAGCTTCGTCGACTTGCGGGCGGAGCGCGCCTTGGCCGGCGCGGCGATGGGTGCGGTTGCGGTGGTCATTTGGCACGTCCTGCCAGTCGGATACGGGGATCAGCGAGGGCGTAGAGGAAGTCTGCCAAAAGCGCGCCGATGACGGTCGCGAAGGAGACGATCAGGGCGACGCCGAGGAGAATCGGGTAGTCGCGCCTACCGGTCGCCTGGTAGTACATGTAGCCCATGCCGTTGAAGTTGAAGAGCGTTTCGATGACGAGGGCGCCGCAGAACATCGCGGGGATGTACAGGCCGATCATCGTGATGACGGGGAACATGGCGTTGCGCAGCGTGTGAACGAAGACGACGCGGAACTCCGACAGGCCCTTCGCGCGAGCGGTACGCACGTACTGCTCGTTGAGGTTATCCACCATCGAGGAGCGCACGTAGCGCGCGTAGGCGGCGATCGTTCCGATCGACAGGGCACACACGGGCAGGACGAGGTGGTCCCACTGCTCCCACATGACCGACAGGGCCTCGCCCTGCGGCGCATCGTTGGGCAGGATCGGCCACACCTGCGAGAACAGGACGATGAGGAGGAGGCCCGCGAAGAAGATTGGCGTCGAGTAGGCGAGCAGACACGCGATCGTCACGATGTAATCGGGCGCTTTATTTCTCTTGACGGCCTGCCACACGCCCAGGGGGATCGCGACGATGAGAGCCAGGATGGTGGACAGGAGAGACAGGAAGATGGTGCGCGGTAGGCGGGCTGCCAGCAGGTCGTTCACAGACTGGTTGTGCTGGTAGGAGTAGCCGAAGTCGCCGTGTGCAATTTTGTTCAGGTAGTTGACGTACTGCTCGGGAATCGGCCGGTCGTATCCGTTTTCGTGGTCGAAGGCCGCGAGCTGTTCTTGGGTCGCATCCTTACCGAGTGCCGCTCGGGCTGCGCCGCCCGGCTGAGACTGGAGGAGGATGAAGGTGATGATGGTGACCAGGAAGACAACGACGACTGCCTGGCCGAGGCGTTTGAGGATGAATTGGATCATTGCGAACTCCACAGTAAGGGGGCAGGCGCCCGCATGTGCGGGTGCGGGCGCCTGCCCCGTGAGGCGTCAAGGCGAAGGTTTACTTACCTTCGGTCGACCACGACCAATCCTCGGGCCAGGTGTCGCCGGTGGCATCGAGTTCGCCCAGGTCGAGCGTCTTCTTCACCGCGGTGATCTGGTAGTACGGGTTGGGCATCCACAGAACGGGGAGGTCCTCCGCGAGGTAATCGTTGTATGCCTGGAGAGCGTTGGGCTCGGAGGAGCGGGTCGACTCTTCGATCAGCTTGTCAGCCTCGGGGTTGGAGTACTGGCCGAGGTTGACGGGAGCGTCAGAGGCGAAGAGGCGCTCGCCGGAGGCGTAGATCGGGAAGCCCCACGAGGTCTGGGATCCGAAGAAGGACATGTCCCAGGTGCAGGGGGTCTCGTCGTCACACGCCTGCGAGGCGCCGACCGAGTCGGGGACCTCGTTCATGTCGATCTTGATGCCGAGCTTGCCGAACTGGGAGATGATCTCCTCGAACATCTGGTGTGTGGAGACGAAGCCCGACTGGGAGACGAGCTTGAAGCTCAGCTTGTCGCCGGCCTCGATGCCCTCGCCACACTGGTTGGCGCCGGTGCCGGGGTTCTCGCAGGTGGTTTCGCCGTCGGGCACGACCTTCCAGCCGTGGTCCTCGAGGAGCTTCTTGGCGGCTTCCGGATCGAACTTGTAGACGCAGCCCTCGGTGGTGCCGGTCTTTTCGGCGGCCATCGGGACGGGGCCACAGGTCGGGGAAGCGGTGCCGGACCAGATCTTCTCAGACAGGGTCGGCTGGTCGATGAGTTCCTGCATCGCCTGGCGGATGTACTTCTGCTTGATGAACTTCGAGCCGGGGGCCTTGTCGTGGAAGTTCAGGGCCAGGTAGGTGATGGAGTTGCCGGGCCACAGGAAGACGTTGTAGCCCTTGTCCTCGACGGCCTTGCGCTGGTTGTACTGCGCGGCCGGGATGTAGCCGAAGTCGATGGCGCCCGAACGCACGGAGTTGAACTCGGCGTCATCACCCGTGAATGCCTTGTAGATCAGCGCGTCGATCTTGGGCTTGTCCTCGCCCCAGTAGTTCTCGTTGGGGACGAGCGTCAGGCCCTGGTCGGGGGTGAATTCCTTGAGCTTCCAGGGGCCGTTCACCGTCTGCCACAGCGGGTTGGTGGCGTAGGTGGACAGGTTCTTGGCCTCGCCCTGCAGGTAGGAGAAGACTGCCTTCGCGCCCTCGGGGGTGCGGTCGAGGTCGGAGACGGCCTCGTCTGCGCTGCTCTTGTCCCAGGCGTGCTGGGGGAGCAGAGCGACCTTGTTGATCTGGTTGTCAATGAACCAGGCCGGGGCGAACTTGGTCTCGGTGGTGATCGAGAAGGTGTGGTCGTCGATGATCTTCAGATCGGCACCGTCGGGGAAGAAGCCCTTCTTGTAGGAGGCCCATTCGTCCTTGTTGTTGGTGACGAGGTTCCACCAGAACTCGACGTCGCGGGTGGTGACGGGCGTGCCGTCGGACCACTTGGCGTCGTCGCGCAGCTTGATGGTGTAGGTCAGGCCGTCCTCAGAGACCTCGGGAACGGTGCCCAGGGACTTGGGGAGGTTGATCTTGTAGGGGGTTTCAGAGGTGGACTTGTAGGCGAAGAGCGGGCGGTACATCGCCTGGATGAACTGGCCGTTCTCGCCCTGCGTGTAGCCCTTTGCCGAGACCGGGAAGATCCAGTTGGGGGTACGTGAGGCCATCGTGACCTCGTTCTTTCCGGTTTCCGAGTTGGCTGCCTGGCCGCCGCTGCTGCCGCTACCGCCGCCACAGGCGGACAGGCCGAGGGATGCGACCATTGCGAGGGCCGCGCCGGTGACCATCCACCGCTTCTTTCTAAGGTTCATGACTGCTCCAAATCAACGTTGATCAGGGACACTGACGGATGACAACCCAGTCAGATGACATTCATCATATGACAGATTGTCGGCGAATGTTGCAACTTTGGCCAAAATGTGGAATGTTACGAAAAAATAACAAGATATTTCGACGAAAGAAGTGTCGAACTTTCTTCGGTGAGGCATAATTAATCATGTTCTCAACGATGAGCGCGGTGTAACGTTGTAGTTACTGCATACGTACTTGGAGGAGGTGTCATGGCCACGCATGATGTCGACGAGACTGTCCTGACGCTGATTGGGTCCGGTCAAGCGGACACCAGGCCAGCGATTGTCAAGCAAACGGGCCTCGCACCATCAACGGTGTCGGCCGCTGTGTCTCGCCTCGTCGAAGCCGGGGTCATCGCGGAAGCGGAACACTCTGTGTCCACGGGCGGGCGGCGCGCGCGCCGCCTCGTCACTTCCGACGGTGCCGGAGCACTCGCCCTCGTCGAGCTGGGAGCCCATCACGGCCTCGTCGCCCTGACGGACCCCACTCGCGGGGTTGGGCCGGCCTCGAGCCTCCTTATCGATATCGCGGAAGGCCCCCAGGCGGTGCTCAGTGCCGTCATGGACGAGGTGTCCCGCCAGGAAGAAGCTGCCGGCGTGCGGGTCGGTGGCATCGCCCTGGCGGTTCCCGGTCCCGTGGACGCCGAGCGCTCGCGCGTGATCCGCCCCGCCCGAATGCCCGGGTGGGACGGCATCAACGTCGCCGAGGCCGTGACCGAGCAGTGCGGACTGCCCGCCCTCATCGAAAACGACGCGCGCGCGGGAGCCATCGGCGAATCCGTGTACCGGCGCCGTCTTGCGGGCGTGACCCCCATCGATACGCTCATCTACGTCAAGGCCGGCTCCGCCATCGGCGGTGCCTACCTCGTCGACGGCGTGCCGGAAGTGGGGCAGGGCGGACTAGCCGGGGATATCTCGCACATCCCCGTCGAGGCCGCCGCAGGCCGCCCCTGCAAGTGCGGCAACGTCGGATGCCTCGAGACGATCGCGTCCGCAGACTCTATCCGAGCGGACCTGGCCGCCACCGGCCTCGTCTATGAGAACAACGCACAGCTTCTGACCGCCGCACGCGACGGCATCCCCGAAGTTGCGACGGCCATCCGCCAGGCGGGCACCCTCCTGGGCCACTGCGTCGCCCACCTCGTGTCCTTCCTGGCACCCCAGGGAGTCATCGTCGGTGGAGCACTCTCCGCCGTCGACGCCTTCACCGCCGGAGTGCGCGCGGCACTCCACCAATCCTGCCTCCCCTCGATCATGGAACACCTCGTGATCGAATCGTCTCGATCAGGGCGCGAAGCAGCGCTCTGGGGACTCTCGACACTCACCCCCTCGAAGATCTCAAAGGAGAATCGCTCATGACCAAGCCCCGCATCGCGGTTGCCGGAATCCACATCGAATCCTCGACGTTCACCCCCTACATCTCGACTGCCGACGACTTCATCGTCACCCGCGGCGAGCAGCTGATGGAGCGCTTCTACTGGCGCGACGAGGACTGGGCCACCCAGATCGAGTGGATCCCCGTCCTGCACTCGCGCGCCCTGCCCGGCGGCGTCGTCGAGCGCGGCGCCTACGACGC
>CAUTDS010000010.1:0-53045 GCA_963537175.1 uncultured Actinomycetes bacterium
AGGATGTCCCACACGGCCGTGTTGTGGTCGCGCACGTGGATCCAGTCGCGCACGTTCAGGCCGTCGCCGTACAGGCGGGGGCGCACGCCGCGCAGGCGGTTCGTGATCATGCGGGGGATGAACTTCTCGATGTGCTGGTACGGGCCGTAGTTGTTCGAGCAGTTCGAGATCGTGGCCTCGACGCCGAAGGAACGCACCCACGCGCGCACCAGCAGGTCCGAGCCCGCCTTGGACGAGGAGTAGGGCGAAGAGGGGTTGTAGGGCGTGGTGGGCGTGAACTTCGCGGGATCATCCAGCTCGAGGTCGCCGTAGACCTCGTCCGTGGAGATGTGGTGGAAGCGCACCTTGTGGCGGCGCACGGCCTCCAGCAGGGTGAAGGTGCCCACCAGGTTGGTCTGGATGAAGGGCGAGGGGTCGAGGAGGGAGTTGTCGTTGTGCGACTCGGCGGCGAAGTGCACGACCGCGTCGGCGCCGGCGACGACGCCATCCACGAGGTCGGCGTCGGCGATGTCGCCCTCGACGATGGTCAGGCGAGCGGCAAGCTCGGCGGGCACATCGGTTAGGGACGCACGGTTACCCGCGTAGGTGAACTTGTCCAGGACGACGACGTCGACGTCCGGGTGGTCCTCCAGCAGCGTGTGAACGAAATTCGCTCCAATGAAGCCGGCACCGCCGGTCACAACGATCTTCATGAGGTCTTCTCCTTTGCGCGCCCGCAGGCGTCCGAGGGTGCTACTCACCCGATTCCTGCCCCTATTATGCCGTAGTTCTCACGCATTCCTCGCCACTGACCCCCACTTACCCGTCGGATACGTCACTATTCGCCACGCTGGAGGACCGTTGAGGGGCCGCGCGACGCTGATAGATTGGACGTATCCCCGACAGAAACGGACCCCTCGTGACTCGTCTCGTCCCCTCGCTCGCGATGCTCGCCCTCTGCGTTCTTGCCACGGCCTCGTGCTCCATGCTCGAGGACACCCAGAGCGCACAGTCGACGCCTGCGGCCTCCGTTTCCCCGGGAGACCCCGGCCAGCCGTCGGGTTCGGCGATGCCGACCCTGCACGCGGCTTCCCCCGGCTGCGCGGCCATGGACGAGATCTTCGCCGAGGCTCTCAACGCCTCCGAGACCGGCCAGGCCTACAGAGCGCTGGCCGCCAAACGCTCGGGGGAAACCAACGCAGACGAGCGTCACCACGCGTGGGAAGCCTTCGCGGCTGCCTTTAAGAACGACTACTCCGACCGCCTCACCCAGGCGGCCACGGACGAGACCTCCAAGCAGGCCCTCGCTGCCCTCGCCGTCTACGTCGAGCGCAACGCGGCCCTCGACTCCGGCACGATCCCCGAGTTCGCCGATCAGCAGGAGGCCGAAGAGGCCCTCAAGCGCGGCGAAAAGCCCGAGGTGAATCCCGCCTACACGCAGGCCCTCGCCGAGGCCACGAGCGCCCACGGGACACTGACGACCTGCATGCCCCACTGGCCCGTCGTTTTCTAGCCTCTGCGCGACCTCGCGCCCACCGGGCAACGCCCGGACTCGTGTACATTAGACGTACCTATCCCGGACAGATTGGCTCATTTCATGGCACGTGCGCTCGTCGACCACCTCGCCCAAGCGCGGGATCGTTTCGTCTCTACCGCAGCGCGACCCCTAGCCTTCATCGTCCTTGCCCTCGGTATCCTCGCCGTGGCCACGGGCTGGATCTTCGCCTCTCCCCCGGGTGCGTCTCCGGACGACGATTACCACCTCGTTTCCACGTGGTGTCCGCGCCCCATCGAGTCCACGGGCTGCGGCACGACAACCATCGACGGTGATCTGTACGTCATGGCCCCCGTAACCACCTCCCACGCGCAGTGCGAGGCCTTCAGCCCCGACAAATCGCACGCGTGCATCAAGGACTACTCGGACGACACGATGTCCCCGTCGTACCGGTACAACGACGGCCAGTACCCCTACGGCTTCTACCAGTTCCACCATCTGTTCACGGGTCACAACGTCGAGCACTCCGTGTGGATCATGCGCGCGATCAACGTTGGCATCGCGATGGTGCTCATCGGCGCAGTCTGCGCGCTGTCGACCCGCGAGGTCCGGCGCGCGACCGCGCTGGCCGCGCTCGTCGCGTGGACGCCGATGGGCCTGTATTTCATCGCCTCCAACAACCCCTCCTCGTGGGCTATCACGGGGGTCTTTACCTACGGCGCGGCTCTCTACGGCGCGCTTAACGCGCAGGGATGGCGCCGCTGGACGCTCCTGGGCGTGGCCGGTCTCGCGTCCCTCCTGTGCTACGGTTCGCGAGGCGACGCGGCCTTCTACGTCTTCGTGGCGTCCCTCGGCATCCTCATCCTGGCCGCCCGCCGCCGCCACCTGCCCGAGATCGGTGTCGCGTCGCTCCTCAGCGTCATCGGCATCTGGTGCATGCTCGGCTCCGGACAGTCCGGCCACATCGCGCAGTCCGAGGCCTCGGTGACTCTGCGCGAGCGCATCGAGGTCGCGGTCATGAACATCCGCTACCTGCCCGAGTATTTCGCGGGCTTCATCGGGTTGAACTCTGGCCCCGGCTGGCGTGACACTCCCCTGCCTGGATACACGACGATCCTCGGCCTCCTCGTCCTGGGCGCGGTCCTCTTCTACGGCGCACGCACCGTGAGCCCGCGCAAGGCCCTGGCAGCCTTCGTGGTCTTCGGCGCTATGGCCGGCATCCCGCTGCTGATCGCGACCCCGCCGACGTTCCCCAACCTCGGCGGATACCACTCCCGCTATGCCCTGCCGCTGCTGGGTACGTGGCTGCTCATCTGGCTCTCCTCCGCCATCAAGAAGTCCTCGCTGGCCCGTGGCCAGATCGTCATGTTCGTCTTCTTCCTGAGCGTCGTCGACGCGGTTGCGATGCACACGACGATTGCCCGCTACGTCCGAGGCCTGCTGTCGATCCGCCACATCGGATGGATCGCACCGGGTAACCTGAATGGTGACATCCAGTGGTGGTGGGCCGACATGCCGCTGAGCCCGATGGCCCTGTGGGGCCTGGCCTCCCTGGGATACGCACTTGCCCTGGCGAGCGCCATCTACCTGCTGCGTAGCCGCCAGGTGGAGGCGTCCGCCTCGACCACTCCGACCGAAGAGGAAGAAACTGCATGAGCGCAACAGTCACCGTCGTCGTGCGCACGCGTAACCGCCCGGCGATGCTCACCCGTGCCCTCGCATCGATCGCTTCGCAGAGTTTCGACGACTACGAGGTCGTCATCGTCAACGACGCCGGCGACGAGGCCGAGGTCCGCGAGGTCGTGAAGAAGCAGAAGAGCGCCGTTCGTTCCAAGATCACGATCGTCACAAACGAGGTCTCGAAGGGCCGCGAGGCCGCGCTCGAGTCGGGCCTGGCGGCATCGCACAACCGCTACTACGCGGTCCACGACGATGACGACTCCTGGCACCCGCACTTCCTGAAGAAGACGGTCGCCTACCTGGACGAACACCCCGAGGCCGGCGGCGTCGCCACCCGCTGCGAGATCATCCGCGAGCGCGTGCGCGCCGACGGCACCTGCATCGAGATCGAGCGCGAGGTACTGTCGACGGATAACTACGGCCTGTCCCTCGTGGACATGATGGTGGAGAACTACACGCCGCCGATTTCTCAGCTGATCCGGCGCGAGGTCGCCGATCGGGTCGGCCACTGGGATGGGTCCCTGCAGACGCAGGCGGACTGGGATTTCAACCTGCGGCTGCTGGCGGACTCGCCGGTCGGCTTCGTCGACGGGGAGCCGCTGGCCTACTGGCACCACCGCGACACGATGGATGCGTCCCTGGGCAACTCCGTCGTCACGGACGCGTACCTACACAAGTGGGATAACCTGCATATCCGCGACCGTTACCTGCGTGCCATGCTGGCGACGGAGGACCCTTCGTCTCCGCACCTGGGCCAGGCTCTGCTGTCGGCGGAGTACTACCGCCGGATGCGCGAGGAGCTGGCGCGCGTGGATGCGGGCTTCCACTCCTCGCTGAACCTTGTGCACGTGAACATGCTGAATACGATGACGGCCTTGCACGAGCAGGTGCACGAGCTGCGCGGAGAGGTCAGTACCCTGCGCGAGCAGCTCGATGCCGGATCCTCCCTGCAGCAGTCGCTGCGTCGCACGGCGTCCCTACCCAAGCGCGTCCTGCGTCGCCTGCTGGGGCGCTGAGGAACACCTGTCTCAGAGGGACGGGCCGGCCGTGGAGTGCTCCACGGCCGGCCCGCTTCCGCATCTGGCCTAGGGCAGCGGGCGCACGACGTCTGGCGTCATGCGATCCCACCCGTATCCGGCGGTGATGTGCTGCATGCGGGCGGGCCGTCCCATCCAGTCGGTGTGGACGATCATGTCGTCCCCCAGGTAGATGGCGACGTGCGTGACGGTGCCGCTCGTCGTGTAGAAGATGAGGTCACCGCGCTGGCGCTGGGCGAGGGGCACGTGCTGGAAGCGCGGGTATGCGTAGAGTTCCTGCGACGTGCGGTAGGAGGGCAACGCGTGCTTGATGACGTCGATGGGCTGGGGATCCAGGCCCGCGGCGTAGAGGGATTGGAGGACCAGGCCCGAGCAGTCGAATCCCAGGTCGTAGGGGCCTGCCCCTCCCCACGTGTAGGAGGAGCCCGTCTGGTTCCACGCGTACCCGATCATGGCCTCGACACGCTCGCCGCGCGTGGCCGTCAGGGGCAGGGGCGTGGCCTGGTATTGGTCGACGGTCCACGGGTAGCCGGTGTCCATCGCATCCCAGGTTGCCTGATCGACGACGCCGGTGATGGGCAGGCCTGCGCGCTGCTGGAAGTTCTTGACGGCGGCCACGAAGGGTGCGTCGACGGAGGCGAGCTTGTTGGAGTGCCACAGGCCGAGGCGCACCTGGGCGATGCGTACCTTGGTGCCGTTCATGCCCCAGGTGAGTGTGTTAGTCGCGTTCCCGAGGCCCGTGATGTGGTCGGTGGGCTGCAGGTAGCCGGCCGGGGCCTCGTATCCGCGCCACGCGCCCGAGGCGTCGAACTCGTAGCGGCGCCCGTTCAGCTCCAGGGGCGCGGTGCGCATGATGCCGGTGTTGGGGTCGAGGTAGTACCACTCTCCCCCGTCGCGCAGCCAGCCGCCCATCTGGGCTCCGCTGGACGCGAAGTAGTGCCATCCGTCGGCGAGGCGCTCCCAGCCGGTGCGCATCGCACCCGACGAACCCAGGTAGTACCACGTGCCATCCACGCCCGTGAGCCCAGTGCGCATCACTCCGCTGTTCGGGTCGAGGTAGTACCACTGGCCCCCGTCGCGCAGCCAGCCTCCCATCTGGGCTCCGCTGGACGCGAAATAGTGCCACCCGTCGCCCAGGCGCTCCCAGCCGGTGCGCATCGCACCCGACGAACCCAGGTAGTACCACGTGCCATCCACGCCGGTCATACCGGTGCGCATGACGCCGCTCGCGGGATCCAGGTAGTACCACGAGCCACCGTCTTTCAGCCAGCCGCCGACGAGCGCTCCGGAGGGAGCCAGGAAGAACCAGTCGGCACCGTAGCGAGACCAGCCGGTGGCCATGTAGCCGCTGTCGTAGAAGAAGTAGCGGCTACCCCCGATCCCCACCCACTGGGAGTGCGGGTACGTGCCGTCGGCTCGCCGCCACCACCAGCCGACCGAGTCATGCACCCACGCGCCTCGTCCGGTCTCGTCGGGAGCGGACATCGTCGGAGGCTCCTCGCTCTCCGACGAGGCAGTGGGCGCCTGATCCTCATCGCTCGCTGCAGGGGCGGCGGGCTCGGGTGCGTCGGCGGTCTCGGGGCTGGGAGAGGCCGACAGCGAGGTGGGCGAAGCGGACTGGGCCGCAGTGGTGCTTTGCGCTGTGGACTGCGGCGCAGCCTCATCCCCGGCGTCAGCGCGGGCCTGCGCGGGCAAGGCGATGAGCACGAGGGCCAGTGCGGCGGTGAGGGCGCGCGTGTGCGCGCGGCGGGCGAGCGTGGGCGTCGATGCCATGACAGTGCCTTGTCGCTGGAGAACAGTTCTCCCATAAGTGTAGGATGCCCGTCAGGTCGCGCGGGCGCGTTTGAGTCGTCACATCGACAAAAAGCCGGGGCCCGGCGGATGTTCCACCGCTGGGCCCCGGCCTCGAACGTCGATGCGTCCGTCAGTCCTCGTTCTCGAGCGCGTCGGCCTGCTGGGCCTGCATGCGCGCGAGGTGCTCGTAGTCCGCTGCGCCTCGCCTGGGCACGTCGCGCATGGGTCGCGCGGGCGTCAGGTCCGTGAACGACGCTCCCAGGTTCACCAGGCCGCCGGACTCCATGCCCGGGCCTGGCAGAACGTCGAAGCGGCGCGCCTTTTGCAGGGCGTCGATGACGCTGGTCATGTCCTGGTTCTGGATGGCCGCGGAAATCGTGTAGGCGCCCGGGTTGAAGGTCAGACGCGGGATGTCGATGTCGAGGTGACCGGTGCCCGGCTCAATCGAGGTGGGCACGTAGCAGGCGTCCATGCCGTGCAGGCCCCACACAAACACG
Source organism: uncultured Actinomycetes bacterium (assembly GCA_963537175.1). GTDB lineage: Bacteria > Actinomycetota > Actinomycetes > Actinomycetales > Actinomycetaceae > Pauljensenia. Next base: position 6,483 of record CAUTDS010000010.1, read on the forward strand.
CCCTCGCGGGTGTCGATGGAGGCACCGAAGACCGGGGACTCGATGCGCTCGTTCGCGCGGTAGTGCAGGCGCAGGCGCACGGGATCGCCCGGGTACACGAGCGACGTGGGCTCGCCAGACGAGGAGAGAAGCTCGATGCGCTCGATCATGGCCTCGCCGCTGCCGAAGCGCGTGCCGCCGCCCTCGACCTCGACGGCGTGGTGAGCGACGTCGGAGTAGGTGTCGATGACCTCGGCTGCCCCGCCCACGTCGACGAGCGTGCCGTGGTCCAGCCAGGCGGCCTGATCGCAGAAGGTACGCATCTGCTCGAGGCCGTGGGACACGACGACGACCGTGCGCCCCTGATCCTTGAGCTGGGCGAACTTGTCCATGCACTTGTTCTGGAATTCCATGTCGCCCACGGCCAGGACCTCGTCAACGAGGAGGATGTCCGGCTCGACGTGGATGGACACGGAGAAGCCCAGGCGCACGTACATGCCCGAGGAGTAGTTCTTCACCGGCTGATCGATGAAGCGCTCGACGCCGGAGAAGTCGATGATCGCGTCCAGCTTGGAGTCGATCTCCTTCTTGCTCATGCCCAGGATCGCGCCGTTCAGGTAGATGTTCTCGCGGCCCGACAGCTCGGGGTGGAAGCCGGAGCCGACCTCGAGCATGGCGGCCATGCGTCCCGTCGAGGAGATGGTTCCCTTGTCCGGGGTGAGGATCTTCGCGATGCACTTGAGCAGCGTCGACTTGCCCGAACCGTTGTGCCCGAGCAGACCGAAGGTCTTGCCCTGCGGGATCTCAAAGGAGACATCGTCGAGGGCCCAGAACTCCTCGAACTGCGCGCGCGAACGCTGCAGGAACGCGCCCTTGAGGGACTGGTTGCGGTTCTTGTAGATGCGGAAGCGCTTGGAGACGCCCTCCACCGAAATCGCGTTCGTCATCAGAGTTCCTCCACGATTCGTGCCGAGAAGCGGCGGAAGATCAGCGAGCCGAGGCCGAAGATGCCGAAGGCCCAGGCGGCGCAGCCGAGCCACACCTGCCAGGACGGCATCGCGAAGCCGTACAGCGTCGAGCGGTAGGCCTCGAGGAAGAGCTCGGCGGGGTTGAGGCGGAAGATCGTGACGATCGGGAGGGGCTCGCCTCCCCAGGTCCATCCCTTGGCCGCCAGGTCCGTCTGGACCTTGTTGAGCATCGACAGGGAGAAGACGACGCCGGAGGCGTACATCCAGATCTGGTTGAAGATCTGCCACAGGTGCGAGATGTCGCGGAAGTAGACCGACGCCACCGACAGGATCAGGCCCATTCCGATCACGAAGAGCATCGCGAGCAGGGTAATGACGATGACCGCGGGAATCATGAGGAGCACACCGGGGCCGCCGGCAATGCACATGATGAGGATGATGACGCCCAGCTCGAAGGCAAAGTCGTAGGCCAGCGCCAGCACCGAGGAATAAATGAGGACCTGACGCGGGAAGTAGACCTTGGTGAGCAGGCCGGAGTTACCCACGAGGGAGTCCATGCCGCGCTGAATGCCGCTCGACATGAAGTTCCAGGCGATGACGCCCACGCCGATCCACAGCGCGAAGGAGGAAAGGCCCGAGTTCACGCCCTTGTCGGCCTCGCCGCGGAAGACGACGCCGAAGATCAGCGCGTACACGGCGATCGTCGCGATCGGGTTGATGAAGGACCACAGGCGGCCGAGCGCGGTGCCCTTGAACTCCGAGGAGATCGAGCGCTGCGCCATGCGCATCGTCAGGTCGATGACCCGTTTCGTCTCAGACACGGCTACTCCCATCGCTTCTGTCGTGGTCAGGAAATCTATTCTACTTGCCGGCGGCCGGCGTGAGCGCGAGGTAGCGCTGCGTGAACTCCACGATCACGACGCTGGGCTTGTAGGCCTCGATGAGGGCGGCGACGTCCGTCGGCTGCTCGGAGTCGAGGGCGTGGCCGACCTGGATCGTGTACTCGAAGGTCGCGGCCACGTCGGGCCCCAGGTTGTTGCCCTGGGAGTCGCGCACGATAAGCGCGGTGCCGCGTCCGTTCGGGTTGTAAGTGAGGGCCGGCTTGTTTTGGAAGTCGACAGGGGTGGCCAGGGACACCTCGGGGGCGGCGCTCACCTCGGCCAGGCGCGCGGCGGTGTCTGCCAGCTCGTCACGGGATTCCAGCTGCAGCAGGTGGACGCTGCCGGGGTCCTGCTCGTAGGTGGGCACCGCCCACGGGCCGCTCTGAGCGGGGGCGCCCAGGGCCTCGTATTCGTTGGGGGCGTCCACGCCACTCACGCCAGACGGCGCCAGGGAGGGCAGACCCCCGAGCTGCGGGTTGACCGCGGCCAGGCAGGACAGCGTCTGGTTCCAGGCCAGGTGCGCGGCGTAGGGCGACCAGTGGGGGTTGACCGCCGAGTACAGCGGGGCCTCGCTCCCCTCGCGGGCCTCGCGCAGGCCCTCGCGCACGTCCACCCACGCGTGGGTGGGCAGCGCCGAACGCATGAGATCCAGGGAGGTCGTGCCCATCAGCGGGTCAGCCCACTGGGGCAGCTTGTCGGAGTAGACGTCCCACGTGGCCGGGGCGGGCACGAACAGCGCGGTCGCGCCATGCTCGCTGGCGGCCGTCTCGATGCCGCTCATGTAGCGGTCCCACGCGCTCACCTGCTCGGGGGTGGGGCGTACGCGGCCCAGGGCCTGGGAGAAGTTCGCGTTGAAGACGTCGGAGAGGAACAGGTAGCCGTCGCGCCCCTGCACGTACGTGGTCACGCCCGTCATGGACTGCTCGAACGAGGCCTGGGCCGCGTCGGTGGGCAGGTACCCCGCGGTGCCGGCGACGCCGGGCGTCCACGGGCCCACGTCGGCGCGCGGGGTGGGCGCGCAGACCTCGGGCAGGGACTGGGGCGTGGTGCGCGCAAAGGACGAGGCCTGGGCGGCGGGTGCCGCGGCCGGCTGAGGAGCGGGGTGGGTGGCCTTGTACCACGTGCCCACGCCGGTGGCCGCGCACGCGCCCGCAAGGAGAATGGCGAGGGGCACGTAGTGGAGGCGATGCTTCCACGAGCCCGCGGGGACGCCCTCGTCGAAGGAGACGTCGCGCAGACCGGAGTCGGATTCCTTGAACTGGCCGGCGGCCTTCTTTTCGCTCACTTGCTCTCCCCCTCGGTGCGCGCGGAGGCCTCTTCGGCCTCCATGACCGTCGCGATCCTGGTCGAGGACAGGGCCGGCGTGACGATACGGCGGGCCACGGCCTCGTACGTGGGACGGAAGTGCTCGATGAGCTTGTCCATCCATCCGGGCAGGTAGTTCTTCTGGCTCATCGCGGGCTTCTCAATGAGGTGCCACGACAGATAGGCCAGGATGTGCACGGTCACGACGACCGTCAGGTGGTAGGCAATCCAGCCGCGATCCTGCAGGTGGAAGTAGGCGGCGAACGCCATGATCGGCCACGCGTAGATGTAGATGCCGTAGGACAGGTCGCCGTGCTTCTCCCAGTTCTGCAGGGGCAGGCGAATCGCCAGGTACATGAGGAAGTACAGGAAGCCGTACTGGCCGACGATGTTCCAGCCGCCCGACGCGTAGGAAAGCACGCCGAAGATGAGGCCGCCCCACGCCAGGCGCGAGTCCATGGGAATCTTGTCGCCGTAGAGCGTGAACAGCATGCCGAAGGCGAAGGGACCCATGAACATCAGCATGTAGGGGTCGCGCAGCAGGTAGTTGACGTTCGCAACCTGGCCGGCGCCCATCCACTGCAGGGCGTTGAGGGCGATGAGGACGAGCGCGAAAGCGCCGCCCACCTTACGGTTCGCGAGCGCCCCGAACAGGCCGAGGATCGCCACCAGGATGTAGGCCTTGAACTCGTAGATGAGCGTCCAGGCCGAGCCGTTCCAGTCGCGCGCGCCGTGCAGGATGAAGTACGGCAGGTTCTCGCCCATTCCGGCGATGTTGCGCTGGCCGAGGTGCAGCCACATGTTGTTCACGAAGTACGTGAGCGGGGACTCGGTGGCCGGGTGCAGGTAGCCGGAGATGTTGTGGAAGGTGTGCCAGTAGGCGATCGGCGCGAGAATGCCGACCGTGAACAGCAGGGCCGCCCAGAAGGCGGGGAAAATACGCAGGACGCGGCGCCACATGTAGCGCCAGATCGTCGCGCGCCCCATGCGCGAACGGGTGATGAGGAATCCCGAGAAAAAGAAGAATCCCGCGACGGCGACGCCACCGATGGACTGCTCCTTGGAGATCTGCACGCCCAGGTCCTCGCCGCCGTAGAATCCGGCGATCGGGCCGGCGTGCGAGAAGATGACCATGAAGGCCATCAGCCAGCGCAAAAACCCGATCGAGTTGGACCTGGAGTTGAATGCCTGCGCGACGGACTGGGGCGTGTGGGGGGCCGCAGCCCGAATCGTGGAGGCCAGGCTCATCGCTCACCCTTCATGGATCGGATCTTGTGGACGGCACCGCGGGCCGCCCGGTACGCCGGTTTGAGAGCATTGCCCAGGCCGGGGGTACGCACCATGATGTTGGTCTTGACGGCACCCAGCAGGTTCGGGACCGTGCCCATGCGCGCCTTGAGGAAGGGCACCTGGTCGATCGCGAAGGCGGGCATCATCGACGAGGTCGCGGCCAGCTTGTACTCGAGGTAGCCGTAGTACACGCCCGCCCACTTCGGGGTCATGACGGGGCGCACGTAGTAGCCGCGCGACAGGACCGCGTAGGCCAGGAGGCGCTCGATGACGTGGGCCAGGGAGCCGTCCTTGTAGCCGCCCTCTTCGGGGAAGTCCTCGGGGACGAGGCCCGCGCCGGTCAACAGAGACAGTGCCTCCGGGCGCGCGATGAACATGGAGCCGTAGGGGGCCAGCGGCTGGTGGTCGTCGAAGGGGACGGTGATGCCGACCTTCTTCGCGAACTCGCGCGCGGGGCCTCGGTTCGCGAACCACGCGTGGCCCATCGTCGGGTAGCCCATGTGCGGCATGGGCGCGATCGCCATGCCCAGGCCCGGGTGGGCCGCGAACTCGGCGAGGATGCCGGCCACGTGATCGGAGGAGGCCAGCAGGTTGTCGTAGAGGTGCTGCTTGAAGAGCTGGGCGGCGTTGTAGTCGTCCTGGACGGACTTCTTGGAGTGGATCTTCACGACGATGTCGTACTCGCCGGAGGTCAGCACGTCGCCACAGTCCACCAGGAAGGCGCCGATGTCGCGCCCGCGGTTGGAGGACACGACGCGCACGTCGGCGTCCACGCCTCGTTCCTGGGCGCGCGCCTCGATGAGGGCCTTGTTCTCCTCGTTCGAGGTCGTGGCCACCAGGTGGTAGCCCTCCGGCAGGACGCTCAGGCGGTCGAGGATCTCGTCGGCCATGTCCGCGTAGAAGATGTGTGCGACCGCGAGGACCTTCAGGGACGCAGCGGCGTCCAGGGTGGCCTGGTCGGCGCGCGGAGAGATAACGGTCGTCAGGCCCGCGTTGGTTACGAGGTCACGCGGACGCGAGGTGCGCGCAAGGTTCGTGAGGATCAGGTCGGTGTCGTAGCCGGCTTTTTCCGCCAGCTCCAGCATGTCCGCGCCGATGATCGCGTGGCGGTCCAGGTAGAGCGGGTCGTGGAAGAGGTTGCGGCGCTTGAGGATCGGGCAGCCGTCTGCGAGCAGCATCGACGCGTTGTCGAAGACGGGGTTGCGCGAGGGGTAGTCCTCGCGCGGGTAGGCCACGACGTGCGTGTAGCCGAGGTTGCCGAAGTACTCCGTAAAGCGCGACTCGTGCCACTGGATCGAGTCGTTGTAGGAACGAATCGGCGGCATCTCGTCCCAGTACTTGCGGAAGTCCGGGGAGCTGAGCAGCGGGTTGCGCACGGCGATCCAGTGGGACTGGATGTGGCGCGGCATGCGGCTGGCTGCCAGGAAGGGGTGGGGGCGCACCTCGTCGTGTTCGGTGATGCCCCAGAAGTCCACCGCTCCGGCGGCGTCCACGCGGTCGAAGAGGTTCTTCCACGGGTTGACGGGCGCGAAGAAGGTGTAGTTGAAGAGGACCAGCTCGTCGATCTGGCCGAGGCGGTCCCAGCCGAAGCGGGCGATGCCATCGCGGTATCCGCCCACGTCGAAGCCGGTGTTTTCGCGCTCGAAGACCTCGGTGGCGCCCTTCAGGAGCCGCTCGCGAGCGGTGTCGTCCAGAGGAGAGTTGGAGACGACGAGGATCTCGTCGAGGTACTCGCGCAGCGAGGTCAGGCACTCCACGATGTAGTCGTCGACGATGCCCTGGGGGTCGAAGAACAGGAAAATACCGGCGCGCTTCACGGCCTTACTCCCCCGTGCCGTCGACGGTGGCCAGGATCTGGCGGATCTTCGTGGCGTCGCCCCACACGCCGGGCGAATCGTAGGGACGATCCGGGAATGCCCCGTACTCGAGGGTGATGTCCAGGTCGTTCTCGCGGATGTAGGCCTCGACGCGGTCGGCGAGGCTCATGGGCTCGCCGCTGCAGATGTTGATGATGCCGTTGACCTCGTCCTGGGAGACCGTGGCCGCGATCTGGTAGGCCAGCTCCTGGATGGAGATGAAGTCGTAGAGGTTCTTGCCCGTGGTGAAGGGGAAGGTCTTCTTGCCTTCCTGGGCGGCGGCCAGGAGCTTGGAGAAGATCGAGGAGCCGTGCGCGTCGTCGCCGACGATGTAGTAGCCGCGCAGCCACTGCATGGTCGCGCCGTGCTTGGCGGTCAGCAGCGTCGTGATCTGTCGCAGCGCGTTCTTGGAGATGCCGTACAGCGAGGCGGGGTTGCACGCGGAGTTCTCGTCGATGGGGCCTTCCCAGTAGCCGACCTCGTGCATGGAACCCATGACGGCCAGGTGGGTGCAGCCGCCCTCGAGGAGGTTCTCGATGAAGCGGTAGTGGGCAGGTAGATCCTCGATGTGGGCCGGCGAGTTGTGCACAAAGCCGTCACGCCACGCGAGGTGCAGGACCACGTCCGGGCGTCCGAGCTGGTCGTAAATGTCAGCGTCGCCGCTGAAAATCTGTGTGTCGATGCGGCGGGCGCGCTCGTCGACACCGTCGAGGCGGAAGTCGACGACGCTGACGTCGAGGCCGCGCTCCAGCAGGGCGTGAACAATGTGGCGGCCAATGTAGCCACCGGCTCCGGTAACGAGGACAGTCTTCACCATGTCAGCCAGTCTATCAAGGCGTAGGCGCTACGCAGCCCCGCCCCGCGTTGTGTGCCGTGACGCACCCACCGGCCACGGCCTCGTATCCGGGTCGATGGCGCTAGGAACGCGAGGCTGTGCGGTGACGCAGCGCGCGAGGCAGGGCGAGGAGCCCCTGGAGGACTCCGCGGGCGACCGGCCCCCGCCCGCCCGAGCGCACTGCCCGCGCAATCGAGCGGGCGATGGCGCGCGCGACGACGCCCCAGGGGGCGTGCTGGGCGGCGACGATGATGCGGTTGCGGGCGTTGACCCGCAGGAACATGGGCGAGGACGTGCCCGAGGAGGCGGCGTGCTCGTGATCGACGACGGCCCCTGCTGTGAAGCGCACCTCGTACCCGGCCTCGCGCAGCTTGTAGGACAGGTCGGTGTCCTCGTAGTACATGAACAGGTCGGTGCGCACTCCCCCGACGGCTCGCCATGCGTCGGCGTCGATGGCGCAGGCGCCACCGCACAGGCCGAAGACCTCGGGCGCGGGCAGCGGGGAGTCGGCGGGATCCAGCCAGGAGCGGTCGTAGCCGTTGCCGGCCGCGTCGACCTCGTTGCCGGTGGAGTTGATGAGGACCTGGCCGCCACTCTCACCGTCGGCGACGCGCGTCCAACGGCTGCCGTCGCGGGCGACGAGGAACTCCGTGTCGGAGGGCGTGGAGGGACGCCAGGTGCCGGTCAGGAGGATGAGCGCGGTCGTGGCACCCACGGCCTCGCCCAGGGGAGCCAAGAGCGCGTCGAGGAAGCCGTCTCGCACGGTCGCATCGTTGTTGAGCAGGACGACGGCATCTTCGCTCAGGCCGGCCGCTCCGGCCATGACGCCGGCGCCGAAGCCGTCGTTCGTCCCTGCGTTCACGAGGGACACGCGCGCGGGATCGGCGACGCCGCGCAGCTCGTCGAGACCCTCGCGCAGGACGGTCAGGGAGTCGTCGTCGGATCCGTTGTCGACGATGACGAGGTGGTCCCCCTGCCCCATCTGCGGGGCGATCGAGTGGGCGGCGCGCAGGGTGAGCGGCGCGTTCTTCCAGTTGACGAGGATGACCCTCGCGCTGCGGGCCCTCATCGCGCACCCGCCAGGGACGCGTAGATGGCGGCGTGAGCGGCGGCGGAGGCCTCCCACGTGTAGTCGCGGGCGCGCTCGATGCCGGCGGCGGCGAGGCGGTCGTGCTCGCTTCCGGCGGCCGCTTCGAGGGCCTGCGCCAGCGCCGAGGCGTCGGTGGCGGGGACGAGGAGGCCCGCGTCGTCGCGCGTAATCTCAGCCATGCAAGTGTCCGCGCTGGTCACGACGGGCGTTCCGTGCGCCATGGCCTCGAGGACGGGCAGGCCGAAGCCCTCCCAGATCGACGGGAAGGTGAAGACCCGGGCGCCCGCGTACGCGCAGGCCAGGTCGCCATCGTCCAGGCGCCCGAGGACGTGGACGCGTCCGGGCGGCAGCGGCGCGTCGGTCGGGTCGGACCCCCACCCGGCGGGTCCCACGAGAACGAGGTCGAGGTCGGTGCCACGCATCTGCTCGTATGCCGCCAGCAGGGTGGGCAGGTTCTTGCGAGGCTCGCGGGTGCCGACCCACAGGACGTAGGGGCGGTCCAGGCCGTGGCGGGAGCGGAACTCCTCCACCTGCGCATCGGTGACGGGCGTGTGGCTCAGGCCGTGCGGGATGACGGTGATACGAGAGGCATCCAGGCCCGCCTCGATGCAGTCATCAGCGGTCGCCTGCGAGGGGACGATGATGGCATCGGCTCGCTTCCTCGTGATTTCGAGGGCGCGGTGGAAGTAGGCCGATCCGTGGGCCGTGAAGTGGTCGGGGTCGCGCAGGAAGGCGACGTCGTGGACGGTGACTGCCAGGGGACGGGAGGTCGGCGGGATCGCCCACGTGGTCGCGTGCACGACATCCGCTCCCCCGCCCGATCCGACGCCGAGCATCCGGTCGACGCTGGGGGCACCCAGCCGATCCCACGCGGCGTACAGTGCGCGGCGAGGCAGCGCCGAGTTGAGGACGGGGATGGTCAGGCCCACCTCGTTCGGTGTGGGCTCGCCCGCGCCGCGCCGCGCCGCGATGCCGATCGCACGCACGCCCTGGTCTGCCAGGCGGGCGGCGACCTCGACAATGTACCGGCCCGACCCTCCGGGCACCGGCTGCCACATTTGCTCGACGACCATTCCAACGTTGACGCTCATGTGTCCAGGGTAGTTCACGGGCGCACGGGGGCGGGAACAAAAGTATGAGCAGCCGCAAAATGGCATACGATAAGGGGAATAGTTGTTGCTCCCGACCCAATGGGGATGATCGTGGCCCACTTCGTTTCTCACTCGCATCCGATCCGCGTCCTGCTGGACGGCACCGCGATCCCCGCAGACCTGGGCGGCGTCGGCCGCTACGTGGACGACCTGGTGCCGGAGCTGGTCGAGCAGGGCGTGGACCTGACGATGGCGGTCCAGGAGCGCGACGCCGAGCACTTCGCGACGCGCCTGCCCTCGGCCCGCATCATCCCGATTTCGCGGCGTTTCGAATCCCGTCCCGCGCGCATGGCCTGGGAGCAGACGGGCCTGCCCAAGCTCATTCGTAAGGTCCGCCCCGACGTCCTGCACTCCCCTCACTACACGTCTCCGCAGTTCCCGGGCGTGCCCGTCGTCATCACGCTCCACGACGCGACGTTCTTCTCGCACCCGCAGGCCCACTCGCGCCTCAAGCAGCGCTTCTTCACGGCGGCAATCCGCCGCGCGATTCGCCGCGCGGACGCCCTCGTAGTCCCCTCGCTGGCCACGCGCGACGAGACCATCAAGTACGCGGGCGGCGATCCCTCTCAGTTCTACGTGGCCTACCACGGCGTGGATCGCTCGATCTTCCACCCGGTCTCGGACGCCGAGCGTGAGCGCGTCAAAGCCTCGCTGGGCCTGGAGGGCCGCGACTACATCGGTTTCCTGGGCACGCTGGAGCCCCGCAAGAACGTACCGAACCTGGTGCGCGGCTGGGTCAAGGCCGTCTCCGACCGCCCCAATCCCCCGGCCCTCGTGCTGGCGGGCGGCAAGGGGTGGGACGAGGACATCGACCCGGCCCTGGCCTCGGTGCCCGAGCATCTGACGGTCCTGCGCCCCGGCTACCTGCCCCTCGAGGACCTGCCCGGTTTCCTCTCGGGCTGCGTCATTCTGGCCTACCCCTCGATCGCCGAGGGCTTCGGCCTGCCGGTCCTGGAGGCGATGAGCTGCGGCGCCGCGACGCTGACGACTCGTCTGACTTCTCTGCCGGAGGTAGGCGGCGACGCCGTCGCCTACTGCGACATCGACCCCGACTCGATCGCCTCGGCCCTGACGGAGCTGCTCGACGACCCGGCGCGCCGCGAGGCCCTCGGTGCTGCTGCAATTCCGCGCGCCGACGAGTTCACGTGGGCGCGCGCCGCTTCCGTCCACATCGAGGCATTCCGCGCCGCCGCCCGTTCCTGAGCCGTCCACGCCCGAAGGAGGACGCCGCATGCCCACGTCAGCCCCGCAGCGCCGCACGCTCGTCGCGGTGTTCATCCTCGTCGCCGCGGTGATTGCGGCCTCGCTGGCATGGGTCGTCGCATCCCCTGTCGGGTCCTCCCCGGATGAGGACTTCCACGTGGGGTCCATGTGGTGCCCTCCGCCGGTGGATGAGACGGGCTGCCAGATTTCCACCAAGGACGGCGAGAAGGCCGTCATGGTGCCGCAGTCGCTGGCCAAGGAGTACGTCACCTGCTACGCCTTCGACCACGACAATTCCGCTCTGTGTGCTCTCAACGCCTCGGACGAGGAGCTGGCGCCGACCCTGCGCTGGGACGACGGGAACTACCCGTGGGGCTACTACCAGTTCGCCCACCTGTTCGTCCAGCGCTCGACGAGCCACGCGGTCCTCGCGCTGCGCACCGTAAACACGCTGCTCGCGATCGGTCTGATCGGCGCGATCATCGCCCTGGCGGATTCGGGGCTGAGGCGCGCGATCAGCGTTGCTGTGACGGTTGCGTGGTTGCCGATGGGCTTCTATTTCGTCGCCGGCATGAACCCGTCGTCGTGGGCGATGACGGGCACTTTTGCGTTTGCTGCGGGCCTGCTGGCGGCCACGCGGTCGGTGGGGCCGCGCCGGGCTGGTCTGATTGCCTGTGCCCTGGCTGGCGCGGTCTTGGCGTGCACGTCTCGCGGCGACAGCGCCTTCTTCCTCTTCGTCGTGACGGTCGCCCTGGCCTTCGCGGTGCCGCTGAGCAGGCGCATCATTCCCGAGGCGGTCCTCGCGTGCGTCGCCTCCGTCGTGGGCATCTGGGTCATGGCCCGCACGAACGTGGCTGCCTCGCACCTGGGGGCGGGTAACGAGCTGGCGGAATACTCGCTCAGGCACATCGCGTGGCTCAACGTGTCCTCGCTACCCAACTACCTGCGCGGCTTCGTCGGTCACCTGCTCGGACCGGGGTGGAACGACGTGTCCTACCAGGGCACCGTCTCCTACGGGGCTTCCGCCGTGGTCGTCGCCGCCCTGTGCTGGTCGCTGCGCTCGCTGTCCTGGCGCAAGGCCCTGTCGGCGATCACGGTGGCCGGCGCGATCACGGGCGTTCCCGTGGTGATTGGCCTGCGCGGGCACTTCAACAACGTCCTGACCTACCAGCCGCGCTACATGCTGCCGCTCTTCGCGGTCTTCATGCTCATGCTCCTGGCGCCCTCCCCCGCACGCGCGGACGACGAGGGGCGGCCGGCGAGCAGCGAGGCGTTCCGCCTCCCCACGAGCATCGCCGGTCGCGTGGCCACGGGCCTCGGCGCGGCGCTGTGGGCGCTCACCAACGCCCGCGCCCTCTACCTCGTCATCGAGCGCTACACGTTCGGGCGCACGCAGCACGGCTACCCGATCGACCTGGCGACGCGGAACCTGAGCGCGGGCAACGAGTGGTGGTGGCCAACGGCTCCGATCGGCCCGATGGCCGTGTGGATCATTGGCGCTCTCGCTGGCACTATTGCGATTGGCCTGGCCGTTTTCCTGTGGCAACGCTCCCCCGAAACGCAGCCCGAGCCTCGTCGATAGCCACCTCACACCCAAATCGTTCACAAATCCATCGAATAGTGCTACGCTCGAACATGTAGCACCCCGGTGACTTCTATGAACGAAAGGTGATCGCATGCCCACGACCAACGTCGGCACGCTCAGCGAGCCCCAATTCAACATCCTGAACGCACTGGCCAAGGCCGACGCTCCCCTCACGCAGCGGGCGCTGTCGGAGGCGACCGGCATGAGCCTGGGGCGCGTCAACACCGCCACCCGCGAGTGCGAGGCCGCCGGCTACATCGACGAGCGCGCGATCACCGACGCGGGCCGCGAGGCCCTGGAGCCCTACCGCGTCACGGGCGCGGTCATCATGGCCGCAGGCCTGTCCTCGCGCTTCGCCCCCATCAGCTACGAGCGCCCCAAGGGCACTCTCAAGGTGCGCGGCGAGATCCTCGTCGAGCGTCAGATCCGCCAGCTCCATGAAGCCGGCATCACGAACATCGCGCTGGTCGTGGGCTACAAGAAGGAATACTTCTTCTACCTCGCCGACAAGTACGGCGTCGACATTGTCGTCAACCGCGAATACGCCACGCGCAACAACAACGGGTCCCTGTGGCTCGTCAAGGACCGCCTGGACAACACCTACGTGTGCTCCTCGGACGACTACTTCACCACGAACCCCTTCGAGACCTACGTCTACAAGGCCTACTACTCGGCGAACTACGTCGAGGGCCCCACCGACGAGTGGTGCATCAAGACGGGGCCGGGCGACCGCATCACGGGCGCGACCGTGGGCGGCGCCGACGCGTGGGTCATGCTCGGCCACGTCTACTTCGACCGCGTCTTTTCCGCAAAGTTCCGCGAGATCCTCGAACAGGTCTATCACCTGCCCGAGACGGTATCGAAGCTGTGGGAGTCCATCTACCTGGATCACATCAAGTCCTTCGACATGGTGATCCGCCGCTACCCGGACGGCGTCATCCACGAGTTCGACTCGGTCGACGAGCTGCGCAGCTTCGACCCCCTGTTCATGGAGAACGTGGACTCGGAGGTCTTCGACCACATCGCCGACACGCTGGGCTGCGCGAAGTCCGAGATCCGCGACTTCTACCCGCTTAAGCAGGGCATCACGAACCTGTCGTGCCACTTCGCCGTGGGCGACAACGAGTACGTCTACCGTCACCCGGGCATCGGAACGGAGAAGATCGTGGACCGCAGCGCGGAGTTCAAGGCACTGCGCGTGGCCGCCGAGCTGGGTATCGACGACACGTTCATCGCGGGCGACCCCGAGGCCGGCTGGAAGATCTCGCGCTTCGTGCGCGACGTGCGCAACCTGGACGTCACGCGCCCCGAGGAACTGAAAGCGGCAATGGAGATGGACCGCGCGCTGCACACCTCCGGCCGCACGCTCGCCCGCTCCTTCGACTTCGTCACCGAGGGAATGCGCTATGAAGGCCTGCTCAAGACCTTCGGCCCGATTGATGTGCCCGGCTACTTTGAGCTGCGCGACAAGGTCCTGCGCCTCAAGGCTTTCGCGGACGCGGACGGGTTCGAGGTCGTCCCCTCGCACAACGACTTCTTCCCCCCGAACTTCCTTGTGGATAACGATGGCAACATCAGCCTCATCGACTGGGAGTACGCGGGAATGTCGGACGTGGCTGCGGACTTCGGCACGATGACCGTGTGCACGCCGGAGATGACTCGCGAGCGTGCTCGCGCCGCCCTGGAGTTCTACCTGGGTCACGCGCCCAGCGAGGCCGAGGAGCGCCACTTCTTCGCCTACGAGGTCTTCGCCGGCTGGTGCTGGTACCTGTGGGCTCTGGTGAAGGAGGCCGAGGGTGACGACGTGGGCGAATGGCTCTACATCTACTACTCGCACGCGACGCGTACGATCGATTCCCTGCTCGCTTCGTACGAGGCCACCTCGGCCTCGGGCGCGCAGGTCTCCCAGGAGGGTGAGCTGGCATGAAAACTCAGCACGGCGGCAAGCGTTACGGTATTTTCTCGGGTGCCCTGTGGGGCCTCGACACGGTCGTGCTGGCGATCGCGCTGGCTATGACCCCCTTCCTGGACTTCGGCCAGTCGGCGCTCGCCGGCGCGGTCCTGCACGACGTCGCGTGCGCGGTCATCTTGCTCGCGTACATGGCGGTTCGTGGACGCCTGAAGGACACCTGGAAGGGACTTCGCACCCGCCCGGGTATGTCTGTTGTCGTTGCGGCCCTGCTGGGCGGCCCGATCGGCATGAGCGGCTACCTGATCGCGATCGACAACATCGGCCCCGGCCTGACCGCGATCATCTCGACGTTCTACCCGGCGCTCGGCACCCTGCTGGCGTTCGTTCTCTTGAAGGAGCGCATGGCTCCCCGCCAGATCGCGGCCCTGCTGGTCGCCCTCGCGGCCATCGTCGCGACGGGTTGGTCGGCGACGTCGGAGCCGATCGAGGGCGGCAACGCGATCCTCGGCGTGGCCGGCGCGCTGGCCTGCGTCATCGGCTGGGGTTCCGAGGCCGTGATCCTCACGTGGGGCATGCGCGACGAGGCCGTGGATAACGAGGTGGCCCTCCAGATCCGCGAGACGACGTCGGCGGTCGTGTACCTGTTCGTCGTGGCTCCCATCGCCGGCGTCTTTGGCTTCACGCTGCACTCGCTGGCCCACCTGTCGGCGGGCGTGGTGGCGCTGGCGGGCCTGGCGGGTACGGCCTCGTACCTGTTCTATTACAAGGCCCTGTCGGCGATCGGCGCATCGCGCGGCATGGCTCTGAACATCTCCTACTCGGCGTGGGCGATCATCTTCGCTCTCGTCCTGCAGGGCACGGTGCCCACGGCCACGCAGGTGGCGTGCTGCGTCGTGATCCTCGTGGGCACCGTCCTGGCGGCAACCCCCTCGTGGGGTGACCTGCTTCCCAGGCGCGCGGAGAAGGTCAGCGGCCAGCAGCCGTGAGACAATGGCGGGTGGGCGCACGTGCGCTCACCCGCTTTGTCATATTCGGAGGACTGATGACGACACCCGAGACCGACCTGCGCAAGGTCCAGAAGCTCCTGACGCTGATCCTGGCCGAGCTGGACCGGGTGTGCCGACGCATCGGGGTGTCCTATGCGATCTACGGTGGCACGGCGATCGGCGCGATCCGTCACGGCGGTTTCATCCCGTGGGATGACGACATCGACGTGATGATGACGCGCGCGGACTACGAGCGTTTCCTGGCCGAGGCGCCGGCCCTGCTGGATGAGCGTTTCCGCCTGGACAACACGCGCACGCGCGACGATTTTCCCTTCATGTTCACGAAGATGGTCATGCCGGGCACGCTCTTGATCCCGGAGGCGGACAAGGACTCGAAGTACCGGATGCCCTTCTTCCTGGACATCCTGCCCCTGGACGAGATTCCGGCCGACGAGAAAGCCTTCCAGGAGATGTCTCGCCAGTCGTGGCTGTGGGGACGGCTGCTGTTCCTCCAGGGCACGCCTCGCCCGCACCTGATCAACACGCCCGCGTGGAAGAAGGCGCTGATCTTCTCGGCGACGACCCTCGCGCACCTGGGCCTGAAGGCTGTGCGCGCGACGCCGGCGAGCCTGCAGGCCCGCTGGGAGCGCGCGGTTCGCCGCTACGAGGGCACGGGCACGGGCGTGTACGCCGACTTCACGATGCGCGACCCGCAGAACTGGATCGTGCGCGAGGAGGAGTTCTTCCCCACCCGCGACGTTCCCTTCGAGGACATCACGGTCATGATCCAGAACGAGTACGACGCCCTGCTGCGCCGCGGATACGGCGACTACATGCAGCTGCCTCCCCCGGAGAAGCGCTACAACCACGAGGCGGCCGTCATCGACTTCGGTCCCTACGCCGACTCCCTGTAGGCCCGCGACCCCATCGAAGAATCGGAGAGACATGAGCGCGGCAGATCCCGCAACCCTGGCAGCCATTCAGCGCGTCACCAGGCGGTGCCTGGCTGAGATCGACCGCGTGTGCGACCTGTTGGGCGTGCGCTACGTCGCCTACGGTGGCACGGCGATCGGCGCGGTGCGCCACCGGGGCTTCATCCCGTGGGACGATGACGGGGACGTGTGCATGCCCCGGGCGGACTACGAGCGTTTCATTGCCGAGGCCCCAGCCCTCCTCGGGGATGAGTTCTTCATCGCCTCCCCCGCCACTCACCCCGACTACCCGATCAGCTTCGGCGTGCTCGGCCTGAAGGGCTCGGAGTTCGTCTCGAAGGTCGCGAAGGACCGCTCCTTCCGCATGCCGATCGGCGTGGACCTGTTCGTCCTGGACGAGATCGCGGCCGATCCGGCACGCTTCCGCTCCCAGTCGCGCGGCACGTGGCTGTGGGCGCGCCTCATGTTCCTGCGCTCGATCCCCAACCCACCGACCGGCCTGCCGATCCCGGCGCGCCAGCTCGCCTCGGCAGCCATGGCCTGCGCGCACTGGGGGATGCGGGCGCTGCGTGTCAACGAGGCCTCGCTGTACCGACGCTGGCTGCGCGCCGCCCTGAAGGGGCGTGAGAACCCGCAGCTGGCCGCTGACGGCACGACCCTGTACGGGGACTTTTCGACGCGCGATCCCAGGCGTTGGAGCGCCTCGGAGGCCGAGCTCTTCCCCGCCGAGTCCGTCCCCTTCGACGACATCACCGTGCGCATCCCCGCGGCCTACGACGTCGTGCTCACGCGCGGCTACGGCGACTACATGCGTGTGCCGGATCCGCAGGACCGTGTCACTCACGAGCCCTTCCACATCGTCTTTGGACCGTTCGACCCGGGCCCCGCGACCCAGGACGGAGCCGACGCGTGAGCGAACAGGACACCACGGCCTCGTCCCTGCCCGAGGCCCAGGGCCCCGGCGAGCAGGTGGAAACCACCGAGGAAGCCCTCGAATCGCGCGGACAGCTGGGGCGCGACTACCTGTGGAACACGGCCGCCTCCCTCATGTCCAGCCTCGCGGTGGTCATCATGGGCGTGGCGATCATGCGCTCGGGCGCGACCGACACCTTCGCGCGTGCCCAGTAC
The DNA here is from genome assembly GCA_963537175.1 of uncultured Actinomycetes bacterium. Taxonomy (GTDB): domain Bacteria; phylum Actinomycetota; class Actinomycetes; order Actinomycetales; family Actinomycetaceae; genus Pauljensenia. The sequence continues at coordinate 23,584 of CAUTDS010000010.1, forward strand.
GGCCTGTTCACCCTGGCCCTGGCGATCGGCCAGCAGTACCAGACGGTGGGCCTGTACGAGGTGCGCACCTTCCACGTCACCGACGTGCGGCGACGCTTCGATTTTGGCACCTACCTGTCGACGCGCCTCCTGACCTGCCTGGTCATGGTGGGCCTGATCCTCTCTCACTCCTGGAGCTCCTCGACGAAGGACCCCTACCCGGCGTTCACGGTCATCGCTGCCATGGCGCTCCTGCGCATCTTTGACGCCTTCGAGGACGTGTATTACTCGGAGTTCCAACGCTCAGGGCGCCTGGACATCGCGGGTAAGGCCTGCTTCGCGCGCATCTTCACGACCACCTTCTTGTGGTCGGGGCTCTACTGGTTCACCCAGGACCTCCTCGTGTCCACGATCATCACCTTCGCGGTCACCTGCGTGGTGCTCGTGGTGGCCTACGGTCTGCCCGCACGCGGCGTATTCTCCCTACTCCCCTCCCTCAATGCCCGAGGCATCACCGGGATCCTGTGGGAGTGCCTGCCCCTGTTCATCGCCGCGTTCCTCAACCAGTACCTGGCAAACGCCCCACGCTTCGCGATCCACGCGAGCCTCGGCGACGAGGAGCTGGGCGTCTTCGCGATCATCTACATGCCCGCGGTCGCGATCAACATGCTGTCGCTGTTCGTATTCCGCCCCCTGCTCACCCGCATGGCCCTGCGGTGGGCGGAGGGCAAGCGCGGGGAGTTCCTGTCAATCGTGCGCAAGGGCCTGGCGACGACCGCCGCAGCGTTCGTCGTCGTCGCAGCTGTCACCTACGTGATCGGCGCGCCTCTCCTCACCCTCGTGTTCGGCACGGACGTGTCGGGCTACGTCGGCGAACTGATGGTTCTCGTCCTGGCGGGCGCCCTCAACGCCGCCGGCGTCATCCTCTACTACGCGCTCGCGACGATGCGCCGACTGCGCGCAGTCCTGGTCGCCTACGCGGTGGCCGGCGGGACCGCTTACCTGATCGCGCCGATGCTCACGAAGTCCCACGCCATGATGGGTGCCTCGCTCGCTTATGCCGCCACCATGGGCCTGCTCGCGATCCTCTTCGTCGTCTTCATGCTCATGCCCACCTCTCGCCCGGCCATCGAAACGGAGCCCGTCAATGACTGATCGCCCCCACTCCCCCATCAAGGTCGGCATCTTCATGGAGTTCTTCCTGCCCTACCTGGGCGGGATCGAGCGCTACCAGGATCGCCTGAGCGAGCAGCTGCGCGCCCTGGGCTACGACCTGTTCATCGTCACGTCACTGCACGACGAGTCCCTGCCTCGTTTCGAGGACAAAGACGGCCTGCGCATCTACCGACTGCCGACCAGGGGCCTCTTCAAGCAGCGCTACCCCTTCTTCAAGCGCGACGAACGCTTCAAGGAGACGATGGCGGCGGTCGAGGCAGAGAACGCCGACTTCTACATCGTCAACACGCGCTTCCACCTCACCAGCCTGCTCGGCGCACGCCTCGCGCATCGCCTGGGCCGCCCGGTGGCGCTCATCGAGCACGGCACCGCGCACATGAGCGTGGGCAACCCGGTGCTGGATTTCTTCGGCGGCATCTACGAGCACGGCCTCACGCACTTCGTCAAGAAGCACGTGACCTCCTACTATGGGGTGTCGCGCAACTGCAACAAGTGGCTGCGCCACTTCGGGATCGAGGCCTCGGGTGTGTGGTACAACGCGGTGACGCCGGAGGACACGGCCGTGGCGGACGACCGCTACGAGCGCGAGTGGCCGCGAGGCCGCGAGGACTCCGAGATCGTCATTTCCTACGCGGGGCGCCTCATCGCTGAAAAGGGCATCGTCGCACTGCTCGATGCCTTCGCACGTCTGCGTGCCGAACTGCCGGACGTGCCGTTGCGCCTGGCCGTCGCCGGATCTGGTCCCATCGAAGACGAGCTGCACGAACGCTACGGCTCAGATCCCGCAGTGTCGTTCTTGGGGAAGCTCGACTTCCCCGCCGTCATGAGCCTGTACCGCCGCTCCGACGTGTTCGTCTACCCATCCATGTACCCCGAGGGCCTGCCCACCTCGATCCTCGAGGCCGCCCTGGGTGACTGCGCGATCGTAGCGACCCCTCGCGGCGGCACCGAGGAGGTCATCACCTCCCCCGCACTCGGATGGATCGTAGACGGCCGCACGTCCGCCGAGCTCACGGACGCACTCGTCCCCGCCCTGCGCGAGGCTGTCACCGACCCGGTGCGTCGCGCGTCCTGCGCTGCGGCTGTGGGCGCACGCGTACGTGAGCATTTCACGTGGCAGTCCGTGGCCCGCGAGGTCGCCTCCGTCATCGACGAGGCCGTGGCGCGCTAACTTCCCGCGGCACCCCGCCGCCAGACCTCCGTGTGGCGCGAGGCCTGCCCGCCCGCTCGCCGCCCACGCGGCACCCCGCCGCCAGACCTCCGTGCAGCGCGAGGCCTGCCCGCCCGCTCGCCGCCCGCGCCACGAGCTTCGCTCGGCGCGTCGTCTCGAAGCCCGGCCAGGCCCCGCAGGCCTCGCTCCACCCTCCAGTCGGGCGGCTACTACCACGCGGCTACTACCACCTGGCCCTGCCGCCACCCACCGGCACCGCAGCCACACCAGCCTCGGCGGCAAATCCCCCATCGAATACGAACTACACCAAGCGGCCTGGACAACAGCCGCACAAACAAACCGTCAACAACTTGCGCACAGCCCCAGGACTTAACCGAGGCGCGACAACGCGGCAACGTTGAAACCAACAACACCACAGCTCGCCCCCAACAAAGGACCGGTGAAACCGGCGTCACCTCTGCACCCGGAAAATGCACCAAAAACACCCATTTCTCACCCGCAAAGGCGATGGCGGTTTCAACCCCACACAGACACACGCGAGCAAAGGCGACAGTGGTTTCAGACAACCGGGCCGCCTCGCTTACAGGGACCGGCAGCGCCACCCACTCTCACTAAACCTGGCCATGCCTGGGTAGTTCCTTGTCTTCACGGCTGCCAGACGACGCACCGCGTGCCTCTGAGACAACGACGCCCATGACGAGAATATGCGGATAGGTTATCGCTACGCGGATAGGGTATCTCGATCCGGATAGGCGAATAAGCTATCCGGATGCGCTGAACCACTGTTGCCAGGAGAGCAACAGCACTCATGCACGCCCCGCCACAACCAACCGGCGGGCGAGTCGAGCAGCTTCCCTGTTGCGGTGTCGTCCTCGCCCTTCCTATCCGTTCAACCAACAGGTGTACCCGGTGGGACGGCCTCCCCACCGGACACACGGACGTGAACTATTCGTTCTCAGGAGTAGTCCTTCTGGAACTTCAGCTCCAGCTCCTCCAGCGAGTGGAACTTCGTCTCGGGGACAACCTTCCAGTAGAAGAGGAAGGAGAGGAAGTTGATCGCAGCAAAAATCGCATACGTTCCGGCGCCACCGACGGTCGCCATGAGCGGCGGGAAGATGACAGAGACGAGCGCGTTGGCGAGCCACAGCGTGCCCACCGCGATACCGAGGGCACTGCCGCGGACGGCGGCCGGATAGATCTCGGAGACGAGGACCCAGGTCACGGTGCCGGACTGCTTGATGAACACGAAGAGGCAGACGATGCCAAGAACCAGCCAGGGAGCGAAGTTCGGGGCGCCGGAGATGTTGCCGTCGGCGTCCAGGTAGGGGCCGATGAAGATCGCGAACACGGCGGACAGGGCTGCCAGGGAGATCGTGATGCCGAGCTCCTGGTACATGCCGACGTGGCGGCGGGCGAAGCGGGCGACGAGCCACAGGCCGACAGCGGAACCGATCGCGGAGATACCACCGGAAACGACGTTCAGGGTGATGGCGTCTTCCATGGGAACGCCGGCGGCGTTGAGGATCTTCGGCGTGTAGTACATGGCCGTGTTGATGCCGGTCAGCTGGTCGGCAATGCCCAGGATGATACCGATGTAGAGAAGCTTTCGGGCCCACTTGACCTTGAGGATCTGGGACAGCGACCACTTCTCCTGCTTGGCCTCGGCGCGCTGGACCTCGAGCATCTCGTTGAGCTCGCTGGCGACGTCATCCTTCTTCTCGTCACGCACGCGCTTGAGGGAGCCGATGGCCTCGGCGATGCGCAGGTTGGCGGCGTACCAGCGGGAGGACTCGGGCATCATGCGAATACCAACCCACAGGGCGATGGCGGGCAGCGAGCACAGGATGAGCATGTAACGCCAGGTCAGGCCGTTACCGGCCGAGGTGACCTCGGCGATGTTGACGGCGGTCTGGACGGTCTCCCAGGCCACGGAGGCGCCGGCGTGGCCGAGCACGTGACCGGAAGCATCGACGGCGTCACCGGTCAGCGTGACGGTCGGGCCACCCTGCCAGCGTGCGATCACGGCGTTCATGGAGAAGGCCATGAACTGACCGAAGACGATCATCATCTGGTCGGTGGCGACCAGAACGCCTCGCAGGCGCTTGGGAGCGGTCTCGCCGAGGAAGACGGGAACCGTCGCGGAGGCTCCACCGACGGCGAAGCCGAGGATGATACGGGCCAGGTACAGGAACCAGATGTTCGGGGCGATCGCGCAGCCGATGGCGCCGAAGAGGAACACGATGGCCAGCAGCGTGATGTTGTGGCGTCGGCCGTAACGGTCGGAGAGGCGACCGCCGAAGAATGCGCCGGCGGCGGCGCCAATGCACAGCAGGCCGCCGACCCAGCCCTCTTCGAAGGTGGTCATGCGCAGGCCACCAGCATTGCCGGGCATGTACATGTAGGGCAGGGCGCCCGAAATGACGCCGGTGTCGTAGCCGAAGAGAAGCGAGCCGAGCGTCGCAACGGCCGCGATGGCGCCCAGGGAGCACTTCTTGCCCGAGGCCGGGGTGGTCGCGACGAGGTCACGCACCTTATCGGGCGTGTAGTCGTCAATCGTTGGAGCGTGTGACATGTGTTTCTCCTATTGCTCTTCTTTGGAGCTGCACGGATGAAGGGCACTTCACCCTGATCGGCCTGACGGCTGATCAACTCCCACTCCCGGGGAGCGAGGACACCTCGCCCACGATCATAGAATCGCTGAGATCTCGATACTGATTGCTTGACAATATCGTCCCTGTGCATCAACTGGCCTCACACTCTCCACCACCCCCCTTTCGGCAGTGGTCAAGCATTCGACAGAACTCATATCTGACCTAACACACATTCAATCGAGTATCTCAACTCTGCTGACTCACTTAGCTTAACGCGCCGTATTCACGATCCAAGCGGCATACAAAGGAGGGGTGGGCACAGTGCGCCCACCCCTCCTGAGGAAAGTGTCTAGCTCAGACGTTCGTCGGGAAGTTCATTCCGACGTAGCCAACCTTCTCGCCACGCTTGGGCCAACGGGTCGTGACAACCTTGGCCTTCGTGTAGAAGCGCACACCCTCGGGGCCATGGATGTGGGTGTCGCCCAGCAGCGACTCCTTCCAGCCGCCGAAGGAGTAGTAGGCGACCGGAACCGGGATCGGCACGTTGACGCCGACCATGCCAGCCTCGACGTCAACGACGAAGTGGCGGGCAGTGTCACCGTCGGAGGTGAAGATCGCGGAGCCGTTGCCGAACTCGGAGGAGTTGACGATCTCGATGGCTTCCTCGTAGGTGTCGGCGTGCACGACGACCAGGACGGGGCCGAAGACCTCTTCGCAGTAGATGCTCAGATCACGGTCCACGCCATCGATGATGGTGGGGGCCAGCCAGAAGCCGTCCGCGTATTCCTCGCCCTCGGGGCGGTAGCCTCGGCCGTCGAGGACGATGTTCGCACCCTTGGCCTCGGCCTCGTCGATCCACTTGGTGATGCGCTCCTGGGAGGAACGGGTGATGACCGGGCCCATCTCGGAGGCCGGGTCGGTGCCGGGGCCGACGACGATCTTCTCGGCGCGAGCCTTGATCGCGGGGACCAGCTTCTCCTCAACGCCGCCGACGGCGACGATCACGGGCAGGGCCATGCAGCGCTGGCCGGCCGCGCCGAAGGCGCCGGCGCTAATGTGCTGCGCGGCGAACTCGATGTCCGCGTCAGGCATGACGATCGCGTGGTTGTTCGCGCCACCCAGGGCCTGGACGCGCTTGCCGTGGGCCACGCCCGTGTCCTGCACGATGTGCGCGACCGGGGTGGAGCCGACGAAGGAGATCGCGTCGATACCGGGGTGGGTGAGGATGTCGGTGACCAGGTGACGGTCGCCGGCGATGACATTGAACAGGCCGTCGGGCAGGCCGGCCTCCTTGTAGAGGCGGGCGATGATCAGCGAGGCGCTGGGGACGACCGAGGCAACCTTAAGGATGAAGGCGTTACCGGTGGCCAGGGCGACCGGGTGCATCCACATGGGGACCATGGCCGGGAAGTTGAAGGGGCAGATGCCGGCGACGACGCCGACGGGCTGGCGCAGGGTGTGCACATCCACGCCGGTGGAGGCCTGGTCGGTGAATTCACCCTTGAGGGCAGCATTGATGCCGCACGCAAAGTCGATAGTCTCGCGGCCGCGGGCGATCTCGCCGAGGGCGTCGCCGTGGGTCTTACCACCCTCGCGCACGATGGCGTCAGCGATCTCATCCTGGTGATCGATGACGAGCTGGCGGAACTTGAACATGATGTCCACGCGCTTGGCCAGGGCAGTGCGCCCCCATTCCTTCTGCGCGTTGCGGGCGATCTCAACGACGTGGTCGAGGCAATGCTTGTCAGCCAGGGCGAGCTGGTCGACGACCTTGCCGGTGGCGGGGTTCTCAACACCGATGGTCTTCTCAGTGTGAGCGACGTACTCTTCGCCGTTGACCCACAGGTTGATTGTCATTGGTTTTACCTTTCTTCCCATTCATCCACGAATGGTGGAACGACTTTGTTAGGACAAAGGGTAGCATGTTTCTGCGACCAATGTCGCGATATCCGCAATACCGGCACATACCAGGACACAATTGTCCCGTCTATCGGACACGAGCCTCGCGCTCCCCGAACGAGGCCATGGCCGGGCCTGCCCCATCGCACACTCCCCGCCTCCGCCTCGTCCCCTCGACAAAAAAGGGGGCGGCCCCGGATTCCTCCGGGGCCGCCCCTCGCGCACTCAGCGCGTCACAGGTAGTGACGCTGCGGCTTGCGATCGTTCTGGTAGTCCTCGTAGGCGCGCTGCGTCGACTCGAGCACGGACACCTCCGAGATCGCCACGTCCCACCAGGAGGATCCGGGCGGGTTGGGACCCATCAGGTCGGTCTCGATGTGGATCATGGTCGCACGATCCGAAGCGGCGGCCACCTTGTAGGCCTCCTTGAACTCCTCGATCGTGTGGACCTCGAGCACGTCGATGCCCCAGGAACGGGCGTTCGCAGCGATGTCCACACCAGCGATCGTGTCCGTATCCTCCAGGTGCGAGCCGGTCCCACGTTGACGGTACTTCGTGCCGAAGCGCTGGGAGCCGCGCGACTCGGACAGGGCGCCGATCGACGCGAAGCCGTAGTTTTGCAGCAGGACGTAGATGACCTTGATGCCCTCCTGGGCGACCGTGGCCAGCTCCATCGGAAGCATCTGGTAGGTGCCGTCGCCGACGATCGAGACGACCTCGGACTGCGGACGCGCCAGCTTGACGCCCATGGCGGCCGGGACCTCGTAGCCCATGCAGGAGAAGGCGTACTCGACGTGGTACTGGACGGGGGTCTTGGCCTGCCACAGGGCCTGCAGGTCGCCGGGCATCGAGCCGGCGGCGTTGATGACCACATCCTCGTCGCCCATGAGCTCGTTGAGCGCACCGAAGACCTCGGTCTGTGCGGGCAGCGGGGCGTTGCCCACGTGGTAGCACTGCTCGACCTTGGCGGCCCAGGCCTCGCGCTCAGCGGCGATCTCGGCGGTGTAGGACTCGTCGACGCGGTAGTCGGCCAGCTCCTCGGTCAGGGCAACGAGCGCCTCGCGGGCGTCGGCCACGACCATCTCGGCGCTCTGCTTGGCGGCGTCGAAGGGCGTGATGTTGATGTTGACGAAGGAGACGTTGGGGTTCTTGAACTGCGTCTTCGAGGCCGTAGTGAAGTCGGAGTAGCGCGTGCCCACGCCGATGATCAGGTCGGCCTTGTCGGCGAGGTGGTTACCCGAGTCGCCGCCGGTGGAGCCGACGCCGCCCACGGAGCAGGGGTGATCGCAGTTGATGGCGCCCTTACCGGCCTGCGTGTCGGCGACCGGGATGCCGGTCGCGGCCGCGAATGCGCGCAGCTCCTCGGAGGCCTCGGAGTAGATGGTGCCGCCGCCGGCGATGATGAGGGGGCGCTTAGCGGCGCGGATCTTGGCGACCGCGCGCTCGAGGGCGGCGCGCTCGGCCGGGGGACGGCGCACGTGCCACACGCGCTTGGCGAAGAACTCGATCGGCCAGTCGTAGGCCTCGGCCTGAACGTCCTGGGGCAGCGCGATCGTCACGGCACCGGTCTCGGCCGGGTCGGTTAGGACGCGCATACCATTGAGCAACGAGGGGATCAGCTGCTCGGGACGGTTGATGCGGTCGAAGAAGCGCGAGACGGGACGGAACGCGTCGTTGACGGTCACGTCGAGCGAGGTCGGATCCTCGAGCTGCTGGAGGACCGGGTCCGGGATACGGGTCGCGAACTGGTCGGAGGGGAAGATGAGGACGGGCAGGCGGTTCGTCGTCGCCGTCGCAGCACCGGTCACCATGTTGAGCGAACCGGGGCCGATCGACGCGGTCGTCATCCAGGTCTGCAGGCGGTTCGTCGTCTTGGCGAATGCCGCGGCCGCGTGGACAGCGCCCTGCTCGTTGCGGGGCATGATGTAGGGCATCGGGTTCTCGCCCTCGGCGGGCGCGATCTCGTTCTGCAGCAGGGCCTGACCGATGCCGGCGACGTTACCGTGGCCGAAGATCCCGAAGGCGCCCGCGATGAGGCGGTGTTCGACGCCGTCGCGCTCAGTGTACTGGTTGGACAGGAAGCGAATGATTGCCTGAGCGACCGTCAGGCGCACAGTTCCCTTGTAGGCTTCTTTGCTCATGGGTTGTCCTTTCGGATCTGTCTTACTTGTTCATGGGGAGTCGGGGGTCCACTTCCTGGTTTTCCCAGGTCGCGCGGATCCAGTGGTGCGCCGGATCGTCGGGGGCGAGCCACACGAGGTCCTCGTTCGGTCCGGCCATGACGTTCAGGTAGTACATGTCGTAGCCGGGGGCCGCGACGCAGGGGCCGTGGTAGCCGTGGGGCACAAGGGCGACGTCGCCGTCGTGGACCTCGCAGCACAGGTCGATCGGGCGGCCGGGGCTGCCGTAGGTGCGGTGCAGGCCAAAGCCCTTGGACCCCTCGGGGCCGTCTTCGATCTCGAAGTAGTAGATCTCTTCGAGCTCGCGCTCATCCTCAGAGTCCTGCTCGTGCTTGTGGGCCGGGTAGGAGGACCAGTTACCGCCGGGGGTGATGACCTCGCAGGCCAGCAGGTGGGAGGTGGTGACCCCCTCGACGGCCAGGGAGTAGTTGTTGACCTGGCGCGAGCAGTCGCCGGTGCCGCGCAGGTCGACGCGGACCTGGCTCTTGGGGTAGTAGGCGACGTCGATGTCGCGGGTGGCGATCGCGGAGGGGAAGGCGAAGCGACCCCCGCTGGCGGAGGTGATTGTCAGGCTCTTGCCGCGTCCGACGTACAGGTAGTCGGTGACGCCGGAGAAGACGCCGCGACGGCCTTCCAGCTCGTAGGTGCGCCCGTCGACCTCGACGGTCGCGCCGCCGGCAAGGGGCAGGACGAGGAGCTCGGCCTCGCCGGTCTCGACGACCTGGGAGGCGCCGGCCTCGAGAACGAGGACGCGCAGGCCCGAGAAGGCCCACCCAGCACGCTGGGGATCAATGTCGACGGTGAAATTGCCGTGGCCGGAGGAGCCGGCGGGAACGTAAATATCGGGAAGAGTCATCGTAGTCTCCTGGAAGTTGGGCATCGGTGCCGCTGAATGAAGAGGGGGACGAGGCTGGGGCGAGTCGGGTGGGTTACGGGAGGCCCCCCGTTTCAACGAACGAGTGCAGCTGCTCGAGGGTGGGCATCGCTGTCGAGCATTCGATGTGCAAACACACGTAGGCTCCCGCGGCCGAGGCGTAACGGATCGTGCGCTCGAGGTCCCACCCTTCGACGAGGCCGTGGATGAGCGTGCCTCCGAAGGCGTCCCCCGCGCCAAGTCCGTTGACGACGTCCACGTCCCAGGCTTCGACCCACACGCGCTCGTCGGCGGTCTTGGCGAGAGTCCCCTTGGGCCCCTGCTTGACGATCGCGAGCTTGACGCCCCGTTCGAGGAGGGCGTCAGCTGCGCCTTCGGGGTCGGAGACGCCAACGGCCATCTCACATTCCTGGCGGTTACCGACGGCGACATCCACACGGGACAGGACGGCTGCGACGCGCGAACGCGCCTGGGCCATCCCGCTCCACAAATTGGAGCGGTAGTCGAGGTCGAGGATCGTCACGCCATTGGAGCGGTCACGATGATCGAGGGCGCGCAGGTGCAGGCCGAAGGAGGAGTCGCGCGACAGGCCGGTCACGGTGAACCAGAAGATTCCGGCGCGCTCGACGGCGTCCCAGTCCACCTGATCCTCCCCCAGCTCCAGGTCCGGGGCGCTGGGCTCTCGATAGAAGTAGAGGGGGAAGGAGTCCGGCGGGAAAAGCTCGGCAAAGGTCACGGGGGTGTGGAAGTCGCGCACGGTGACGACATGGTCGGAGGAGACGCCGAGGCGCTCCAGCTCTCGCGTCACGAAGCGGCCGAAGGGGTCGTCCCCCACGCCGGTGATGACGCCGGAGCGATGCCCGAGGCGGGCAGCTGCGACGGCGACGTTCGTCGGGCTGCCGCCGAGGAACTTTCCGAAGGTTTCGACATCTTCGAGGTGGGCGCCAACTTGGAGAGGAAAAATGTCAATGCCGGAACGACCCATTGTTAGAATGTCGACATAGCGGCGCTCGAGAGACATGGCGCCTCCTTCCTCTCCATTGGGGTGGCCCGTAAACCTTTCGTTCCAAGGATGCACTATCAACAGGCAATCGTCAAACTTTGTCTGTACAATATGCAACAGCGCGTCACTCTCACCCTTTACATCAACGCTGATACTATGTAACCCTAAATATTTAGCACCGCTGTCGCGCCACACACGAAGGTTTGACATGTCCAAAGCATCGCCCACCTCGGAGAACACCCCCTACGTTCCAGACATCACGCTGGATCGCTCCTCCCCCGTGCCGCTGTACTTCCAGATTTCAGAACCCATCGCACAGCTCATCAACTCCGGCGCCCTGCCCGCGGACACACGCCTGGAGGACGAACTGTCGATGGCTGCGCGACTGCATGTCTCCCGCCCCACGGCGCGACAGGCGCTCCAGCGCCTCGTTGACCGCGGCCTCCTAACGCGCCGCCGCGGCGTCGGTACGATCGTGTCCCCGCGCCACGTTCACCGCCCCATGGAGCTCACCTCCCTCATGCGCGACCTCGTCAACGCCGGCCACAAGGTCCACACGACGATCCAGCGCTACGAGGCGCGCCCGGCCAATGCTCAGGAAGCCGACATCCTCAAGATCACCGAGGGAACACTCATCGTCCACATTGAGCGCACGCGTTTTGCCAACGACGAGCCGATCGCCGTGCTTACCAACTTCATCCCGACGGACATCGCACCGACCATGCAGGAGCTCGAGTCCGCCTCCCTCTACGACCTGATGCGCGAGCGCGGGGTCACCCTGGCCTCGGCCCGCCAGGTGATCGGCGCCCGCAGCGCGACAACAAAGGAAGCCAAGCTCCTGTCCGAGCACCGCGGCGCCGCCCTACTGACGACGCAGCGCACGACATACGACCCCTCGGGACGCATTGTCGAGTACGGCAACCACATCTACCGCGCATCGCGATACTCCTTCGAGGCTAGCCTTTTCGCCCAGTGACAAGACATTGACACTTTGTCCTAACAAACTGTTGACAGGCGTAGGTGCTCGCCGTAGACTTATCCCCGACGGAGAAAGTCGAAAGCAATCACAAAGGAGTGCTTCCCGCCATGTCCATCGAGTACACCCCCGGCCCCCTTCTGGACGCCGCGCGTAACACCCCCACCGCCCTGTGGAACGATTCCTCGGATCCCAGCGAGCTGGCGCAGTCCATCTCCTTCGGCGGCGTTGGCGCTACCTGCAACCCGACCATTGCCTACACCTGCATCAACCAGCGTCGCGACGTGTGGCTGCCCCGCATTGCGGAGCTCGCCAAGGAAATGCCCGACGCCACCGAGTCTGAGATCGGCTGGCAGGTCGTGCGCGAGCTGTCCCTCGAGGCCGCCAAGCTCCTCGAGCCCATTTTCGAGGCCGAGAACGGCCGCAACGGTCGTCTCTCGATGCAGACGGATCCGCGCCTGGCCCGCTCCGCCAAGGCCCTGGCCGACCAGGCCGAGGAATTCCACAACCTCGCTAAGAACATCATCGTGAAGATCCCCGCCACCTCGGTGGGTGTCGAGGCCATCGAAGAGGCCACCTACCGCGGCGTCTCCGTCAACGTGACGGTCTCCTTCTCCGTCGCACAGGCCGTCACGACGGGCGAGGCCATCGAGCGCGGCCTCAAGCGCCGCGAGGCCGAGGGCAAGGACACCTCCCAGATGGGCCCGGTCGTCACCCTCATGGTGGGCCGCCTCGACGACTGGATCAAGGAGGTCGCCGAGCGCGACGAGATGTTCCTGGATCCGGGTCACCTCGAGTGGTGTGGCATTGCCGCCTTCAAGCGCGCCTACCAGGAGTTCCAGAAGCGCGGTCTGCGAGCCCGCATGCTCTGCGCCGCGTTCCGTAACGTCATGCACTGGTCCGAGTTCGTCGGTGGCGACGTCGTCATCTCCCCGCCGTTCAAGTGGGCCAAGCGCATCAACGACTCGGACTACAAGATGGAGGAGCGCATGGACATCCCGGTGCGCGAGGACATCATGAAGACGCTGCTCTCGATCCCCGAGTTCGTCCGCGCCTACGAGCCCGACGGCATGACCCCGGAGGAGTTCGACACCTTCGGCGCCACCGTGAAGACCCTGCGCGGCTTCCTGCAGGCAGACGCTGACCTCGACACCCTGGTGCGCGACGTCATTATGCCCGCTCCGTGATCCACTCGGTGGCCCCACATCTACGGTGTGGGGCCACCACCGGTCACGGTTTTTCTGCTCTCTAGCACACCGCTCTCACCTAGAAAGAAGCAAAGATGCTCAACATCGCCGTTATCGGCGCCGGCCGCATCGGCCACGTCCACGCCAAGACCATAGCCGCACACCCCGGCGCCACCCTCGCCCTCGTTGCCGATCCTTTCGGTGACGCCGCAAGCAAGCTGGCCGAGGTCTACGGTGCCCGCCACACGACCGACGTGGACTCCGTTTTCACCGACGAGGGCGTCGACGCCGTCGTCATCGGCTCGCCCACTCCGCTACACATCCCCCACCTGCTCGCCGCCGCCAAGGCCGGCAAGGCCGTGCTGTGCGAGAAGCCCATCGCCCTGGACATGAAGGATGTCGAGGCCGCCCGCGACGAGCTGGGCGCCGTGTCCGTGCCCGTCATGTTCGGCTTCAACCGCCGCTTCGACCCCTCCTTCGCCGCGGTTCACGCCCAGCTCGAAGAGGGAAAGATCGGCGATCTGGAGAACCTGCTCATCATCTCGCGTGACCCCGCCGCTCCCCCGGCTGAGTACGTGAAGGTTTCCGGCGGCATCTTCCGCGACATGACCATCCACGATTTCGACATGGCCCGCTTCTTCCTGGGCGACATCGTCGAGGTGCACGCCTTCGGCCAGAACTTCAACGAGGAGATCAGGGAAGCCGGCGACTTCGACGCCGCCGTGGTCACCCTGAAGAACGCCGCCGGCATCGTCGCGACCATCGTCAACAACCGCAAGTGCTCGGCCGGCTACGACCAGCGCCTGGAGGCCCAGGGTTCGACGGGCACGCTCAACGCGGACAACATCCGCGCCACCACCGTGCGCCTGTCCAACGCCGAGGTCACGGATGCGTCCGAGCCATACCTGGACTTCTTCCTGCAGCGCTACGCGGACGCCTACCGCATTGAGCTGACCGCGTTCATCGACGCGGTCGTCGCGGGCACTAAGCCCACGCCGTCGATCAACGATGCGATCGAGGCTCTGCGCCTGGCCGAGGCCGCCACGGAGTCGGCGAAGACCGGCAAGCCCGTGTCGCTGGCCTGAGCCACATCTAAGTGATCCCGGTGGGACGCCATGCGTCCCACCGGGATTGTCTTGTCCGGCGCATTGACCTCTCCGGCTTGCGCGACCGCCTCGGTAGTCACCGCGACGATTCCCACCAGCCACGGCCTCGTTTGGGAGCGCGTTCAGCTCTGACAAACCCTCCTGAGAAATCTCCTAAGCCACCCTCTTTGTCTGGACAATCAAACAGGATTCGGTAGAATGGTGACACCGGCACACATCGCCGACGGATATAACCGCGACTCATAGGAGAGCTGCAATGACTCACGTCTACGATCCCGCAACCGCGATCAACGACCCCAATGGCATTACCTGGGGCATGCACCCGATTGCGTGGCGTAACGACGACATTCCCGAGGTCGGCGAATGGAACACCATCGACGTCATGTTCGACGACCTGGCCGAGGCCGGCTTCGCTGGCACCGAGGTCGCCGGCTGGTACCCCTCGAAGGAAGAGACGAAGGAAAAGGCCGATGCCGCGGGCCTGAAGATCGTCGCCCAGTGGTTCTCCAGCTTCATCGTCCGCGACGGCGTCGACGCCGTCATCCCGGACTTCCGCGCCACCTGCGAGTACCTGCAGTTCCTGGGCGCGACTCGCGTCGTCGTCTCCGAGCAGACCGGCTCGGTGCAGGGTATTCGCGACATCTGCATCTTCGAGAACAAGCCCGTCCTCAAGGACGAGGAGTGGCCGGTCCTGGCCGAGGGCCTGAACAAGCTCGGCGAGATCGCCCACGAGTACGGCCTTGACCTGGTCTACCACCACCACCTGGGCACCGTCGTCCAGACCAAGGACGAGACGCTGCGCCTGCTCAAGCTGACCAATCCGGACAAGGTCTCCCTGCTCTTCGACACGGGCCACGCGTTCGTGGGCGATGGCGACGTCATGGGCCTGCTGCGCAGCGCGATCGACCGCATCAAGCACGTGCACTTCAAGGACGTGCGTCCCGCCAAGTTGGAAGAGTCCCGAGCGGCCAAGCGATCCTTCCTCGATTCCTTCCTCGCGGGCATGTTCACGGTCCCCGGCGACGGCACCATCGATTTCACCGAGCCCTATTCCTTCCTCGTTGAGAACGGCTACAAGGGCTGGATCCTGGTCGAGGCCGAGCAGGATCCGAAGATCGCTCCTCCGCTCGAGTACGCGCACATCGCGCGTGACTACGTGTTGAGCACGCTGCTGGGTCAGTGAGCAGCTTCGCGCGGTCATAGCGACAGTGCCGCTGCTCGTATAAAAAAGTTGTCGGCGCGAGCCTGAAGGCCCGCGCCGACAACCTCATCTCACACTCGAGGAGCTGTAATGACCAGCGGAAGTGCCTCCCCGCGAGCATCGCTCACAGGCTGCTCCCCCGCCTGCAGAGTCAGGCTCTGGCCATCCCCGGCGCACGACGCGCCCGGCGTGAGGATCGTGGAACGCTCATAGTCGAATCCCTGCGGCAGACCCGACACGCGCGTGACGGAGGCATCCGCCACCACGGCGACGTGATCCTCGTGAACAAGAAGGCGAACCCAGGCCTCGTCTCCTGCGGACTGAGCAGTAACGGCCTCGAGGGCCTTGGCCGACAGCGCTCGTACGCCGCGCAGCTCCGATCCGTACAGGTCGTTCCATGCTCCCAGGCCCTCGAGGCACTCGCGCTGCTCGCGCGGGATCGTGCCATCGGCCTTCGGACCCACGTTGAGCAGGAGACGCCCGCCGCGCGAGACGACGTCCACCAGGTGGCGGACGGCGGCCGCGCCGCTGAGGTACTGGTGCTCGCCCTCGGCGCGGTTATAACCGAAGGACAGGCCGAC
The DNA here is from genome assembly GCA_963537175.1 of uncultured Actinomycetes bacterium. GTDB lineage: Bacteria > Actinomycetota > Actinomycetes > Actinomycetales > Actinomycetaceae > Pauljensenia. The sequence continues at coordinate 39,508 of CAUTDS010000010.1, forward strand.
GCCTCGGCAGTTCTCCCACGGCTTGCCGCTCGTCTCCGAGTCACCCATGTGCTGGTATTCGCTGGTCAGATAGTCCGCGTGAACGCCGCCGTAGCGGTCGTTCGTGACGCCCTCGGGGCGCGCCGCGTAGAAGTACTCGAAGAGCGTGCCCAGGCCGTGGGGACCGAAGTTCTTACCCTCGTCCGGCCACTCGATGTCGTTCCAGATGACGTCGGGCTGGTAGCGGTCGATCAGGTCGCGCACGTGCACGAAGCAGTAGCGCGCGTAGTCCGCATCCTTCGGGCGGCACAGGTCCTTGCAGTCGTCTTCAGAGAGGATCGGACGGTGGGGGCGGTAGTGCCAGTCCAGGCCGCCCGAGTAGTACAGGCCAACCCGCAGCCCCTCGTCGCGCGCGGCATCCGCGAAGCCCGCCACGAGGTCGGTGCGCGGGCCTCGGCGCACAGTGTTGCGCGTGCCCGTCTCTGGGGCATCCCACAGGGTCACGCCGTCGTGGTGCTTGGTCGTCAGCACCGCGTAGCCGGCGCCGGCACGGTGGAAGAGGCGCATCCATTCGGCCGGATCCCACGCGTCGGGGTCCCATGCATCCAGGAACGCGTCGTACGAGGCCGACCCGTACAGGTCCTTGTGGCGCAGCGCGGCCGGGGAACCCGGAATACGAATTGTGTTGAAGTACCACTCCGCGTAGGAATTGTGGGTGAACCAGGCCTCCCAATCCTCCTCGACGCCCAGCTCGCCATGGTCCTCGGCCCACGCGGGGACCGAGTAGGGGCCCCAGTGGACGAAGATGCCCAGCGGGGCGTCCTCGAACCACTGCGGGGTCGGGCGCGACAGCGCACTCCAGCGCTCGGTATCGGTCATCTTTTCGCTCACGCTCATTACCGTCCTCCGAAGGCGCCCAGGGTGACGCCCTTTTCCAGCTGCTTCTGCAGGAACACAACCAGCAGGATCGACGGGATCGTCGTCATCGTCACCGCGGCCATCAGCGGGCCCCAGTCAGTGCCGCGCTCACCCGAGAACATCTGCAGGCCCAGCGGGATCGTCGCCAGGGTCGAATCGTTAACCACGATGAGGGGCCACAGGAACGCGGACCAGTAGTCGATGAACGCGAACACGCCAACCACCGTGATCGGAGCCTTAAGCAGGGGCAGCAGGATCTTGGTCAGGATCTGCCAGTCGCTGCAGCCGTCAATGCGAGCCGCCTCCTCGAACTCGAGGGGCAGGGACATGAGGAACTGACGGATCAGGAATGCGCCGAACGCGCCAAAGGCGAAGGGCACGATGAGGGCGAAGTAGGAGTTCACCAGGCCCATGCGCTGCATGCCGATGTACAGCGGGATCACGAGGACTTCCTGGGGCAGCACCAGCGTGCCCAGGAACAGCATGAACAGCTGGTCGCGGCCCTTGAAACGCAGGCGAGCGAACGCGTAGGCGGACAGCACCGACACGACGACCACGAGGGCCGCACCTGCCAGCGACACGATAAACGAGTTGAGGACGACTCGGCCGAAGGGAATCGAGTTCAGAGCCGACGGATAGTTGTCCCAGGCGATCCTGCTACCCGTCGGGCTCAGGCTGAAAACCTCGGTCGTGGGCTTCAGGGAGGTCGCAACCATCCACACGAAGGGGAAGAGGAAACCGACCGCAATGATCCCGAGCAGGACCACCGAAATGATCGTGGAAAGACGCTTCTTGTTATGCATCGTAATTCACCCACTTCTTCTGGCCAGCGAACTGCAGGGCCGTCACCGTCATGACGATCACGAAGAGCACCCACGCCATCGCGGACGCGTAGCCGAGCTTGTCGAAAGAGAAACCGTTGCGGTACAGAGCCAGCACGATCGTGTTGGTCGCCTCGCCCGGGCCACCCAGCGTCAGGAAGTAGGGCTGAGCGAAGACCTTGAAGGCACCGATGATCGTCATGACCGTGCAGAAGAAGACGGTCGGGGAAATCATCGGGAAGACGACCTTGAAGAAGCGCTGGACGCCGTTGCAGCCGTCGATCGTCGCAGCCTCGAGCACCGAGGTGTTCAGGCCGTTGAGGCCAGCCGTCAGGACGACGATGTTGTAACCCAGGCCCTGCCACAGGCTCATCATGAGCAGCGAGCCCATCGCGAGCGCCGGGTGGTTCAGGAAGGGAATGTGCTCGATCCCGAAGACGGCCAGAGCCGAGTTGACCACTCCGTTGTCGGAGAGCATGAGGCGCCAGATCAGCGCGTTACCGACCATCGGCGTGACGACCGGAATGAAGAAGATGACGCGCAGGACGCGGCTCAGCCATTCCGGCACGCGCTGGAGCCAGTAGCTCAGGCCGATCGAAATCACCAGGTTCAGCGCCGTGTAGCAGGCGGCGAACACGACGGTGTTGCGCATGACCGTCCAGAACGCCGGGTCCTCGCCGCTGAGCATGCGTCGGTAGTTTTCCACTCCGACGAAACGGCCGCCTCCGAAGATCGACCAGTCGAAGAAGGAGATCACGAGGGACGCGATCAGGGGCAGGACGATGAAGACAAGGAAGCCCGTCATTCCGGGCGAGAGGTAGACGAGGGCGCGCAGGCCATCGCCCCGCCGGCCCTCGGCGCGCGCGGAGTCTTTACCGCGCTTGGAGGCCTTCGCCTCCCCCGCGTCCGCCGCGCCCGAGGACGCCTCGCGGCCGGGTTTCACAGTGTCAACGCTCATGAGCTATGCACACCTTTCGTCGAGTATCAGTGGGTTCCACAGTCCCGCTCACGCCACCGTTAGCGTTAACGGGACAAAACCCACGAAACGAGGCCGGGGAACCGAGCGGTCCCCGGCCTCGTTCATGGTGAGCTGGGATCAGCCAGCGGAGTTCTGCAGATCGGTGAGGATGTCCTGAGCGGTCTTGGTGCCGCGGAAGCCCTCAGGCGAGTACTGCTGGAAGGACGTGTTGATCTGGTTCCACGTCGACGTGGTCACGAGCGGGGTGCCGTTCTCGAGGAGGATGCGCACGGCCTCGGCGCTGTCCTCGGGCTTGTTGGCCGCCCACTTGTCCATCGCGGACTCGACGGAGGGAACGGTGCCCTGCTTGTCAGCGACGGTGCCGATGACCTCGGGGGTCACGAGCTCCTTGAGGACGTTGAACGCAGCCTGCTTGTCCGGGCAGGACTTCGAGATGCCGAAGCCGGAACCCTGGATGACCGCGCGAGGCTGACCGGTCGGGGTCGGCAGGACCGCGACGCCAAGCTTATCGCCCAGCTCCTTCTCGAAGGAGCCGTACATCCACGGGCCGTCCACGATCATCGCGGCGGTGCCGGAGGTGAAGGCAGTCTGCGCGGGGCCATCGTTGTCGGCGGCGTTGGGGGCAACCGCAACCTGCTCCTTGTGGACCAGGTCGAAGGCGAACTGGACACCCTCAACGAACTTGGGATCCGTCAGGGTGTTCTTGCCGTCCTTGGAGACCTGGCCACCAAACGCGATGCCGAAGTCACCGGGGGCATTGCCCAGGAGGGACGGCTTGACGGCGACGCCGTACTTGCCGTCCCCCGTCAGAGCCTTGGCGTCCTTGAGGAACTGCTCGGTCGTGTAGGAGGTCGAGGGGGCCTCAAGGCCTGCCTTCTCGAACATCTCACGGTTGTAGTACAGGACGTCGGGCTCGGCATCGTAGGGCAGAGCCAGAACGTGTCCGTCCACCGTCATACCCTGCATCATCGCAGCGTTGTAGTCGGAGGCCTTGATGCCGGCGGCTTCCATGTAGGAGTCGAGAGGCTCAAGCAGGCCGGACAGCTCCTGCGCACGAGCAGCCTGCGTGGTGAGGATGCAGGGCGCGTCGGAGGCGACCATGCGGGTCTTGACCTTGGTCCAGTAGTCGTTGAAGGCCGGTCCATCGAAGGTCAGGGTGAAGTTGGGATCCTTCTCCTTGGCCGCATCGACGAAGGACTGCCACTGGGCGCGGTCGTTGTCCGTGGAGACCCAGGTGTACATCTGGTGGACCTGGTCAGCACCAGAACCTCCGCCAGAGCTGGTGCTTCCCGAGCCGCACGCGCCTGCGAGCAGGGCAAAGGCCGAGGCGGTTGCACCGAGTGCGAGGAACTTGGAGATAGTGGGGCGCACGCTGCGCTCCTTCCTTGTCAGGGGCACCGAGGGTTCCAGTAAACGCATTGCCTCTCTGTAACGCGTGTCCGGGAACGTTCCCGTGTGTGCCGTCTCTCGTCATTGAAATTGACAGGACAACTATACCAGCCCCTGAGCAGGACACACAAGCCACATTTTAAAATTCATCACACCCGGAGATTAAGCCTGACCCTCCTGTGAAGGCTTCTTTCGACGCGGGTGACAGACTTTTCAACCGTTTTCGTCAAACTCTTGTCAGCCTGTCACCCGCCACGTTGGATTAAACAGGGATTTCAACTGTCGAGAACATCCCGTAGCGCCTCGTCCAAGGACGACGCGCCCGCCCCCAGCATCGCTTCCAGGCTCTCGAGCGTGTGGTGCGAGGGACCCGCCAGGAAGGCAACCATCGCGCCCACCTCCGACGCATCCACGCCCGTGCGGGCCGCCCATGCACGCTGGTACAGGCGCAGCTGAGTGACGAAGTAGGCAACCTTGTCGGGCTTGGTCGTCGCGCTCACCGGGCGCCCGCTCTTCCAGTCGACAACCAGGAAACGGGGCCCATTGCCGCGCACTCGCTCGAACACGGCGTCGATACGGCCCTGGACGGACACTCCGCCCACCTCCACCGAGAAGGCCTCCTCGATCGCGACGGCCCGGTAATCCGCCAGCTCGCCGGCAACAAAGGCGCGGAAGTTGGCGCGCAGCCGCTCCAGGCGCTCGCGCTCACCGTCCGTCAGCAGGGCCTCGTCAGCTCCGTCGTCGCCGCCTGCCAACGCGGCATCCTCCCCCGCGCTGACGCCGGGGCCCGCAGTGACCTCCGAGGCCGGATCCGCGCTCGCGAGGTGCAGCTCGCGCTCCACCCACGCGTGAAACACCGTGCCCAGCGCGGAAAACGAGCTGGGACGAGCCGGCATCGGTCGGCGCATATCTCGCGCGAACTCATCCGCGTCCTGCAGGAGGGCCGACACGGACGTCGCGGGTACGCGCTCGGCCCACAGGTCCACGACCGGTGTCTCCAGTCCGAGGTGATACTCCTCGATGAGCGCAACCGTATCGCGCACCGCGGGGTCATCCCCCAGCTGCGCCAAGGCCTCGTACACGTCCTGATCTTGCGCCATATCGCGGATCTGTGCCTCGACGGCCCGAGCCGCCGCCGCGACCCTCTGGCGCGAGGGACCCGCCTCCTGCGGGAACGACGCCGACGCCACGCCGGCTTCGCTCTCGACGATGTCCTCGTCGCCGGGCTCCGGCGCGATCAGGCACACCCCGGCCCCAGACACCGATTCCACCCCCAGGCTGCGCCAATCTCCCCTGGCCCACACGCCGCGCTCCCCGACGCGCACGAGCGAGTCATCAACCAGATCCGGCGCATCACCGAACAGCTGCGCGCGCGCCTCCATCAGGTAGCGGGAGGGCTGGCGCAAGGTCGAACCCGTCCGATAGATCCACGAGCCAACGAGGAGCTGGACGCTCCGAGCACGCGTCATCGCCACGTACGCCAGGCGGCGCTCCTCGCGCTCCGCGTGCACACCAAGCGCGCGCCCGTAGTGCCCCTTCACCCACTTCGAATAGGCGGCGGAAGGCTTGGATTCCCCCTCCACGTCCAGCAAGAAAGGCGGCAGATCCGCGCGATCCCCGCGCAGCGGGTGCGGCAGGGCGCTAGCATCCGTCAGCCACGCGGTACTGATCGGCGGCTCATCCAGCCACGACACCGTCTTGCGCTTGTCGTGCGACGGAAAGATTCCATCGCTCAACCCGAAGACGACGACGCAATCCCACTCGAGCCCCTTGGAGGCATGGACCGTCATGATTTGCACGGCACGCGGGTCAGGCTCCCCCAGGGGCGCCTCGAGCCCGTCCTCGCGCTCGTCGGCCATGCGCAGGTAGGCCAGGAACGAGCCGAGGGAGGCCCCCGGCGTGTCCTTCTCGTAGGCAGCCGTCACCGCGATGAACTCATCGAGCGCGGCGCGCCCGCCCATCGACAGCGGATCGGCGATCACGTCATCCAACGTGCCCATGATGAGAATCGCCCGCTCAACCTGCTCGGTGACCGAACGCCCCAAGCCCTCACGGACCTGCCGCAGGCGCTCGCCCAGCAGACGCACGCGGCGCACCGCCTCCTCGCTGATCGCGGGCCGCCCCTCGGCCGCCCACGCCGGATCCGGCGGGGAATCCACGGCATCCAGTAGGACCGCCTGGTGCGGGTTCGTCCCCTCCGAGCGCGCCAGGACACGCGACCAATCGCCCAGCGCCATCAGGTCGGTGGCGCCCAGGTCGATGCCGGCCAACAGGCGGGCCAGCCACGGGGAGGCCTCAACGTCGTATGCCAGCTCCAGCGCCGCGCGCACGTCCTGCACGGCAGGCTGGTCGAGCAGACCGCCAAGCCCCACGATCTCCGTCGGGATTCCCGCGTCGCGCAGGGCCGCGTCCACGTACGCGAAGTCCTTGCGTCGCCTGCACAGCACCGCGACCGTGCGCCGGTTGCCGCCCGGGCTCGCCTGCGAGCGCACGCCGCGCACGAAATCGACGACGGTCCCCAGCGCAGCCTCGTAGTCGGGGGCGTAGGCAACGTCAACGCGCCCGGGTCCCGCCCCGTCTCGCGCGACCAAGACGGGCGACTGGGCCTTGAGGCGCTGCTTGCCCTCCTGATATGCAGCAACCTCGCGCAGGGGCGCGGCCACGCGATTCGCCGCGTCCAGGATCGCTTGGTCGTTGCGCCAGGCCGTGGACAGGGTGAGGGTCTGGCTCTCCTGCGCCTCCCCCGTCTGAAATCGATCCAGGAAGGACTCCAGGGACGAGGCCGAGGCCCCCCTCCAGCCGTAAATGGCCTGATTCGGGTCACCCACCGCGGTGACAGCGTGGTCCCCGAACAGCATCGACAGCAGGTCCATCTGGATCACGGAGGTGTCCTGGAACTCGTCGAGGAGGACCGCGCGGAACTCTTCGCGCAGAGACTCGCGAACCGCCGGAGCCTCACGCACGATGCGCGTGGCCAGGACGAGCTGGTCGGAAAAGTCCAGCACGCCCATGTCCCGCTTGCGCTTCTGATACTCCGCGATGGGGTCAAGGAAGGCGATGCGGCGACGGTTCGCGCGCAGCAGGCGCCGCGCGTCGTCGTTCGTCTCCCCCACCTGTTCGAGCTCGCGCCCAAAGTCAACGAGGGCCTGCCGGGCGCTCTCCACCGTGTACCCATGCTCGGCGATCTCCCCGGCCAGGTGCAAGATCTGGCCGACTGCGCCCAGGGGCGTGAGGTCCTCGTCAAGGTCGGTGGGCCACGCCTCGACGATCTGCAGCATGAGGTCCAGAGCCCCGGCCTCGGAGAGCATCGAGAAGTCGGGGTCAATGCCGATACGCATCCCGTGCTCGGACACGATGCGTTCGGCAAAGGAGTTGTAGGTGAGAGAGACGGGGTCTTCATCAAGGCGCTCGCGCAGCTGCGGAATCTCGCGCGAGAGCAGCCGGATGCGTTCACGCAGGCGCTCCCCCAGCTCGCCCGCCGCCTTGCGCGTGAAGGTGAGGCCCAGAATCGACGACGGGCTCAAGTCCGGGTGATTGGCGAGGAGCCAGAGCACGCGCATCGACATGGTCTCGGTCTTACCCGACCCCGCTCCCGCCACAACGAGGAGCGGGCGACGCGGGGCCTCGATGACGCGCACCTGCTCGGGCGTCGGTTTCTTCGTCACGTCGACAATTGCCTGAATCTGCAGAGCACTCAGAGCCATTGCACTGTCCTTTCCCACGTCACTCCACCACCTTGCGGCCGCGCTCGCGGGCCGGGCACAACCGATCGAAGGAACAGTACCTGCAGGCCTCCGCAGAGGGCCGCGCCTCGAAGTACGGGCCACGGGCGCTGAGTGCCACCTCGCGCACCCACTCGCGCCACCGCTCCAGCTCCTCCCCCTGGAGCGCGGGCTGATCGAAAATCTGCGGCTTGGAACCGCCGAGCAGCGCAATGCGCGCCCCCGCGACCTTCTCGCCCGAGGCGAGGAGTGCCATCTGGTAGGCGGCCAGCTGCGGGTTCTCTGCGACACTGGCCTTCGTGTAACCGCCCTTACCGGTCTTCAGGTCAGTCACGCGCACGCCCTCGTCCACCTGCTCGAGTCGGTCCATCCGGCCTCGGATGGTCACGCCCTCGACCTCGGCCGACACCGTCTGTTCCACCGTAACGTCACCGGGAACGCCGACGACGTAGGACGCCAGGTTGTTCACGATGTCTCGCGCGTGCCGATCGGCGACACGCCCCGCCCATGTATCCAAGTTGTAGCCCAGCTCCTCGATACGCGCCTCCAGCGCCGCGGTGAGTTCCTCGGGGGTCCCGTGCGGATGCTTCTCGGCGACCGCGTGGACGAGGGTGCCGAGGCTGGCGGCCGCGTTCGACGGAGCGTCGGCTCCGATCGTGGTGAGGAACCAGCGCAGCGGGCATGCCAGCGCGCGTTCGAATTGCGAGGGCGACAGGACGATCTGCCCGCGGTAGTCCTGTGCGCTGGTCGGCGTGCCACCCGCGCCCAGCCACCGGTGCGGCTGCGCGGAAGCGATGCCCTCGCGCGCCATGAGAGCCAGGAGGGTGGCGGCGAGCTGGGCGTCAGCCGGATCGTCAGTGTTAGCGGCGCGCGCCCGCAGGTCAGCGATATGCCCGGACAGGGACAGCGGCGCCTCGACCGGATCCACCGGGACGATGTCGTTTTCCCTCTGCGTGCCCGCCAGGCGCGCCACCAGGTCGAAAAACACCGAGGGGGCCGCATCCTCCGAGCGCACCGCACCGGCATGCACGATGCTGCGCGAGCGCGTCACAGCCGCGGCAAAGAGGCGATACTCGTCGTCCAGCACCGCGCGCCTGGCCTGGCGCGTCGAGTCGATGAGTTCCTCGCGCCCATCCTCGCCCACGGCGACGCGGCCGGCCCCCACGTCCGCGAGGAGGTCGGCGCGCAGGATCCGGTCGCGCAGGCGCAGGTTCGGCCAGGCCCCGTCCTGCAGGCCCGCGAGGACGACCACCTGCCAGTGGCGGCCCATCGCCTGCGCGGGGGTGAGGACCTCGACGCCGCCCGGGCGCACGCCCACGCGCGAAATCGTGTCGATAGGAACCGAACCAGCCAGCAGCTCGGACGCGAAACCCACGGCGGATCCGGCGGGGTTGCGCTGCTCCCACACGTCGGCGACGCGCAGGAGCGCCACGACAGCGTCCAGCTGATCGTCGTACCAGCCCGACGAGTCGTCCGACGCGATGGCCCGCGAGCGCCACTCGCCGGCCACCCCGGATGCCTCCCACAGGGACCACAGGCGTTCCTGGGGGCGCGCGCTGCCGCCCATCCCCAGCTCCCACAGGCGCGAGGCGGTCTCAAGGGGACGCACGAGTATTGCGGCTGCGCGGGAGCGCTTGCCGCCCGTCTGCTGGGCCTGTTCGAGGGCCGGCCTCCACGTCTGCGGGTCACTCACGAGGTCTGCAGCCGTCAGCGGGATCGGCGGGGCCTCGTCGCCCGCTTCCTCGGCGACCTGGGCGCGCGCGGCGTTCAGTCGGCGCAGCAGACGGTGGACGGCGAGGGCGTCGGCGCGCACGAGGGGCGAAGGCAGGAGGCGCTCAGCGAGTTCGCGGCGCGCGGCCACATCCGTGTCGCTCTGTCCCATCGGCATGGTCACCAGGTCCAGGAGCAGGCGCGTCGTCGGCTGGGTCGCGAAGTCGAAGGCCCGACCGCCGCCCGCGACGGGCACGCCACCGCGCGCCAGGTAGCGGCTGGTTTCGGCAACCATCGAGGAGCTGCGCACGATAACGACCTGGTCCGAAAAGTCGATGCCGTCGTGCAGGTGGTGAGACCTGAGGGCGCGCGCGATGAGGGCCCCCATCTGCGAGGGCGTGGCCCCCAGGTGAGTGACGAGCCGTCCGTCCGGGGCATCGTCCGCGACGCCGGCCTCGCGTCGAGCGGGCGATCCGGACTGGGCGATACGAGCGCAGGCCTGGCGCGCCAGCTCACGCACGGCGCGCGACGTGTCGTAGACCTGGCCCAGCTCAGCGATCTCGATGCCAAGAGCACTAGCGAGCCTGCGGTCCAGGTGCGGCTCACCGCCACGATACCCGGCCACGGCCACATCGGAATCCGAGAAGGCGACGATGCGGGCACCGGCGTCGCGGCAGGCCTCCAGCAACCTCAGCGTCGAAGGCGTGCAATCCTGCAGGTCATCGACGATCACGACATCGGGCACCGGGCAAGGCGCCTGCACGCCGCGCGAGGGCGCGTCCTGCTCCCACGCGTCGATCAGGTCGGCCGCGAGGGACTGGATGCGCGACAGGTCCACACGCAGGGTGCGCGGATACTCCGGGGAGCGCTCGGGCCCCTCCTCCAGCGCCGCGACAATCGTGCCCGCGCCCTGCCATTCCGGGCGGCCGAACCGGGCCCCGGCCTCGGACAACTCGGACGCGTCCATCCCGGCCTCGCCCGCGCGGGCCACCAGGTTACGCAGCTCCGCGCGGAACGCCGGCATCGCACGCATCTGCGGGCCAATATCCTGCGGCCACGGGGCATCCACCGACTCCAGGGCCTCGGCGAGCATCTGATCCTGAGCCGCGCCCGTCACCAGCTCCACGCCCTCCAACGGCACGTCGCGCTGGGTGCGCCACGTGGCCACCACCTGGTAGGCGAAAGACGCGGGCGTACGCACCGGGCGCACCGAATCCGGTCCAAGCGCCTGCGCGCGCGGGGTCAGCACGTCAGCGCGCGTGCGATCGGGAGCAAGAATCAGCGCGGAGCGGCCCCGGGAGGCCGCCTGCTCGAACACGGCCAGGGCACACGTGCTCCGTCCCGACGACGGCGCGCCGCGCACGATCACGTCACCCGAGCGCGCCGCGTCCACGACCGCACGCTGGTTCGCGTTCAGCTCCGGCAGACGCCACCAATCGGCGCTGCGGCTGCGCAACCTGACCTGAATTTCGCTCATAACGCAATACTCGCAGACCCCACCCTCATCTGCGGCACATATGATGGCCATGACGATATTTACCAGCAAGGAGTCATCATGGAGATCTTCATCGGCATCCGCGACAACACGCGCCAGCTCGGCCTCGACGTCGACATGAGCGAAAACGAGCTCATGGCCAAGGTCAACGAGGCCCTTGCCTCCCCCCACGGCGTCCTCGACCTCACCGACACCAAGGGCCAGCGCACCCTCGTGCCCGCCCAGGCCCTCGCCTACGTGCAGATCGCCAACAAGACCGAGCGTCGCGTCGGCTTCGCGCTCCACTAATTCGCGCCTAGACAAACGAGGCCGGGGAACCCGAGCGGACAGAAACCGCCCGAGGAACCCCGGCCTCGTCTATACCCTGTGGCCTCAGGCCTTCAGGTGAATGTCCTTCATGCGCTCCCCGTGACGCTTGATCACGTACTCCGTGATCTCGTCGACATTCTCCGGGGATACCGCCAGCGACGGGTAGGTGAACAGCGTCGCGCGCACGAGGCCGAGGGCCTCACCCGCCACGCGGCGACCCCACAGAGACAGGCGCGCCGACAGCTGCTCGTCAGCCTCGATCTGCGGGCCCAAGTGCGCGCGCACCCAGTGCCCCTGCTCAAAGGGCCACACGTCCTCAATCCCATCGAACAGGCCGTGCACCTGAGCGACGCGGATCAGCATGTCGCCCAGCATGCCGCGGGTAATGAACGTCTTGACGGCCCGCTCCGCGAACGTGGTGGGACGCGTGCGCGCATCCAGGTCGTCGTACGCGCCCGAGAACGCATCACCAGCCGCCAGCAGGTCAAAACCGCGGTGCTCACTCCACACCTCCAGCTGCTGGTAGAGCTTGAAGCAGCGCGCCGCCATACGCGCATGCTCCACGTGGGCCTCGAACGTGGGGGCCTGCTCGCCGTCCTTCGCCAGGCGCGTCATGAACGCGAGCGACGAATAGGCGAGAATACCGAGGACTTCGGCGTCGTCGGCGGGGACGGAATCAAACTCGTGTGCCATGACTCCAGCATAGTGCCTGACAAGCTCCACGGCCCGCCGCATGGGCCTCTGTTCTGCCCGATTAGTGCCCGTCTCTGTGACCAGCCCCTCCCCCGCTCGCACGCTTCACACGATTACACTGAAAGGTGACCACCGGAAGACCGGTCGCATTCTTAAGACATAACACGTACGCGCGGACGAGTTTCCCCGCGCCAGATAATGCGCGATCGGCACCGACCCCGACCCCGGAAAAGCCCGGGAGACAAGGTAGATCGTGACCAACACGAGCACTGAGGCAACTGTGCCCACCCCCAACGTCGACGCCACCGAAAAGGCCACCCCGGCCTCGTCCGTCGAATACTCCGCAGGCGTCGTCCGCCTCGGCAACATCAAGCCCGCAGCCCCCGAGGTCGAAGAGGCCACCCCGGACATCACCGGCAAGGGCGGCGAGGACCTCGACAAGAAGTCCTTCGCGGACTTCGGCGTCACCGACCCGATCGTCGACGCCCTCGAAGACAAAGGCATCACGCACCCCTTCCCGATCCAGGCCCTGACGCTTGGCCCCGCGCTGGACCGCCACGACATCATCGGCCAGGCCAAGACCGGCACCGGCAAGACCCTCGGCTTCGGCATCCCCGTCCTCGAGGACGTCATCGCGCCCGACGAAGAGGGCTACGAGGATCTGCTCAACCCGAACAAGCCGCAGGCGCTGATTATCCTGCCGACCCGCGAGCTCACCAAGCAGGTCGCCCAGGACCTGCGCGAAGCCGCCAAGTACCTGTCGACCCGCATCGTCGAGATCTACGGCGGCGTCGCCTTCGAGCCCCAGATCGAGGCCCTCGAGCGTGGCGCCGACATCGTCGTGGGCACGCCCGGCCGCCTCATCGACCTGCTGCGCAAGGGCCACCTGCACCTGTCCGGCGTGGAGACCGTCGTCCTCGACGAGGCCGACGAGATGCTCGACCTGGGCTTCCTGCCCGACGTCGAGACGCTGCTCAGCCGCGTGCCCGAGAACCGCCACACCATGCTGTTCTCCGCGACCATGCCCGGCCCCGTCGTGGCCCTCGCCCGCCGCTTCATGGTCCAGCCGACCCACATCCGCGCGCAGGATCCCGACGACCAGAATCAGACCGTCAACACGGTCAAGCAGGTCATCTACCGCGTTCACGCCATGAACAAGGTCGAGGTCGTCGCCCGCATCCTCCAGGCGGAGGGCCGCGGCCGCACCGTCATCTTCTGCCGCACCAAGCGCACCGCCGCCCGCCTGGGCGAGGACCTGACCGCCCGCGGTTTCGCCGTCGGCTCGCTGCACGGCGACCTGGGCCAGGGTGCCCGCGAGCAGGCGCTGCGCGCCTTCCGTAACGGCAAGGTCGACGTCCTGGTCGCCACCGACGTCGCCGCGCGAGGCATCGACGTCGACGACGTCACGCACGTCATCAACTACCAGTGCCCCGAAGACGAGAAGATCTACATCCACCGCATCGGCCGCACGGGCCGCGCGGGCAACTCGGGCACGGCCGTCACCTTCGTCGACTGGGACGACA
>CAUTDS010000011.1:0-51081 GCA_963537175.1 uncultured Actinomycetes bacterium
GCTCAATGGATAGAGCATCTGATTACGGTTCAGAAGGTTGGGGGTTCGAGTCCCTCCGGGCGCGCAGCGGCCCCCCTCGGTGCGATCCACCGGTGGGGGTTCTGCATTTCTACCAAGCACTCCTTCGGGAGTGCTTTTTTCATGCCCATCCGCTTGTGGTGGGCTGTGGCGGTCCCAGCAAGTCGCTTTCCTGTTCGATCCGAGCTGAAGGCTGCCTGGCAGCGGGGCGTGCCTGACTGGTGGCGCGAAAAAACTCGCCCGGCACGATCCCATCCGAGCCGCCCCGAGACAAAGTTCGCCCAGTACCGCCCCTCCGGCGGCATTCCCGCGAGAAGGTTCGCCCTGCTCGCGGGAAAACGTTCATTGTGGGACATCTTGGCCCACTGATGCGCACGTTGGACCGATGGCCTGCACCTGGGCCCATTCATGCGCACGTGGGCCCGATGACATGCACGTGGGCCGCTCATTCCGCACGTTAACCTGACGACATGCGCGTGGGCCGCTCATTCCGCACGTTAACCTGACGACATGCACGTGGGCAGCGCCGCCCACATGCATGTTGAGGGGTTTGCGTGCGTATCAACGGGTTAACGTGCAGGTCAGCGGGTTAACGTGCGATCTATCGGGTCAGCAGTCCGAATAATGGGTTCACCCCCGCGCATGCACGCCACGACAGACACCACTACGCCCAAAACGCAGACCACCTCGCCCACAACATGCCATTTTCAGCGTTTTTCGCCGAGGTGGTCTGCACTTTGGGCGCCCCACCGCCTTAGGTTGGGGCCTCACCACGACCAACCGGGGGGATTTGCACTACATGAGGCTCCGGCACGCCGGCGACACGCCACCAGAAGGCTTCATGTAGTGCAAAACCCCCACCGCCGCCAACGTCGTGCACCGCGCTGCATCCAAGACTGGCGCAGGGCGAACTATTTCGCGCTCGCACCCACATCAGGCCGTGCAGGGCGACAAATTTCGCGCACAGGACACAGAAATATGGCGGCGATGAAATCGACGACACCACTGCTCACCCCAACACGGGGCCGCTGAAACCAACAACACCTCTGCGACCGCTGATGCAGGCCACCGTGAAACCGCCGTCACCTTTGCTCGCCCCTGAATGGCGACCGTTGAAACCGACGACGCCTCTGCAACCGAAAAACGCACGAAAAACAACCATTTCTCACCCGCAGAGGCGATGACGGTTTCAACTAGCCCACCTCACCGGCCCGCAAAGGCGACGCCGGTTTCAGGCAACCACACACCTGGTTTGCGGGCTCCAGCTGCGCCATCCGCACGCAGCTACAAGCCCACTCCCCAGAAAAGTCGCACGTAATTCGATTGGGTGAAGTTTCAACGAAGCCTGAAAACGCTGCAATTCCAACGATGTGATTTCAGGATTTGAAAGGGTCGTGGGGGAATTACGTGCGAAGTGGGGGGTGGGCTGAGTAATGATGTGGATCCTCATCAACACAACGCGCCCCACAGGTGTGGAGGGCGCTGGAGGGGTCTGAGGCGCCCGGCTGCGGTGCCCGTGGGCGGTGGCGGGGCCTGGCCAGGCAACACACAGACACCCCGACCGATTGGAGGCCGCCGCGAGGCCTGCGGGGCCTGGCCGGGCTTCGAGACGACGCGCCGAGCAAAGCTCGCGGCGCGGACGGCGAGCGGGCGGGCAGGCCGCGCGGCGGCCGGAGATCTGTCGGGGCCACAAGCAGCCCGGCCCGACAGGGCACGCACACCACAACCTCAGGAACTGGGCGGCGTCACGACCCACGGCTCGGTCGGCAAGGCGCGTAATCCTGAAATCCCCAGAGCATCCGCAATGTCGGAGGCGCAGCGCGCCCCAGGCACGCCGATAGATGAACCGATGAACGAAACGACGTCCGCGGTGGACCAGCCCAGGCCTCGTAAATCAGAGAGGGTGACGGCGCCGTCGCGCTTGGCCAGGCGCGCACCCGAGGGCGCGAGTGCGAGGGGCACGTGCGCGTAGGTCGGCTCGGGCGCCCCGAGCAGGTGGGCGAGCTGGGCCTGCGCGGGAGCCTGGGAGAGCAGGTCGAAGCCGCGCACGACCTGGTCGACGCCTTGGAACGCGTCGTCGACGACGGCCGCGAGGTTGTAGGCGGGCACGCCGTCCGCGCGGCGCACGACGAAGTGGTCGACGGCCCCGGTGTAGGAGCCGTGCAGCTCATCGAACACGGTCCACTCGGGCGAGGGGGCGGCCAGGCGCAGCGCGGGTGCGCGCCCCAACGCGGCCAGGGCCGCGCGCTTCTCCTCGCGCTCGGATTCGCTCAGCGTCAGGCAGGTGCCCGGGTAGTGGCCGGGCGGCACGTGCGGCGCGGAGGCAGCTTCGCGGATGTCGCGGCGGGTGCAGTAGCACTCGAAGATGAGGCCGCGCTGCGCCAGCGACGCCAGGGCGGCCTCGTGCGCGTCGGCCCGCTCGGTTTGGATGAGGGGCTCGCCGTCCCAGTCGACCCCGATCGCCGCCAGGTCGTCGATCTGGCGCTGAGCGGAGCCGGCGCGCTCCCGGTCGATGTCCTCGATGCGCAGGACGAATCGCCGCCCGGTCGTGCGCGCCCACGCCCACGCGAGGATCGCGGTGCGCAGGTTGCCCAGGTGGAAGTCGCCCGTGGGGGAGGGCGCGAATCGTCCGGTGTTCGTCATGCGCCCAGTGTACGAGGCCGTGGCCGCCTCCCGGGATCCGCCTCCCCGGGGTGGTAGCCGCGTAGGCGTACAGTGGGGTGCATGGCGAGATTACGGGTGCCCGACTGGTTGGCGGTCTTCGTGGGCGGGGTCGTGGGGACGTCGGCGCGCGCCGGTCTGGACGAGGTCGCGAAGGCCTCGCCCGTGCGCGGCCTCTTCCTGTCGTGGTCGACGCTGACGGTCAACGCGGTGGGTGCTTTCCTCCTCGGCGTGCTGGCCGCGTGGGTGGCGGGGCGCCTGGCGTGCGGCTCCGGGGATGCGGCGTCGCTGAAAACCCTGAAGCTCCTGGTCGGCACGGGTTTTGCGGGCGCGTTTACGACGTACGGGACGTACATCGTCGCGTCCGTGGGCTATGCGTCGCTCAATGGAATTGTCGAGGCCGTCTCTCAGTCCCTCGGTCTCCTGGCCCTGGGCGGGGCCTGCGCGTGGGCGGGGATGCGCGTGGGGGAATGGTCGTGTGGTCGCTCGGGCCCGCGCCCCGTCACCGGTGAGGGGGGCCAGGCATGAGTGGCGCAACCTTCCTGTTCGTGGCCCTGGCCGGCGGCGTGGGCGCGTGCGCGCGTTTCTGGCTTGACCGTGGGACTCAGCGCACTCTGTCCTCGTGGGGCGACCCGGCTGGCGCGAAGCTCGGCATCCTGGTCGTCAACGTCATCGGGTGTTTCCTGGCCGGCGCGGCCACTCAGCTGGTGCCCGCTGATCTCATGCCGATCGTCTCGACCGGTTTCCTGGGCGGCTTCACGACGTTCTCGACCGCGCTCGTGGACGCGGTGACCCTGTGGGCCGACGGATTCAGAGGTCGCAGCCTCGCCCTCGCGCTCGGCACGTGGGCGGCCTCGTGGGGCGCGGCGCTCGCGGGCATCGCCGTTGCCGGATAGGGGTTTGCCGCGTAACTAGCCACTATACGGGCTGTTCGGTGAGGGTTTAGCCACGATACGGAGTTTTGTAACGGCATTCCGAGCGCTCGCGCGTGTGGCCCTCATATGCTGATGGTGCGGGCCGTGTGGCCCAGTAACGGAGATGCACATGATTGACCTCACCGGGGTGTCCAAGGTCTACCCCGTGAAAAACGGCGGCCAAGTCGTCGCGCTTGATGGGGTGAACCTGCACGTCGATCGCGGCTCGATCCACGGGATCGTCGGCCGTTCTGGCGCGGGTAAGTCCACGCTCATCAGGTGTCTGACGGCCCTGGAGAAGCCCACCGAGGGCCACATCGTCGTCGACGGCCTCGATCTGGCGACCCTGTCGGGTTCTGCGCTGCGCGCCGCTCGCCGCCGTATCGGCATGGTGTTCCAGGCCGCGAACCTCCTGGACGCTCGCACCGCCGCCGACAACATCGGCTACCCGCTCAAGCTGGCGGGCGTGCCCGCCGCGAAGCGCCGCGAACGCGTCGAGGAACTCCTCGAGCTCGTCGGCCTCGAAGGCCGCGGCGACTCCTACCCGTCCCAGCTGTCGGGCGGCCAGCGTCAGCGCGTCGGCATCGCCCGCGCCCTGGCCGATAATCCCGCCGTGCTCCTGTGCGACGAGCCGACCAGCGCGCTCGACACCGAGTCGACCGCTCAGATCCTGTCTCTGCTGCGCCACGTGCGCGACGTCGCTGGGGTCACCGTCGTCGTCATCACCCACGAGATGGCCGTCGTCCGCGAGATCTGTGATTCCGTGACCCTCCTCGGCCACGGGCAGGTCCTGCAGACTGGCCCCCTCGAAGAGGTCGTGGCGGACCCCTCGACCCCGCTTGCCCGCGAACTGGTCCCTATGCCGGTCGTCGAGTCGGTTCCGACGGACTCCGCCGACAGCCGCTTCGAGCCGAATGCGGGGGGTACCGTCCTCCTCGACGTCGTCTTCACCTCGCACCCGGGCGTGCCCACGGGCGCCACGGTCCTGCACCTGGCCTCGTCGATGGGCGCCGACGTCACCGCCGGAACCTTCGAGTCCCTTGGCAGCGTGCAGGTGGGCCGCCTGGCCCTGACCGTCCCCGCGTACCACGCTGACAAGATCATCGAGCAGCTGCGCAAGAACAACGTCCACGCGGAAGTGAGGGACCAATGACCACCGCATACCTCGCCGCCGCGACCGCCGCGCAGGTGGTCGTGCCCACGGGCAAGGGCGATCCTACGTGGCTCGATAACCCGGCTCTCACCGACAAGTTCGTGCCCGCGATCTTCGAGACCCTCATGATGACGGGCCTGTCGACCGTTTTCGCGGTCATCATCGGCACTCTCCTGGGCCTCGTCCTGGTCCAGACCGGCAAGGGCGGCCTCACCCCGAACAAGGGTATCTACCAGGCCGTGTCCTTCGTCGTGAACATTGTGCGCTCTCTGCCCTTCATCATCGGCATCATCATGCTGATCCCGGTCACGAAGATGCTCGTCGGCAAGTCCACGGGCTCGCTCGCGACGGTCGTGCCGCTCGTCATCCTGTCCGCGCCCTTCTTCGCGCGCCTCGTGGAGACGAATCTGTTGGCCGTCGACCCCGGAAAGATCGAGGCCGCCCAGATGATGGGTGCCTCCAACCGTCAGATCCGCTGGGGCGTCCTCATTCGCGAGGCCATGCCCGCCCTCATCCAGTCCATCACGACCCTGGCGATCACCCTCATCGGCTACTCCGCGATGGCGGGCGCCGTCGGTGGCGGAGGCCTGGGCCAGATGGCCATCAACTACGGATACAACCGCTGGCAGGACGACGTCATGATCTCCACCGTCGTCGCCATCATCGTCATCGTGCAGATCATCCAGCTGATCGGCGATATCCTCTCGCGCCTGGTCGACCACCGCGCGCGCTGACCGACACGGTCAGGCCGCCCGGCCCGACCATTCATCCCATCCAGTACACAGAAGAAAAGAGAACCACCATGCGTCACCGCTCTCTCGCAGCTATCGGCCTGGCGGCCGTTACCACCCTGGGCCTGGCGGCCTGCGGCGGCGGCTCCTCCTCCTCGGATGCTTCCGGCTCCTCCTCGGACGTCGTCACCCTGACCGTGGGCGCGACCCCCTCGCCCCACGCGAAGATCCTCACCTACATCAACGACAACCTGGCCGCGGCCGAGGGCATCAAGCTTGACATCGTTGAGTACACCGACTACGTCCAGCCCAACACCGCGCTGAACGACGGCGACCTGGACGCCAACTTCTACCAGACCGTTCCCTACCTGGAGAACGCGGAGAAGCAGTTCGGCTACGACTTCGAGGCCGGCGAGGGTATCCACCTCGAGCCTCTCGGCGTGTTCTCCAACAAGCACAAGTCCCTCGACGAGCTGCCCGACGGCGGCACGATCGGCATCATCTCCGACACCGCGAACCAGTCCCGCGCGCTCGAGCTCCTGGCCACCCAGGGCCTCGTGTCGATCCCCGAGGGCGACGGCGACGTCAACATCAACACCGTCACCAAGCTGAAGAACTTCGACTTCCGTGAGGTCGAGGGCCCGCAGCTGGTTCGCTCGCTCGATGACTTCGACTACGCGGTCATCAACGGCAACTTCGCCCAGGAGGGTGGCAAGTCTATCTCCGGTGACGCCCTCGTCGTCGAGTCCCCCGTGGACAACCCGGCCGTGAACGTCCTCGTGTGGAAGAAGGACTCCAAGAAGGCTGACGCCATCGCGAAGCTCGAGAAGCTCCTGCACTCCGATGAGGTCAAGCAGTACATCGAGCAGACCTGGTCGGACGGCTCGGTCATCCCGGCGTTCTGATCCACGAGGCCGGGGCGAGCTGGCGCCGAGGCTGACAGGTCGCAGGGCTGGCGCTCTCGCTTAGATAACGGGTGGGCCCCGGAACCGTAAGGTTCCGGGGCCCACCCGTTCGTCCGCGCAAGCGGTGCGATCAGTTGGTGCGAGACTCGAGCGGGAACTCGGCGTCCGGCTCGTGCGTGATGCGGTTACGC
The DNA here is from genome assembly GCA_963537175.1 of uncultured Actinomycetes bacterium. Lineage (GTDB taxonomy): Bacteria > Actinomycetota > Actinomycetes > Actinomycetales > Actinomycetaceae > Pauljensenia. The sequence goes on from CAUTDS010000011.1 coordinate 6,574, forward strand.
ATGTCGCGGCGGAAGACTTCGATGGTCCACAGCCAGATGATGTGGCCGAAGAACTCGGAGAAGTGCTCCGCGAAGGGCTGGTTCCAGGGGGCCGGGACCGTGCCCATGAGAGGCATCAGGACGACGTGGAAGGCCACGTAGACGAAGATGCCGAAGGCGGCGCCCTGCCAGAGCTTGATCTGCGGGAAGCGCTCGGCCAGCACGCAGTAGAGGACCGCGAAGCCGATCGAGAACGCGAAGTGAACGATGAAGGAGACCCAGGGGAGTCCTTCGTTACCGTTGTAGGTGTAGGACAGGTGGGTGACGCTCTCCGGGATACCCAGCTGCTGGAGCAGCTCCTGGGGCGGATTGGTGGCGTTGCGCTCGGGCGTACGCGGAGGCAGCGGCACCTCCCAGCCGAACTTCACGATGGCGGAGACGATACCGCCGAGAACACCTGCGATTGCTGCGACGCCGTAGCGGCGGCGCTTGGGATTGGTCTGAATCAGTGCCATGTGACAAGCATGAAACGCGCGTAGGGCATTTTCGAGGCCCTGGGGCGCTTAGCGCTCAAGGTCACACTGGGGTGTGATCAGGAAAAATGGGCTACAAATAGCCAATGTGGTCAATTTGCGTCTTTATTATTGAGTAAATACGAGGGGTGGGTACGGGACTTTCATCCCGCGCCCACCCCTCGTGTGGCGTTAGCTGCGTCGCATCCCCGGCGCTGCGATGCGCGAGGAGTGCGCGCCTCGTCAGTCGATGATGCCGTACAGGCGGTCGCCCGCGTCGCCCAGGCCGGGGACGATGTAGGACTTCTCGTTGAGGTGATCGTCGACGGCGGCGACGACGACGTTCACGTCGGCGCGATCGCCGATCGCGTCCTCAAGGGTCTTGATGCCCTCGGGAGCGGCCAGGATGCACACGCAGGTGACGTCCTTGGCGCCGCGCTCGAAGAGGTAGTTGGTGGCGGCGACCATGGTGTGGCCGGTGGCCAGCATCGGGTCCAGTACGAAGCACTGGCGGCCCGACAGGTCGTCCGGCAGGCGGTTCGCGTAGGTCTCGATCTCCAGGGTGTCGTCGTCGCGACGCATGCCCAGGAAGCCGACCTCGGCGGTGGGCAGCATGCGGGTCATGCCCTCGAGCATGCCCAGGCCTGCGCGCAGGACGGGCACAACGATCGGGCGAGGCTCGGAGAGCTTCAGGCCGACGGTGGGGGCAACCGGGGTCTGGATGGGGGTCTCGGTGACGGCCACTTCGCGCGTCGCCTCGTAGGCGAGCAGGGTGACCAGTTCGTCCACGAGCTGGCGGAACGTCGCCGACGGCGTTTCGCGATCGCGCAGGACGGTGAGCTTGTGGGTGATCAGGGGGTGATTAGCTACGTGGAGGCGCATGGTTATAGGCTACCTTGTTCGTCCGCTGGCGCGCATCCAGTGTGTCGGATGCGAAGCTAGGGTCTCCTGCGCGCTGGCGCCGCGCTCGGTGGTGGCCTAGATCGGCGGCGCATTGGGGGTCGTGTCAAACTCATCCGTCACACGAGCACCACGAGTCACGGTGGACTCCAACTACCCCAACTGTGATTTGGCCGGTAAGCTAGGAGGGTGACCGTGAATGAGCAGTACCGCGAAGCAATGGGGAAGGCCCTCTTCCTGGCCAACCGCGCCCGCGAAACGGGGGACGTCCCCGTCGGAGCCGTCGTCGTCGACGAAAATGGCCGCATCATCGGACGCGGGTGGAACTGCCGGGAGGCCAACAGCGACCCCGCAGGTCACGCCGAAATCGTCGCCCTGCGTGAGGCGGGTCGCGCCCGAGGGACATGGCGCCTGACCGGCTGCACGCTGATCGTCACCCTGGAACCCTGCACGATGTGTGCGGGTGCGATTCTTGCCTCTCGCATCGACCGCGTCGTCTTCGGCGCCTGGGACCCCAAGGCCGGCGCCGCCGGATCCCTGCGCGATGTCCTGCGCGACGCCCGCATGCCCCACCCGACCGAGGTCATCGGCGGCGTCCTCGCCCAAGAGGCCGCCATGCAGCTGCGCTCCTTCTTCCTCGGCTGCCGCACGCCCGACGAGATGCCCGTCATCCAGGCTCCCGTCCACGAGCCCAGCGACCTGGTCGCGCCCATCGTCGTCCCCTACGAGGAGGGCGAGGAGCCCGAGCCGGTCCGCGAGGAAACCCCCCACGAGGAAGCCCCCCGCCATGAGGGCGTTCCCGCGCAGCTCGTTACCCCCGAGGCTCCCGCAGCTCCGGCAGCTCCCGCTCCTGCCGACGAGGACCCCCGCTCTGGGGCGTTCCCCGTGCCTCCCCGCCACGGCCGGGTCAGCCACCGCGGCAGCGAGGCCTCGCCCCTGCCTCGTCGAGTGGGCCGCCCCTTCTCCGAGCGTGTCTCCGGCAATGCCGACAACCCCGCCGACATCCCCGCGGGCGAGTCGATCGCCCCCGGTGCATCTGCGGCGGCTCCCGTCTCGCAGCCGCCCTACCGCAGCGCCGCTCCCGTTCTGCCGGCAGTTTCGCCGAGTACGACGCGCGGTCCCATCACGCGCTCCGTCCCCCAGATTCGGCCCGTCCACGTGCGCCCCTCCGCGTCCGTGCCCGATGGCCTCTACACGCCCGCTCAGCCCGGCCGTCCCGTGGCTCAGCCGCTGCGCGATAGCGCGCCCCGGCCTCGTGTTGTTGAGTCTGCCAGCGCACCAGCGCCCGCGGAGCCGCCGGCCCCCGGCGTGCAGGCCGCACCCGCACCCTCCGAGGAGCCGCCCGCGCCGATCCCCGCACCGCCCGCGTTCCCGCAGCGCGCTACGTCGCGCCAGAGCGCGCGCCCGCAGCGCCCCCTCCCGCAGGCTTTCGAACCCGAACCCGCGCGCCGCGTCGACTACGAACTGTCCCCGCGGCAGTTCAACGACGTCGACCCCATCACCTCCGGGATTCGCGTGCGCCGCTCTGCGCGCCGCCGCGGCAACGCTCGTCACTGACATGTTCCCCGCACGCGTCATTACGGTCTCGGACCGCTGCTCAGCCGGCCTCGCCGAGGACCTCTCCGGTCCCCTCGCCGCACGCCTCCTCGCCGATCACGGCGTTGAGGCATCGGTCGTCATCGTTCCCGACGAGGTCGACGCCATCCGCGCTGCGATCACCGCGGCCGTCGAGGACGGTGCCCGCTTCGTGTTCACGACCGGCGGGACCGGTCTCGCGCCCCGCGACGTCACCCCCGAGGCCACCGAGCCTCTCCTCGTCACCCGCATCGACGGCCTCGCCGACGCGATTCGGCGCCGAGGCGAGGAAAAGGTCGCCTCCGCCGCCCTGTCGCGAGGCCTCGTCGGCGTGACCGCGCGATCCCCCGAGGGTGCCCTCGTCGTCAACGCGCCCGGCTCGCGCGGCGGCGTCACCGATGCCGTGGCCGTCATCGGCCCGCTTGTCGCCCACATCATTGACCAGCTCGCGGGCGGCGACCACCCGCGCACATAAAAGCCTGAAATGACAACGAAAAGACCGCCCGGCGTACATGCTGCGGGCGGCCTCCTCGTACGTCGGGGCGTCAGTCCTGCGGATCCTCCGGGCGTACCCAGTCGCCGCTGCGGCCGCCCGACTTCGCGACGATCTTCGCCTCGCGGATGCGGGCGGAGCGGTCCACGCCCTTGACCATGTCTACGATCGCGAGAGCCGCGACCGTCACCGAGGTCAGCGCCTCCATCTCCACGCCCGTGCGGTCGGCCGTGCGCACGGTCGCGCGGATCGCCACGTGATCGTCCTCCAGGCTGAGGTCCACCGCGCAGCCGTGCACGCCGATCGTGTGCGCGAGGGGCAGCAGCTCGGGGACGCGCTTCGCCGCCGAGATGCCGGCCACGCGCGCCACCGCCAAAACGTCGCCCTTCGGCACGGTGCCGTCACGCAGGGCCTGCATGACCTCGGGTGAGCAATCCACGCGGCACACGGCGCTCGCCTGGCGCACCGTCGGATTCTTCGCGGTCACGTCCACCATGTAGGCGGCGCCGTCCTCGTTCAAATGCGTAAATTTCACGGTATTCCTCTCGTTAATTCTTAACAGCAGCGTCAGCCCACGAGGGGGACGACCGCCAGCTCTTGGCCGACCTCGACCACCTCGACGTCCGGCGCGACCACGCCGATCGCCTCCGCGTTCGCGAGCGAGGCCACCAGGTGCGACTTCGACCCCAGGGGGTGCACCGGCTCCACCCAGCGGGCCCCGGCCTCGTCCCCGGGCACATCCACGAAGCGAAGCGGGATGAACTGCGTCTTGTCAGGCGGGCAGTCCCAGCCCACGTGCGCGCGGGCGATGACGCCGCTCGGGGTCGTTGCGCCGTGCTCGGGGGCGACGAGGCCGGACATGACCGCCAGCGCGCCCGCGACGTACATGTGGAACGTCGTAAAGACCGACACTGGGTTGCCGGGCAGGCAGATCACCGGCGTCTCGCGGCCGCTCGCGCCCACCCGCGTCGAGCCGACGCCCTGCGGGCCGCCCGGCTGCTGAGCGACGTGGTGGAAGCCCGCGTCCGTGCCAAGCGTCAGGCGCACAACCTCAAAGGCGCCCGCCGAAATGCCGCCGGCCGTGAGGACCAGGTCTGCCTCCGGGGCCTCATCGAGGGCCGCGCGTAGCTCGGCCGGGGTGTCGCCCGTGCGCAGGTGAGCGACGACCTGCCCGCCGGCCTCCTCGACGAGGCCGCGCAGCAGGATGCCGTTCGAATCGGGAATCTGTCCGCGCTCGAGGGCCTCGCCGGCGCGTTTGAGTTCCGTGCCCGTGGAGACGACGATGACGCGCGGGCGGGGCAGAACTGTGAGGGTGCCGTGCCCGACCGAAGCGGCGGCCGACAGGGCCGTCCCGTCCAGGACGCGGCCCGCCTCCAGGACCGGGGAGCCGGCCTCGAGGGCCTCGCCCGCCACGCGCACATTCTCACCCAGCTTCGGGGCAACGCGGATCTCGACGGTGTCGGGCGCCTGCGCGATGCCCGCCGCGTGGTCCGTGTTCTCGACCTTCACGACGGTGTCCGCGCCCTGCGGGATCGGCGCACCCGTCATGATGCGCCAGGCCTGCCCCTTCTCGAGGTGGTTCTCACGGGTGTCACCCGCCGGAATGTCGCCCGCGACGGGCAGAGTCCACGGGCCCTCGCCCTTCAGGTCCTCGTGGCGCACCGCAAACCCGTCCATCGCGGAGTTCGTAAAGGGCGGCAGGGGAATCAGAGAAAAGACGTCGACCGCCAGGCGGCGACCCAGGCATTCCTCGATGGGGAGTGTCTCGTGGGGGAGGACGTGGCTGAGCGCCAGCGCCTCGATCAGCTCGCGATGCTGCGCGGTGGACAGGGCGGGATCGTGCATGCCACCAGTGTAGGGCCAGGTGGGGTGGGCGAGGCGTGTGAGGTGGGTTCGCGCATCGTGTTGTGGGGCTGCTTTTTGGGCAGCTGGGCGCGGAGTCTGCCTCGCGCCCGCTGCACGAGGCGTGGGCCGGGTTGTGCGGTTGCAGCTCCTTTCAACGGCACGGACGTGGAAAGCGGGGGGAATTGCAGCATTAGGGGCGCGACACGCCGGCGACACGCCGTGACGGGACTTCTAATGCTGCCAAACCCCCCGTTGGGTCGACAGTCCTCATGTCGTCTCACCCCAGGCGCGCGGCGAGTGCGGCCCGAACCTGCGCAACAAGCTCATCCGGATGATCGAGGTCGTGCCAGCCGATGCGGATGATGTGCCAGCCCTCGGCTTCGAGGTGGCGTTGGCGTTCGCGCTCGCGGGACAGTGACGTGTGGATACTGCGGGCATCGTCCCCGTATTTGGATCGACCGTCGAACTCGATACCGACTTTTTCGGCCGTGAACGCACAATCGATGAAATAGCGACGACCCCGCGTGTGCACCTCGACCTGTGTGCGCATGCCTGTCAGGCCCGCGGCGCAAAGCTCGTACAGTACGCGCGCTTCTCCGTGGGAGGCGCATCCGGCATCTGCGTGGGTGATGATCCACTGTGCTTGAGAGCGTCCTCTTGCTCGATTGCCCAGCCGTTTCAGCTCGCGCTCAAGAAAGAACTTCCACGACTCCTCGTTGTTGCGTGACGCCTTCATGTGGAAGTTGTCGAAGTGCGTGTAGGCGTGGGCGTTCATACACATCTGTGTGAAAGCATCACGTCGATTGCGTGACGTGCGGGCCGCAGTAATCTGCGCAGATTCAAGGTTCTCGATGAGGAGCCCGCGTGTGTCGCTGATAGCAGGGAGCTGACGGACGTGCCTGGGCTTGACCTTGATGGGAGCAAAGGTGTGAGTGCCGATTGCTATGGCGGGCAGGACGATGGGGCGGATAGTGAATGATGCGGCAACTGTGATGGGTGGAAGTGGGGGATTACTTCCATAGCCGTGCGCCCATAGTGCACATTGTCCGGTAGCAATGAGAGTTTGGTGCGTGTACGCAAGGTGGTAGAGGCGTGCGGCGAGCACGACCTCCGGTAGCTGACGTGTGTCGAGATCCTGAAGGCGCGCAAGATCGAGGTAGGTCCTGCCCGCGATTTTGACAGCCGTCGGTATCTTTGCGAGGCCGTGGTGGCTGGATCGCGGCACGCGAATGATCGCGCGTTCAACGGCGTTGAGGATGAAGGGAGCGTCGTTGCCCATGACTTCGTGGCTCATGAGTGAATTCTAGTGCGTTGAGGATCGGTTTGTATCAGTTTGAGCGAGTTGAGTCGGTCTGATTTTGTTTTGACTGAATAGCGGGTGGAGTCTGAAGTTTCCACCGGTGGTGGCGGGCGACTGGCTGGCCCGAGGCCGTGGCCGGGGAGTGGAGCCGCTGCGCGGGTGGGGCGTCGGATGTGCCTGCCAGGGCTGAAGGCGGGGCCGGGTTCCGCGGTTGCAGCTCGTTTCAACGGCCCGGACGTGGAAAGCGGGGGGAATTGCAGCACTAGCGGCGCGACACGCCGGCGACACGCCGTGGCGGAACTTCTAGTGCTGCCAAACCCCCGGTTGGGTGGCCTGATGGGCTGTTGTTGGTGGGTCGGTGGGTACGACTTGGCGAGGTGCGGACTGGGGCGGGCGGTTGTGGTGCGATCGAGTGGTCTGGCGGTGGGCTGCAAAGGGGGGAATTGCAGCACTAGGGGCGCGACACGCCGGCGACACGCCGTGGCGGAACTTCTAGTGCTGCCAAACCCCCATTCTGCTCGATGCGTCGTGGCATCAGGTGTTGGGGGCGGTGGGGCGCATTCAGGTTCATGGCGAGAGATGTGGGGTGAATGCGACTGCGACTGCCACTAATGGATGCATTGAACTGGAATCGCGCCGCCTGCGGGGGCGTGGTCGCATAATCCTCGCTTGGCGCCGCTGAGTGGGTGCCGGCCCCTGTCGCTTTTGTCTCAGCGACGCGGCAGGGGCCGCGTGTTGCCGTTCAAGCTTGTTTTTTCAAGGGGCGAACACTGGGTAAATCGCGGTAGGGTTGCGCCATGTCTGTCGAGTTCGTTTCCGCCTCTCAGGCGGCAGATGCGGCGGCGTGTGACGCGCCGCTGCGGCTCGTCGACACCTTCGGGCGCGTGGCCCGCGACCTGCGCGTGTCGCTCACCGACCGCTGCAACCTGCGCTGTTCCTACTGCATGCCCCCCGAAGGCCTGGACTGGCTACCCACCGAGGAAACCCTGACGGACGATGAGGTCGTGCGCCTCGTGCGCGTTGGCGTCGAGCGGCTCGGGATCCGCCAGGTGCGCTTCACCGGCGGGGAGCCTCTCCTGCGCCGAGGCCTCGAGGGGATCATCGAAGCCTGCTCCCACCTGCGCACCGACGAAGGGAACCCCCTCGATCTGGCCCTCACGACGAACGCGCTCGGCCTGGCCAAGCGCGCCCAGGGCCTGAAGGATGCGGGCCTGAACCGCGTCAATATTTCGCTTGATTCTCTGGACCCCGAGCACTTCGCGGCGATCACCCGCCGCGACCGCCTCGGCGACGTCCTGGAGGGCATCGAGGCCGCCGCCCGCGCCGGCCTGAGCCCCATCAAGGTCAACGCCCTCGTCCTACGCGGCATGAACGAGGCCGACCTGCCCGACCTGGTCGACTACTGCCTGGACCGGGGCATCGAGCTGCGCGTCATCGAGCAGATGCCGATCGGCCCGCCGGACACGTGGGATCGCCAAAACATCATGACGGCCGACGAGATCCTGCACATCATGGGCACCCGCCACACGCTGACCCCCGCTCCCCGCGAGGACCCGCATTCTCCGGCGGGACGCTGGATCGTCGACGGTGACCCGACGAAGCGCCTCGGAGTTATTGCCTCCGTGTCCGACCCCTTCTGTAGCGCGTGCGACCGCACCCGCCTGACCTCGGACGGCATGGTGCGCTCCTGCCTGTTCTCCACCGAGGAGACCTCGCTGCGCGACCTGCTGCGCGGCGGCGGGGACGACGCGCAGATCGCCGCCCGATGGGCCGACGCGATGTGGGCGAAGCCGGCCGCACACGGGCTCAATATCGACACTTTTGCTCGCGCGTCGCGCACCATGAGCCGTATTGGTGGGTAGCCTCCCATTAATTTCGTGATGCCGATGTTTTCTAACAGCGGTCTATTACCTGTTCATCGTCGGGTAGAACGTCCCTGGCAGGCGTACTTTTCTTAGCGCTTACAAGGGTGATGTACGTCCCAACACGTTCCTGTGGGTTACGTCATTTCAATTGGTAGCCTCCGTGTTAAAGAATGTTCGGCGTATGCCCGCGTCCGGACGTCCCTTCCAACATGAGGAGAGCCATGAGCGCGACCGACCCCGCGGCCAAGAAGAGCCGCTACCTGCTCACTGACTGGAACCCCAACGACGAATCCAAGTGGGACTCGAAACTCGCGTGGCGCACGCTGTGGATCACGACCTACTCGCTAATCCTGGCCTTCTGCGTGTGGTTCCTGCCCAGCGCGATCGCGCCGAAGCTGAACGCCCTCGGCTTCAACCTGGATAAGTCTCAGCTCTACTGGCTCACCGCCCTGCCGGGCCTGGCCGCCGGCATCCTGCGCCTCATCTACATGTTCCTGCCCCCGCTCATCGGCACCCGTAAGCTCGTGGGCATCACCTCCCTGCTGTGCGTCCTGCCCATGCTTGGTTGGTTCTACGTCGTTCAGGACAGCACGACCCCCTACTGGGTCCTGCTGACCCTGGCCTTCATGTGTGGCATCGGCGGCGGCGCGTTCTCCGGCTACATGCCCTCCACCGGCTACTTCTTCCCCAAGCGCCTCTCCGGCACGGCCCTCGGCCTGCAGGGCGGCATCGGCAACCTCGGCATGTCCGTCATTCTGCTTGTTGGTCCTGTGTTGATGGGCTTTGGTCTTTTCGGTCTGACCTGGCTGGCGCCCCAGCAGCAGGTCGCCGGCGACCACGTCGGTGAGAGCATCTGGGTCTACAACGCAGCGATCTTCTTCGTTCCGTGGTGCATCCTCGCGGCGATCCTCGCCTTCGTCTGGCTGCGTGACGTGCCCGTCAAGGCCAACCTCAAGCAGCAGCTGGACATCTTCTCCAACCCCAACACCTGGTACATGACCATCCTCTACGTCATGACCTTCGGTCTGTTCTCCGGCTTCTCCGCCGTCTTCGCCCTCCTGATCAACAACCAGTTCGGTGACCAGTCGGCCCTCAACCTGGGCGTCAAGGGCGCGACATACGCGTTCCTCGGCCCCCTCATCGGCTCGCTCATCCGAATGTCCTGGGGCATCTTCTGCGACCGCATGGGTGGCGCCATCTGGACCTTCATCTCCGGCGTCGGCATGGCGATCACCATGGGCGGCATCGCCTGGGTTCTGACCAACCCCACCGGTAAGACGGACTTCTACATCTTCCTGGGCCTCATGCTCGCCATGTTCCTGTTCTCCGGCTTCGGTAACGCCGGTACCTTCAAGCAGATGCCGATGATCATGCCGGCCCGCCAGGCTGGCGGCGCCATCGGCTTCACCGCGGCGATCGCGTCGCTCGGCCCCTTCCTGGTCGGCGTCGCGCTCTCCGCTATCAGCGCCCCGGTCTTCTTCGCGGGCTGCGCCATCTTCTGCGCCCTGTGCTCGGTCCTGTGCTGGATCATGTACGCGCGCAAGAACGCCCCGTTCCCCGGCTGATCCACTCGGCACTGCGTGGTGCCAGCGGACCTGCCACTGCCTCGTCAATCGACTCTTAGGAGCACCCCATGACGAATCTCGAATCCGATATGACCTTCCCGACCTACGGCGGCGAGGTCAAGCCCGCGACCGGCGCGACCCTGTTCGCGCTCGGCTCGTGGCTGCGTCGCGGCAAGGCGTCCGCCGACGCGCGCCAGCTCTTCCTCGAGGGCGGCCGCGAGGGCGACTCCTTCTACCGCGACCGCTGGAGCTACGACAAGATCGTGCGCTCCACCCATGGCGTGAACTGCACGGGCTCGTGCTCGTGGAAGATCTACGTCAAGGACGGCGTCATCACCTGGGAAACCCAGCAGACTGACTACCCGACCACCGGCGCTGACATGCCCGAGTACGAGCCCCGCGGCTGCCCGCGTGGCGCTGCGTTCTCGTGGTACGAGTACTCGCCGACCCGTATCAAGTACCCCTACGTGCGCGGCGTCCTGCTCGACATGTTCCGCGAGGCCAAGAAGCGCCTCGGGGATCCCGTCGACGCGTGGGCCGCGGTCGTCGAGGACCCGGAGAAGGCGCGCGCCTACAAGTCGCAGCGTGGCCGCGGCGGCATGGTCCGCGTGTCGTGGGAAGAGGCGATGGAGATCGTCGCCGCCGCCTACGTGCACACGATCAAGCAGTACGGCCCCGACCGCATCGCCGGCTTCTCGGTTATCCCCGCCATGTCGATGATCTCCTACGGTGCGGGCGCCCGCTTCCACGAGCTCATCGGCGCGACCATGCTGTCCTTCTACGACTGGTACGCGGACCTGCCCCCGGCCTCGCCGCAGGTTTTCGGCGACCAGACCGACGTGCCCGAGGCCGGCGACTGGTTCAACTCGCAGTACCTCATCATGTGGGGCACGAACCTGCCGCTGACCCGTACCCCCGACGCCCACTTCATGGCCGAGGCCCGCTACCACGGCCAGAAGGTCATCGTCGTGTCCCCGGACTTCGCGGACAACACGAAGTTCGCGGACGACTGGTTGCGCGTCCAGCCCGGCACGGACGGCGCCCTGGCGCAGGCCATGGGTCACGTCATCCTCAAGGAATTCCACGTCGGCAAGCGCGAGCCCATGTTCCTCGATTACATGAAGCGCTACACCGACTCCCCGTTCCTGGTGGAGATTGGCGAGGTCGGCGAGGGCGCCCACGAGGGCATTGCCCCGACGACCCTGGTCCCCGGCAAGTTCCTGACGGCCGCCAAGATGCCCGCAGGCACGACCGAGCGCACCGAGAATAACCAGTTCCGTCCCCTCGTCATCGAGGCCGACGGCACGGTCAAGGATCCGGGCGGCACGCTCGCCGATCGCTTCGGCGAGGAGGGCGCTGGCCACTGGAACCTCAACCTGGATGGCGTCGAGCCCGTCATGTCCATCATGGACACGGACGAGTGGGAAGCCGTTGAGATCGCCCTGCCGCGCTTCGACCTGCCCGCGGCCTCCGGCCAGGCATCGGTCGGCGGCGGCTACGTCAAGCGTGGCGTGCCCGCGCGCCGCGTCAACGGCCGCCTCGTGACGACCGTGTTCGACATCCTGCTCGCCCAGTACGCCGTCGAGCGTGAGGGCCTGCCGGGTCAGTGGCCCACCGACTACATGGACGCCTCCACGCCGGGCACCCCCGCGTGGCAGGAGGAGTTCACCTCGGTTCCCGCCGCCGCAGCCATCAAGATCGGCCGCGAGTTCGCGCAGAACGCGGTGGAGACCGAGGGCCGTTCCATGATCCTCATGGGCGCCGGCACGAACCACTACTACCACTCCGACGAGATGTACCGTACGTTCCTGGCGCTCACGGAAATGTGTGGCACCCAGGGCCGCAACGGCGGTGGTTGGGCCCACTACGTGGGTCAGGAGAAGGTCCGCCCGATCATGGGTTGGGGTTCCTTCACCTTCGCCCTGGACTGGGCGCGCCCGCCGCGCCAGATGATCTCCACCGGCTGGTACTACATGACCACCGACCAGTGGCGCTACGACGGGGCCCCGGCCTCGGCTATGGCGAACCCGATCAAGTCCTCGCACCTGGACGGCAAGCAGCTGGTCGACACGCTCGTCGAGTCGGTTCAGCGCGGCTGGATGCCCTGCTACCCGACGTTCTCCAAGGGCTCGACCCAGCTGGGCCGCGAGGCCGCCGAGGCCGGCATGGCCCCTGCGGAATACGTGTCCCAGGAGCTGCGTGAGGGCCGCCTGCAGTTCGCGATCGAGGACCCGGACGCCCACCACAACGTCCCGAAGATCCTCGCGAACTGGCGTACGAACCTGCTCGGCTCGTCCGCGAAGGGCACCGAGTTCTTCCTGCGCCACATGCTGGGTACCGGCAACGAGGTCAACGCGCAGGAGCTGGAAGAGGGCAACCGCCCCGCGTCCGTCAACTGGCGTGACGCTCACCCCGGCAAGCTCGACCTCATGTGGGTCGCGGACTTCCGTAACACCTCGACGACGCTGCACTCCGACGTCGTGCTGCCGGCCGCCACCTGGTACGAGAAGCACGACCTGTCCTCCACGGACATGCACCCCTTCATGCACTGCTTCGACGAGGCCGTGAACCCGCCGTGGGAGGCGCGCACCGACTTTGAGGTGTTCCAGATCCTGGCTCACCTCGTCGGCCGCATGGCCCCCGGCCACCTGGACACCCAGACGGACGTCGTCGCGGTCCCGCTGGGGCACGACTCCCCGGACGCCATGACCATGGCGGATGGCGTCGTTCCCGAGCAGACGTGGACGCCCGGCAAGACCATGCCGAAGCTGGTTCCGATCGAGCGCGACTACACGCAGGTCGGCTACAAGTTCGACCGCATGGGCCCGCTCCTGCCCAAGGCAGGCCTGGCCTCGAAGGGTGTGGCGTACAACGTGCAGGAGGCGTACGAGCAGCTCGGCGACCTCAACGGCCGCGCCCCCATGGACGGCAACGCCGGCGAGGGTATGCCGCTGTGCGACACCGCCATCAAGGCGGCGAACATGGCGCTGCGCTTCTCGGGCACCACGAACGGCTCGCTGGCCGTTCAGGGCTTCCGCACGCTGGAAAAGCGCGTCGGCAACGAGATGGCGTTCCTGGCCGAAGGTGATGAAGAAAAGAAGATCACCTACCAGGACACCGTCCTGCAGCCTCGCAGCGTCATCACCAGCCCCGAGTGGTCGGGTTCCGAGCACGGTGGTCGCCGCTACAGCGCCTTCGTGCAGAACGTCGAGTGCCGCAAGCCGTGGCACACGCTCACGGGCCGCCCGCAGTTCTACGTCGACCACGACTGGATGATGGACATGGGCGAGTCCCTGCCGATCTTCCGTCCGCCGCTCGACCTGGCGCACATCTACGGTGAGCGCCCCGTCGGCGACCACCGTCCCGGTCAGCCGGGTCAGGCCGAGGTCGCGGTGCGCTACCTGACGATCCACAACAAGTGGGCCATCCACTCCCAGTACTACGACAACCCGTACATGCTGACGCTGGGCCGCGGCGGCCAGACGGTGTGGATGAGCCCGCCCGACGCCGAGAAGATCGGCGTGCGCGACAACGAGTGGATCGAGGCGAAGAACCGCAACGGCACCGTGTCGGCTCGCGCTGTTGTCTCCCACCGCATCCCGGAGGGCACGGTGTTCATGCACCACGCCCAGGATCGCCAGATCAACACCCCGCTGAACGAGGGGTCCGGCAAGCGCGGCGGTACGCACAACTCGCTGACCCGAATCTTCATTAAGCCGACCCACCTGGCCGGCGGATACGCGCAGTTCGCCTACGCGTTCAACTACTACGGTCCCACCGGCAATAACCGCGACGAGGTCACGGTTATCCGCCGCCGCTCCCAGGAGGTGCAGTTCTGATGAAGGTCATGGCTCAGATCGCGATGGTGATGAACCTCGACAAGTGCATCGGCTGCCACACCTGTTCGGTCACCTGTAAGCAGGTGTGGACGAACCGCGAGGGCACCGAGTACATCTGGTTCAACAACGTCGAAACCCGTCCCGGCGTGGGCTACCCCCGCGGCTGGGAGGACCAGAAGAAGTGGAAGGGTGGCTGGAAGCGCACCGCCACGGGCCGCCTCGTTCCCCGTCAGGGCGGACGCGTCGCCTCGCTCGCGAAGATCTTCGCGAACCCGACGCAGCCGACCATGAAGGACTACTACGAGCCGTGGACGTACGAGTACGACAAGCTGCTCCAGGCGCCCGCGAACTCGCGCGCGATCCCAACGGCCCGCGCGAAGTCCTCAATCACGGGCGAGCACATCGACAAGCCCGAGTGGGGTCCGAACTGGGACGATGACCTCGGTGGCTCCATGGAGACCCTGGATCAGGACCCGGTCCTGCACCAGATGAACCTCCAGGTCGCCAAGACCATCGAGGACGCGTACATGTTCTACCTGCCTCGCATCTGCGAGCACTGCCTGAACCCGACCTGCGTGTCGGCGTGCCCCTCGGGCGCGATGTACAAGCGCACCGAGGACGGCATCGTCCTGGTCGACCAGGATCAGTGCCGCGGCTGGCGCATGTGCGTGTCCGCCTGCCCCTACAAGAAGGTCTACTTCAACCACAACACGGGCAAGGCCGAGAAGTGCACGCTGTGCTACCCGCGCCTCGAGGTCGGCCAGCCGACCATCTGCTCGGAGACCTGCGTGGGTCGCCTGCGCTACATGGGCGTGCTGCTCTACGACGCGGACCGCGTCACCTGGGCCGCCTCCCAGGAGGACGAGCGCGACCTGTACCGCGCCCAGCGCGAGATCCTGCTCGACCCGAATGACCCGCAGGTGGTCGCCCAGGCTCAGGCCAACGGCGTTCCCCACTCGTGGATCACGGCAGCCCAGCAGTCCCCGATCTGGAAGCTCATCACCGAGTACGAGGTCGCCCTGCCGCTGCACCCCGAGTTCCGCACCCTGCCGATGGTCTGGTACGTGCCGCCGCTGTCCCCGGTCGTCGACCAGGTGACCGCGTCCGGCAGCGACGGCGAGGACCACAAGGTCCTGCTGTCCGCCATCTCGCAGATGCGTATCCCGCTGGAGTACCTGGCCGGCCTGTTCACGGCCGGAGACACGGCTCCCGTGGAGCTGGCGCTGCGTCGCCTCGCTGCGATGCGCTCCTACATGCGCGACGTCTTCGTCGACAACCCGACGAACGAGGAGATTCCGGCCTCCGTGGGTATGACCCCGGAGAAGGTCAAGGAGATGTACCGACTGCTGTCGATCGCCAAGTACGACGACCGCTTCGTCATCCCGACCGCCCACCCCGAGATGCCGCGCGGCATCAAGGAACTCGAGGGCTGCCCGGTGTCCTACGACGTCGAGGCCTTCCACGGCCTGGCTCCCGCCACGTCGAACCGCCCGATGGGTGGCTCGTCGCCGGAGGGACGCCAGATGCTCCCCCTTGAGGTCGTTCGATGAGTACTTTCGTCGGCATTCCGCGTATTCCTACGGCCGCTCCGGAAACGGAGATGGATCCGCAGGACGCGCGCGGCGTGCGCATGGCGGTCTCGGTCCTCCTGGACTACCCGGGGGATGACTTCGAGACCAAGCTGGACGCGGTCGAGGAGGCTCTGGCGGACCTGCCGGAGCCGGCCTCGTCGTCCCTGGCCTCGTTCGTGAGCTACGCTCGCGCCGCTGGCCTGCGCGCCATGCAGACCACCTACGTGGAGACGTTCGACCAGCGTCGGCGCTGCGCGCTCGGCCTGACGTACTACACGCACGGCGACACACGCGGACGCGGCCAGGCCATCTTGGCCTTCAAGGAGGTCCTGCGCCGCGCCGGTTTCGAGATGGAACGCGAGGAGCTCCCCGATCACCTGCCGGTGGTCCTGGAGTTCGCAGCTTTCGACGAGACCGGTACGGCCGAGGGCCTGCTGCGCTCCAACCGCGAGGGCATCGAGGTGATCCGCACGGCGCTGCGCGCCGCGGACTCCCCGTACGCGCCGCTGCTGGACGCGCTGGTCGCCACGCTGCCCGAGCCGGACGAAAAGACCATTGAGGGCTTCCGTAAGCTCATTAGCCAGGGGCCGCCCACCGAGCTGGTGGGCGTGGGCGATCTGTCTGCGACGCCCTTCCCGACTTCCGATTCAACGATGGGACGGTAACGTTCATGGAATCCGCACTTTTGCATGCCGCGTCGGCATCTGCGACGCAGTCGCTGTCCTTCCTGGACATTGCCCTGTGGGTGGTCCTGCCGTACGTGTCCTTCACGATCCTCATCGTGGGCCTCGCGTGGCGCTACAAGACCGACCAGTACGGGTGGACGTCTCGTTCCTCGCAGTGGAATGAGCCGACCATCCTGCGCTGGGCCTCGCCGCTGTTCCACTTCGGCGTCCTCTTCGTGTTCATGGGCCACGTCCTTGGCCTCGTGATTCCGAAGACCTGGACCGAGGCGGCCGGTGTGCCCCAGCACGTCTACCACCTGATGGCGACGATCCCCGGCACGATCGCCGGAATCATGACGATCGTTGGCCTCGCGCTGCTGATCTACCGCCGCGTGGTGGTTAAGTCGGTGCGCGTGGCGACGACCCGCATGGACATCGTCACCTACGTCATGCTGGCGATCCCGGTGCTCCTGGGCGGCGCGGCGACGCTGCTGAACCAGGTGCTCGGCGGGCACGAGGGCTACGACTACCGCGAGACGATTTCCGTCTGGTTCCGCTCGATCTTCACGCTGCACCCGCAGGCGCACCTGATGGTGGATGTTCCCCTCAGCTTTAAGCTGCACATCATCGCGGGCCTGCTGCTGTTCTGCATCTGGCCGTTCACCCGCCTCGTGCACGCGGTGAGCGCGCCGGTCGGCTACGTGGCGCGTCCCCCGGTGGTCTACCGTGCGCGCGATGAGCGCCGTGAGCACCAGCTCACGCGTGGAGGCATGTCTGACTGATCGATAGTCGGTGTCCGTGCCGAGGCCACTGCCGAGGGCGAGGCCAAGGTTGGGCATCGGCGGGGCCGGGGGCGAGCGCATGCTCGCCCCCGCCTCTTTATCGGGGGTTCCCGCGTTCTCACCTGTATGAATGCACCGATAGACCCCGCGTAATGCGACCGACTGTTGGTATTGGCCGTGCGGGGGGCTGTCTGTGATGGGTAGAATAAAGCGCGCTTTGTTAGTAACGTAACAGCTTTAATGCCGTATGGAGATACCTAAAAAGGGTATTTCCACTGATTATGAGGGAGAGAGAGGATACGTCATGAGCGATACCTCCCGTGCTCGGCCTCTGGCTGAAACGCTCGCCGCAATGGCGGCGTTGACCCCTGCACAGCACGCGCTCTTGGAGCGCATTTCGCACCATGCGACGCCCGTGACCGTGGCGGAGCTGGCTCAGGAAGCCGGCTTGCATGTCTCGAGTGTGCGAGAGACCCTCGAGGGTCTGTTCGCCCTTGGCCTCGTGGAAAAGCAGCAGCTTCCCTCATCCGGTCGTGGTCGACCCGCGCTGGGCTATTCGACGATGACCCCGGCGGATCCGTCGTTTGCGGCGCAGATGCTGCACCAGCTCACCTCGTCGCTGCTGGCATGGCTGCGCGTTGATGCGGCGGACCCGGCGGCCTCGGTGCGTGAGATCGGCTCGCGCTGGGCGGACGCCGCCCTCGAGACGATGGCGGTGCCTGATCATAGCCACAACGCGAACCGTCGCCCCGTGCGCGACACTTTCAACGTCGCGGCGCACCTGGGTAAGGTCCGGCTGTTTATGAACGCCATGGGCTTCGCGTCTGTCCCGCACGAGACCGATCCGATGGCCGTCGTGCTGACGGCCTGCCCGTTCACCGAGCCGGGCACCCCCGACGACCTGGCCCTCGAGCTGCGCCGCGGCATCGTTGAGCGCGTGTTCGAGCGGACGGCGACCGGATTTGCCACCTGGTCACTGGAGACGGATCCTTCCGACCCTCTGCGCCTGACCGTCTATATTCGACGGCTCGATGAGGCGAACCCGAAGCCGCTGTCGACGACTGTTCACTTCTTTGGTGGTGCGGCCGAGGCGGCCGGTGGGTACATGCGTGAACTGCCCTCCGCTGAGACTCCCGCGACTCTGGGTGAACTCATCGATCAGCTCAGCTCAGAGAGCCCTGAGCTGGAGCGAATTCTCGCTGTGTCGAGCTACCTGGTCAACGAGCGCTCGGCTCGTCTGGATGCTGAGCTCGCGCCCGGCGCACGCGTCGACGTGCTGCCGCCCTTTGCTGGCGGGTGAGATTTTTTAGTCATTTCTGTGGGGCGGTCAGGGTTGTAGAATAATCCTGACCGCTCCCGCGTAAGATGGAGGGGAAGGCACTCCCGTCCCTGGAGGATCCCATGTCAGCTGAGATTGCAACCGGCATCACCGATGAGCCGCTGGATACTGGCGCGCTGATAGATAGCGCACGCCGGGATACGTGCGGTGCTGTGGCGTCATTTATTGGGGTGGTGCGTAACCATGACGGCGGAGAGAGCGTGGACGCGATCGAGTATTCTTCGCACCCCTCGTCGCAGCAGATTCTGCGGGACATCGTCGTGGAATATAAGGATCGTCCGGGTGTGCATCGCATTGTCGCGTGGCACCGCGTGGGGCATCTGGAGATCGGCGAGGATGCGATGGTTGTCGCCGTCGCTGCGGAGCATCGTGCGCAGGCATTCCGCGCGGTCGAGGCCATTGTCGAGGACGTGAAGGCGAAGCTCCCGATCTGGAAGAAGCAGGAATTGACTGACGGTTCTCACAACTGGTCGGGTCTGTGAGATGACGATCGGCGATCCTTTTTCCCGTGATGCGGCCGTCTCCAGGCGCACCGTCGCGCTTCCGCTGATCAATCAGCCCGTCCCGTACGAGGCCGGGGATCCCGCGCTGGAGCGTTTCCGTCGCAATTGGCTGGTCTCCGGCATTGGCGAGGCCGGCCAGGCGCGCCTGGCGGCCTCGCGCGTGCTCGTGGTGGGCGCGGGCGGCCTCGGCTCCCCCGTGCTCCTGTACCTGACGGCAGCGGGCATCGGCACGATCGGCATCTGCGATTCTGACGTGGTCGAGGTGTCGAACCTTCAGCGTCAGCTCCTGCACGGCGAGGGCGATGTGGGGGTTCCGAAGCCGGACTCCGCGGTGCGTCACCTGAGTGGATTGAACTCCTCGGTGCATTTTGAGCGCTACGGGCACGTGACCCGCGAGTGGCTGGACGAGCATGGTCGCGAGTGGGATCTGATCGTCGAGTGCACGGATAACTTTGACGCGAAGTACCTGGTGGCGGACTACTGCGCGGATTCTGGCGTCCCGCTGGTGTGGGGCACGGTCGTGTCGATGGCCTTCCAGGTGAGCGTGTTCTGGTCTGCGGTGCCGGCCCCCGTTCCGTCGCTGACGCTGCGCAGCCTGCACCCGGTCAAGCCTGCCCCCGGGACGACGCCGGCCTCGCCGAAGGTTGGCGTGCTTGGCCCCGTGGTCGGCCAGGCGGGCACCGCGATGGCGACGGAGGCTATCAAGCTGCTGGTGGGCTTCGGCGAGCCGCTGATCGGGCGTGTCCTCATGACGGATGCGGCGACGCAGCGCTCCGATGTGCTGACCTTCGCGCCGTGGGACTGAGTCCCGTCGCCGCCTCGCGCGCTGACGTTGCTGCGATTGTCGTCGGCGGCGGTGGGGGAGAGCGCCTGGGGGGCGTCTCCAAGCCTGACCTGACACTCGGCGGCGTGCGCCTCATTGATCGCGTGTGTGGGGCTCTCCTGGAGGTGTGCGGCGCGGGTTGCGTGGCCGTTGTGCCGCCGGCCGTGCGTGTCCCGGAGGGTGTCCGGCGCACCCTTGAGGATCCGCCGAACGGCGGTCCGCTGGCTGGCATTGACGCGGGCCTGCGGGCGCTGAGTGTCGGCGACGACGTCCTCGTCGTCGTTGTGTCCGTCGACGCTCCCGGGGTGGGCGCTTTTTTGCCCGCCCTCCTCGAACCCGCGTTGGGTGAGGGGGCGGAGGGGCGTATCGTGCGCGGCGGCGATCCTGAGCCTTTCGATCAGTACCTCATGGGCATCTATCGCGTGGGCGCGCTGCGTCGCGTCCTCGACGAGGCCGAGTCAGCCCTCGGGTCGGTGCGCGGAGTGGGGGTGCGCCGGGTGCTGCGCGCCCTCGAGGTTGAACGAGTGAGCGTGAGCGCGGACGTCTGCCGGGACATCGACACCCCCGCGGATGTGGCCTGGTGGGAGGCATCTCTCAGTCGATGACGCGTCGGTGATACCGTCATCCTCACAAAGCGCCGTCCGCTCGAAAAGCTACAGTCGAGCGTGCCCCACAATTCCGCATGCAATTCCCATGTCAACCTTTTGAATTTTGAAATGGGAGCGTTGGTATTTCAACGTTTTCTTGGTACCTAAGATAATTTAGGGAAGCCAAATTGCATGCGACATTAGGGAGGGGGATGGGACGGGGGAGGGGGATGGGATTAGCGCTGCTCGTCGAGCTGGTGGAAGATCGCCGTGAGCAGGGGTGTGACCACCTCGAGGGTGTCGAGCGCACCTCCCCGCGAGCCGGGGGAGGAGATGATGAGCGCGCCCGAGGAGTCGCGTGCGGTCACGCCGACAACCTCTCGGGACAGGCCCGACAGGGGCGTGTTGGTCAGGCCGTGGGCGCGGATCTGCTCGGCGATGCCGGGGATCTCGACCTCGATGATCGAGCGGACGACCTCGGGCGCGTAGTTGCCCACGCCGAAGCCGGATCCGCCCAGGACCAGGATGAAGCGCGCGCCGGCCTCGAGGGCTTCGCGGATCTCCGTCTCGAGAATGTCGGCGCTCTCGGGGATCGCCGCGACCGACACGGGGCCGAGGCCGACCTCGGCCAGCGCTGCCGTACAGGCGGGGGTCGCCCGATCCTCCTTCGTGCCGCGCTGGATGCGGTCCGAATAGGTGATGACGTGGGCGCTGATCTGGCTGAGGTCGTAGTCGACAGGCTTAGGCATGGTGTCCTCCGAGAGTGATGCGTACGAATGTGATCCTAGTCCCTTCCTGCTGTGGATGTGAGGCTGGGAGTCGAGCGTGGTCGCGAGGCGATTTTGTGCGTGCGTGGCCCGAGGGAAAGGTGGGCTGTGGGCGTCGGTGTGCGTCGAGTGGAGGTCGCTGCGATGCTCTCATGGCAGAATATCCCATTTTACGATGGATTGAGCCAAGTTTAATGTGTGTACATGTTTCCCTCGTATTGCAAGCAAAAGTAACGATTTGGGTGCGCGTGAGCGAATCGTTGCGCTTCCGTGTCTCGGCTTGTTAGATTTAATGCGTTCCGTTCCCTCTCAAAAGGAGACACGAGTGCGTTCCCTTCGCATCCTCCCCGTCATCGGCGCCGCCGCCCTGGCGCTCGCCGCCTGTACGAGCGGCTCCACCCCCGCCGACTCCACGGCCCCGGCCGAGGCGACGCAGCCCGCCGAGACCACCGTCCTCAACGTCTACGCCGCCGCCTCCCTGACCGAGACTTTCGGCGAGCTCGAAGAGATCTTCGAGGAAGCCAACCCCGGCGTGGACGTGCGCTTCAACTTCGCGGGATCCCAGGACCTCGTGACCCAGCTCGGCGAAGGTGCGGACGTTGACGTCCTGGCCACCGCCAACGAGTCCACCATGAAGAAGGCCGCCGACGCCTCGCAGGTCGATGCGCAGACCATCTTCGTCACCAACACCCTCACTCTCATCACGACGCCCGGCAACCCGGTGGGCGTGACCGGCCTCGACTCCTCGCTCGACGGCGTCAAGCTGGTGATCTGCGCGCCCGAGGTTCCCTGCGGCAAGCTCACCAAGACTCTCACGGAGAAGCTCGGCGTCACCCTGAACCCGGTCTCCGAGGAGCAGGCCGTCACCGACGTGCGCGGCAAGGTCTCCTCCGGCCAGGCCGACGCCGGCATCGTCTACAAGACCGACGCCCTCGCCGAGGGCGACGCCGTCGACACCGTCGCGATCCAGGGTGCCGACGAGGCCGTCAACAAGTACCCGATCGCGCTCGTGACCGCCTCGACCAAGAAGGATCTGGGCCAGAAGTGGATCGACCTGGTCCTCTCCGCCGACGGTCAGAAGATCCTCGAAGATGCCGGCTTCACGCCCGCCGCGAAGTAACATCGACGCGTGAAGTCACGCAGGACGCCCGCCGTCAGCCCCCTGCCCGTCTGGGCGGGGGGCCTCGGCGCGCTCGCCCTGTGCTTCCTGGTCCTGCCCCTGGCCTTCATGCTGGGGCGCGTCAACTGGACCACCCTCGGCGCGACGCTCGCGACCCCGGAGGCTGCCTCGGCCCTTGGCCTATCGCTGCGCACGTGCGCCATCGCGCTCGGCGTCGACCTCCTCCTCGGCGTCCCCGCCGCCCTCGTGCTGTCCCGCTCGTGGCGGGGCGTGCGCGCCGCCCGCATCCTCGTCGCCCTGCCACTCTCGCTGCCGCCCGTCGTCGCCGGCATCGCGCTGCTTGCGGCCTTCGGCAGGCGCTCGACCCTCGGGGCGCTCCTTGGCGGCGCCGGCCTCGACATCGCGTTTACGACGACCGCCGTCGTCATCGCGCAGGTCTTCGTCTCACTGCCCTTCCTCATCGTCACCCTCGAGTCCGCGCTGCGTGCCCGCGAGCAGGGACTCGACGAGATGGCCTCCTCCCTGGGCGCCTCGCCCTCGCGCGTCTTCTGGCAGATCACCCTGCCCACGGTCCTGCCCGGCCTCGGCCGCGGCGCGGCTCTCGCGCTGGCCCGCTGCCTCGGCGAGTTCGGGGCAACCCTCACCTTCGCCGGATCCATGCAGGGCGTCACCCGCACGATGCCGCTCCAGATCTACCTGGCCCGCGAGTCCGACGCGGACCTGGCCCTCGCCCTCGGTGTGGTCCTCCTCGGCGTCGCAGCCGCCGTCGTCGCGCTCACGGAAACCCCGTGGGGACGGCTCTCCTCGCTCCTTCGTCTCACGAGGCGTGGGCCCGCCTTCGCTCCCAGCGATCCCTCCGCTCGCTCCACCGCGCCCTCCGCGCTCGCGGGCGAGGAGGGCGCGGGCGTTGCCGTGCGCGTCGCCGGAACCGTGGAAGCGCGCGGCTGGAACGTGGACGCGGAGCTTCGCCCCGGCCTCGTCACCGCCGTCGTCGGCCACAACGGCGCCGGAAAGTCGACGCTTGCCTCGGTCGTCGCCGGGACCCTGCGCGTGGATAGCGGAACCGTCAGCATCGGTGAGCGAGTCGTCGACGATGCCGCCACGTTCGTGCCCGCCCGCCGACGCGGCGTCGCCATGGTCTCTCAGGCGCCCCGCATCTTCACCCACATGAGCGTCCTGTCCAACGTCGCCTTCCCCCTGCGCGTGCGCGGGGTGGGGCGCGCGCAGGCCCGGGCCGCCGCCCTCGAACAGCTGCGCGCCGTGGGGATCGCGGACCTCGCTTTCAAGCGCGCCTCCGACCTGTCCGGCGGCCAGGCCGCCCGCGTCGCGATCGCACGCGCCCTCGTCTTCCGCCCCGAAGTCCTCATCCTCGACGAGCCCACGGCCGCCCTCGACGTCGAGGCCACCGCCCAGGTTTCCGCCGTCCTGCGCGAGCGCCTGGCGGGTGCGGGAATCACGACCCTGCTGGTCTCCCACGACATCGCCGAGGTCCTCTCCCTCGCCTCCCGCATGATCGTCATGGGGGAGGGGCGCATCGTCGAGGAGGGCGAACCTGCCCGCGTGCTCGCCTCGCCCGTGTCGGTATTCGCGGCCCGCCTGGCCGGGCTCAACATCGTGAGTGGGGCTCCTGTGGCGCGCCCCGGCATGGTCGGCGTGCGCGTCGGCGACGGCGCGCTGTGGGCGGCTTCCGACAGCGTTGGCCCGGGGGAGGAGTCGGCGCGCGTCGCCCTCACCTTCCCGCCCGAGGCCGTGGCCCTGTCCCGCGAGGAGTCCCACGCCTCGCCGCGAAGCGTCCTGCCCGGTGTCGTCGCGGGCATCGACGTCGATGGCTCCCTCGTGAGCGTGCGCATCGCGCTCGCGGAGGGCGTGTCGGTGACCGCTCGCGTCACCGCCGCCGCCTGGTCCGACCTGAGCCTCGGCGTTGGTGAGGACCTGTGGGTGAGCGTCAAGGCCACCCAGGTCCGCGCGATTCGAGTCGCGCCCGGCTCCTGAACGGCATGTGTGCTTTGGGCCTGCCGACGTGTGCCTCGTGAGCGACTGTTTCAATGCATGATGCGCGGCAGCTGGGCCGTGGGCGTCGCACGTTAACCCGCTAAGTGGAGTGTTAACCCTCTATTCCGCACGTAAACCCTCTAATCTGCACGCGGGCGTGGCTGCCCACGCTCGCAATAGCGGGTTAACGTGCGGAGTGCACTCAAGATGTGCGAGGTCGGGGTGGGGTTTTTGCCGAGGGGTTTAATTTTGTCACGCTTCATATGTTGTAATTCTTGTTTTTCGCATGAGCGGGGTCCGCGCCCCCAAAATGCGGAACACAGCCTATTTTCGCGGTTATTCTGCGGTTTTAGTCAGCGCGTACCAGCAGTCGGTGGACAGCTTTGACTCTGCAGGAGCGGTTTCCTAAGTTGTGGTGAGAACCCAGGAGGTACCTCATGACAACACAGGGTCACCACGAGGCAACGCGCCCCTACCAGCTCGGCATCGACGTCGGCTCGACGACGGTCAAGGCCGTAGTTTTGGACGGGAATCGCCGTCTTTTCTCCGACTACCGCCGGCACAACGCCGATGTGCGAGCATCCCTGGGGGCCCTCCTCGCCGACGTCGAGCGCGCCCTGCCCGGCGCCCGCGTCCACGCGGCCATCACCGGCTCCGGCGGCCTGACGACCGCCCGCGCCATGGGCATCCCCTTCGTCCAGGAGGTCATCGCGGGCACCGAGGCCACCCAGCGCCTGCATCCCGAGGTCGACGTCGTCATCGAGCTGGGCGGCGAGGACGCCAAGCTCACCTACCTGCACCCCACCCCCGAGCAGCGCATGAACGGCACGTGCGCGGGCGGCACCGGCGCCTTCATCGACCAGATGGCGACCCTCCTGCACACGGACGCCGCGGGCCTGGGGGAGATGGCGACCCGCCACACCCAGCTCTACCCGATCGCCTCGCGCTGCGGCGTCTTTGCCAAGTCCGACATCCAGCCCCTCATCAACCAGGGCGCCGCCCACGAGGACCTGGCCGCCTCGATCTTCAACGCCGTCGCCACCCAGACCATCGCCGGACTGGCGTGCGGGCGCCCGATTCGCGGAACCGTCATGTTCCTCGGCGGCCCCCTGCACTTCCTGCCTGCCCTGCGCGACGCCTACAAGGCCCTCCTGCCCAAGGCCGACTCTTTCGTCACCCCCGCTGACGCCCAGCTCTACGTCGCGATCGGCGCGGCCCTCCTCGCCGAGAAGGAAGCCGCTAAGAAACAACGCCAGGCCGAGGAATCGGGAGCCACCTCCGTCGACGCCCGCGGCGACAAGCTCACGACCCTCATGGAGCGCCTCGCCGCCGCTCCCGTGCAGGTCGAGTCCCCGCGCATGGACCCCCTCTTCGCCACCCCCGAGGACCGCGAGGAGTTCATGGCCCGCCACAGCCTCGACGTCATCCCCAAGGCCAGCCTCGACGAGGCCGAGGGCCGCTGCTGGCTCGGCATCGACGCGGGCTCGACGACGATTAAGGCGGTCGTCATCGACTCCGAGGACCGTATCGTCTTCACCCACTACGCCTCCAACGAGGGCGACCCCGTGGCCGCCGCCGTCGACATCGTGCGAGCTGTCCGGTCGGCCCTGCCCGAGGGATGCGAGATCGGCCGCTCGTGCGCGACCGGCTACGGCGAAGGCCTCGTCAAGGCTGCCCTCACCATGGACGAGGGCGAGATTGAGACGATGGCGCACTACCGCGCCGCCGAGTTCATCTGCCCCGGCGTTACCTCCGTCATCGACATCGGTGGCCAGGACATGAAGTACCTGCGTATCCGCGACCACGCTGTGGACTCCATCTCCGTCAACGAGGCCTGCTCCTCGGGCTGCGGCTCCTTCCTGCAGACCTTCGCGCAGACGATGGGCACCGACGTGCGTTCCTTCGCGCGCATGGCCATGGAATCCGAGTCCCCCGTGGATCTGGGTACC
This sequence comes from uncultured Actinomycetes bacterium, assembly GCA_963537175.1. Classification (GTDB taxonomy): domain Bacteria; phylum Actinomycetota; class Actinomycetes; order Actinomycetales; family Actinomycetaceae; genus Pauljensenia. The sequence goes on from CAUTDS010000011.1 coordinate 32,545, forward strand.
CGCTGCACGGTGTTCATGAACTCCTCCGTCAAGCAGGCGCAGAAGGAAGGCGCGGACGTGCGCGACATCAGCGCCGGCCTGTCCTACTCCGTCGTGCGTAACGCCCTCTACAAGGTCATCAAGCTCAAGGAGCCCTCGGACCTGGGTGAACGCGTCGTCGTCCAGGGCGGAACCTTCCTCAACGACTCCGTGCTGCGCGCCTTCGAGCTGCTCACCGGCCGCGAGGTCGTGCGCCCCGACATCGCCGGCCTCATGGGCGCGTACGGCGCCGCCCTGACCGCGCGCATGCACGACACGGGGGAGGGGACCTCGACGCTCGCGACAATCGAGGCCCTCGAGGGCTTCGGCGTCGACACCACGCGCAAGACCTGCCGCCTGTGTCAGAACCACTGCCAGATGACCATCTCGACGTTCTCCAACGGCGAGCGCCACGTGTCGGGCAACCGCTGCGAGCGCGGCGCGTCCTTGGAGCGCGTGCCCAAGAAGTCGGAGCTGCCCAACCTCTACGACTGGAAGTACAAGCGGATCTTCGGATACCGCCGACTCACCGAGAAGAAGGCGTTCCGCGGCGACATCGGTATCCCGCGCGTGCTCGGCATGTACGAGAACTACCCGTTCTGGTTCACGATGCTCACCGCGCTGGGCTTCCGCGTCATGATTTCGGGCCGCTCCAACCACGACCTCTTCGAGACCGGCATGGAGTCCATCCCCTCGGAGAACGTGTGCTACCCGGCCAAGCTGGTCCACGGGCACATCGAGTCCCTGCTGGACAAGGGCATCACGACGATCTTCTACCCCTGCGTCGACTTCGAGCAGAAGCTCACCGAATCCGAGAACTCCTACAACTGCCCGATCGTGGCGACCTACCCCGAGGTCATCCGTAACAATATGGAGCGACTCCTCGAGCCCGGCACCCAGTTCATTAGCCCCTTCGTCAACTTCGGCAACCGCGAGTACCTGCCCGCCCACCTGTCCAAGACCTTCAAGCAGTACGGCTACGACATCCCCGTCGATGAGATGAAGGCCGCCCTCGACAAGGCCTGGGAGGAAGACGCCGCCGTCAAGGCCGAGATCCGCGCGAAGGGCGTCGAAACCATCGAGTGGATGCGTGAGCATGGCGTGCGCGGCATCGTGTTGGCGGGCCGCCCCTACCACAACGACCCCGAGATCAACCACGGCATCCCCGAGGTCATCGTGGGCCTGGGAATGGCCGTCCTCACCGAGGACTCCATCGTGGACGCGCGCCTCGAGCGCCCCCTGCGCGTCCTCGACCAGTGGTCCTACCACTCGCGCCTCTACGAGGCCGCCGCCCGCGTCGGAGACGAGCCCGACCTCGAGATGGTCCAGCTCAACTCGTTCGGCTGCGGCGTCGACGCGATCACCGCCGACCAGGTTCAGGAGATCCTCGAAGGTCGCGGCGATGTGCACACCGTCCTCAAGATCGACGAGGTCTCCAACCTGGGCGCCGCCAAGATCCGCCTGCGCTCCCTCGACGCGGCGATCACCGAGCGCGCATCCCTGGCCTCGACAATCGACGAGGCCGGGGCCGGGGACGGCGAAAACGGATCGGATGGGGCGAAACTGGCCCCCGCCTCGTCCGTGGGCCTGGTGTCGGGTTCCGTTGACACCGCCACCCTGCGCGACCCCTCCGGCGATGCCGCCCGCGAGGAGGAGGCCGGGCACATCCAGCCCCGCGCCGTCTTCACCGAGGAGATGCGCGAGGCCGGATACGAGATCCTCGCCCCCCAGATGTCCCCGATCCACTTCCGCTTCCTCACCCCGCTGTTTGCAACTGCAGGCCTGAAGGTGCGCGTGCTCGAGCACACGAGCCGCACCTCCATGGAGGTCGGCCTCAAGTACGTCAACAACGACTCGTGCTACCCGGCGATCGTCGTCATCGGCCAGCTCCTCGACGAGTTCATCTCCGGGCGCGCCGACCCCGACCGCACGGCCGTGGGCATCACCCAGACGGGCGGCATGTGCCGCGCCAGCAACTACGCGGCCCTGCTGCGCAAGGGCCTGCGCGACGCCGGATACCCGCAGGTCCCCGTCATCGCCCTGTCCGTCCAGGGCTTCGAGGACAACCCGGGCTTCCGCCTGGGCGTCACCCACATCCACAAGGCCATCCAGGCCTTCGTCATCGGCGACGCCATCCAGTCGATGCTCCTGCGCGTGCGCCCCTACGAGGCCACGCCCGGCTCCGCGATGGACCTGTACCGCACGTGGGACGGCTACGTCCAGGAGTGGATCACCTCGGGACGCGTGGCGGCCCTCGGCGGACGCGTCTCCTACGGAAAGATCATCCGCGAGTGCGTGCGCGCCTTCGACGCCCTGCCCCTGCGCGACATTCCGCGCAAGCCGCGCGTCGGCCTGGTCGGCGAAATCCTCGTGAAATTCCACCCCGACGCCAACAACCACGCCGTCGACGTCATCGAGGCCGAGGGCTGCGAGGCCGAACTGCCCGGCCTCATGCAGTTCTTCCACAACTCCGTGGCCACCGCCGCGTGGGACAAGGAAAACCTGGGCATCGAGGGCAAGCAGCGCTACATCATGCCGATCGTTTTGTGGGCGCTCAAGAAGTACGAGAAGCCCGTGCACCGCGCGTTTGCGGCGACGAACGGCAAGTTCGAGGCGCACCGGCCCATCGAGGAGATGATCGAGCGCTCCCAGGACATCGCGCGCCTAGGCAACCAGGCCGGCGAAGGCTGGTACCTGACCGCCGAGATGGTCGACATGATCGAACACGGATGCCCGAACATCATCTGCGCCCAGCCCTTCGCGTGCCTGCCTAACCACGTCGTCGGCAAGGGCATGTTCCGCGCGCTGCGCACCCGCTACCCCGAGGCCAACATCGTGGCCGTCGACTACGACCCGGGTGCCTCCGAGGTCAACCAGCTCAACCGCATCAAGCTCATGCTCGCCACCGCCCTGCAGGACCCGCAGGCGCGTGACGGCGAGATCCTGCAGCTCGTCGACGCCGAAGAACCCGCGTCATGCGGCGGGTCCGGCTCTGTCATGCTCGGTATGCCGACCATCCCGAGCAGGCGGGCGGCGTTCCGCTGACTCAGCCGTGACACCGAGAGGGGACGGAGCTCGCAGGCTCCGTCCCCTTCGCGTGCGCACCCCTCGTGCGCGCTGTCCCCGGCCTCGTCCGATGCTTTACGGCGCCGGCATGACCCCGCGTCCGATCTCGAACCCGGCCGGCGCCCAGCCCGTCCCGTACGACAGGCGCACCGACACCTCGCGTATGCCCGAGGCCGGCCAATCCACCGGGAGGAACCCCGTCTCGCCGGGCGCGACGTCCAGGAACGCCGGGTACTCCCACGTGACGGCGCCATCCTCGACGACACGGCACAGGAACTCCAGGTCGCACGTCGACGTGAACGTCATGTGGTTGCGAACCGTCACCCCCGAGTACGAGGGTGCCACCGTCACCGGCGCGTAGTGCAGCTCCTCGGCGCGCACCTCGTTCAAGAGTGGGAAGTCCGTGTCCTCATACTCCGGGCGCGTCGGATCGAGCGCATGGGCGGCGCGAATCTCCTCGTCCTCCTCGCCCACGTTCCACGCGATCACGCTCGGGTGCGCGCGGTCGCGGCGGATCATCGCCTCGATCGCCTCGTCGCGAGCGACTCCAGGCTCGTACAACGTGGACGCGCGGTCAATGATGTACAGGCCGTACAGGTTCGCCAATTCGTAGAAGCGCGCGTGCGCGGGCCCCTGCTCGATCGCAACCGCGTTCACGCCGTGGCGCTTACACCACACGATGTCCTCGACCATGTCCTGCAGGCCCACCGCGAGCCCGGTGCGCCCATCGCACTCGTTACGGCGCACCCCGCGCAGCGTCAGCGGGCGGCCAGCCAGGCGCAAGCCCTCAGGGGTCGCCGTCAGATCACGGAAGCCAACCTGCAGGGCGATCGCGTCCTGCGTACCCGCCTCATCGTCGCTCAGCGTCACCACCAGCGTGTACAGCACCGGTTCCTCGGCGCTCCACGGGAGCACGTCCACGCCGGATGCCTCGAGATCCTCGCCGGCGGGGGCGCTCGCGGACCAGATCTCCTCCTGCTGGCCCTCGCCCAGCAGCGCGGCCCGCACAGTTGAGGTGTTCGAGGCCTCGGAACACTCGACGCGCAGGCACACAGACCCGCTCGTGCCGTTGTGCGAGGCCTGCGGGATCACATCGATGACGTGCGCGGGCGGGCGGGCCTCGAGCGAGACCTCGCGGAACAGGCCATGGCAGCACGCCGGCGAATCCATGAGCAGAACGCTGATCTCGTGCGTGTGCAACGGCTCCAACGCATCCGTCACGTCGAAAGCCGCCGGGATGAATCCATCCGCGCAAAAACCGACGAAAATGCCGTCCAGCCACACGTAGAGGGGGCCGGTGAAGCCGCCGAACGTCAACGTCATCGTCCACCCGTGCTCGCTCGCGTCCTTCAAGGGCGCGTCGAGGATGAACTCGCGGCGCAGGATCGAGGCGCGAACCTGATCCGCGGCGGGCGTTCCCTGGGCTTCGGCCGCCCTGCGGGCCTCCTCCTCGCGGCGCACCCACAGGCCGTCGAGCTCAAGAATGCCGGGGATCGACGTGGCCTCAAAGTCTCGTTGGTGGGGCGTCCGTTTGATTAGCTTGGCAGCAGTGTCCGACACACCCGTGACCTGCCAGGTGCTGGACAGCATTTGGAGCGGCCTGCGCGACCTCCACGTCGAGTGCACCGCCAGGCGGTTCACCGACGCCCCCGGGTCCCGCAGCCATGCAACGTCTGGTTCCGGGATGTGTTTCATGAAATAAAAGTACCATTTAGTTATTAGTCATGAAACGGCATTGTTTCCTGAAATGCAGGTAAATATGCCTTGACATGCGGAATAACTACGGGTGACAAGTGGGATGGCGACCACATTCTGGGATTTTTGGTCACTACGATGGGCAAAATTGCCGTTCCGGAGAGGCGACGCTTGGGCATAACGAACCCCGGCCTCGTCCCTGAGAGCAGGAGCGAGGCCGGGGCTGCGTGCTGCGGGGGTGCGCCCCTCGCGCTGAGTGCGTGCTTACTTCGCGGCGGACTCGCGATCCGAGTCACGCGTGATCTTACGGGCGAAGCTGTAGAGCAGCCACGTCGCGCCCGCAAAGAACACGAGGCCCAGCACGTTCGCGAAGGGGGTGAAGCCATCGCCGATGAACGGCAGTGCCAGCGGCGACTCCGAGCCCGTCGCGCCCGCGATACCCGCGTAGACGACGCCGAACAGGGACTCGCCGACGATCAAGCCGGTCGCGGCCAGCGTGCCGAAACGCTTCGCGCGCTCCACGTCCGCCTGCTTGTCAGCCCACCTGTTGTACAGGAAGCCTACGAGCGCACCGATCGGGATCAGGACCGTCAGCGAGGCGGGCAGGTAAATGCCCATGCCGACAGCCAGCGGAGGCAGGGCGAGCTTGCCCTTCGACGCGGGGCGCAGGGCCTCGTCAATGATGATGACGACAACGCCGATCGCGGCGCCGATGCCCAGGAGCTTCCAGTCGATGCCGCCGCCGAGCACGCCCTTCGCGAGCGAGGAGATCAGCGAGGCCTGCGGGGCCGCCAGCGCGTCCGGGCCGGCGCCGGGCGCACCCTGGAAGCCGAAGGAGTTCTGCATGAGCTCCAGGACCGGGGGAATGATCAGAGCGCCGAAGACGACGCCGATGATCAGGGCGACCTGCTGCTTCCACGGGGTCGCGCCCACCAGCTGGCCCGTCTTGAGGTCCTGCAGGTTATCGTTCGCGATCGTCGCAATGCAGAAGACGATCGCGGAGGTGAAGAGCGTGTAGGCGATGAGTGCCGTGTTCTCTTCCGTGGTCGAGCCGCGGCCGTGCACCGCCAGGATGACGACCGCCGTGATGACGACGACCAGCAGGCCGACGCCGGACACCGGCGAGTTCGACGAGCCGATAAGGCCCGCCATGTAACCGCACACCGCCGCGACCAACAGGCCGGCGGCCAGAATGAAGAGGACCGAAATGGCGATCAGAACGGCCGTGTTGTGTTCGATCTGCGTGCCGCGCATGAACCACCACAGCAGGCCGGCGATCGGAATCATGGCCACGAAGATGGAGACGATGACCCACTTGCCGGGGATGTCCTGCTCGGTGCGGTCGATCTGAGCGCCGTCCTCCTTGGTGCCGCGCGAGGCGCGCAGCGACTCGGACATGCCGCGGGCGATCGGGCCCATGATCTTGATGAGCGTCCAGATGGCGGCAACCGCCATGACGCCCGCGCCGATGAAACGCACGTCCGTCTTGAAGACCGTGGACAGGGCTGAGGTCAGGTCCTCGGCGCCGTCCAGCTGGCCGTGCGCGTACAGGGGCAGCAGAACACCGTAGGAGGTGACCATGCCGATCAGCATCGCGATGCCGACCGTCATGCCGACCAGGTGGCCGACGCCGATCAGGGCGAGGGACAGGGAGGTGGAGATCATCGTGCCCGTCGAGCCGATCTTGAAAGCCGTTCCGACCTCCGAAGCGACGACCTTCATGTAGCCGAGAAGTGCCATCGCGGCCGAGGCCACCGCACCCCAGGTGATCGCCAGGAGGCCGCGCTTGTTGTCCTCGCCCGCATCCTGAGCGTCGCCGACCTTCAGAATCTCAGCGCCTGCCACGCCCTCCGGGTAGGGCAGGTCCGAGCCGGTTACGAGCGCGCGGCGCAGGGGAATCGAGTACATGACGCCCAGCGCACCGCCGACCGCACACACGAACATGGTCTCCCAGTAGGGGAAGCCGCTCCACCAGCCGACAATCACGAGGCCGGGAAGAACGAAGATGACCGCCGACAGGGTGCCGGCCGCCGAGGCGATGGTCTGGACGATGTTGTTCTCCTGGACCGTGTGGTCGCCCCAGAAGCGCAGAACCGCCATCGAGATGACGGCTGCCGGGATCGACGTCGCGAACGTCAGACCAACCTTCAGGCCCAGGTAGACGTTCGCGGCCGTGAACAGCAGCGTAATAATGCCGCCGAGGATGATGCCGCGGAGGGTCAGTTCTTTGAGCGACGTTTGCTTCGTCGCATTTGGCGCAGACACGAAAAATCCTTTCGCTGCCTTGAATAGATACCCTGCAAGAGTAGTGCATTTATGAGTGGACGTGAATCCTATGCGGTCACTTAATCTCATTTTCAATCGATCTAAATGCCGAGGTTGCGCCCGTTTCGGGCGCTGCGAGTGCTGCGTGTGATCGTGTGGCTGTGTGGCCATGTTCCCAGGCTGCGGTGTGGCCCTGCTCCCAGCACGCCCGGTCGATTTGCGTGCGCAGGGGGAGGGTGTAGTAGAGTATCCGGGTAAGGTAGCGTGTCCGAGCGGCCGAAGGTGCAGCACTCGAAATGCTGTGTGGTGTCACAGCCACCCTGGGTTCAAATCCCAGCGCTACCGCCACTGCCGCCCGGCCCCATTGGGGCCGGGCGGTTTTGTTATGCCTACGTGGCGTGTGCGCGTGCTGGGGTTGCTGTGTAGCGCTGGTTGTTGCTTGTTGCTTGTGGCCCCTCTGGTGTTGCGGGCGCCGGAGGGCCCGGCTGCTGTGTGTGCCGGTGGGCGGCGGCCCGCCCGCGAGCCGCCCGCGCTGCGAGCTTCGCTCGGCGCGTCGGCTCGTTGTCCGGCCAGGCCCCGCCACCGCCCACCGGCACCGCGGCAGGTCCCTCCGGTGCCCTCCACACCGGCGGCGTCTGCTTGGCGCGTCGTCTCGAAGCCTGGCCAGGCCCCGCCGCGCACGGGTGCCGCAGCCTGGCCCTCCGGTCCCCCAATGTGGTCTGGCTTGTCGTGCTGGGATTTTGGAGCGCTCCGCTGTGTGTTGTTACAAACGTCGTCAATCGGAGGTGTTTTTCGTGTGGACTTGTGTTCCGTTGTTACAAACGTCGTCAATCTGATGGCTTTTTGGCTGAAAATGGTGGTTTTTTGGCTTAGATTGACGACGTTTGTAACAGGAGTCCTCGCGGGGCGATTTAAATCGTGCTCGTTTGACGACGTTTGTAACGTCGGCCGGCCATCTGTAGCTCATCCAGGCCTCGCCACTACATACGGGCGCCGCAGTCTGGTCCTGTCGACTCGGTGCCTCGGTGGTCTGAAACCTCTGTCGCCTTTGCGGGCCGGTGAGGTGGGCCAGTTGAAACCGCCATCGCCTTTGCGAGTGAGAAATGGATGTTTTTGGTGCAGTTTTTGGGCGCAGAGGTGACGGCGGTTTCAACGGTCCCTTGTTGGGGGTGTGCAGAGGTGATGGCGGTTTCAACGTCGCCATGTCGTCTCGCCTCGTGCGCGACATTCTTCGCGCTGCTCGGCCCGGTGTGTGGGTGCGAGCGCGAAATAGTTCGCCCAGCACACGAAAAATGGCCCAAAATGGGTGTTTGATGGCGCGCTGGGCGAGTTTTTTCGCGGAAATGCGGTTGGAGGGGCCGTGCTGGGCGAACTTCTTCGCGGAAATGCGGTTGGAGGGGCCGTGCTGGGCGAACTTCTTCGCGGACCAGCGGTCGTGGGATCCCGCCGGGTGAGTTTGTTGCGCCGTGTGCCTGGCAGCCAGCCCTTCTGCTGGCAGTGTTAACCCTTCAATGCGCAGCTAAACCCTATTGTTGGCATGGTGGGCAGCCCGCCCAGGTAGCCACCTATCGGGTTAACGTGCGCATGAAGGGGCCCAGGCATCCACCCGCAGGGCCCAGGTAGCCACCTATCGGGTTAACATGCGCATCAAAGGGGCTCACGTGCGCAGGATGCGTTCACACAAACAGAAATGGAGCCTGAGGGCTCGCGAGCCTCCCGACGCTCCCCATGCCTCCTCGGATACGACGGAGGCGGGACCCCGAAGGGTCCCGCCTCTCGTTGCGTGCGGTGGCTGCGCAGTCAGTTCCCGAGCCTCAGCTCAGAAATAACGGCCGCGGCATCACGCAGAACGCTCAGTTCTTCCACCAGCCCTTGACGGTATCGACCGCGTGGGCGCCCAGGTCGGTCAGTGCGGAGTGGGCGTTGACCAGGCCGGAGGACAGGCGGGCGGCCTGGAAGCGGGAGGCGACGTTCTCCCAGTTCACCAGGTTCCACCAGGCCTTGACGTAGTCGGCCTTGACGTTGAGGTAATCCAGGTAGAAGGCGTGCTCCCACATGTCGATCATGAGCAGCGGCACGGTCGCGACCGGGATGTTGCCCTGCTGGTCGGTCATCTGGTAGGTCACGAGGCGCTTGCCGACGGTGTCCCACGCGAGGACGGCCCAGCCGGAGCCCTGCAGGCCCAGGGCGGCCGCGGCGAACTGAGCCTGGAAGGACTCGAACGAGCCGAAGAACTCGTCGATGGCGGCGCCGAGCTCGCCCTCGGGGCGCGAGGCGCCCTCGCCGGTCATGTTGGTCCAGAAGATGGAGTGGTTGGTGTGACCGCCCAGGTTGAAGGCCAGGTTCTTCTCCCACAGGTTGATCGCGGCGAAGTCGCCGGCCTCGCGGGCGGCGGCCAGCTTCTCGAGGGCGGCGTTCGCGCCGGCCACGTAGTTGGCGTGGTGCTTGTCGTGGTGCAGCTCCATGATGCGGCCGGAGATGTGGGGCTCGAGGGCGGCGTAATCGTAGGGAAGTTCGGGCAGGGTGTAGACGGTCATGATGCTCCTCCTGGGCGTCGTCGTCGTTTGTCTATTGACTCCAAGGGTAGTACTTAAGTCCCGCCTTGCGTAGGGGTTGTGTGTCACCTTTCGCGCAGTGCGATCAACGACGAGGCCGGGGCTGATCCTCGCGACCACGCCCCGGCCTCGTGAAACGACAGACGATCAGGCCTTCGTGCGCGCCCGACGCACGAGAGCCGAAGCACCGACGACGATCCACGCGATGATGGCACCCAGGATGACGCCGAAGATGCCGGACAGGAGAGTCTCGACCAGCCAGGTGACGAAGCCGCCGGCCGGTGCGACCGCGTGCTCGGCGACCTCGAGGACGTGATGGAAGATGGGGACGCCGACCTCGGCGAGGTTCGCGATGACCAGGTGGCCGCCGACCCACAGCATCGCGACCGTGCCGACGACGCCGATCGCGTTGAAGACGTGCGGCATGACGCGCACGATCGTGCGGCCGACGTTGTCGACGGGGCCGGGGCGGTTGTCCTCGGGCTTGATGGCGTCCTTGGCCAGGTGGAGGCCGAAATCGTCGGCCTTGACCAGCAGCGCGACGAGTCCGTACACGAAGAACGTCATGAAGAACGCGACCGCGATGAGGACGGCGACGCGCATGATGCCGGTCTCGCCCCCCAAGCCGGCCATCGACACGAGCATGATTTCGGCGCTGAGGATCAGGTCGGTGCGGGTGGCAGAAGCGACGATGCCCTTCTCGAGTTCCTCGCTGGAGGTGGCGCCATCCTCGTCGTGCTCCTCGTGGTGGCCGGGCAGCCAGCCGAGCTTCTCGAGGACCTTCTCGCCGCCTTCGAAGCACAGGTACGCGCCGCCCACGATCAGCAGAAATGGCAGAACCTGCGGGGCCAGCCAGGTGAGCAGGAGTGCGATCGGCAGGATGATGAACAGCTTGTTGATGAGGGAACCGCGCGCGATCTTGCCGATGATGGGCAGCTCGCGTGCCGGGCTCAGGCCCGACACGTACTGAGGCGTCACCGCGGTGTCGTCGATGACGACGCCCACCGCCTTCGAGGAGGCCTTGACGGCGTTCGCCGCGACGTCGTCGATCGACGAGGCCGTGACCTTCGCGAGGGTCGCGATATCGTCGAGCAGTGCGACAAGTCCACCGGACATGAGGTTTCCTCCTCTGAGCCTGACGTGAGGCTTCTGGTTGGGTACCCGCGCATTGTACGCGTGGGGATAGGCTTGAGTCATGACGACTTCCGTACCCGTCCCTGCCCTCGACCGCGACCTGATCGGGCGCCTGCGCGCCGACGTGATCGCGTCGGAGTGGACCGTTGAGAATCTTCAGACCCTGATCAGCGAGGGCGCGCTGTCCGCCCTCATGCGCGACTCGCGACTGCCCGCCCTCGTCGAGCTCGCGGGCGCGACCGACCCCGCCGCGGTCCTCACGCGCTTCTTCATCCTCGGCCTGCCCGAGCGCGCCTCGGCCCTGAACGAGGCCCTCCCGACGCTGGGTGCACGCGGACTGGGGTCCCTCGGCCTCGCGGCCACCATCGACGAGGCCGAGGCCGACTCCGCGCTCGTCATGCCCCGTGCGGGTGGTGCGCCCAAGCGCGAGCCCAAGGAGGAGGGTGTGGAGGCCTCGTCCCCGAAGGCCCCGAGCCTGCCGACAATGCGCGACCCCGACGAGGAGTCCCCCGAGCCCGAGGTCGAGGCGGACCCGTGGATGCGCGCCCTCTTCGACCTGCGACCCCACGCGGCCTCGCTGCCGGGTGGCGACCACGAGTGGTGGGTGGCCTCGGACCTGGCGGAGGTGCAGACCGGCAAGCCGCTGTCCGACGACCACGTGCTCGGCATCGGCGGCGCGACCCTGACGCTGCTGGAGATGACGGTGCGTGAGCAGGTTGATTCGGCCCTCGACGTGGGGTGCGGCTGCGGCATTCAGGCCCTCTACCTGGCCACGCACGCCGACCGCGTGGTGGCGACCGACCTGTCGTCGCGTGCGTGCGCGCTCACCCAGTTCAACGCCGCCCTCAACGAGGCTGTTATTGACGTTCGCGAGGGTTCCCTCTTCGAGCCGGTCGAGGGCGAGACCTTCGACCTTATCGTCACCAACCCGCCCTTCGTGATCACCCCCGACTCGGTGCGCGGCGCGGCCGGCCTACTCGAGTATCGCGACGGCGGCATGGACCGGGACAACCTGATCCGCGCGGTCCTGCGCGGCGCGCCCGCGTGCATGAACGAGGGCGGCACCCTGCAGATGCTCGCCAACTGGGAGATCCCCGCCGACCGCAACCCGGACACGCAGTGGTCGTGGCGCGTGGATTCGTGGCTCGACGGCCTGCCGGTGGACGCATGGGTCGTCCAGCGCGACGTCCTCGACCCGGCGCGCTATGTGGACATGTGGATCCGAGACTCGGGCGGCCAGCTCATGGCCCGCGCCGACTACGAGCGCGCCTTCACCTCGTGGCTGGCGGACTTCCGCCGCGCGGGCACGGGCGCGATCGGCATGGGTTTCGTGGCGCTGCGCAGGCTCGACGAGGCCCAGGCCGCCTCGGGAGGCAAGCGCGCCTACGACCTGTCCCTCGACGGGCACGCCCCGCGCGGGCGCGACGTGGCGTGGGCGCTGGCCTCCCTGCGAGCGCCGGAGCTGTGGGACACTGCGCTGACGCGCGCCTCGGACGTGCGCGAGGAGCGCCACTACGTGCCGGGCAGCACTGACCCGGAGCTGCTCATCATGCACCAGGGTGGGGGACTGGGCCGTTCCGTGCCGGTCTCCTCGGCCGTGTCCGCGGTCGTGGGCGCTTCCGATGGCGAACTGACGGTCGGGCAGATCGCGGCGGCCGTCGCGATGCTCACGTCGGTTGAGGTTGATGATGTGCGAGCCGAGATCGAGGCGCCCCTGTGCGACCTGATCCGCTGGGGATTCTTGACGTACTGAACGTTATTGCGTGCGTGGGCGCCGCGGCTGCAGGGGCAGCCGCGGCGCTTGGCGTCACAGCGTTGTACCTCGTCCGTCGGGGTGGACCCGGCCCGGGCCTCGTGAGCTCCTACTGGCCGTAGTGGAAGCGGCAGGAGATGATCCAGAGGGCTTTGCCGTCGTCGCTGATCTGGTAGATCAGGCGGTGGCGTGAGTCGATCCGGCGTGACCAGTACCCCGAGAACTCGTAGCGAAGAGGCTCAGGCTTGCCGATCCCCTCGTTTCCGTTGCGCTGGATGTCCTTGATGAGTGCGTTGATGCGCTTGAGGGTCTTGCGATCCTCGAACTGCCACCAGACGTAGTCGCTCCAGGCCTCCTCATCCCATGTGATGTGCATGGTCAGTCCTCGTCGAGCTCAATGAGGTCGTGAACGACGCCCTCGCCAGCGCGGTGACGTGCGATCGATTCGCGCAGGTGGCGGGCGTTCGCGGGGGACTGCATGAGGTAGACGGTCTCCATGAGGGACTCGTACTCGTCGAGGGCGATGATGACGGCGCTTTCGTGGCCCTGTCGGGTGATGACGATTTCCTCGCGGTCGTTGACGACCTGGTCGAGGACCTCGGCGTAGCGTGCGCGCGACTCGGTGTAGGTCATGGTCTTCATGGGTGCTCCTCTGCTCGCCTATGTACAGAACATTGTACAGCAGATGAGGGCATGTGTCGCCAGTGGGCTGGTGATGTACCAGGGTGTCGCTACAGGATGATCGGATTGCCGCCGATGGACATGGGGGCTCGGGTGCGGGGGCTGCCCTCAGTGCTATCGTCTCTCGTCGAGCCGGTGGAGGCGTCCCCACCAGCGGGTGATCAGCCACTCGTCGTGCGTTGAGATAACCAGGGTTCCCTCCCACTCGCGCATTGTCTCTTCGAGGGACTCCAGGGCGTTCAGGTCCAGGTAGTTCGTGGGCTCGTCGATCACGAGGATCTGAGCGTCGGCCCGTGCCGCGAACGCCAGCTGTGCCCTCCGTTGGTTTCCCGCGGAGAGCTCACCGAGCGGCCGGTTCCACGCCGCTGGGGGAACGAATCCCTTCCCGGCCTCCCCGATGCCCAGGTACCACGCATCCTCGGGGATGAGGGGGTCGCCGGGCCGCGGGAGCACCTGGGGTACGAGGACGACCCCGGAGGCGGCGTCGACGCATCCGTGCGCCCCGCTGGGGGCCCCGCGTGCGATCCACTCCAGTAGGGTGGTCTTGCCCGACCCGTTGGGCCCCGCGACGAGGAGGTGCTCACCGTAGCGCACCTCGAAGGAGGTCGGCGCGAGGCGTCCCTCCACCGACGCGCCGCGGACGGCCAGGGCGATACCCATTGCGTGTGGGTGCGGTGACCTCCCGCCCGTGGTGGTCCTCATGGCGCGAGGGAAAGAGAACCCGCCCTGGTCATAGCGAGGCTTGGGGACTTCGTGTGCCGCGAGAACCGACAGCCTCCGGGAATCGTCGTTGATGCGCCTCGTCGAGACAGTTTGGGCGCGGTCTGCATAGTACTTCTGTGCCATCCGTATCTCGGTGCGGGGTTTGAAGCGCGCATGCCCCACCACCGTCGAATCCCGCTGGTGAGATACGAGTCGGCGTTTCTCGGCCTGCTGATCCGCATGGATCGCGGTGTGCCGCGAGCGTGCGTCGGCCTTGTTGCGCAGGTAGTCCGAGTAGGATCCTCCCACCCTGTACGCCCCGAAGTCCGCGGGCTCTCCCTTGGAGATTGCCACCGCCCGCCACGGTGTCGGATCCAGGTCGAGCAGCGCCGTCGCCGTGCGCTCAATGAAGGCCCGGTCGTGGCTGGTCATGAGCACTGGCCCCTGCCAGTCGTCGATTGTGTGTGCTAGGTGTTCGCGCCCGTCAGTGTCCAGGTGGTTCGTCGGCTCGTCCAGGACGAGGGCCTCCGGTCGCTCGACGAGGGTGAGGGCGAGGCGCAGGCGGGCGCGCTGCCCCGGGGAGAGGGAAGCGAGGGGGCGGGAGCGGTCGACGCCGCCCAGGCCGAGGGCCTCCAGGTTCTGTTCGAGGCGCGTGTCGATGGTCCACGCATCCCGCGTGATCATTGCCGCTAGGACGCGGTCGTACTCCGCTTCGTCGCGCGGAGAGGGGTCCCGGGCGAGGCGCTCGGTGAGGAAGTCGAAGCGCGCCGCCAGCTCGCGGGTGTCCGACGTGGCGGCATCGATGAGCTGTGCGATGGTGCGGGACTCCCTGTCCCCCGCGAGTGGAGGGCGAGACGCCAGAGGGACTCCTGGTGCTGACCATGTGGCCGCGGGCCGATGAATTGGGGGAATTAGCTGGGTCGCGGAGAGTGCCGGGCCGGTGATCGTTCCGGAGTCCGGCTGGAGTCGGCCCGCTGCAAGGGCCAGCAGCGTTGACTTGCCGATCCCGTTCGGGCCGACGACGACGAGGCGGTCGGCGGGCCCACACGTGAAGGAGACGTTAGTGAGGACGGGCAGCGTGCCGTAGGAAAAGAAAACGTGGGAAAAGACAATCGTGGACATAATGCACCTTGGGGAGGAGGGGCAGGGAGGCATTATGTCAGGAGTCCATGGGGACATTATACCGGCAACGGCGCGCAGGAGCGGTAGTTCTGCACGAAAATGGGGTGTCCTCCCGGGGCTGTCTGACAAGACTAACGGCTTGCCGACGGACGACATGAGCATGCGGGAGGATACCCGGACAAAATACTCCCCCGCGAGCCCTCGTTGGGGCCCGTGGGGGAGGAAACAGCGACTACTGAGAGATCCTCAGAACAGCAGCGGCGCGAAGCCGGCCACCGGGGCGAGGAACGCGGCGCCACCCAGCACAGCGGCCTTGATGTACGGGAAGGTGACGAAGGCTGCGATGATGAGGACCACGATCAGCGCCATGAGGATCAGGTTGTTGCGCTGGCGCTTGTACTGCTCGGGGGTCAGCTCCTCCTTCGTGCGGATGAGCGGGGCCTCGCCGTGGACGGAACCGGTGTTGCCGCCGGGCTTTGCGCCCTCGTTCTTGGTCGGGAAGTGCTGGTCGGACATGGTGGTCTCCTAGTGAATAGCAGGGGATCAGTTGACGATCGGTTTGCCGCCGATGGACATGGGGGCGCGGGTACGGGCCTGGGCATCGAGGTCCTTCTCCCACGCGGAGGCGTCCTCCCAGTTGACGGAGGACAGCAGGTGTAGGGCGCCCATCTTGCGCAGTGCGTCGAGGATGATGAAGCGCGGGGCGGGGTAGGGGGCGTTCCACGGGATCGCGGTCCACAGGCCGTTCTTTCCGATGAGGAACTCGCCGCGGTTGCGGTCGTGCAGGTCGTTGGTCGCGGTCTGCGCGTCGCCCTCGGCGGCCCATAGCCAGCGGGTGATGCGGAAGGCCTCCCACGTCTCCTCCCACGAGGAGTAGGAGAACTGCAGAGCCCGGTTGATGACCGCGAGAGTGTCCCAGGCCTCGTCCTCGCTCAGCCAGCCCTGGCCGGCACCCGCGCGCGTCAGGTTCGCCGCACGAATGAGGTCCCACGCGGCGAAATCCAGGGTCTGGATGCCGCGGTCGTTGTCCAGGAAACGGCGGATGCGCCAGCGACGCTCCCAGTCCTCCATCGACGAGTCGGCGGTCTTATTCAGGCGAGCGATCTCGGTGTCCGCCCAGCCGGGCCTCGCGCAGCGGTCGCGCAGGGCCGCGAAATCCTCCCGGTGTCCGGCGCGCAGAAGCGAATAGATCTGGCGGAGCAGGCCCTCGCGGTCCGTGATACCCCAGTCGCGCTCCAACATCGCCTTCATGGCGCCCGGCTGCGCGAGCTTCAGCTGGTTAACGATCTCATCGTTGCACAGCGAGTAGACCATGGCCGGGGCCAGCAGGCGGGCCTGCGGGTCGGCGGCCATGTCCTCGCGCTTGCCGCGCAGATGCGGGGTGTGGTGCTCGTTGAGCTTGTTCCACTCGCCTTCCTTGCCGGCCTTGCGCACGTCGCGCGGCGCGGGAACGGCGCCCTTCGAGCGGGCAGCCGCCTGCTTGAAGTAATGCGTCGCAAGGGCCACGATGACGCAGCCGATCGCGAACCAAATCGGGAACGGAATGTCGGAGAGGAAATTCTGGAGCACAGACTGATTGTGCCCGATGGAAAGCAGATCACACAATTCAGGGGCGCTTGTGCGCGCCACGTGGGACGAGGCCGGGGCTTCCCCCTATGTATAGGTATCGCCGAGTGGCACACCGATGCGCCGCTCGGGCGCGCCCGCGCGCGAGAATCCGCCACGGCCTCGTGAATGTCAAACCCGAGCGGCGTGAGACGCGCGGAAGCGCCCCCGGTACCCAGATGCGGGTGGGACGCGGTAAGGTCCTCCCAGATGCCTCGGCGCGTAGATCCGCCGGTGAGGTGCTACAAATACTGGGGAAGCGACGGAAGGGACCGGCAATGTCAGCGACGAAGCTCGTGATCGTGGAGTCTCCTGCGAAGGCAGCCACCATCGAGGGATACCTGGGTCCCGACTACCACGTGACCGCTTCCATCGGCCACATTCGCGACCTCCCGCAGCCCTCCGAGCTGCCCAAGGACATGAAGAAGGGGCCCTTCGGTCGCTTCGCCGTCGACGTGGATGACGGTTTTAAGCCCTACTACGTGGTGAACCCGGACAAGAAGAAAAAGGTCACGGAACTCAAGAAGCTCCTCAAGGAGTCCGACGAACTCTATCTGGCAACTGATGAGGACCGCGAGGGTGAGGCCATCGCGTGGCACCTCCTGCAGGTCCTGAAGCCGAAGGTTCCCGTGCGTCGCATGGTGTTCCACGAAATCACGAAGGAGGCGATCCAGCGCGCCCTGGAGAACACGCGTGACCTGGACACCGACCTCGTGGACGCGCAGGAGACCCGCCGCATCCTCGACCGCCTCTACGGCTACGAGGTCTCGCCCCTCCTGTGGCGCAAGATCCGCCCGTCCCTGTCCGCCGGCCGCGTGCAGTCGGTGGCCACGCGCCTCGTGGTCGCCCGGGAGCGCGAGCGCATGGCGCACGTGAGCGCCCAGTACTGGTCGATCGACACGGCTTTCACGTCGGCGGGCCAGGCCTTCGGCGCGCGCGTGGCCTCCGTGGACGGCCACTCGATCGCGACCGGCTCCGACTTTTCCGAGAAGGGTGAGCTGAGCGCGAAGGCCGCTAAGGCCGGCGTCCTCCACCTGGACGAGGCCACGGCCCGGGCCTACGCCCAGGCGCTGTCGGACGCCCCGGCCTCGGTCATCGACTCGGTGACCCGCAAGCCCTACCGTCGCCGCCCGGCCGCCCCCTTCACGACGTCGACCCTCCAGCAGGAGGCGTCGCGCAAGCTGCATTGGAACGCCTCCTCGACGATGCGCACCGCCCAGTCCCTCTACGAGTCCGGTTACATCACCTACATGCGTACCGACTCCACGGCCCTGTCCAGCCAGGCGATTCACGCCGCCCGCGAGCAGGCCACCCAGCTCTACGGGGCCGAGGCCGTGGCCGAGTCCCCGCGCCTGTACGGCACCACGTCGAAGGGCGCGCAGGAGGCCCACGAGGCGATCCGTCCCGCCGGCGACCACTTCCGCACGCCGGGCGAGGTGGCTGGTTCCCTGTCGAAGCAGCAGCTGGCGCTGTACGACCTGATCTGGAAGCGCACGGTCGCCTCGCAGATGGCCGACGCGGTCGGCTACACGGCGACGATTCGCGTGCTCACCGGCATCGAGGTCGACGGCAAGCGTCACGACGTGATCTCCTCGGCCTCGGGCACGGTCATCACATCCCCGGGTTTCCGCCTGGCCTACCAGGAGGGCCGCGACCAGGGGCGCTACGACGCGGAAAAGAACGACGCGGAGAAGACCCTGCCGGACGTCACCGAGGGGGATCCCGCGACGCTGACCGAGGCCACCCCGGATGGCCACGAGACCCAGCCCCCGGGCCGCTACACCGAGGCCACGCTGGTCAAGACCATGGAGGAACTCGGTATCGGACGTCCCTCCACCTACGCGGCCACCATCCAGACGATCGGGGACCGCGGGTACGTGACGCATCGCGGCCAGTACCTGGTGCCCACGTGGCTGGCGTTCTCCGTGACGCGCCTGCTCG
>CAUTDS010000012.1:0-48535 GCA_963537175.1 uncultured Actinomycetes bacterium
CTGGAGCCGGGCATGGTCTTCACGATCGAGCCGGGCCTGTACTTCCGCGCCGACGACCTGCTGATCCCCGAGGAGTACCGGGGCATCGGCGTGCGTATCGAGGACGACGTCGTCGTGAACGCCGACGGCACGGTCACGCGCATCTCCGAGGACATCCCGCGCACAATCGCGGACGTCGAGGAGTGGATCGCGCGCGTTCAGTCGCGCTGAGCCGCGCGCAGACGCTGAGGTTACGCCTCGGTCTGGTCCTTTTCGGGGGACGAGGCCGGGGCGTCCTCATGTCCGGACGCCGCACTCTCGGGGCTGTTCGTTGCAGGGGACGAGGCCGGGGCGTCCTCGCGCCCGCCGGGCACCTCCCCGTCCTTGGTCGCCGCACCGAAGCGGGGACGGCCATCGGGGAAGAAACCGACGGAATCCTTCTTGGTGCGTGCCTGCTCCGTGCGCGGGCGGACGACGCGCGCACGGTTGCCGGGGGTGCGCTGCAGGATCTGATAGGCGCGGTCGATGTCGGCCGAGGCCAGGACCGCGTAGCGCTGAGCGACAACCTGCTGAGAGGACACGAGGTCGCGGCTGCGTCCACGAATGATGAAGGATAGGGCGGACAGAGCCATGCCGATCAGCGCGCCGACGATGATGCCGCCAGCAACCCACGAACCCGTTCCACCCGCGTTCTGTCCGGCGGACATGAGCATGCCGCCCAGGGCTCCCCACAGGCCGCCGCTGGAGGCACCCGAGAAGGACGCACGGGCGATCGTCAGGCGTCCTTTGACGCGTTCGACGAGGTACAGGTCGGAGCCGACAATCGTGATCGCGGAAACGTCGAAGCCTGCGTCCGACAGGAAGTCAACACCGGCGCGGGCCTGCGCGTAGGTCTCGTACGAGGCGACCTCGGTGCCCGTGGGCATCTGCGGGTCCATCACGACAGCCATTTCTTCTCCTTCGTCCCCGGCCTCGGTGGCATGGAACGCATTGTTCATGCGGCGACCGGCTCATCAGTACGCATCTGTGGTCACCAGCCTAAGATGGAAGAGTGAGCATTGCATCTATTGAGCTAGGCACCAAGGGCCGCCGCGTCTACATCGGAAAGCTCGCTGGCACTAGTGTTTTCGACCCTTTGGGCGACCAGGTCGGCAAGATTCACGATGTCGTTGTCATCTTTCGGCTGAAATCCGAAGCCAACGTCATCGGCTTCGTCGTCGAGGTCGGCCCGCGTAAGCGTGTCTTCCTGCCACTCACTCGCGTGACCGCGATCGAGTCCGGTTCCGTCATCACGACGGGCCTGCTCAACATCCGTTCGTTCACGCAGCGCCCCATTGAGACGCTCGTGCTCTCCGAGCTCTTCGACCGTGTCGTCACGATGAACGACGGCTCGGGGCAGGTGCGCATCCTCGACGTCGCGATGCGCCAGCGCCGCCCCAAGGACTGGGTGATCTCCACCCTGCACGTCCAGCGCGTGCGCACCTCCTCCCTCGGCTTCACGCGCAGCGGCGAGACCCTCACCGTGGACGTATCCGAGGTATCCGGCCTGCTCAAAACCGACACTAACCAGTCCGCGACCGCGCTCGTGCAGTACACGGAGGACATGCGCCCCGCGGACCTAGCGGACTTCATGCACACGCTCCCCCAGGACCGCAAGATGGCGGTCGCCATGCAGCTGACGGACGCACGCCTCGCCGACGTGCTCGAGGAGCTGGGTAACGACGACCGTATCGCGATCGTCTCTGCGCTGGAAGCCGCCCGAGCCGCCGACGTCCTGGACGTCATGCAGCCCGACGACGCGGCTGACCTCGTCGCCGAGCTGCCCACCGCGAAGGCTCAGTCCCTGCTCGCCCTCATGGAGCCCGAAGAGGCCGAGGACGTGCGCCGACTCATGACCTACGACGAGTCGACCGCCGGTTCGCTCATGACCACCGAACCCGTCATTTTCGGCCCCAACGCCACCGTCGCGCAGATGCTCGCGGCCGTGCGACGCGAGGACATCCCGGCCTCAATCGCGACCGTGGCCTTCATCGCCCGCCCGCCCCAGGAGACCCCGACCGGCCAGTACCTGGGCATGGTCCACATCCAGCGCGCGCTGCGCGAGCCCCCGCAGACGCTGCTCGGCACGATCCTGGATCGCGACATCGAGTCCGTGGACCCCAACGCGCACATCGCGACCGTGACGCGTCTGCTGGCGACCTACAACCTGACGGTCCTGCCCGTCGTCGACGAGGACGGGCACCTGCACGGCGCAGTCTCGGTCGACGACGTCCTCGATGAGCTGCTGCCCGAGGACTGGCGAGACTTCGACGACGACGTGACCGACCGCATGATGGCAAGGAGCATCGATGGCTGATCGCCTGGATAACCCAATCGACAAGCGTCGGTGGTTCTTCCGCCGCTCGTCGGGCAGCGGCGACGGCTTCGGCCGCTTCGCCGAGGCCACCGCCCGCTTCATGGGTTCGCCCAAGTTCGTCCTCTACATGACGATCTTCGTCATCGCATGGATCGGCGCGAACCTGATGCTCGCCGGCATCAGCGAGGACGCTGCGTGGGATCCCTACCCCTTCATCCTCCTGAACCTCGCGTTCTCGACCCAGGCCTCGTACTCGGCCCCGCTGATTATGCTCGCGCAGAACCGCCAGGACGCGCGCGACCGCGTCGTGGCCGAGCAGGACCGCATTCGCGCGGAGCGTAACCTCGCCGACACCGAGTACCTCGCCCGCGAGATCGCCGGCCTGCGCCTGGCGCTTCAGGACGTCGCCACGCGCGACTTCGTGCGCTCCGAGCTGCGCGACATGCTCGAGGACCTGCGCGCGGAGATCGCCGCGGACGCGGCCAACGCCTCGTCGAACGAGGCGGAGGCTGAGGTCGAGGCAGATGGTGCCTTTCGTCCCCTAGAAGATGGGCACACCGGCCAGTAGAGTGGAGTCCATGCCAGTCACGCTTGATTCCGTCATGGAGGCTCTCGGCCAGGTCATCGACCCCGAGATCCGCCGCCCCATCACCGACCTCAACATGGTGACCCCCGACCTGGTCACGATCGACGGCTCCTCCGTCGCCGTCAAGGTCCTGCTCACCACCGCCGGATGCCCCCTGCGCACCCAGATCACCAAGGACGTCACCGAGCGCGTGAGCGCCATCGACGGCGTCGAGAACGTCTCCGTCGAGATGGGCGTCATGGACGAGGCCCAGAAGAAGGCGCTGCGCGAGAAGCTCAACGGCGGTCGCCCCGAGCGCGAGATTCCTTTCTCTCGCCCCGACTCCCTCACGCGCGTCATCGCCGTCACCTCCGGTAAGGGCGGCGTCGGCAAGTCCTCCATGACCGCGAACCTGGCCGCCGCGCTCGCCGCGCAGGGCCTCAAGGTCGGCGTCATGGACGCGGACATCTACGGCTTCTCCATCCCGCGCATGCTCGGCGTGGACCACGACCCGCAGGTCATCGACGGCATGATGATCCCGCCCGTGGGCGCGGGCGGTGTCAAGGTCATCTCGATCGGCATGTTCGTGCCCGACGGCCAGGCTGTCATCTGGCGCGGCCCCATGCTCCACCGCGCCCTCCAGCAGTTCCTCGCGGACGTGTTCTGGGGCGACCTGGACGTCCTGCTCATCGACATGCCTCCGGGCACTGGCGACGTCGCAATCTCGATCGCGCAGCTGCTGCCCAACTCGGAGATCCTCGTCGTGACGACCCCGCAGGTCGCGGCCGCCGAGGTCGCTGAGCGCGCCGGTTCCATCGCCTCGCAGACGAACCAGAAGGTCATCGGCGTCATCGAAAACATGTCGTTCCTGCCCCAGCCCGACGGCTCGCGCCTGGAGATCTTCGGCGCGGGCGGCGGCGAGTCCGTCTCGCAGCGCCTGACCGCGCAGCTCGGCTACTCCGTGCCGCTGCTGGCCCAGGTGCCCCTCGACATCGCGCTGCGCGAGGGCGGCGACCGCGGCGAGCCCGTCTCCGTCGCCTCGGGTCCTGCCGCCGAGGAGCTCACGGCCCTCGCCAAGCAGCTCTCTTCGACGAACCGCGGGCTGGCGGGCCGCCCCCTCGGGGTCTCCCCCATCCAGCACTGAGTCCACGCGGCTTCGCCCCGGCCTCGTCCCCGCCGACGAGGCCGGGGTTTCGTCTACCTGTCGGGTGAGGTTTTCGCGTATCTTCGGAGCGCCAGCGCGCCCTCGCGCATCCTCGCCTGTACCCTGATGCCTGGGGAGGCATCAACGCGCAGGCGTACCTCACCCAGGCGATCAAACACGAGTGAGGAAAAGGCGATGGCGGACAAGGCCCAGACGTGGGTGTACACCGAGGACTACGTGGCGGAAAGCGAAGCGCTGACCGCCGCACGCGCCGTCGCTACCGAAATGGGCGCTTCCCCCGTGTCCCCTGGCACCGGCGCCGCCCTGCGCATGCTGGCGGCCGTCTCCGGCGCACGCGCGGTCCTGGAAGTGGGCACGGGCGCGGGCGTGTCCGGCCTGTGGCTGCTGGACGGCATGGCCGCCGACGGAGTCCTCACGACGATCGACTCCGAGTCTGAGCTGCTGGGCCACGCGCGCCGTAACTTCGCTGCCGCCGGCCTGTCCTCGCATCGCACGCGCCTCATCGCCGGGCGCGCCCTCGATGTGCTGCCGCGCATGGCCGCTCGCGGATACGACATGGTCGTCCTGGACGGTGACCTGGAGGAAACCCCTCAGTACCTCGATCACGCGGTGCGCATCCTGCGTCCCGGCGGAACGATCGCTTTTGTGCACGCCCTGTGGCGCGACCAGGTGGCTGACCCCGCTCGCCGAGACGCACACACCGTCGTCGCCCGCGAGGTCGTCAATTACCTGCGTGACTCCGATGAGTTCGTGCCCGCGCTGCTGCCCGTTGGCGACGGCCTGGCGGTCGCCGTCAAGCGCTGAGCGCCCCCATTCGCATCACAGAGAAGCGGCGGAACAGGAGATCCTGTTCCGCCGCTGTCTTGTTATGTGTCAGATGGCCGCTCCGAGAGCTTCGGCGAGTTCCGCCGCCTCCTGTGCGTTCAGCTCGATGACGAGCCGCCCGCCCCCTTCGCTGGGAATTCGCATGACGATACCGCGCCCTTCGGCGCTGACTTCGAGGGGTCCATCCCCCGTGCGAGGCTTCATTGCTGCCATGAGAGTACTCCTTCTCAGAGTTATGCCCGCGCCTCCTCAGGCGGGGTAACACACCTATTTTACCGGATAAGCGCCATTTTTCCTTAACACATCGCAAAGAGTAATCAAAGAAAAATAAGCCAATCGATTAATTAGGCCCGAGATAACGGGAGTTTGACAGTACATAACACCCGCATAATGGGTGCGAAACTACTAGGCACCCGTCGCTAGACGCACCGCTTCCTCCGGGTCGTCCACGACGCGCAGCAGGTCCACATCGTCGGGCGAAATCATGCCGGCATCGACCATCGAGGAGCGGATCCAATCGACCAGACCCGACCAGTAGTCAGTCCCCACAAGAACCACCGGGAAGGAACGGATCTTCCCCGTCTGCACGAGGGTCGCGGACTCGAAGAGCTCATCCATGGTCCCAAATCCCCCGGGCATCACGATGAAGCCCTGCGAGTACTTGACGAACATGGTCTTACGGGCGAAGAAGTAGCGGAAGTTGACGCCCAGGTTCACCCACTGATTCAAGCCCTGCTCGTGGGGCAGCTCGATCCCCAGGCCGATCGACGTGCCGCCGGCCTCCCAAGCGCCGCGGTTCGCCGCTTCCATCATGCCGGGGCCGCCGCCCGTGATGACCGCGTAGCCGCGATCCACGAGAAGCTCGCCGATGCGCTGCGCACACGCGTAGAGAGGATCGTCGGGACGGGTGCGGGCGGAGCCGAACACCGAGATGGCCGGACCGACCTCAGCGAGGGCCTCGAAGCCCTCGACGAACTCGGACTGGATGCGCAGGACCCGCCACGGGTCCTCGTGCTTCCAATCCGCGCTCTGGTCGGATTGGAGCAGCGATGCGTCCGCAGTCATGCGCGGGATCTGGTCGCCTCGCAGGACGACGGATCCGCGGCGGTAGGTGTGCGTCGGCTTGGTCATGGTCATGCCTCCCTGTGTGGTGCCGGCGTCGGTGCCGGCTGCGCGAGCACGAACGCGCGCAGCGTGTCGTGCACCTTCACGATATCGGATACGGGCGTATGTTCGTCGCGCGTGTGCGCCAAGAGCGGGTCGCCGGGACCGAAGTTCATGGCGGGCACGCCGACCTGGGTGAAGCGCGCGACGTCGGTCCAGCCGACCTTCGCGCTGAGCCGCAGCTCCTCGCCCCTCGAGGCCGCAACCTGGCGGGCGACCGACAGGAAGCGCTGGGCGACGTCAGAGTCCGCGCCCGGCCTGGCTCCCTCGCACAGGTCGTCGACGTCGATCGTGGCACCCGTGCCCTCGAAGATGCCGCGCACCCACTCCAGGGCGTCGTCGGCGCGCATCGAGGGGGCGAAGCGGTAGTTGACGGTCATCGAGGCGGCCTCAGGGATCACGTTGTTGGCGATGCCACCCTCGACGCGCACGACCGACAGGGATTCTCGGAATTCGAGGCCGTCGACCGTCACGACGGGGTTGCCGTAGGCCGCGATACGCTCGATGACGGGAGCCATCGCGTGGATCGCGTTGACACCCATCCACGCGCGCGCCGAGTGCGAGGCCCCCCCCGGGAAGTGTGCGATGACGCGCAGGGTTCCATTGCAGCCGCCTTCCACGTGGGCGGCGGTAGGCTCGCCCAGCAGCGCCAGGTCGCCGGCGAGCCACTCGGGGTGGTTGCGCTGGACGCGGCCCAGGCCGTTGAGGTGGGAGGCGACCTCCTCGTGGTCGTAGAAGATCCAGGTGACGTCGGCGCTTAGCGCGGCCTCGTCGCCGGAACGGAGGACGGCTCCGACCTCGCACGCGAGCGCGAGCGCCGCCGCGCACCCTCCGAGCATGTCGACCGACCCGCGTCCCCACAGGACCGTGGCCCCGTCGCGCTCCTCGAAGCGTCCGGGAACGTTGTCGGCGATGGGCACGGTGTCGAGGTGCCCGGCGAGGACCACGCGCTGGCCGAGGCCGAGCCGAGTCCGCGCACACACGGCGTCCCCGTCACGCAGGATCTCCAGCGACGGAACCGATCCGAATCCGGCGTCGCGCAGGGCCGCCTCGACTGCGTCCGCAAGGGGCCCTTCATCCCCCGACACCGATGGAATGTCAATCATCTGGCGCGTGAGCTCGACCGGGTCCGTCAGGTTCGTCAGCTGCATGATTCCTCCTTCGTGGATGCCTCCAGGATAGCGGCGCACTCCCCCACCTGCGTCCCTCCTCCGTTTCCTCCGGGGCGAGCCCCAGCCTCGTTCCTGATACCCATTTTGCGCAGGCCACCCAAGGTGTTACCCTCAGCACATGACACGCTGTGCAAGCCCGTTGCTGTTTGCGGGTATCGCTTCTTTCCTGTCCGCGCGAACCGGCGGCCGTTTCCGCCTGATCATCGGCTATGAAACCCCTGAGAATCAGGACGCTGCGCGCGACGGCGCGGCGATTAGCGAAGCATCCGGCGGGCACGCCCTGCTCATGCCGCGTGCGCTCCCCGCTCCCCTGACGGCTTTTTCGGTGCGCATGGTCATGGCGGACGGTGCCGTGTACGTTCGCACCTCGGGCGAGGCACTCATCTACCTGGGCGGGCGCGCGATCGACCGCTCGCGCGAGGGCGCGCTGGCCCCCGACGCTGAGCTGGCCCTCATCGACGAGGCCGTGGCCGCGTGCGGGGACGGCTCATCCCTCCCCCGCTCGCAGGGAGGCTGGGAGTCCGTGGGCGACGGAATGATCGGCGCATACGTAGACCGCTGTGCCTCGCGCATCGCATCGCTGGAGCATTCCGGCCCCCGCGCGGCCTCCGTGTCGGTCGACGAGGCCTCGGGGCTGCTGGCGACTCTCCTGGAGCGCCTGGGCGTGCCGGTCGTCGAGGAGGGCGCAGCCCTCTCCCTCAGCATTTCCACGGACGGGCGCGCCCTAACTGCCTCGGTGCCCGAGGAGCAGGTCCGCGCCGCGCTAGCGGGGGCACTCAGCACCTCCCCCGCCGCTCCCACCGGCCCGGGACTGTACTGCGTGGACCCGGCCTTCGTGCTGGACGCGGACGGCCTGTGCGCGGGAGCTACGCTGGCAGTGCTGGGAGCCTGAGGCCTCACAAGTTGTGCCCCGGGGACGCATCCCCGGGGCACTTGTCGTCTGCGCAGTCAGCTCACACGTCGAACGGCGTGGAGATGACCATGCCGCCCGTCTCAATCTGGCCGGCCATGTCGGACAGGCCCAGCTTCAGCTCGGAAGACAGCATCGGCGTGTAGGCGCCGAAGCCGGTGAGAATCACACCGCCCGAGGCCAGGGACACCGGCACGACGGAGGCCTTCTCACCTGCGGAGGCCTGGGCGATGAGGGTATCCATCGCGGCCTTGTAATCCACGACGACGCCCGTCAGCACGGGAGCGCCGATAGCGGAGCGGACCTCGTCGGAGATCTGGATGTAGCTAAAGGCGTCTGCGAAGGACTGCGTGTCCACCTGCTGCACCGCCGGGGCGCCGGACTGGCCGGACATCGGCGCAGTCTCGGCTGACTGGGCCTCGTCGCGGGTCAGGCCCTTCAGGTCGTTCTTCCTCAGGCCAGACCACACGAGGCGCACGGTCGGGTTGGCGGCCTCGGTGACGGCGCGCGCGGCGCCCTCGTTGGCCTTCCCAGCGAAGGGGGCGATGATGTCGGCACCCTGGGAGATCGCGTCGGCGGTCGCTGTGCGCACCTCGTCGGCGCTGCCCGCGTACGTGCCGTCGCTCGTCACGGGGTTCCAGCCGAGCACGGTGATCGACGTGCCGTTGGCCAGGTTGTAGGCATCCACGCCCTGGGAGAACGCGGACATCTGCGAGCTGGTGACGTTGTCACGCTGACCGCCGACGACGGCGAGCGTGCCCGTGGTCGTCATACCCGCGGACGCGTAACCCGCCAGGTAGGCGGCCTGCGAGGCATCCACGTCGACGACCGAACCGTTCTTCAGGGAGGTCGCACCACCCTTGGAGTCGACGAAGGAGGCACCCACGAGGGCGAAGCGCACCTTCGGGTTGGAGCGCGCAGCCTCGGAGACGGAGGCCGCCATGGTCGAGTCCGCGCCCACGATCAGCGTGCAGCCGGAGGCCACGAGCGAGGCCGGGGCTTCCGGCCCGCTGGCCGCCTCAAAAGCAACAGAGGCCTCATTCGCGGCACCCGCGAGCGCGGTCGCGACGGGGTCCGTGGCGGCGTCGCCGTGGGCACCGGAGATGGCCGCGCAGACCTTCGCAGAGGCTGCGGGGGTGGCGGCGGGCGTGGTCGAGCAAGCTCCGAGGGCCAAGGAGGCCGCGGTCACGGTAGTTGCGAGGGCCACTATGGTCCGCTTTTTCACGTGTGATGCCTTTCGTCGGGGCTTCTTGCTGCCCAACACGCTACCAGCCCCGCACCCCCGTGCGGCGGGCGGGGCGGCGCACCTCACCCGAGAGCGAACAGGGTGCGGCGAGCCCGGCCTGCCTCGTGGACGCCCTGCTGGGGACGCTCTACGTCGCGCGCTGGCGGCGCGTCAGAGCAGGTCGGAGCGCCCCCGGTCAGCGAGCTGATCGACGACGGCCTTCACCGACTGCGCGCGGTCGCGGCGCGTCACGAGGATCGCGTCGGGGGTCAGAGCGACGGCCACGTCGGGTACGCCGACGAGCGCGACGAGCGGCCCCTCGCCGTCCTGCGCGAGGGAACCGAAGACTGCCGCGCCATCAGATTCGACACGCAACGCCTCGCCCAGGTTGCCGCTGCGCGCGACGATGCCGGTGAGGGCCTCGAAGTCGCCCAGGTCCGTCCATCCCAGCTGCGCGTCGGCGGGAACGACGGCCACTCCCCCATCGGCGGCGACGGGCTCGGCGATCGCGTGGTCGATGGCGATCTTCGTCAGGTGCGGCCAGTTGTCCGCCAGCACCTCGTCGAACTCGGGGGTACCCCAC
The DNA here is from genome assembly GCA_963537175.1 of uncultured Actinomycetes bacterium. Lineage (GTDB taxonomy): Bacteria > Actinomycetota > Actinomycetes > Actinomycetales > Actinomycetaceae > Pauljensenia. The sequence continues at coordinate 9,945 of CAUTDS010000012.1, forward strand.
GCGCGCGCGATAGTCTCCAGGCGCGCGTGCATGTCGGGCAGTAGGCGGGCCAGGTGCGAGGCGAGCACGCCCGCCGACACGATGAACATGCCTGCATTCCACAGATAACCCTGCGACACGTAACGGGCGGCGGTGTCGGCGTCCGGCTTCTCCACGAACTCGGCAACCCGGCGGGCGCCGCGCTGAGCGTCGGCTTCCCCGGAGCCGTCAGAGAGGGCCGGACCGGGCGCGATGTACCCGTAGGCGGTCGAGGCCTCGGTGGGCGTCAGACCGATCGTCACGACATAGCCCTCACGTGCGGCGCCGATCGCGGTTTCGACGGCGTCTCGCAGCAGCTCGGGGCGGGCGATCAGGTGGTCGGCCGCGAAAGAGCCGACGATCGCGTCGTCCCCGAAGCGTTCGCGCACGACGTAGGCGGCCAGGCCGATCGCGGCCATGGAATCGCGGCCCGACGGCTCGATGAGGAGCGTGCGATTATCCGACGAGGCGAACTCGGGCAGCTGGGCGAGCACGCCGTCTCGGTGCGCCTGGCCGGTCACGATGGTCACCGACGAGGCCGACTCCTCCAGGCGGTCCACCGTGCCCTGCAGGAGGGTGCGGCCCGTGCCCGCCAGGTCGAGGAGGAACTTGGGGCGGCGGCGGCGCGACAGCGGCCACAGGCGGGTACCGGCACCGCCGGCGGGGATGATCACGTGGAGGTCACTCATGCCCCCAAGTATCGCAGATACGACGAGGGGGCGAGGCATCAGCCTCGCCCACTCGTGGAAAGCGTGTGCTACGCGAGTGTCACTCGGCGTCACCCTCGGCGTCGCCCTCGGCGGCGGCCTCTTCAGCGGCTTCCTCAGCCTCTTCAGCGGCGGGTTCCAGAACGGACACGACGACCGTCTCGGGATCGAGCTCGACCTCAACGCCGGCGGGCAGCTGCAGGTCGGAGACGTACACAGCGGAGCCGGCCTCGAGGCCCTCGATGGAAACCTCGAGGCTCTCGGGGATGGAGGTGGCGGCGGCCTTCACCAGGATGGTGAACTCCTCAAGCGAGTGAACGGTGCCGGGGGCAGCCTCGCCGACAACGACGACGGGGACCTCAACGTCGACCTTCTCGCCGGCCTTGACGGCCAGGAAGTCGGCGTGCAGGATGTCGCGGCGCACGGGGTGAACCTGAACGTCCTTGACGAGGGCCAGCTGGGTCTTGCCCTCGATCTTCAGCTCAACGAGCGCGTTCTTGGTGCCGCGAACGATGAGGAAGAGGTCGTGGCCGGGAACGTCCAGGTGACGGGGCTCGGCGCCGTGGCCGTAGAGGACCGTGGGGACCTTGCCAGCGCGGCGGGCGCGGCGGGCAGCACCCTTACCAAACTCGGAACGCTCTTCGGCAAGCAGGACGGGGTTGTCGCTCATGTGTCTTTCCTTCGTTTCTCAGGTCCGGCGTCGGTGTCGGCAGAGTGAAGGAAACGCGTGGCATTTCGATTCAGGCCCTGTCGATAACGGCGGATACGGATCCGCCCTCGCCGGAGCAACCCCAATAGGTTACCTCACGGCGAGGGCGGATGTGAAGCGGGAGCCGCTCAGTTAAAGAGCGATGTGACCGAACCGTCTTCGAAGACCTCCTGAATCGCGCGAGCCAGGAGCGGCGCGATGGAGAGGACGGTGAGCTGCTCGAAGCGCTTCTCAGCGGGGATCGGCAGCGTGTCGGTGACGACAACCTCGGCGGCGCCGGACTCGGAGAGACGCTTCGCGGCGGGGTCGGAGAGGATGCCGTGCGTGGCAACGACGATAACCTTCTTGGCACCGGCATTGTTGAGGACGTTGATCGCCTCGGTGATCGTGCCGGCGGTGTCGATCATGTCGTCCACCAGGACACATTCCTTGCCGGCGACCTCGCCGACGACGCGGTTCGCGACGGCGACGTTCGGGCGGGTGGTGTCGCGGGTCTTGTGGACGAAGGCCAGGGGCGCGCCGCCCAGCTTCTTCGACCACTTCTCGGCGACGCGGATACGGCCCGCGTCGGGAGAGACGACGGCAGTGTTGGCCAGATCGACGCGGCCGCGCACGTAGTCCACGAGGACCGGCATGGCGAAGAGGTGGTCGACCGGGCCGTCGAAGAAGCCCTGCTCCTGCGAGGCGTGCAGGTCGACGCTCATGATGCGGTCGGCACCGGCGGTGCGGTACAGGTCAGCCATGAGGCGAGCGGAGATAGGCTCGCGGCCCTGGTGCTTCTTGTCCTGACGCGAGTAGGGGTAGAAGGGAGCGACCACGGTGATGCGCTTGGCGGAGGCACGCTTGGCAGCATCAATCATGATGAGCTGCTCCATGATCCACTTGTTGATGTCGCCCTCGATGGACTGCAGGACGAACACGTCGGCGCCACGAACAGACTCGTTGAAGCGCACGTAAATCTCGCCGGAGGCGAAGTCGTAGGCCGTCACCGGCGAGACCCCACATCCGATTTCCTCGCCCACGGCGTGAGCCAGGTCCATGTGAGCTCGTCCAGAAACGAGGACGAGGTTCTTCTCTCCGGTGGTCACCAGTCCGCTCATGCGGTTGTCTCTCCTTGTGTTGGATCAGGCGCGAGGCGCCGCGATCAATGTGCCGATGGTGCTATATGGCGTGACCATCGTATCGGCTGCGACGCAGCCCTGACCGATCCATGCGGTGGGAACCACAGCGCGGTCCCCAATTTCCGCATCAATCAGTGTGGCGCTAGGACCGATTTCACAGCCGGCCCCAACGGTGCTTGTCCCCCGCAGACAGGTGCCGGGGTAGATGGTGGTGTCGGCGCCGACGCTCACGTCGACGTCGATCCAGGTGGAGGCCGGGTCGACGATAGTCACGCCGGCGCGCATGTGGGCCTCGCAGATACGGCGGTTCATCTCAGCGCCGAGTTCGGCCAGCTGGACGCGGTCGTTCGCGCCCGCGCTCTGCCAGTGGTCGGTGAGCTCGAGGGCACCCGCGGTGCGCCCGGCGGGGGCCGCAGCCGCGAGGACGTCAGTCAGGTAGACCTCACCCTGATCATTGTCGGTACCCAAGGAGGCCAGGGAGGTGCGCAGGAAGTCCGCGTCGAAGGCGTAGATGCCCGCGTTGATCTCGTTGATCGCGGCCTGCTCGGGCGTGGCGTCGCGCTGCTCGACGATCGCGGTGACCGTGCCCGAGGCGTCGCGAATGATGCGGCCGTAGCCGGTGGGGTCCTCGACGCGCGAGGTCAGGACGGTGACCGCGTGGCCCGCGCCCTCGTGGGTGGCAACCAGCTCGGCCAGGGTGTCCGTAGACAGGAGGGGAACGTCGCCGTAGGTGACGACGATGGTGCCAGAGACGGGCTCGACGGCTGCGTCGAGCGCCTCGAGGCCGCACTGGACGGCGCGGCCGGTGCCGGGGATCTCGTCTTGGTCGGCGATGATGGCGCTGGGCAGGACGCGCTCGATTTCGGCGGCGACGACGTCTCGCTGATGACGGACGACGGCGACCAGATGCTCGGGGTCGAGGCCGTGGGCGGCGCGCAGGGCGTGTCCGATCATGGACAGACCAGACAGGGGGTGAACGACCTTCGGGAGGGCAGATTTCATGCGCGTTCCCTGACCTGCGGCCAGGACGATGACGGCGGCGGGGCGAGACATGTTCCTCCTCAGGGGGTCTGCGGTCCCATCGGGACCGGTCGCTCCGCCCCTAGGATTCGAACCTAGACTAAAGGCACCAAAAACCTCTGTGCTGCCGTTACACCAAGGCGGAATGCGTCCACTGTGATGATACCTGCACCCCTCGCGCGCTTTCAAACGCGACCCCGCGCCCGCTGGGCGATCTTGACGCTGCTCAGTCCAGGCCTCGTGTGATACTGGGATCATGGCTGAGAAGAGGACACGAATGAGCGGCTTCGCGCGCCGCGAGCAGTTGGTGGCCGTGGGACGATCCCTGTTCGCCGAAAAGGGCTTCGGCGCGACCAGCGTCGAAGAGATCGCCGCCCGGGCGAAGGTCTCCAAGCCTGTGGTCTACGAGCATTTCGGAGGCAAGGAAGGCCTGTACGCGGTGATCGTGGACCGCGAGGTGCAGGCGCTCATCTCCTCGCTCCAGTCGTCCCTGGAGTCCTCGGAGCGTCCACGCCTGATCCTGGAGAATGCGACCCTGGGCCTGCTCGACTACATCGAGCGCAATACGGACGGTTTCCGCGTGCTCGTGCGCGACGCCCCCTCGGACCGCACGGCTGGTTCCTTCTCCTCGGTCATGGGCGACGTGGCGACCAGCGTCGAGCACATCATCGCCGAGCAGTTCAAGCGCTCGGACTTCGACACCACCTGGTCCCCCCTGTACGCGCAGATGCTCGTCGGCCTCATCGCGCAGGTCGGCCAGTGGTGGCTGGACGATCGGCGCATGAAGAAGGACGAGGTCGCCGCCCACGTCGTCAACCTCATCTGGAACGGCCAGCGCGGCCTGCGCCCCCACCCCACGCTGCGGGTGCGCTCGGGCGAGGGGCGCTGAGTTTTCCGCACTTTCCATACGACGAGGCCGTGGCCGGTAATCCCAGCCACGGCCTCGTCTGTGAGCGAGACTCAGCGCGCCTCGTAGGAGAGGCAGTCCGCGGTGCCCGCGCCGACCGAGATGGAGGCGGCGGTGCACTCGAGGGCGTTGTTGTGGGCGCAGTCGGCCTTCTGGCAGGCACCGACGAAGGTTTCGGCCTTGGCGAGGCCGCCCTTGACGGTCAGCGGGATGAAGGTCGTGCAGGAGGTCGAGTAGCCGACGGTGATAGCGGCGGCTCCGCAGCTCTTCTCCTTGTTGTAGGAGCAGTCGGTAACGGAGCAGTCGAGGATGCGGGGCATATCTGCCATTGGAGTGTCCTTTTCAACGTGGCCCCGTGGGGCCTCTTTGTAGCCGGTCGCGACCGGGTTGGCCGCGCTGTTGACTCCAGTAATACGCCTTTTCGCAACACATCCCAAACGTGCCGACTTTTCGTTGAAATTCCAAGGGTGTTTGCGCGCCATTCGGGGGCTATTTTCGCATCCACACCATCACTAATTACGCAAATAAATGCGGCATTTCTTTTGCGTAATTCGGATAGGTGAGCCTGCGCTGCACGGGTGTGGCAAACCTAGCCTGATCGGCCCTGACGCAAAGAATCGCCCGCGCTACCAAGGGGCGGCGCGGGCGATTCTGGACCAGATCAGTCAGTCAGAAAACGATCACTTCGCGGACCAGAAACGGATCACGATCGTCGTGCCGTCATCAGCCGGCCACGAGCGCTCCAGATCGGCGACGTAGTCGTAGGAGCCGGAGAAGTCGGTCGACGTCGGCAGGTACTGGGGCAGGTCAGCGAGGGTCACGTTGTAGACGCGCTTGCCACCCTCGACGGAGTACTCCATGTCGGGCGTGATGTCCACGCCGTCTGCCTTGGAGACCCAGTAGCGGTCGATCGTGCCGCGAGCGCCACGCTCGTCACGCTGGTACCAGTAGAGGCTGTAGTTCTCCGTCTCAGGGACGGTGCGCACGACCTGATCCCCCACCAGCACGTGGTTGACGATCTGGGCCTGCTCGGTGGCCACGGCCTCGTCGTCGCGCTTGTTGTCGCGCAGCGTGATGCCGCGCTTCTTCAGAGTCTCAGAATCGAGATCGAAGTTCGCGCTGATCTCTTCGGCGTAGGGGCGCACGATGAGGTTACCCGTCACGGAGACGTTGAGAACCTGCCCCACTTTCAGGTCTTCCTCAAAGTCGATCGCACCCCGCTTCTTGCCATAGAAGTCATCGGTCGTACCCGTGCGGACGAGCTTGTTATGGGCGATCGTCATGCCCGCGTGGTTGTACGTGAAATTACGGCCTTCGAAGACGGTGCTGATACGAATACCCGCTCCAGAGAAGTTATTGACAATGAGGTTGTCCTTCACGACGTGCCCCTCGCCACCGAACAGTCCGATACCGCCTGCTCGCCATCCCAGCTCGATGGTGTTGCCGATGAAGGAGTTGAACTTCGAAGCATCGGCATCGCTCTGGGAGCGCAGATCATTGCTCGCCCAGGACGCGAGGCTATCGTCGCCGTTGCCACGCACGGAGGAGTTCCGGACCGTGGAGTTCTTGGTGCCCTGCACGAAGTTGACGCCGTCGGCGAAGTTGTTGCGAATGCGGGAGTTCTCGATCGCCATGCCTTCGGTGTACGTCATGAACTTATGCTCGCGATAGTCGCCCATCCAGAAGCCGCACTCGAAGTGCTCCACCCACACGTTGGCGACGCGAGTGTTCGCACCGGCCGCGCCGGCAAAGCCCTTGTACTGAGCTCCTTCACCGAAGCGAGATTTCAGGTTCGAGGACATGTAGAAGTCGGTCAGCGTCTCATTGCTCGCACCTGGATTGAAGACGATGCCCCCACCCTCTCTCTGATCGGAGGTGAAGAAGATGTTGGTGTACCACAGGCCCGCGCCCTGGAACGTCAGGCCAGGGTGATCAATGCCGATCTTGCGGGAGAATTCCCATGTTCCTGCTGGAATGTAGACCACCTTGGAGGAAGTGTTCGCCGCCGCATCCATCGCCGAGATGAGGGCATCATCGTCGGCAACGCCATCGCCGGGTTTCGCACTGTTGTAGTCGGCGATGCTCACGGCACCTTCGGGGCGCTCGATGGCGGGCGCTGCCTGCTCGAGCTCGATGAAGTCGATGCCGTACTCGGTATCGTTCTGATCGACCTTGACGATGCGCACGTGGTCACCCTTCTGGACCTGCCCATTGAGCAGCGTGTGCACCTCATCGAAGCGGAAACGAGCGTGCGCAGTCCCCGGCGCCAGGGTCGGCTCGTCGTAGACATTCTCCTTATAGACGTACTGCCAGGCGGTCTCGGAAGACAGAGTGAGGGTCGCAGCAAGATCGTTATTTATGTAGACCTGCACCTGACCCGACTTGTGGTCGGGCAGGGTGAAGCGCAGGTCGAGGGCGTTGGCCGCGGTGCTCGCCGTGAAGTCCACAGAGGAGTTCTTGCCCTTCAGGGCAACGTAGGACTGGCCCGAGGCCTCGATGGCCGTCGATTCGAGGTCGTCGGAGCGTTCGAGCATCGTCCCGTCGGAACGGCTCGCTTCCTCGGCCTCGTATCGCATGTAGGGGACGGTCGCGCCGTACTGCTCGTCGGCCGCGACCGCACTGGGGACCAGTGCGGGCACCAGCGCGATGACGCCGAGCAGGCCTGCTCCGGCGATAAACGGTCCGCGTTTCATGTGACTCTCAAGCCTCTTTTCATGCCCTGAAGGGCGCTCGAAGCGCCGCTTCGCTCCTAGGTTCCGCTTGTTGGAAGGAACCAGGGCACATAGTAGCGGAATCTGACCACTGTCAAAGAGTTGCTTAGAAATTTTCCCAGTCAAGAACCGTAAAATATCAACGAATTAGCTACGGGTCAATATTTGCACTGTAAATATGATTGTGAGATTTTGACGCGATCACAGGGATTGCGAATGAGACAACGAGGCCTCGGCTGCTGCTGTGCTTGTGGCGATTACTGCCGGCGCGACACATCACAGACGTCGCGCCGGACAGGCCGCCATTACCTCAGGTACGGATATCCCAGCCACTGCTGAAGCAGAGGCCCGCCGTCGGGCAGCATGTACGCATTGAGCAGCTCAGAGGGAGTCACGTCGTAGAGCCATGCAAGGGCCACACAGTAGCGCGCCCCAGAGGCCACAAATTCCAAATGCTCGCCTTGAGGCCCATCAAGAGCAACATAACTCCACGTGGGAGTTTCTTGAAGCACCCAACCTGACGGGAGTTCGTCAGCTTTGGTTGGAACGCCCAACACCGGGAGTCCCAAACTATGACGCAAGATCGAGACCGTGTAGTTGACCATCACCTTCTGCGTCAACTCAACCGAGGGCGAACTGAAACAGCCGCCTTTTCTCACTTTCCCTCGCTCTTCCTCATCGAAGCAGTATTGCCCATCCTCCAACCACATGAGCATTCCCGATCCGAACCCCGCGTCGATCGACAGGCCGGTGTGTCCCCGCTTGAAGCCGTTGTACACCTCAAGCCCGGTGTGCCGGTTCATGACCGCCGCATACTCGTCCAGGAAGGCCATCGGGTCATTCCTATCCTCGGAGGCCCTCCGACCGAAGATTCGTCCCAATGCGTTCAGCACAGCCTTGCTCCTTTCGATCCAAAAATACACATTTTCTCGCCCTCACCCCATGTCGACATGAACGACGTCAGGAAAGCCACTGACGCAGGAGAGGACCCCCTGATGGATCCATATATCCGGCAAGGAGTTTATCAAAATCGATTTGCATCACCTGGGAGAGTTGATTGAGTTCCGGATGCACAGGAAAAATTGTGCGCATCTCCATCGGAATATATTCACCATCCAGGGTCAGGCGGCCAGTGATTGGGGTGAGCTGCTCGAAACCCCACTGGGGCGAGACGCTTTCAAGCGCCGACGGGACGTCGATTCGCGGCCACCGGCGGCGCCACCGCGCTTTTTCACCGATGCGCATGATCGCCCATTTCAACATGATCTCGCCATAGTCGCTAATCATGGTTGGAACACGAGCTTCTAAATACTCGCTCTCACCATAGAACGCTTGAGGACGTCGCGAGTTCTTCGTGTCCCAAATATGCTGCCAGCTTCGTCCTGAATCCCATGTAAGTGCTATGCCGCCACCATTATAGACAGAGGGAATCGCCCCACTTTCACGCGCGAAATCAACAAGATCTTCGGTGACAGACATCAGTAACTTCCTTTTGCTTCAAGAATTCCAAGCTGTAGACATTCGCTCGCAGTGAGCGGATAGTCACCAAGCATGAATTGCACCTGCCGCGCTCCCCCCGACATAGAGAACTGCGGCACATTAATTCCCGTCCGAATAGAGAAACCGGTCGGCAACTCCACAATCCGATACTGATAGTAGGGATCATGCATCGCAAAAATATCGAGGGATCGTTCTTCCAACGAAAAGGGGCTTCCATTTTCGTTCAGCTGCCAGAAGTACTTTCCATAGGGCAATCCGAGCCGATCCACATAGGGACCAAATGTCTTCGTATAGGCCAGAAAACTTGTATAGATCTTCACAGTGCTTCTATCCATTCGAGCGAGCACTGTCGGCCCATCCGGCACCCACTTCAAGACTCCCGAATTCGGGAAGTCAGGCGAATAAACGTCGGGTATTTCATCAATCTCCATGTTTCATCTCCTTACTGGAATCACAAACTAACTAGCAAAACGGACATATCACCAACCCTACACTGACTATATCGGGGGAAGGCCGACAGGCTGATCCTTTCCTCTGAGCACCCCTTTATCAAGAAGGTCTTGAACACTTACAGGTTTACCGTCATCCCCCAGCACCTGCAGCTGCGTTGCCCCACCTGGCTGTTGCCCCCAGCCAGCGACCTTTCCAGACTTAATTGTCCACCCTTCCGGCAATTGCTCGCCAGTGAACTCGTACTGATAGTAGTAGTCGTTAACAGAAGATGGTTGCAGAGATCGTTCTTCGAAAGAAGCAGGCGTCCCATCTTCAATAGCTCCTAAATAGTTACCCGCCGGATGCCCAATACGGTCAACATCTCCACCAAAATCACGGACATAATCCTCAACTGATGAATAGATCGTTGGCTCACCGGCATATCCGTCGTTGGGTGGCCAATCAGCCACCCATTTATGCAACCACGTGTGGGGATCAGTTCTCCAATGGCCATGCTGATCCTGCCACTCGCTATAGGTATACGAAGTACCATCCGGTCTTTGACCGAGAATCAGCTCCCGCTGCTTCGCTAAGTCCGCTCCCTTATATCCATCCACAAGGCCCTCTGTTGGCGGCGCTTGCCCACCTGTCTGATGACTCGTCAACGGCACCCTCGATGCCAGATCTTCTGCACTACCCGGGAGTGAGCGCAAATAGAATGCGCGCTTAGCTTTCCAATGATCAGCGAGATCTTCCATGCCGTGCGTGCGCAGGTAGTCATCCAGATGCGACGACAAGCGCCCAGCCATTCCTCCTGCATTGAAATCCATATGTGCGGCACCTTTAAGCGCCAGCGTACCGAGATTGACCCCCATGTCCCGCAGCATCATGCCTTCGCCAATGACGGGCAGGGATTCAAGCACTGCAGCAGCCCGAGCCGCATTTCCACCACCAGCAGTGAGCGCAGCAAGAACTGCAGCCGGTACAAGTTCACCCAAGGCAGCACCGGGATCGTCTTCCCATCCCTCAGCATTGATTAACGCGTCCCACATTTTCTTCGCGAAGCCTGCCGGGTCTGCCATGATCGCGTCACGTAGCGCAAACAAGTCCTCAGGTGAGAGTTTGTTCTGCTTCTGCTTCGCTTGCAATTCGTCCCAGGTAATCCACCCCAGCATGTACCGCCCATAGTCCCGTATGCCTTCAAGCGCCACGCCATACTGCATGGAGAGAAGGCCACAAACGCCATCAAAGATGCCATGACCCACACGGTTCATGAAATGAACGGGGGCCCACGCCGGATCCGGTGATCGGTTAGCTTGTTCGTGCAAAGTCTGAGCGAGAGTCTCACCAGCAGCATCCGTATCGCTCACTGCTGCTTCGAAGTCGGCGACCGCCTGCGCTTTCTTTGCCTCACCAGGTCCCGTGTCTCGCTCTGGGTGATACGACAGATCTACCTCAGGTAATCCGAATATACCGATCTTCGGGTGTTCGGCTGCCCATTTCTGTTCCGCGAGAGCCGCCTCGACGGCAGCAATTCCCTCTTCGTATGCGTTTTTTGCCTCAGCAGCACGCGTTTGAGCTTTCTCGAGCGCCGACGCATAAACTTCCCAGGCATCTGCGGTGCGGCCAAATGTCGCTGAGGCACACCACCATTTTTCAGGCTGCAGCTTGAAATGTTCATGAAACCGGTCAGCCGCCCGACCACTCCAGCCAGACACTGAAATCTCTTGCAATGACCATGCAATTCTCTCAAAATCGGATGCACGATCACGCATGACAGCAATCCGCCCGCGGATGGCGGCAGGATCGCCCTTGATCTCAAATGTCGGAGCACCTTTATGTGTCACACTCACGCTAGATTCCCTTCACCAGCGGTTCTGTGGAGATAGCAGCTGCTGCATCACGAGCGCGAGTCATCGCCTCATCACACGCAGTCATATAGTCAGCGTAAATCCCGGTAACTTTACCCAGCCGCCCCGCTGCCTCGGAGATATCCCTGAGCATGCCGTTAAGGCCTTGATCCCACTTGGTATTAAAGCTATCCAATCCCCCTACCACGACAGGATCAGCAACCATTCCAGAGTTTGGCGTATAGTCTGCAACATCATAGGTTTTGTTGCGCTCTTGCAGTTCACTGAGTTTCGAAGCTGCGGTTGCTAATGCCTCAAGATCGACTTCGAAATCATGACTCGTCATCGCAGTCTCCTAGTCAACGGCAGCAAATGCAAGAGTTTCAGCGTTCACTCCAGCCTTGCGTATTTCTTCAAATGCTTGTTTCAGAGAATCCAAGGCAGCAGCCAGTTCCTCCGTACGATCATTAAGGCGCTGTGCACATTCCTTTTGCGCCTGCCGAGCCTCAGAGCTATCTGTCCATTCAGCGAGCTCATGCTCCACAAGATCTGACATCTCCGTACCACGTTCACGTAACTTCGAGGCCGCGCGTTCGATATCGTCCATCACGTAGTTCGCTGCTGCCTCATAAAACACAAGGTCATGTCCACTCATTGCGCGCTCCTAAATGCACCGGCGTCAATAATTCCTTCAGTTGCTTGCTCTTCCGCCGCAACAAGTGCTTCATCGACAGAGATCAACGCCTGCGCATAGCGATCCAGGTCGTCGATCTGCGCTGATCCCGCTTCCCCCCACGCCGTCAGAGCTTCACCCAGAATCGACACGTACGTTCCATTCACCTGTAAAAGCTGTCCGGTAATGTCCGCCTCGAGTGTGCGTGCGATTTCCCCAAGCTCGGTTTCAAAGTCGGTCACATAACCCGCAGCCTTCGTTTGCGCACCGATAACGAGCCCAAAGCCAGGTCCACTCACAACACGCCCCTCCTCCATCGGATAGAGAGCGGCCAACACCACTCGTTCAACCACCTGTTCAGTTGAACATCGTAGTAAATCACAACACGGTTTACTCGAGCAAATCGGCTGCCTCGAGCCAGGCCTCTTCCAGCTCGTCCATTTCGGCCAGGACGTCCTGGTGGGCCGCCGAGACCTTCGTCAGCTCGGACACCGCCGAGGGGTCCGTAGCCACCTGGATCGACAGCTTCTCCAGCTTCGCCTCCAGGTTCGAGGCCTCGGCGCGCAGGCGCTCCAGCTTGCGTTCGATGCGGGCCACTGCCTTCTTGGCCGCGCGCCGCGCCGCAGCGTCACTCACGCCGCCGCGAGCGCTCCCCTGCCCCGCGCTCTCCTCGCCCGAGGAGGCATCCGCGGAGGGTGCGGCGGAGCGGGAGGCGGAGCCGGCCTCGTCGGAGCGAGAAGACGGACCGAAGGCCCCGAAGTCGCCGGAGGCGCGCATCTGCAGGTACTGTTCGACGCCGCCGGGTAGCGCGCGGACCTGGCCGTCGCCGAGGAGGGCGACCTGGTGATCGGTGACGCGCTCGAGGAGGTAGCGGTCGTGGGAGACGACGACGAGTGTGCCCGGGAAGGTGTCGAGCAGGTCCTCCATGGACGCCAGGGTGTCGGTATCGAGGTCGTTCGTGGGCTCGTCGAGGAGCAGCACGTTCGGCTGGCTCATGAGAAGGCGCATGAGCTGGAGGCGACGGCGCTCGCCGCCCGAGATCTCACTGATGCGCGTGTAGGCGCGGGCGCGCGTGAATCCCATGCGCTCCGTCATCTGGGAGGCGCTAACCTCCTTGCCGTCCACGACGACGGTCTGGGCGACGTCGGCGACGGCCTCGACGACGCGCATGTCGGCCAGGGCGTCGAGCTCGTGCGTGTCCTGGGAGAGGGTGGCAACCTGGACGGTCTTGCCGCGCTTGACGCGCCCCGAGGTGGGCTCGAGGTCGCCGCGCAGCAGGTTGAGGATCGTCGTCTTGCCGGCGCCGTTGACGCCGACGATGCCGACGCGCTCGGCGGGGGCCAGGCGCCAGGTGACGCCCTCGAGGATGTCCAGGCGCGAGCCGTCGGGGCGCGTGAAGGACACGGAGACGTCCTCGAGGTCAATGACGTCCTTGCCCAGGCGCGCGGTCGCCATCTTCACCAGCTCGACGGTGTCGCGCGGGGGCGGCACGTCGGCGATGAGGGCCTCGGCGGCGGCGATGTGGAACTTCGGCTTCGAGGTGCGGGCCGGGGCACCGCGGCGCAGCCAGGCGAGCTCCTTGGTGAGCAGGTTGGCGCGCTTGGCGGCGGCCACGTCCGCCTGGCGCATGCGCTCGGCGCGGGCCAGCGTGTAGGCGGCGTAGGAGCCGTCGTAGATTTCGACGTGTCCGGCGATCTGCGGGCGGTCGCCGCCCGGGTCGACGCCGGGGACGACCTCCCAGATGTGTTCGCACACGGCGTCGAGGAACCAGCGGTCGTGGGTGACGGCCAGGAGCGCGCCGGATGCGCCTGGGCGGGCGAAGCGGGCGTTCAGGTGCGCGGCCAGCCAGGCCACGCCCTCGACGTCGAGGTGGTTGGTGGGCTCGTCCAGGCACACGATGTCGGCCGTGGCCGCGAGGACGCGCGCGAGCGCAACGCGGCGGCGCTGCCCGCCCGACAGGGTGCCGACGAGGGCGGCGGGGTTGATGTCGGCGAGGAGTCCGGCGTGGATGTCGCGCACGGCGGGGTCGGAGGCCCACTCGTATTCCTCCATGCCGGGGTGGACGGCCTGGATGACGGTGTCCTCGGGGTCGAGGGTGTCCGCCTGGGTGAGGACGGCGACGCGCACGCCGTCGCGGCGGGTCACCACTCCCCCGTCGGGTTCCTGCGTGCCCGCGACGATGCGCAGGAGCGTGGACTTTCCTGCGCCGTTGGGGCCGAGGATACCGACGCGGCTGCCGTCGTCAAGGCCGACCGTGACCCCTTCGAGGAGCTTGCGCGACCCCGCGAGGGCGCCGACGTTTTGTGTTCCGAGCAGGTGTGCCATCAGATGGCCTCCGTCGATTCGATGCGGGCGCCGCGAGCGGGCCCGTGAGTGGGGATCGCGCGCGCGACCGTGGGCGCGGCGCTCAGGGTGGCGGCGAGCACTCGGGCATGCTCGGCGTCGCGCGCGAGGGCCGCGACGGTCGGGCCGGACCCGGACAGCGTGACGGCCAGGGCCCCGGCATCGCGCGCGGCGCCGATGGTCTCGGCCAGCTCGGCGCGCAGGCGCAGGGCGGGCGCCTGCAGGTCATTGACGAGGCAGTGGCGCAGTTCCTCGGGTTCCCCGCACAGGGCGGCGACCTCCTCGGGCGTGGGTTCTACCAGGGCGGGCGCACCCGCCGCGTCGAGACGGTCGAACTCGCGGAACACCTCGGGGGTGGACAGGCCTTCCCGAGACAGGAGCATGACCCAGTGGTGGTGGCCCTCCTCGTCCCCCTCGCGCAGGACGCTCATGTGGTCACCGCGCCCGGTGCCCAGGGCGATGCCGCCCGCCAGGCAGGCGGGGACGTCGGCGCCCAGCGAGCGGCCGATCGCCTGCAGCTGCTCGTCGCCCAGGCCCAGCTCCCACAGTTCGTTGCAGGCCACGAGTGCGGCGGCCGCGTCGGCGGATCCACCGGCCATGCCGCCGGCGACAGGGACGCGCTTGTCGACGCGGATGCTCAGGCCCGCGGCGGTAGACGCCCAAGGGCCAGCGGCGGCGAGGCGCTGGAGGACGCGCGCGGCGCGCACGGCCAGGTGGGCCTGCGGGTCCACGTCCGCCATGGCGTGGGTCGTGGCCTCGTCGACGCTGCCGTCGGGCAGGTACGCGATCGTCTCGACGCGCACGCCGGGCGTCTTGGAGGTGCGCACGGTGACGGTTTCGCGCAGGTCCAGGGCCTCGAAGACTGTGACGAGGGGGTGGTAGCCGTCGGGCGTGGGCGCGCCGACGCGCAGGGTCAGGTTAACTTTTCCGGGCGCACTGGCGCGCACTTCACGCATAGCGTTCCTTCTTCCTGCCGACTGTGTTCCGAGAGCGCCCGTCAGCGGGCCGCAGTCGACGCCGCGAGCGTGCCGTTTGCGCGGGCCTCAATGACGGCGCGTCCCAGCTCGACGAACTCCTCGATCGAGAGGGTTTCGCCGCGGCGCGTCGGATCGATCCCAGCGGCGGACAGGAGGGCCTCGGAGACATCGGGGCCGCCCGCCCAGTTCTTGAGGGCCGCGCGCAGAGTCTTGCGGCGCTGACCGAAGGCCACGTCGGTGACCTCGAAGGTGGCGCGGCGCAGCTCGTCGTCGCCTCGCGGGGCCTCAAGGCGGGTGAGGCGCACGAGCGCGCTATCCACGCCGGGCACGGGCCAAAACACGGAGCGGCCAATCGTGCCGGCGCGCTCGACCGAGCCGTACCAGGAAGCCTTCACCGAGGGCACGCCGTAGGTCCGCGATCCGGGGCCGGCGGCCAGGCGATCCGCGACCTCGGCCTGGACCATGACGACGACACCCTGGATGGACGGGAACGCCTCAAGCATGTTGAGCAGAACCGGCACGGCCACGTTGTACGGCAGGTTCGCAACGAGCTTCGTGGGAGCGGGCCAGTCCACGCCGAAGTCATCGACGCCGCTGATCTCGGTGGCGTCCATGGTGACCACGTGGAAGCGGTCGGCAGCCTCACTCATGCGGGCGCGCACCGTCTCGGGCAGGGCGGCGGCCAGGGGCGGGTCGATCTCGACGGCACGCACGCGCGCGCCGACTTCCAGGAGCGCCAGGGTCAGGGAGCCGAGGCCGGGGCCGACCTCGACAACCTCGTCGCCCTCTTCGACGCCACCGGCTGCGACGATCTTGCGCACCGTGCCCGCGTCGTGCACGAAGTTCTGGCCCAACACCTTGGTGGGGCGGATACCGAGCGCCTCGGAGATGGCTTTGACTTCGAGGGGGCCGAGCAGGCCTGTCTCGGAGGGGACGGCGCCCTCGGGCAGGGTCGGGTCGAGGCGGCTGCGCGTATCGCGCTGGTTTCGGGGGCTGGAGGATCGGCTCACGCTGGCAAGTCTAGTGCACGGGGCCGACGAGGCCGGGGCAAGCGGCGCTGTGAGGCTCGGAGCGTCACGGGGCGGGAGCAGGCGGCAGGACTACGCGCACCTCGTACTTGCTAGCCTGTTCACCCAGAACAGCGTTGACCTGGCTCTTCACGACGTCTTCCAAACGCCCCTGCGCCTTGTCGAGCAGCCCCATGGAGACAGCTTCCTCCGCTGCGGCAGCTTCCCGATCCGCCAGGAATGTGGTGACGTCACCGACCTCGATCTGGTTAACGATGGAGAAAGACTGGTCGTAGGTCTCGACCGAGGCGGGGTCGATGGAGGTGGAGAGAACTTCGACGGCAGGCACGGTCACCGTCACGACGCGAACCGCCTCGTCCACATCGACCTGAATTTTGCTCACATCGGCCACTCCAGCCTTCACCTCACCCGAATAGGTGATGAGGTAATGGGCACTCGTGCCCGGCACTTCCATGCCGAACACCTTGGTTCCCTCCTCAGAGTATTTCCCCACCTGGGTGAAGTTGTAGGACTCGGTCGCAAGTTCACCAATGTCGGCGAAAGAGTTCTTCACAAGAGTCGTGTCAACGGTAACGACAGGTTCCGCGCCCTGGTCCCCGGACCCCACGCCGAATACCGAGGCAGCCTTCATGCCACCGGCGAATCCTGCCCCTGCGATCACCACAGACGCAACCAACTTAGCAACGGTGGAATAACCCATGATGACCTCACTGACACAATCACGATGAATATTAGGTAACCTTCACGTGAATTGTATGGTAAGTGTCAAGATGGCACAACCCCGACGCCACGCGGGTACGTTGTCGGGGTGCAGACAGGTTCGCCACATCCGGATAGGTTAGCCACATCGGGATAGGAAAATAAGCTATCCCAATGCTCGTTACCTATCCCGATGCTCGTTACCTATCCCGATGAGCACACGCTGAGAGCCACCTCCACACCAGCGCGCACCACCCACGCACCGACTAAACCGACCAAAAGGACCGGGCCCGACAACACACGTTGTCAGACCCGGCCCTCAGTAGCTCTCAGGCTTAGT
This sequence comes from uncultured Actinomycetes bacterium, assembly GCA_963537175.1. Lineage (GTDB taxonomy): Bacteria > Actinomycetota > Actinomycetes > Actinomycetales > Actinomycetaceae > Pauljensenia. Next base: position 26,980 of record CAUTDS010000012.1, read on the forward strand.
ACCAGCCCACGGCGTTGGAGTGCGCCCAGGCGGAGCAGGGCGTGCCGTAGCGGCCCTTGATGTAGCCGATACCCCAGTTGATCTGGGTGATCGGGTTGGTGCGCCAGTCGGCACCGGCCGAGGCCATCTTGGAGCCCGGCAGCGACTGCGGGATACCGTAGGCGCCCGACGAGGCGTTCTCGGCGTAGGGGTTCCACTGCGACTCGCGGTTCCACAGGAGGACCAGGCACTGGTACTCGCTATCGCCCCAGCCCTGGGCTGCGACGAGGGGCTTGGCCAGCGAACGCGGATCCTCACCGGAGTAGGTGGTGGGGACGGCGCCCGCGGCGGCGGCAGCTGCAGCGGCGGCGGCAGCCGTAGCGGAGTCAGTGTTCTTCGTGTCGGCTGCGATCGCGGCGATCTCTTCCTTCGTGGAGATCGTGCCGAGCTTCGCGCGGTAGCGCACGGAGGTCGTGCCGTCCGCCTCCACCTTTTCCTCGAGGGTGGCCTTCGGGTCGATGCCGGCGGCGACGAGGGCGGCCGGCGTGGCCTCCTTCGTTCCTTCGCTGCGCACCTGGGTCACGGGCTGGGACGTGGAGTGCTCGGTGATGGGCACGGAGGTCAGGACCTCGTCGCCCTTCTTCTCCTGCCACACGGTCCACGTGGTCGCGCCGTTGACGCCGGCCGTGGTCACCTGGGACTCGCCGACGAAGAGGTCAGAGCTGGTCGTCGTCGTTTCACTGAAGGGGATCTCGACGGTCTCGGTGGCCTCACCGCGGGTCACGCGGCTGACGTTGATCGACAGCTCGCCGGCCTCGCCCGTCGTGACGTTCACGCGGTCGAGGGGGTGCACGGAGACGCCGGAGGCCTCGAGGATCGCGCGAGCGTCCTGCCCGGGACGTGCGGCGACCTCGCGCGTCGTGCCATCCACCGTGACGACGACGTTGCGAGCGCGGGACACGAGAGGGGTGAGCTCGTCACGCGACGAGGAACGGTCGGCGGCGAGGCTGACGGCCGAGCCGAGCGGAGCGGCGTCCGCGAGGATCGCGTCGGCCGACGAGGCCGTGGTCCACAGGGTACGGGTCTGGCCGTCGACGGTGACCGTGTACGGCTTGGAGGTGCGCACGACGATCGTGTCGCCGTCGCGCACGGCCTCGCCGGTGCCGGGCTGAACGAGGTCGTTGCTGCCAACGCTCACGCCCGCGGCATGCAGCGCGTCGCCGACGGTGTTACCCCAGGAGGTCACGGGGCGCGATACGCCGTTGACCTCAAGCATGACGGATGTGTGCGAGGAGGCGACACCGACGCCGGCGATGCCGAGGACACCCGCCGAAGCGAGGGCGGCGACGCCGAGGACGATGCGCGGGGAAGGCGCGAAGGAACGCACGTGGGCGCCCAGGACGTGCAGGGCGCTTGCGGCGGACGCACTCAGGGAGGTGCTCAGGTGGTGATTCACGATTCTCCAGTTACTCGCTATTGGTACTGCCGGTCAGCTTAACGTGCACGCACGCGGGCGCGCCAGGCTCTGGCCGCGCCCGCGTGCAATGTCACGTCAGACGAGACCCAGCTTGTAGGCGCAGCCCCACTGGCCCCAACCGGAGCGCTGCTGGAGCATGCGCGCACGCATGGTCTGCTCCTCCACGGAAGCGTCGGAGGGCAGGCCGGAGCCGCCGACGGAACGCCACGTGGGTAGAGAGAACTGGTACATGCCGTAGTAGCCGTTGCCCGTGTTGATCGACGGGTTGCCGCCGGACTCACACTGGGCGATCGCCGCCCAGATCGCAGCGTCGTCGCCCGAGACCGCCGCGGGAGCAGAGGCAGACGAACCAGACGAGGAGGAGCCCGAAGAATTAGACGAGGAGGACGAGCTGGACGACGTATCCTGAGCCTTCTTCGGCTTCGTGCCCTTGGAGACGATGCGCTTGGTGGGCTCGGTGCGGGTCGTGGACAGGACGGCGGAGACGGTGGTGTTGCCGTCGATGGTCTCCTGGTAGGTCTCGGTCACCTCGGAGCCGGCAGCGCCTTCCTGCACGGTCTTCTCGGTACCCTCTTCGACCTCAGCGTCCTCGCGCTCTTCGGTCTCGTACGGGATCTCGGTCGTGGTGGACACGGTGCCGCGCACGACGCGTGCGACGCGCAGGGTGGCCTCGCCGCCGTTGTGCTCCATGGTGACGCGGTCAATCGGACCGGCGGTGACGCCAGCCTTCTCGAGGATCGCGGTCGTACCCTCGTCGGAGGAGACGACGACGTCCGTCGTGGTGCCGTCGGCGACGACATGGACGGTCTGGCCGGCCTCGGCGACGGGCATCTCGGCGCGGGTGTAGGAACGGTCGGCCGCCATGGACGCGGCGGAGGCCGGCAGGGCCGAGAGCACGCCGGAAATCGACGAGGCCGTGGACCATGCCGTGGTCTGGTTGCCGTCGACCGTCACGTCGTACTCGGTCGCGGTGCGCACGACGACGGTGTCACCACTCGCGACGGTCTGGTTGGAGGCGGGGGCGACAAGGTCGTGGTCGCCGACGGTCACGCCCGCGCTGTGCAGAGCATCGCCCGCGGTCGTGAAGAAGCCCGAGACATCGCGGGTCACGCCGTCAACTTCGACGGTGACATGGCGATAGGAGGTGCCGATCGCAGTGGCCGCGGTGCCGGCAACCAGAAGGGCCGTCGCGGCTGCGACGGAAATGACGGTTGTACGAGAGGGCTGAAAGCTCACGTGTCTCCAGACTTTGTAGGTTCCGTTTCGGGGCCGCGCCGATGCATCCTCCGCTCACTGCGGTGCATCAGAGGGGCAGGCCGAGTCGGACTGACACTCCCACCGTAACCAATTTGTTACCGTCGTGCGACCACTTTGACGCAATTCACCAGTCAGAGAACACGCGCAGGAAGGCCGCGCGAGTCCCGATAACCCGCGCTCCACACAGGAGAAAAACCCTCACCAGGTGCCGTAGACCGACTCAGTGTTCGCCCGCAGCTGGTCGCACGCCGCCGCCTCACTGACGCCCCACTGATCGGCGATGAAACGCACCGTGTGCGCCATGACGTACGAGGCGTTGGGGCAGCCGCGCCACGGCACGGGCGTCAGGTAGGGAGCATCGGTCTCGACCAGGACGAGCTCGCGCGGCAGAACCGCGAGCGCGGCCCGCAGGTCTGAGTTCGCGGGGTAGGTGATGGGGCCTGCGAAGGAGGCGTACCATCCGCGCTCGGCGAGGCGCTGCGCCATGGCCGCGTCCCCCGAGTAGCAGTGGAAGACGATGCGCTGGTCCGCGCTCGCGCGCTCGTCGAGAATCGCCAGAGTGTCCTCGTGGGCGTCGCGGTCGTGGATCTGCAGGGGCAGGCCGGAGCGCTGCGCCATGTCGATGTGCGCTCGGAAGGATTCCTTCTGCGCCTCGCGGCCGGGGGTGGCGGTGCGGAAATAGTCCAGGCCGCTCTCCCCCACCGCGACGACCATCGGATCGTCCAGCCGCGCCTCGACGGCGGCCAGGGCCTCGTCAAGGGGCACGTGGTAGTCGCGTACCGTCGGGGTCAGGCCGTCGGGCGAAGGCTCCGCGCACCCCGCGTGCAGGGCCGCGTCGTTGGGGTGGATCGCGATCGCGACGCGCACGCCCTCGTGAGCGCGCGCCAGCTCGATCATCGGATCGAAGTCGGGGAGCTCGCAGGCGCTCGAAATCATCCGGGTGACCCCCACCTCGCGGGCACGCTCCAGCTGCTCCTCGAGGCTGAGCGCCACGCCCTCGCGCCGGGGGATCTCGCCGACGTGGGTGGGCAGGTGCGTGTGGTTGTCCACCACGGGTGCCGCCAGGGGCTTGGGCGCGTCGGGCCAGGGACGAGGCTTACGCGGGCTCATGCGGAGGCAGGATCCTTTCGGGGTGAGGGGTCTCAGCGCGCGAGCACGACGCCGCGGGCGACCTCGTCGACGACCTCGGCGCCGAGGAGATAGCGGACGATCTCGAGGCCGAGCTCCAGGGAGGTGCCGGCGCCGCGGCTGGTGATGATGTTGTCGTCGACGACGACGGGGTTCTCGTGGACGATCGCGCCACCCTCGGCGATGGCCTTGACGAACGCGGGGTTCGCGGTTGCGTGGCGGCCGTCGAGGATGCCCAGCTCGGACAGGATCGAGGGGGCCGCGCAGATCGCTGCGATGGGCTCGGATGCGTCGGAGCGGCGCAGCGCCTCGACCTGGATGGCGGGCGTGGCCTTCAGGTTCAGGGTGCCGGGCATGCCGCCGGGCAGGAAGAGGACGGTGTAGGTGGACAGGTCCACGTCCTCGAGCATGAGGTCGGCGACGACGCGGATGCCGTGCGAGCTGGTCACGTGACGCGCGTCGGTCACGGAGATCAGGTCGGAGCGCACACCGGCGCGGTACAGGACGTCGGCGACGGCCAGGGCCTCGACCTCTTCGAAGCCGTCGGCCAGCATGATGGCGACGGTGGCGTCGGTGGCAAGCTTCTCGGGAGTGGGCATGATTCCTCTTTCCTCGCGGCTACTGAAAGGAGCGTTACGACCAGGTTAGCGCAGCCGAGCGCGCCCCGGAAGCGAGCCACGGCCTCGTCCCGCAGGGGACGAGGCCGCGTGCGTCACTCGGAGCGCAGGGCTTCGACCGGGTCCTGGCGCGAGGCGCGCGAGGCCGGGATGATGCCCGCGATGACGGTCAGGCCGACGGATACCGCGATGAGGGTCAGGGCCGTGAGCGGCGAGAGCTGGGCGATGTTCTCCACCTTGAACGAGGAGTAGGCGATGCCGTTCGCGATCGCGCACAGCCCGTAGGTCACGCCGACGCCCATCAGGCCCGCCAAGAGGCCCTCGATGACGGTCTCGGCGTTGAACACACGGGACACGTCACCCTTCGAGGCGCCGATCGAGCGCAGGATGCCGATCTCCTTGCGGCGCTCGAGGACCGAGATGTAGGTGATGATCGCAATCATGATCGAGGAGACCACGAGGGAGATCGACACGAAGGCGATGAGCAGCCAGGAGATGATGTCAACGATCTTGGTCACCGAGCTCATGAGCGCGCCCATGACGTCGGAGTAGGTGATGACCTTATCGGTCGCGCCGGCCGCCTTGTTGTCGGCGTTGTAGGCGTCCAGGGCGGCCTTCACCTTGTCCTTGTCCGCGAAGGACTTGGGGTAGATCGAGATGTTCGACGGGGAGGCAATGTCCGCCCACCCCAAGTTCCTCAGGTTCGTGTCCAGGGTCGGCACGTTCGTGGAGAACATGGTCGCCATGAGGGCCGCGAGGGACTTCTCGTCCACGTTGGACTTGAAGGCCTCGGCGAAGGCCTGCGGATCCATGGAGAAAGCGCTCGACATGTTGGTGGCGAACTGTTCCATGGTCGCGCCGATCTGGTCGCCGATCGCGGTCGACAGCTGCGTCATCATCGAGGTCATCGCGTTCGTCATGGCTTCCTGCATGACCTGGCCGATGACGGCACTCACGCCCTGGGTCAGAGTGCGACCCAGCTGGGCGGCGATCTGCGCGGAGATCGCGTTCATGACCTGAGTGGAGACATCGGTGCCGATCTGGGCCAGGGCCGGGTCGTCCCCGAGTGCCTTCATCAGGTTCGCGGCGAGCTTGTCGGAGTCAACGACCCGGTCCGAGGAGACGGCCGCTCGCAGCTGCTCGAGCACCTCGGGTTGAGAAAAGTACGCCGAGGCCAGGGTCGCGAAGTCCGTCGTGCCGCCCGCCTCGATCTGCTCGCGGGCGTAGTCCTGGAATCCCTGGGCGATCTGGGATGCCTGTGCGCTCAGGTAGTCGGCCGCGCCGTCCTTGACGGCGCCGTCGGCCAGGGCCGAGCGGATGATCGTCTGGAAGTCGACGTTGGCCAGCTGCGGCAGGTCCTTGCTCAGCTCCCCGAAGTCGAGGCCGGACAGGTCGAAGGCCATGCCGGACTGGGGGCCCGACTGGGCGGCGAGGGCCGACAGGTCGATGTTCGACAGGTCCATACCCGACATGTCGAGGTTGGAAAAATCGAGGCCGGAGAAGTCCATGCCGGAAAAGTCCAGGCCAGACAGGTCCATCTGCATCTTGCTGGGGTCGATCTGGAAGGCGGCGGAGAGCTTGGACTCGTCCACCGTGAACAGGGAGGACATGTCGAAGCCGCCGGACTGGCTCTTCTGGTTGTCAGCCAGCTCCTTGAAGGTCTTGCCGGTGAACACGTCAACATCGGGCTTGGCACGCTGGGCCTTGACGATCGGGCTGGCCGCCGCCTCCTCGATGATCTGGTAGGTCAGGGCGGGCGTGTAGGCGATACCCTGACGCAGGGCGCCGCCCTTGTCGGAGTTGGGCTTGACGATGCCGGAGATCGTCAGCTGCTGGCCTCCGTCCACGAGCTTCTTCATGTAGTCCGCGTCGGAGGAGCGGTCCGTCCAGACCTTGTAGGTGTCGTCCCACGTGTACTTGTCGAAGGCGTTGACGCGGCGGAAGGTCGTGCCCAGGATCGCGGAGTAGTCGTAGGTCGCCGTACTGGCCCCGGACTGCGCGCCCGACTGCGCCCCGGACTGCTTCTTATCCCCCAGGGCGCCCTGGTAGTACTGGCGCATCAGGTCGTCGAATTCCTTGTGGTCTTTGAGACCCAGGGTGTATTCGAAGAGGTTGGGGATGTTGCCGTCCTCGTCCAAGACCAGGACGACCTGGTTCGCGCCGCTCGGCCAGGAGCCGGCGACCACGTCGTACGCGGAGGTATACAGCGAGGTCGTGGCGGGCATCTGGTAGAAGGGGTTGGTGACCATCATTGAAGAGAAGGCCCCGGAGCCGAAACCGGCTTCCATCTGCTTCATCGACTGGTCGGGGCTGACCTGCACGGTCGCCTTGGACGTGTCGGACTGGTAGATCTGCGGGACGATGTCGTAGTCGTACTCGATCGCGTTGACCATTGTGTTGATGTCGCCGCCGTTGTTGTCCAGGTAGGTCTTGAGGGAGGCCAGGTCATTGGTCTTCGCGTCGCGGATCGTGTCGGCGAAGGTACGCAGCTTGGAGACGCCGACCTTGCCGTCGGGCGCGGGCTGGGAGTCCTTCGAGTCCGAGGCCGACACAGACAGGGCGGCCGTCATGTCGATGCCGGTTTTCTGGATCGTCAGCGGATACGCACCCAGCGTCTCCTCTTCGGTTTTCGCGATGTAGGCGTTGGTGCCGTTGGCCAGCGCGAGGATCGCGGCGATGCCGATGATGCCGATGGACCCCGCGAATGAGGTCATGAGGGTGCGGCCCTTCTTCGTCATCAGGTTGTTCGCCGACAGGGACAGGGCCGTCAAAAAGCCCATCGAGGTGCGGCGCGCGGGCTTGGCTTCGCGGCGGTCTTCGGCGCCGGGCACAAAAGGATCGGAGTCCGCGACGATGCAACCGTCGGCCAGCTCGACGATGCGGGTCGCGTACTCGTGGGCCAGCTCGGGGTTGTGCGTGACCATGATGACGAGGCGGTCGCGGGCCACGTCGCGCAGCAGGTCCATGACCTGCACGCTCGTCTTGGAGTCGAGGGCGCCGGTGGGTTCGTCGGCCAGCAGGATCTCGGGGTCGTTGATGAGGGCGCGCGCGATGGCGACGCGCTGCATCTGACCGCCCGACATCTGCGAAGGCTTCTTGTGGACGTGCTCCTTCAGGCCGACTCGTTCGAGGGCGTCGAGGGCACGCTTGCGGCGCTCCGAGCGCGAGACGCCCGACAGAGTCAGGGCCAGCTCGACGTTCGCCAGGACAGACTGGTGCGGGATCAGGTTGTAGGCCTGGAAGACGAAGCCGATGCGGTTGTTGCGGTAGGCGTCCCAGTCGCGGGCCTTGTAGTCCTTCGTCGAAATGCCGTCGATGACGAGGTCGCCGCTCTGGAAGCGGTCGAGGCCGCCGATGACGTTGAGCATCGTCGTCTTGCCGGAACCGGACTGGCCCAGCACGGCCACGAACTCGTTGTCGCGGAACGCCACGGAAACCTTGTTGAGCGCCACCTGCACGAGGTTGGCGGTCTGGTAGGCCTTGACGATCTCCTTGAGCTCTAGCACGCTTCATCCTCTGGAAACCAGCAGGATTTCCTCGTTGTCGAGTCGGGCGAGGGCGCCTTCCAGTGCAGCGGATGAGAAGATGCCCTCGTCACGGGCCTGCAGGAGGGCGTCGCGCTGGGCATGGATGGCCTCCAGAGCGAGTTCACGGATCTGGTCGCGCGTGAAGGAGCGCTCAACCTCCTCCTCGCTCATGTCGACGGTGGCGCGGCCGTCATCGTCCGCCTCGCTCGCGGAAGCTGCGGCAAGGGTGGTCGTATCCTGCAGGATGTCGGTGAGGACGCGGTCGGCCGTGCGCGCAACGCGTATCCCCGCAGCTTCATCCTCGACGGAGACCGCGTGCCCGAGCCTGGACAGCGTGCGCGAGACGCCGGCGGACAGCAGGGTTTGTCCGTCGACCTCGTGGATCGCCTGGGCGAGGGCCGTATCCACCAGCGCGGAGCCCATGACCTTCAGGAGCTTGGCGCGCTCCTCCTCGGAGATGTCGCCCGTGGCCATCTTGGGCTTGACGATGCGGATGAGTCCGGGCAGGGTCAGGCCCTGGATGACGAGGGCACCCGCCGCGATGAACAGGGCGATCGACAGCAGGAACGCGCGCATCGGGGCGTGCGTCGAGATCGTCTGCGCGGCGGCCAGGGTGATCGCGCCGCGCATGCCCGCCCACACGATGACGCTGCCCTCGCGCGGTCCCAACGGTTCGTTCTCGAAGTAATCCAGGTCGGATCCGCGCATGGCGTTGCGGCGCGCGCGACGCTTGAGGCGGCGGCGATAGAGGTTGAGCGCCTCTTCCCAGCGTTCGGGACTCAGGTCGCGCGCCTCAAGCATGTCGGCGTCGACTTCGCAGGCCTTGTTCATGCGTTTCTCGAAGCGCGCGATTCGCGAGTTCTCAACTTCGTAGCGGCGTTGACGGTGGGTACGGCGGTGGTCCAGCCAGGCGAGCATGATGGCGATGAAGATGGCTCGCATGACCATGATGAGCGCGCCAAGGATGACGGCGAGGAACGCGGCGAAGGCCAAGCCGCCGGAGAACGCGGCGGTCTCCTCGACAATGCCAAAGGCCTGCAGGCCCATCGTCAGGAAGATGCCACTCTCCAAGACGAGCGTCATGGTCTGCCAGTTCTGCTGGGAGAAACGCCTGTTCGCCGCGGAGATCGTGGCGGCGCGTCGGCGCGAGACGACCAGGCCGGCGACGACGGCCGCAACGAGGCCGGACCCTCCCAGGTGCTCGGCGGGGACCGATGCGATGAAGGGCATCGCGAAGGAGAAAACCGTGTCGGCCGAGGGATCCTTGATGAGGGCGCGCAGGCGCACGCCGACCTCGCCGACGACCCAGCCAATACCCGCAGCGATACCGAGGGCGATGGCGACCTTACCGATGAGCGGGCCCGGGTGGAGGGCGTGTTCGTCGGCGGCCAGGCCGGCGCTCATCGCTGCGGAGAGCATGACCAGCGAGGTCGCGTCGTTAAAGAGCCCCTCGCCTTCGAGGACCGTGATGATGCGGTGGGAGACGCCCGAGCGTTTCGCGATCGAGACGGCGACCGCGTCGGTCGGCGACAGGACCGCGCCCAGCGCGACGCCCCAGGGCAGGGAGATCGCGGGGACCAGCCAGTTGATGACGAAGCCGACCGCGAAGGCGGACAGGAACACGAGGGGAATCGCGAGCATCGCGACGGCCTGCATCTCGCGCCGGAAGTCCATGGTCGGCATACGAACGGCCGCCGAGAACAGCAGGGGCGGCAGCACCATCTCGAGGACGATGTGCGGCTCAATCTCGATGGCCCCCACCTGCGGCAGGAACCCGATCGCCAGGCCGACGACCAGCAGGATCAGGGGGGATGCCACGCGCACCTTGGGCGCGACGAACTGGCATGCCACAATGATGAGCATTCCGGCCACGGCAATAAGAAGGGGTTCCATAGGTCAATTGTATTGCGAGCAACCCCACCGGCGTCGTCGCCATCTCACCACGTCGGCTACCGGCGCCGCGAACTCGCGCGGCGTACCACGCCCCGCCCGCATGGCCTCGACACCATCCCCGAATGTCAAACAGACCCACACGATCAGAGCACGTGCTACAATCGACGCATCGGTTCAAGGAGGTTCTCATGACCGCTTACGACCACTCGTCGGGGTACACCTACGGCACCGATGCCGTCCCCACATCCCCGCTCACACTCGAGGATCTACGCCAGATCGAGGCCGCCGCACACGTCCAGCCCGGTGACGCTGAGCTGCTCTCACGAGCAGAACCCATCCTGGCGCCGCATGCTATGGAAATGGTCGACACGTGGCGCGGAATTCTGGCTCAAAAGACGTATCTGGCAGCACATTCCGCGCACCCGGACGGGCAGCCAAACCCCGAGTACGCCCAGGCCTCAAAGCCGCGCTTCGCCCAGTGGATCATCGACATGTGCACGCGCGAGCGTGACCAGGCATGGCTGGACTACCAGTACCTGATCGGCGCACGGCACATGTCCGCAGCGAAGAACGCAGCGGATGGGGCGGACTCGACGCCATTCGTGCCACTGCGCTACGTGCTTGCCTTCATCGCGCCCACTGTGGAGGTCGGCCACCGCCTCCTCGCCGAGGGCTTCGAGGGCGAGGAACTGAGCGCCGTCCGTGATGCCTGGACTCGCGCTGTGACTGTCGCCGTGACAGTGTGGGCGTATGCCTACCGAGAGCACCCCGAGCAGTTCTGATCCGGCACTCGCCACCTACGACTCCCCCATCGGTCGCCTCATGCTGGCCGCGCGGGGCGGTTCGCTCGTCGGCTTGTGGGTGGCCGGGCAGCGTTTCTTCGGCTCCCCCTACGGCATCGACGAGGCCGTGGCGAGCTCCACGCTCGACCTAACCTCGCCCATTTCCCGGGATGTTATCCTCGCCGAGGCCGGGTGGGGCGAGGCGGACGCGCGGGCTCTGGGCGCGGCGATGTCCTGGCTCGACGGATATTTCGCGGGCGAGGCCCCCTCCCCCGCCACCGTTCGTCTCGCGCCTGCGGGCACGGACTTTCAAAAGCGCGTGTGGGAGGCGATGGACGCTATCCCCTACGGCGCGACGCACACGTACGGGCATCTCGCGGCCACGATGCGGGGCGCGGGCATCCCCGCGTCAGCCCAGGCGGTCGGCGGAGCGGTCGGACGCAATCCCCTGCTGCTCATTCGCCCCTGCCACCGTGTTGTGGCCGCGGACGGCCCGGGCGGCTACGCGGCCGGAGCGGAGGCGAAAGCATGGCTGCTTGCGCACGAGGCAGCCACGGCCTCGTCGGTCAGCTGACTCAGCCGTTCGCCCGGTCTGCCTCAATCGCCTGCTCGACCAGGGCCTCGTCAACGGGCAGAGCCTCGCGCGCGTAGGCGGCGGCGTCATCCTGAGTGTCGGCGATCTGCTCGGCGATCGAGTCGGCCTCGCGGCGCAGCTCGGCCCCGTCAACGACCGAGGCCTGGGCGAGGGTGCGGGCCTGGGCGCGGTGCTCGTCCGTGTACTCCAGGTCGTCGGCGTGCTTGCGCACGAGGACGCGGATGAGCTTGCGGCGCAGGTTCTCCTCGCGCAGGACGGCGGAGCGCTCGCGCAGCCAGCCGACCGCAAGGACGACGAGGAGGGCGACGCCCAGCCAGCCGATGATCGGGTACATGCCGCCGATCAGCTTCTTGAAGCCCATGAGCGAGGCCGCGTAGCCCACGGCGACGACACCGACGAGGACGATGCGCATGCGCGCCGTCGAGCCGCCCGAGAAGCGGCGCGCCGTCGAGTAGAAGAGAGAAAAGACCGTGTTGTAGATGAGCGCGAAAATGATCAGCGTGTAGACGAAGGCGAAGGCCGGGTGGATAGAGCGCGCGATCTCGAGGGCGGGAACGTTCACGTCCCAGACGCGATCCATGTTCAGGTACAGGCACAGGGCGTCCGCGCCGATGACGAGAGCGATGATGGTTCCGCCGATGCGCCCGGCGCGGCGGGCCTCGCCGATGCGCAGCACCGAGCCACCGAGCACGAAGGCCATCGCGATGCCGTTGACGACGCACAGCGCGAAGTAGTTGATCGTGGAGAGCCACAGGCCCGGCAGCGCCGGGGTGACCTGGGTGGCGGCGGCGTTGAGTTCGGCGACGCCCGGGTGCGGGGTGGCCAGCGAATAGATGGTGAGGATCGTGATCGCGACGATGATCATGGGCGTGAAGACGCCGATCACCTTCATGATCCGGTCGAAGTCCAGGAAGGCCGTGAGAACAACCAGAACCGCGCACAGAGCGCTGCCCGCCCACGCGGGTAGACCGAACTGCTGCTCGAGGTTCGCGCCCGCGCCCGCGAGCATCACGAATCCCATCGCGAAGCCCGAGAAGACGAGCACGACGTCGATGACGCGGCGCAGCGCCGGGTGGGTGATGCGTTCGAATACCTCGTCGTGGTGGCCGGATCGGTAGTAGGAGCCCAGCTGGAGCGCGACGACGCCGAAGACGACGTTGAGGACGCCCAGGACCGCGATGCCGATCAGGCCCTTCGCGCCAAAGGACAGGAAGTACTGGAGCAGGTCCTGGCCACTCGCCAGGCCCGCGCCGATGACGACTCCCACATAGGCGAAGGCGACAGAGAGGTACTTCTTGGACATAGGGTCCTTCCGATTGCGAACGTTTCACGAGGCCGGGGCCTCGTTCCACGGTAGACGCTCGGCTGTGAGCGCGGCACGTCCGTGGGAAATTGTTCACGCTCAGGAAGGTTCATCCAGACACAGGTGTGTACACAAAGTACTAAACTGACACTATGAACACACTTGCCACAACCCTATCGACTCGGGAGCTGCGCGCAAACCTCTCCGACGTCCTCGGACGAGCTTCCTACGGCGGCGAACGAATTGGAGTGACGAAAAACGGCCGCCTCACTGCGATCGTGATCGGCGTCGACGACTTGTTAGCCCTGGAACAACTCGAGGACGCGCACGATCTCGCGGCCTTCCGGGAGGCAAAGCGCAACGACGACGGGCAGCGCGTGAGCCTGGCCGACCTGCGCGCTGAACTCAACGACTAGCGATGTATCGCATCGAATTCACCTCGGCGGCAGCACGCCAGATACGCAAGCTGGACCGCCCGGTGCGAACCCGGCTACTGGATGCCATCGAATCGCTCGCCAGTTCTCCTCGCCCCGACGGGGTCAAGAAGCTCGCGAGCACGGAGAACGCGTGGCGCATCCACGTCGGCGACTACCGAATCATCTACTCAATCGAAGACGACGTCCTCGTTGTGACGGTCGTGCGCGTCGCACACCGCCGAGAGGTGTATCGCTCGTAGCGTCACCTGCCTTCGAGGAGCTGGATCGGCGGGCGCGGCGCCTGCATCGCGTTGATCGGAGCCTCGGGATCCGCGTAGCCGAGCGCAAAACCGGTGATGAACCGGTAACCCTCGGGGATCTCAAACTCAGCTTCGACGGGCTCGCGCCAGGTGGCGAGGATGCCGACCGGGCAGGAATCAATGCCGCGCGACTTGGCAGACAGGAACAGGGTCTGGAGCATGAGGCCGGCGTCCATGGCACTCCACGGGAGCATGTCCTCGTGGACGAAGACGAAGCCCATGACGGGAGCATCGAAGGCCGTCACATTGCGGCGGTTCACGCGGTTACGCCCCTCGATGTCGGCGCGCTCGATGCCGTGGATGCCGTAGAGGAGCTTTGCAACCTTGATCTGGGCGGGTCGCACCTCGTCCGGGTAGCGCTTGCGCACCGGGAAGTCACCGTCGGGAACGGGGATCTCCACGGTCGGATCCTCGGCCTTACGGGCGTGGGCGGCGATCTCCTCGTCGAAGAGACGGCCGTAGTGTTCACGCAGGCGAGCGGCGCGCTCGCCCGTGGCCAGGGCGACGCGGAAGGCGCGCGTGTTGGACCAGGACGGGGCGGTCGTCGCGTCGGCAAGGATCGCGTTGAGGACCTCGGCGGGGATCTCCCGGTCCGTAAAGGCGCGCGTGGAGCGGCGCGAGGCGGTCAGGGCGGAAAAGTCGTTCGTCTCAACGTTGAGTGTCATGCGCCCAGGCTAACCCGGCGCCGCTCCCCCGATCCACCCGGCCCGCCCACCGGACGGCTGCCGTCCGAGCTACCGGGCCAGGGCCTGCTCGAAGGCCACCACGTCCTCCTCGGGGGTAGCCCAGGAGGTGCCGATGCGCGCGAGGTAGCGGCCATCGGGCAGTGTCTCCCAGATGCTGTAACGCACCTTGTCCGACAGGCGCTCGTGCCCCGCCTGGTCGAGGGCCACGAAGGTCAGGTTGGTCGGCGAGTCCATGGTGACGACGTAGCCGGCGCGCTTGAGGGCCTCGCGGATGCGCGCGGTCGCCTTAACGGCGGGCTCGCCGATCGTCAGGTAGAGACCATCCTCGAAGAGCGCCTCGAACTGCACGCCCAGGAGGCGCCCCTTCGCCAGGAGCGCGCCGTGCTGCTTCATCTGGGTGACGAACTGGCGGATCGATCCTCGCTCGGGGATAACCACGGCCTCGCCGAAGAGGGAGCCGCACTTGGTGCCGCCGATGTAGAAGACGTCGGTCAGGCGCGCCAGGTCGGCGAGCGTCACGTCGTTGGCGGGCGATGCCAGCGCGTAGGCGAGGCGCGCGCCGTCGACGAAGAGCTTGAGGTCACGCTCGCGACACACGGCGGAGAGTTCCTCGAGCTCCTCCAGCGAATAGAGGGTGCCGTACTCGGTGGGCTGCGAAATATAGACGAGGGCGGGGGCGATCATGTGGTCACGCGCGCCGTCACCCTCCCACGCCGAGCAGATGCGTTCGACGTCCGCGGCATTGATCTTGCCTTCGACGGCGGGAGTGTCGAGGATCTTGTGGCCGCCGCGCTCGACGATGCCGGCCTCGTGCATGTTGATATGTCCGGTGTTGGGGGCGATGACCCCTTGCCAGGGCAGGAGGATCGCGTCGATGACGGTCGCGTTCGTCTGCGTGCCGCCGACCAGGAAGTACACGTCGGCGTCGGGGGCCTGGCAGGCCTGCCGAATCAGGTCGCGGGCGCGCTCGCAGTGCTCGTCGGTGCCGTAGCCGCTCGACTGTTCCATGTTGGTGGCGACGAGGGCGTCGAGCACCCGGGCATGTGCGCCTTCCTGGTAGTCACTGGAGAAGTTCGGCAGCGTGGCAGAAAAAGTCATTGGGCCATTATTCCACGCAGCGCCGCGCTTAGAGGCCAAACAGATCTGCGTGGGTTCCCGTCCCGTTAGCGCTTCAACTCCGCCAGAGCGTCTTCAGCATCCATCGCCTCAACACCCGGATCAGAGGCGAGCTGCTCCGCTTCCAACATCGCCAGGACAGTCTCGCGCTGCTGCTCATTTAAACGCAGATCGAAAGGCATTCCACCCACGCGTACGCTCTGACGCAGGAAAGCGTTCACAGCAGACGTCAGATTCATACCGAGCTCCGCGTAGATCGCTTCAACCTCACGCTTCAGATCCGCGTCCATGCGCACACTGAAATTCACCGTTGCCATGCGAAAACCTCCTTCTGCATGTCATTATACATACACTAGCAGTGCGAAAGCATGCAGATCAGGCGCATTGAAGGGCCCCTCATGTCAACACAGAACAGCACAATCAATCGTGACTCGCAGGCCTACTGGAACAAGCGGGCCGCGACGTTCACGCGCAGCGCGACCAGCGACTACGAGCGCTGGCTCCTGGACCTCCTCGCGCTCGAGTCGGGCGAGACGATCCTGGACATGGGGTGCGCGACGGGCACGCTCGCCGTCCCCCTCGCCCGCGCCGGGCACCGCGTGCACGGCTGCGACTTCGCCGAGGCCATGCTGGCCATCCTCGAGGAGCGCGCAGCCGCCGAAAAACTGCCAATCACCTCCCACCTGCTCGCCTGGGAGGACGACTGGGAAGAGGCGGGGCTAGGCAAAGACAGCGTGGACGTCGCCTTTGCGTCGCGCTCCCTCATGAGCGGGGATGTGTCGGCTTGCGTGCGCAAGCTCGACGCGGCGGCGCGCTCCCGCGCGGCGGTCGTCGTACCAGACAGCCTGCTCCCATCCCGCGACCCGCGCCTGCTCACCTACCTGGGACGCGCGGCGAGGCGACCACACATCGTCCGCGACGTGACCCGCGCGCTCACATCCCTGGGACGCATCCCTGTTTTCGCGACCACACGGACCTTCCGCCCCATGCGTTTTTCTTCCTTCGACGAGGCCCGAGCGGACCTTCATCGCCTGGCTGGCCCCGAGCCATTCACCGCGCGTGAGCACCGACTTTTCGACGCCTACGCCGCCCAGCACTTCGCGCGACGGGCCGCCGAATCCCCGTCCGGGGAGCCGTCGGAGATGTGGGTCCTCGACTACAAGTTGCCCGTCACCTGGGTATTCATCGGCTGGCGCACCGACGGGAGCACGTGGGCGTAGGTGACCCCGGCCTCGCCCCCGGATTAGTCCGCGTCGGGGCGGCGCCTGCGGGCCTTGAGCTCCGAGCGCCTCTTCTTGGCGTCCAGGCGGCGCAGCTTGGACGCGCGCGTCGGCTTCGTGGCGCGCCGCGGGACGGGCGGAGTGAGTGCCGCCCGCAGGATCTCACCGAGGTGCTCGCGCGCGGCGGCGCGGTTGCGGCGCTGGGAGCGGCGCTCGGCGGCCGTGATCGTGAGGACGGTTCCGGTAAGTCGCTCGCCAAGCACCGACAGGACGCGCTCGCGCTGCTTCTCGTTGAGAGCACTCGTCGAGCCGAGATCCAGGCTCAGCTGCACGCGCGAGTCGGCGGTATTGACACCCTGGCCGCCGGGGCCCGAGGCGTGGGAGAAGCGCTCAACCAGCTCCCCCGCAGGCACGACGAGGCCGCGGGGGCAGCCGGGCCCGGGAGGTATGCGCAGATCGTCCATGCGTTCCAGTGTGCCACCCGCGGGCCGAGGTGGGCCGCCGCAGCCCGCTCCGGCCTCGTCAGGCGAGCAGGGAGGCGACGCGCGCTTTCAGGTCTGGCAGCACGTCGGCGGCGAACCAGGGATTCTTCTTCATCCACATCTGATTACGCGGCGAAGGGTGGACCAGGGGGAAGTAGCTAGGTAGATACTGCTCATAGTCGCGCACGACGTCGGTCAGCGACGCCGAGGAAGGCAGGTGCAGGTAGCGCCTGGTGGCGTACGCGCCGACGAGGATCGTCATCTCCAGCTTCGGCATGAGGGCGAGCAGGCGCGGGTGCCACTTGTCGGCAAAGTCCTTGCGCGGAGGCAGGTCGCCGCTCTTTCCTGTTCCCGGGAAGTAGAAGTCCATGGGGACGATCGCGAGCTTGCCCGACTGATAGAACGTATCGCGGTCGATCCCCATCCAGTCGCGCAGCCGATCACCGCTGCGGTCGTTCCACACGATGCCAGTCTCCTCGGCGACGCGCCCGGGCGCCTGGCCGACGATCATGATGCGACACTGCGCTCCCGCATAGAACAGCGGCTTCACGCCTCGCTTCGTGAACGAGGCATTGGCCGGGTCTGCGGCGATCTCCTCGGCGATTGCGAGGACGGCTGGGTCTGTGATCTCGGGTGTCATAAACCCAGGGTATGCCCATCCCGCGAGCGCACACCGCCGGCGGCTACAAGCTCACATGCCACGGAACGCCCGCCCCGCCCACTTCGAGGCGACGGGCGGGCGATTCCGCGATGCAGAGTCAGTCTCAGGCGAGGCCGTTGGAGGCGACGGTGAAACGGGCCTGACGGTGAGTCGGATTCTCTGCCTCGTCAATGAGCGCGATCGCAAAGTCCTGGGTGGACACACCCTCGCCGGCCGGCACGTCATCGGCGGTCACGTATTCACCGGTGCGCTTGCCGGGAGCGATCACGAGAGACGGCGCCACGACAGTCCAGTCAACGCCGTGAGAGTTCCGGAATTCCTGAAGGATGGTGGCGAATGCGTTGGCCTCGGGGTAGTAGTCCGCCGGGAAGGACGGCGTGTCCTTGATGAGGATGCCAGCCTCGTCGGCGTTGAGCGATCCAGCTCCGCCAACGGCGATGATGCGAGCGGCAGGCTGGGCGGCGATCAGCGCCCGGTAGGCATCGATGACAGGCTGAGGATCCTGACCCCCACGACCTGCGGACACGGCAATGATGGTGACGTCAGCACCATTGACCGCTTCGACGACGCGCGCGGTATCGGCCATGTACAGAGCGGCGGCACGAGCCGCTCCCTCGACGGCCTTGCCGGAGCGAGAGTAGGCGACGACCTCGTGTCCGCGAGCGGCCGCCTCGGCAACCGCCTGCGTGCCGACCATGCCAGTTGCTCCGATAACGTTGATCTTCATGAGAACTCCTTCAGTTCGTTTGCCAGTGTGGCCTGATGACACTAAGGTATCTTTTAGAAACCAGGTACCTCAAGGTAACTAATAGAATCTGTGACTCAGTAGATACAACCACGAAGGCAGAGATGAGTAGGAACGACGCATGGGCCACCACGCCAACACTGCATGCACCATCCACTTGCACAGAACCCTCGACAAAACTCACTGCGCTGCGCGCCGACACCTACGACGTCATGGCCCCCGCCTGCCCATCGCGCACAGTGCTACGGCACCTCACCGACCGCTGGACACCGCTCATCGTCGCCAACCTCGAAGCCGGCCCACTGCGTTTCGGACAGCTGCGCGAGGGCGTCGGCGGGATCACCGCGAAGGTTCTCACCCAGACGCTGCGCTCGATGGAACGTGACGGGTTGGTGACGCGCGAGGTCACCCCCTCCATGCCCCCACAGGTCAGCTACGAACTGACCGCCCTGGGACACACGCTCACCGACCCGATCCTGGCCCTGCGCGACTGGGTCAACGACCACGCGGGCGAGGTCCTAGCGGCCCGCGAGGTTTACGACGCCTCCTAGGCACGCCGACGAGTAGCGCCGAACACACCGATTAGTAGCAGCGGCCCTACCGGGCATAGAGTTGACGCATGAGGGAAACCAGGTCGAGGCGAGGGCAGTGACAACACGATTCGTGCGCCGTTCCAACAAGATGGGCGTTATCGCCGCGTCGGTTGCGATCACGATCTCCCTGTTTGGCCTCACGGGCCTGACGGCGAGCGCCCTCAATCGCTCCGGCCACGGCCAGAAGGACCCCGCCCCCGTCACGTACGAGGAGGACGGCACGACCTCCGCGTTTTCCGCCACCTCACAGCTCGCGGGGTCGATCCAACAGATCGCTTACGAGCAGGCATATCAGGGCGTGACCTACGAGAAGGAGGCCCTCGTCTATGTGCCCGCGTCCTACACGCCGGGGGTTCCCGCAAACATCCTCTATTTGACGCACGGATGGTGGGGCACAGCCGACGGCCTGGCCGAGGGCGTAGCCCCCATCGTCGACCAGTTGACCTCAGCGGGGTTGATCGCTCCCACGATCGTCGTCTTCGCGACCTACTATCCGGACCGATCGTTCGCGACTGAGGACTACGAGGACGACTACGCGCTCAATCGCTTCTTCGCAACGAACGAGATCGATACGCTCATCAAGGCGGTCGAGTCGCGCTACACGACGTACGCGCGCGGGGACACCTCGGACGAGTCGTTGCGAGAAACGCGCAGGCACCGCGCCTTTGGTGGTTTCTCGATGGGCGCGACGACCACATGGGATGTGTTTGCCCTGCGCCCACAGTACTTCTACGGCTACATGCCGATGGCGGGTGAGTCCTGGATCGGGCGCGAGGACGAGGCCGACTCCGCGCAGATCGCACAGCTGGTGACCGCCGGGGCCGAGCGCGCACACTACGGGCCGCAAGACTTCCGCATCCTCGCTTCGGTCGGCTCGCTCGACCCCGCATACGGCGACATGGCGCCCCAGCTGGCGCAGCTGCGCGCGGACTACCCCGACCTGATGACGGCCGACAGCCTGCAGATGTGGATCGACGAGGGAGAAAGCCACTCCATGGAATCGGTCGGCAATCAGGTCGCGCACGACCTGCCGCTGCTCTTCCCTCCCGCGTAGAGCCTCTCCCAGCTCACCGAGACACTCAGCCCCGGCCTCGTTCCTTTTCTCAGGGACGAGGCCGGGGCCAGCTGATAGATAAGCGAGACCCTTATGCGCGGGGCTGGCGCTCCGCCCACTCGCCGAGGCTCACGCGCGGACCCGTGAAGAACGGGGTGTCCTCGCGCACGTAGAGGCGCGCCTCGGTGTAGCGCTGGGCGTGCATGACGCCCTCGAGGCGATCCAGACTATCGGCCTCAAACGCGAGCACCCACTCGTAATCGGAGAAGCCGAAGGCCGACAGGGTCGAGCCCTTGACGTCCGGGTACTGCGCGAAGCCGTTGCGGCCGTGTTCGGCCATGATGCGGGCGCGCTCTTCGGGGGCCTTCAGGTACCAGTCGTAGGAGCGCACGAAGGGGTAGACCATCGCCCAGTCGCGGGGCGCGACGCCGCCGAAGCAGGCGGGAATGTGGCGCTTGTTGAACTCGGCGGGGGTGTGCAGGCCCATGCAAGACCACACGGGATCCAGGAACTTGCCGAGCGCGCTGGCGCGCAGGCGGTGGTAGGCGTCCTGCAGGACCTCGGGATCGTCGTCGAGCCACCACACCATCAGGTCCGCCTCGGCGCGGAAGCCGGACACGTCGTAGAAGCCGCGGATTTCCGCGCCCGCGCCCTTCACGTAGTCCAGGGACTCGGCGATAATACGGCCGCGCTCGCCGTCGTCGGCGGGCAGGGACTCACCGAGCGCGAACACGGAGTAGAGCGCGTAGTGCTGCTTGTTGTTGACCTCGTCGAAGTCGACGTCCGTCGCGTCGCGCGGGTCGGTGACGCGGGCGTGCGCAGCGTGGGGATGAGCGGTAGACATAGAGTCCTCCTGGGTTGTGGCTGGTTGACCGGCGGCTCGGGCGGGCGCGCCGGAAGAATGAGGGGTGGTGACCGCGCCAGGATGAGCACCTCCGGCGGCGGGTGCGGGGTGGCCGGGGCGCGCCGGGGAGAGGCAGCAGTCGCTCGGGCAGACGGTGTGGAAGGGGCCGGTTCCCGTCACGGTAACGCGCGCGGGGTTCTCGCCTCGCGCCTGGGCCGCGCGCTCTTCAAGCACGTCGACCAGGGAGGACACAAAGTCCGGGTCGGTGGAGACGGTATCGGCGCGCTCGTAGGGAACCCCCAGGCGCGCGGCGGTCTCCTTCGCCTCGGTGTCGAGGTCGTAGACGACCTCCATGTGGTCGCAGATGAACCCGATGGGGACGACCACGACGCCGCTCGATACCGTCCCGCCTGACGCGGCGTCGCCGGCGATCTCCTCGAGGAAATCGTTGATATCGGGCTCGAGCCAGCGGGCCTGCGGGGGTCCCGACCGCGAGCAATACACGAGGTCGTAGCCCAGATCCGCGCGCCCGAGGATGCGCCTCAGCTCCGGCATGATCGCTTGGATAAGGGCGTGATGCTGGGCAACGTAGCTGATTTCGGTTGCGGGGGTTCCCGCTTCCGACGACGCCGCGCTCCCCTGCCGCTCGCCGTGATCACCCGAGGCCGCCACGGCCTCGTCGATAGCGGATCGGAACGGGAAGGGCGAGGACCCTGCCTCCATGCTCACGGGGATGGAGTGGGTGACGAAGATCAGGCGGATCCCGGGCGGGTCGACGCCGCGCGCCGTCAGAGCCTCCCACGAACGCCGGATGGATGCGATCTGCGCGCTCGCCATGCCGGGGGTCGAGTAGTAGGGACG
>CAUTDS010000013.1:0-46732 GCA_963537175.1 uncultured Actinomycetes bacterium
TCGACGATGTCACCATGAGCTTCTTCCCGGGCGCCAAGATCGGTATGGTCGGCCCGAATGGCGCCGGTAAGTCTTCGATCCTGAAGATCATGGCTGGCCTGGATGAGCCCAGCAACGGCGAGGCTCGCCTGACCCCCGGCTACACGGTTGGAATCCTCATGCAGGAGCCGGTCCTCGACGAGACAAAGACCGTCATCGAGAACGTCCGCCTGGGTGCCGCCGACATCTTCGGCAAGCTCGCCCGTTTCAATGAGATCTCCGAAGAGATGGCCAATCCCGACGCGGACTTCGACGCGCTCATGGAAGAGATGGGCAAGCTGCAGACTGAGATCGACGCCGCCAATGCCTGGGACATTGACTCGCAGCTCGACCAGGCGATGGACGCGCTGCGCTGCCCGCCGCCGGACCAGCCTGTGTCCGTCCTCTCCGGTGGTGAGCGCCGCCGTGTGGCGCTGTGCAAGCTCCTCATCGAGGCGCCCGATCTGCTGCTGCTCGACGAGCCCACGAACCACCTCGACGCCGAGAGCGTGCTCTGGCTTGAGAAGCACCTTGCGTCCTACCCGGGTGCGGTCATCGCCGTCACCCACGACCGTTACTTCCTCGACCATGTTGCCGGCTGGATCGCCGAGGTCGACCGCGGCCACCTCTACCCATACGAGGGCAACTACTCCACCTACCTGGAGACGAAGGAAAAGCGCCTCGAGGTTCAGGGGCAGAAGGACGCTAAGCTGGCCAAGCGCCTGAAGGAAGAACTCGAGTGGGTTCGCTCTAACGCGAAGGGTCGTCAGGCCAAGTCGAAGGCCCGTCTGGCTCGCTACGAGGAGATGGCTGCCGAGGCCGAGCGCACTCGCAAGCTCGACTTCGAAGAAATCCAGATCCCGCCGGGTCCGCGCCTGGGCAGCGTCGTCATCGAGGCGAAGGATCTCCAGAAGGGCTTCGGCGATCGCTCGCTCATCAATGGTCTATCCTTCTCGCTGCCGCGCAACGGCATCGTTGGCGTCATCGGCCCCAACGGCGTCGGTAAGACCACTCTGTTTAAGACGATCGTCGGCCTCGAGCCTCTCGATGGTGGCGAGCTGACGATCGGCGAGACCGTCAAGATCAGCTACGTCGACCAGACACGCGCCGGTATCGATCCGGACAAGACGCTGTGGGAGGTCGTCTCGGACGGCCTGGACTTCATCCAGGTCGGCAATGTCGAAATGCCCTCGCGCGCCTATGTTTCCGCCTTTGGCTTCAAGGGCCCGGACCAGCAGAAGCCGGCCGGCGTTCTGTCCGGCGGTGAGCGCAACCGTCTGAACCTGGCTCTCACCCTCAAGCAGGGCGGCAATCTGCTCCTGCTGGATGAGCCGACCAACGACCTCGACGTCGAGACTCTCGGCTCGCTGGAAAATGCCCTCCTGGCATTCCCCGGCTGCGCCGTCGTCGTCACCCACGACCGTTGGTTCCTTGACCGCGTTGCCACCCACATCCTTGCGTGGGAGGGGACTGAGGAGGAGCCCGACAAGTGGTACTGGTTCGAAGGCAACTTCGAGGCGTACGAAAAGAATAAGGTGGCCCGACTGGGTGAGGCTGCCGCGAACCCGCACCGCGTGACGCACCGCAAGCTGACGCGAGACTGATGTGTGCAGCGTGAGGGGGAGGGCCACCAGGCCCTCCCCCTCACGCTGTCTATCGGCGGACTCGTGTGCGGTGTTGTGTTGTGGGTGTCAGGGCGGGGAGAGGTTTGACAGGGCGCCCGATTGTGACTGGGCGTTGGGGGATGTGCTCCTGTCGCGGATTATCCGCCTGGGAATTAGTCATGTTATGGATCCCACTTGCCTTTTGCGCAGGTCACATTTACTATGTGACACGTATCGCAAACTTCCGACGGCGCGAAAGGGGCTCCGATGGCGATTGAACAAGCGCTCATCGACGCGCTGGGTGGACACCTCAACATCCTCGAGGTAGAACCCTGCACGATGCGAATCCGTATTCAGGTGAAATCTCAGCGGGACGTCGATGAGGCGGCGCTGCGCGTGGACGGCGTATTGGCCGTCGTGCGCTCGGGTGACATCGTGCAGATCGTGTGCGGCGCTCAGTCCGACGAGGTGGCTGCGGCGATGATCGCGAAGCTCCGCGGCGTGGCCCATGACACGCCCGCGGAGTCTTTGTCGCAGCGCGTCCACGCCTAATATTAAAGTGTCATCAGCCCGCAACGTAGAAGGCTTTTTCGTGGATATTCACGCACCCGCATCTGACAACATCGATGAGCTGCGCCGTATCGCCGACGCTAATGGCGTAGCCACCGGATTCTGGGATTGGTACGGGAATTGGGTGGGCGTGAGTGCGTCCACTCTCCTGAAGGTTCTTGGCGCTCTCGGACTGCCCCTCGACGAATCTTCCACCGTGGGGGATGTGCACGAGGCTCAGCGCCTGACCGACGAACGCGAATGGCGCCGCACCCTCCCGCCGACGATCGTCGCCCGCCAGGGTGGCGGCTACATGTTCCCGGTGCACGTGCCGGACGGTTCATGGGTGAACGTCCAGTGGGTGCTCGAGGACGGCCGTAAGGGTTCGTGTGATCAGGTAGATCACTACGTACCCCCGCGCATGATCGACGGCGAGCTCGTCGGACGCGCGACCTTTGACGTGCCGCACTGGCTGCCGCTTGGCTGGCATCGCCTCGTGGCGACTGTCGAGGGTGGACACGTGGAGTCCGCGACCCTCATCATCGTGCCGAACACTCTGTCCCTGCCGCTCCTGGAGTCCTCGCGCCGCGTCTGGGGCGTCAACGCTCAACTGTACTCGACGCGCTCGGCCTCCTCGTGGGGCATTGGTGACGCCGCCGATCTGGCTGATCTGGCTGCCGTGTGCGCGGACAAGGGTGCCGATTTCCTGCTCATCAACCCCGTCCACGCATCGCAGCCGGTGTCCCCGCTGGAGACCTCCCCCTACCTGCCGGTGTCGCGTCGCTGGCTCAACCCGATCTACATCCGCCCCGAGAGCATCGAGGAGTACGCCTCGCTGCCCCAGGCCTCGCGCCTGGCCATCGAGCAGCTGGCAGACGAGACCCGCCAGTTCGCCATCCGCGAGGACCTGATCGACCGTGATCGCTCGTGGGAGGCCAAGCGCAAGGCCCTCGAGATTATCTTCGCCGCTCCGCGTTCGTATCATCGCCAGAGCCAGCTGGATCGCTTCATCGAGCGCGGCGGTTCTGAGCTGTCCAACTATGCGCTGTGGTGCGCGCTCGTCGAGCGCGAGGGCACGATCGAACTGCCCGAGGATCTGGCTCGTTCCACTGCGCCTCGCGTTGAGCTTGAGCGCCTCGAGCTCGCTGATCGCGTCGACTTCTACCAGTGGTGCCAGTGGATCGCCGCCGAACAGCTCGAGCATGCCCAGCATGTGGCGCGTGAGGTCGGCATGGAGATTGGCATCATGGCCGACCTGGCAGTCGGCGTGCATCCCTACGGTTCCGAAAAGTGGAGCCGTCCCGAGCTCTTTGCCAGCGGCATGAGTGTGGGTGCTCCGCCGGACGTCTACTCCCAGCAGGGACAGAACTGGTCGCAGCCGCCGTGGTCTCCGCGTAGCCTCGCGGAGTCGGGCTACCTGCCGCTGCGTGACATGGTCCGCGCTGCGCTGGCTAACGCCGGTGCGGTGCGCATCGACCACATCCTCGGTATGTTCCGCCTCTGGTGGATTCCGGATGGGCGCGCCGCCACTGAAGGCACCTACGTGTACTACGATCACGAGGCCATGATGGGCGTCATCCTGCTGGAAGCCCAGCGTGCGGGTGCCGTCGTCATCGGCGAGGATCTCGGCGTTGTTGAGCCGTGGGTGCGCGACTACCTGCGCGAGCGTGGCGTCCTCGGTACTTCCGTCGTGTGGTTCGAGAAGGAGGGCGGCGGCTGGCCGCTGCGCCCCGAGCACTACCGTGATCGCGCTCTGGCGGCCGTCAACATCCATGACCTGCCGCCGACGCTCGGCTACATTCGCGGGATCCAGACGACGCTGCGTTCCGAGCTCGGCCTGCTGACCGACGACATCGAGACGGTGCGCGCAGGCGATCGCCTTGAACTCGAACAGGTTTCCGCCCGACTGCACGAGTACGGCTGCATCGACGGTGCCGAGCCCAGCGAGCGTGAGATCGTCGAGGGGCTGTACCGCTACGTCGCGAAGACCCCGTCGAAGCTGGTCGTGGCTTCCCTCGTGGACGCGGTCGGGGACGTACGCCCGCAGAACATGCCGGGCACGGGCGCTGACCTGTACCCGAACTGGTGTGTGCCGCTGTGCGACTCCGACGGTGAAGAAGTCGCGATCGAGGACCTGCCCACGGACGAGCGCCTGACTTCGCTGTTCGCGCTGCTGCGCGGGACCGTCCGCTGACAGACGGCGATCCTGAGACCAATGAACCCCGCAACCCGAAAGGGTTGCGGGGTTCAAACGCATGATCGTGGATCAATCACAATCGGGGAGGGAAAATAGCGGATCGAGAATCCCCACTGTGTGCAGTGCTTCATCGAACTCGGGAGAGACCGGCTGTCCAGGAGGGGTGACGACGATGACTGGCACGCAGGGGGACAGGCCCGTCCCTCGGGCGGGGCCGAGATCCCAGTGGATGAGGGGGGTGCCCGCGTCGACGATATCGCCCTCCTCGACGAGGGGAGCAAAGCCTCGGCCGCGCAGGCCGACGGTGTCGATACCCAGATGAATGAGGATCGAAGGCCCGCGCGTTGAGGTGATAATCGCCGCGTGCGATTTGAGCTTGGTGACCACTCCGTTGATGGGGGAGTGAAGGGTCACGCACGTGACATCGGCTTCCGGTAGGAGCGCGCGGCCATCCCCGACGACGCCACTGGCGAAGACGGGATCCGGTACCTCGGATAGGGGAAGGACGTGCGCAGCGAAAGGCGCGCGGACGAGAAAGCTCACCGGCTCGCGTTCATCTGCTCGACGAGGTCCTCGGAGTCGGGGCCCATGACAACCTGCACGGCGTCACCAACGATGACGACATCGAAGGCTCCGGCTTCGCGCAGCTTGGCCTCGTCGATGAGGTCGGTGTTGGCTGCGTCCAGGCGGATGCGCGTAATGCACGCCTCGAGATTGGAGATGTTGTCCCAGCCGCCCAGGGCCTCGACGAGGGTCGTTGCGGTGTCCATGGTGTCCTCCTTGGCTCAGTCACCGAAACCGTTGCGGTTTGCCTCACACTTATGGTATCGCGACGGCGCGTGAATAGACACTCTTGTGCCTACCGAGCACGTCACATTATGAGACGTCGGCGGCGCTCGTTCCTCGAATGCGTGCTGCAGGTGTGAAGCCCATGGCGATGCCCGCCGCGATCGACGCTGCTGTGAAGATGTACATGGTTGCTTCGACGCCCACCCATGACGCGATGATGCCCGCGACGAAGGATCCGAGGGGCATGACTCCCCAGACCGCGAAGCGGAAGATTGCGTTCATGCGACCGAGCATGTCGGGCGGGCAGATTTCCTGGCGCAAGCTCATCTGGGTGACGTTGTAGACGGTGAGGAAGTAGGAGGACGCGACGCCGCTCACGGCAATGATCCACGCGGCCATGCCCGGGGCGTGAATGGAGGCCGGCTGGGCGACAATCACGAGAATGCCGATGATATTGGTGATGACGAGGGTGCGCCCGATTCCCAGGCGCGTGATCCACGCCGGCCTCGTGAGAGCGCCAAGGATGCCGCCGATCGCCCCGGCGCTGAGCAACAAGCCGAGCTGCGTGGCGCTCATGCTCAGGGTGCGCAGCACGAGGAGGGGCAGCAGCACCCGGATGCCCGCGTTTGCAAAGGCCGCGGCGGCAATGCAGGAAAAGAGCGGGTAGAGAATGCGTTGGCCGCGCACGAAGGCGAGGCCCTCGCGTATCTGGGCGCCGAGGGTGGCATCGCTGCGCACAGGAGTGGGCTCGGGCGTGCGAATGCGCCAGATCGCCCACGTGGACGCAACGTAGGTGGCGGCGGTCAGCAGGTAGACCAAGGGAGCAGCCACGATGCCGAGGAGCCAGCCGCCCAGCCCCGGACCCCCGGCAAGGCCGACCTGGTACGAGGCCTCGAGGCGCCCGTTGGCCGCGCCGATGTACCGCTTGGAGGCGATCATGGGAACGTAGGACTGGTAGGCCACGTCGAAGAAGACGGTGGATAGGCCGAGGATGGTTGCGACGACCATGAGGTGTACGAGGGTCAGTGACGAGAGGATGTAGGCCAGGGGGATAGACGTCAGGGCCGTGATGCGCGTGAGGTTCGCGG
Organism: uncultured Actinomycetes bacterium; assembly: GCA_963537175.1. Lineage (GTDB taxonomy): Bacteria > Actinomycetota > Actinomycetes > Actinomycetales > Actinomycetaceae > Pauljensenia. The sequence continues at coordinate 6,246 of CAUTDS010000013.1, forward strand.
CGATCATGACGCGGCGCTTGCGCCACCGGTCCACCCAGGCGCCGGCGGGCAAGCCGACAAGCAAAAATGCGAGGGTCTGCAGGGCGGAAAGCAGTCCGATCTGGGTTTCGCTGGCGTGCAGGAGGCTGATCGCGATCGCCGAGGTCGCCAGGGCTCCCACCTGGAAGCCGATCTCTGCGGCGGTTTGACCCGCCCACAGGTGCATGAAAGCAACGTTATGGGTGAGTGGGTGGTGGAGCCAGGATCTGATGGAGAGAAGCATCTGTCATCACCGAGGCCTAGGCCGGTGTGGGTGCTTCGTCGATGAGTCCGGCGGCTGCCAGCGCCCAGGCAAGGCCGCCCTGGCCGACTGCGGGGGCAACGATGTCCGCGACGTCCACGAGGGCCTCGCAGTCGTGTCCGATGCTGACGCCGACCGCTGCCGTTTCCACGGCCTCGACGTCGTTGTCGGAGTCGCCAAGCGCAACGGTGCGGGAGAGCGGAATGCCCACGTGTTCGCAGATCGCACGGATACCGACTGCTTTCGACAGATGTGCGGGAACGACCTCGAAGGGGACGTAGCCTGCTGCGCCGACGGAGCCGATGATCGCGCGATAGCCTTCCGGTAGCGCTGCGCTGACCCGTTGCATCGATGCATTCTCGGGCGGGACATATGCTGTGACCTTCGTGAATGCGCCACCGTCAATGTCCACGATAAAGGGCGTGATCGACTGGGCATACTCGATCCAATCCTCGGGGTGCTTGCCCGCGCGGGGGACGAAGAAGTCGAGGTATCCCTCGGAGGGCCCCATCTGGTCGGGCCCCTGCCAGATGTAGAAGGCGTCGAGATCCTCCCACAGGGCAGTTAATACATCGACGTGCTCGCGGGGCATGCGCTCGTCGACGAGTACCCGGTTTCCGACGCAGGCGTATCCTCCGGCTCCGCCGACGAGCCCCTCGAACCCGACCTCCCAAAAGCGCGGGTAGACCTCGGGAGCGGAGCGTCCCGTGCACGCGAAGAGTCGGTGGCCTCGCGCTCGGACCTGGGCGAGAGCATCGAGGGCAGATTCCGGGATTCGCTGGCGGGAATCGCACAGGGTCCCATCGATGTCGACGAAGACAGCGTGGGCAGATGCGCTCTCGTTCTCGCCGCGCGTGGGGACCTCGGTGTCAGTCATAGAATGCATCTTATCCCAGGGCGAAAAGGTCCTTGCAAGTGCAAAATACGCCGCGCAAACGACAAATCATGCGCACGGTCGATTGAAACGAGTGCCCATGGCCCACATTGGAACCATCGATGATACCCGCGATGGAGCACGAAAGGCAGTTCACGACGATGGAACACGCAGTATTAACGGACGCCAACGATCTCACTCTCCTGCAAGCCGCGGCGCTCCTGTCCGGATCGAGTGCCTGGGACTCTCGCCCGATCCCCGCGGCGGGCGTTCCCTCCTTCGTGATGAGCGACGGTCCCCACGGTGTTCGCCGCCAGCTCGGGGACGCCGATCACCTGGGTATCGCCCAGTCCGAGAAGGCGACCTGCTTCCCGACGGCCTCCGCTGTTGCTGCAACGTGGAATACCGAGCTTGCGCGCGACATGGGCGAGGCGCTGGGGTTGGAGGCCCGAGGCCTTGGCGTGGACGTTCTGCTCGGTCCCGGCCTGAACATCAAGCGCTCGCCGCTGTGCGGACGCAACTTTGAGTACTTTTCCGAGGATCCGATCCTTGCTGGACGCATGGCCGCCGGCCTCGTCGAAGGAATCCAGTCCACGGGCACCGCTGCCTGCCCCAAGCACTTCGCCGTCAACTCCCAGGAACTGCGTCGCATGGCGTCGGATTCCATCGTGGATGAGCGCACGATGCGCGAGATTTACCTGACCGGCTTTGAGATCGTCTGCCGAGCCGCGAGGCCTCGGGCGATCATGAGCTCCTACAACCTCGTTAACGGTACCTACGCGCACGAAAACAAGCACCTGCTGACCGACATCCTGCGTACCGAGTGGGGTTTCGACGGCATGGTCATCTCGGACTGGGGCGGTTCGAACAGCGCCGTCGAGGCCGCGCGCGCCGGTGGCAGCCTCGAAATGCCCGCACCCGGCCTGGCGGGTGCCCGCCAGATCGTTGCGGCCGTCGAGGGTGGACAATTGGACGCGTCCGACGTCTACGCGCGCGCCCAGGAAGTCCTGAACATCGCGAGTGTGAGCGCCGGGCTGCCCGCCCCCAGGCCATATGAGCCCGGCGCGCACCACGAGCTGGCCACGCGCATCGCCTCCGAGGCGATCACGCTCCTGCGTAACGACGACGATCTATTGCCCCTGAACGCCGGCACGAGCGTCGCCCTCATCGGCGATCTCGCCGACACGCCGCGATTCCAGGGAGCGGGTTCTTCCCAGGTCAACCCCACGCGCGTCGAATCGCCGCGCGAACTGCTCGAAGCCGGGGGAGAGGCCTCCCGCGGCCTGGTCCTCGCGGGATACGCCAGCGGGTATGAGCGCCACGGAGGTACGAGCGACTGTTCCATCGCCGAGGCCGTTGACCTCGCCGCGCGCGCCGACGTGGCGCTTGTGTACGTGGGTCTCGACGAGCTGGCTGAATCCGAAGGCCTGGACCGTCCCCACATGCGCCTGCCCGAGGGCCAGGATCGCCTCATTGATGCCGTCGTCGCAGCCAATCCGCGCACAGTCGTCGTCCTGACCGGAGGTGCCAGCGTCGAGATGCCGTGGGCACCTGCCGTGCCCGCGCTCGTCAACGGTTACCTGACCGGACAGGGAGGCGCCAGTGCGATGCTGGACGTCCTCACCGGCGTCGTCAATCCGTCGGGGCGTCTGGCCGAAACATACGCCCACTCCTACGAGGACCACCCGACCGCCGCATGGTACCCGGCAACCGGGCCGCTCTCGTACTACCGCGAAGGCCCGTTCGTCGGCTACCGCTACTTCACGACGGCAGGTGTGGACGTCGCATTCCCCTTTGGCTACGGCCTGTCCTACTCGAGCTTCGAATACTCCGACCTCGCCGTGAACGAGGAGGGGGTGACCCTCACGCTCACCAACACCTCCACGCGTGACGGTGCCGAGGTCGTCCAGCTCTACGTGAGCGCCCCCGGCGGGGTGTTCGGTCCCGCCCGGGAGCTCAAGGGCTTTGCGAAGGTCGAGGTGGCTGCCGGAGCATCAGTGAGCGTGACGATTCCCTTCGACCGCTACACGTTCCGTCACTGGGAGACACAGCGCGCGGCGTGGGAAACCGAGGCGGGAACCTGGACGATCCACGTGGGACGCAACGCCTGCGACACGCCGCTGAGCGCCACCCTCGAGGTCGAAGGGACCACGCCCTCGCCGATCGACCCGGCACTGGGCCACTACCTCAGCGCCGACGTCGCGGGTATCACCAACGGCGAGTTCGCCGTCCTGCTGGGACGGACGATCCCGACCGCCCACCCGGCGGACGACCTCGTCGCCTCCGACCCGCTCTCCGAGATGACGCGGGCCAAGACCTGGCTTGCCCGCGTCGCCGTACGGGGGCTTCACGCCCTCAAAGCAAAGGCGGACGCGAAGGGAACCCCGGATCTCAACATCCTCTTCGTCCTCAACATGCCTTTCCGAGCCATCGCCAAGATGAGCAACGGAGCCGCCAGCCCCGACATGGTGGATGCGATCCTCCTCGCCGTGAACGGTCACCCCCTGCGAGGACTCACCCGCGCCGCCCGCGGCTTCATGAGCAATGCGCGCGCCAACAAGGCCACCCAGCGCGAACTCGACCAGACGCGATGACGCGGCCCCGGCGTCGTTCAACACACTGACCTAAAGGACAACTCATGCAGGCTCTCAAGCGCTGGTGGACCGCCTTCGAAGACAAGCACACCACGGTCGCCCAGTTCATCGTCTTTTTCATCCTCTCCAACGGCATTACGGTGCTGCAGCTGGTCCTCATGCCGGCATTCAAGGCGGCATTCGCGCACACCAGCCTCGTTGACACGGTATTCCAGTTCCTGCCCGTCGGCGTCTCGCACGGGCACACGGTCTTCCTTTTCGACTACCCGGCCGGTTCGATGTCGGTGGGCGGGGGCGGCGGCCTCGCTTACTTCCTGGCCGTCGAGATCACCTTGCTGATTGCGCAGGTCATCAACTTCTTCGCCCAGCGTAACGTCACCTTCAAGTCCAATTCGTCGGTGAGGAAGGCAGCCTTCTGGTATGCGCTCGCCTACGTTGTCATCACGATCGCTGCGGCCGCCCTCCAGGTCCTCTACAAGGACCCGATCTACGCGTGGGCGATCTCGACGATGGGCGCGGGTGGCGAAACGTTCGCAGACGTCGTCACGATGATCATCAACGCCGCCATCTCCTTCTGGGTGTTTTTCCCCATCTTTAAAGTGATCTTCAAGCAGGAACCCGCGCAGGAGGACGCGCAGGTCAGCGCAGCACAGTAGACTACTGGCAGACTTCACGAGAGGAGAATCCATGAGCGCGCCGCTGCTGACGGTGATCGTGCCCGCCTACAACTCCGAGGATTACCTTGACCGGGCGCTGACCACGCTCGTCGGATACGGCGACGAACTTGAGGCGATTATCGTCAACGACGGTTCGAAGGATCGCACCGCACAGATTGCCGACGAGTGGGCCGCTCGCTATCCCTCCGTGAGAGTCATCCACCAGGAGAACAAGGGGCACGGCGGCGCCGTCAACGCCGGCCTTGCCGCTGCCACCGGTACGCACGTGCGCGTCGTAGACTCCGATGACTGGCTGGACCGACGCGCCACGAACGCCGTTCTCGACGTCCTGCGCGAGGAACGCGAGGCCGGGCGCGACCTGGATTTGCTCGTCACGAACTACGTCTACGACAAGCAGGGAAAGTCGGTCAAGGCCGTCATCCGCTACCGTAACGTTCTGCCTCGCGGACGCACCTTCGGTTGGGCCGACCTGCGCCGATGCCGCTACGACCAGTACCTGATGATGCATGCTCTGACGATGCGCACCGAGGTCGTTCGCGCCTCCGGCCTGGTCATGCCCGAGCACACGTTCTACGTGGACTATCTCTACTCGTTTGTGCCGCTGCCCTACATCTCCACGATCCGCTACTTGCACGTGGACCTTTACCACTACTTCATCGGCCGTGACGACCAGTCCGTCAATGAGAAGGTCATGATCACGCGCTTGGATCAGCTCGCCCGGGTGAACGAGGCGATGACCCGTGCGCTGCCCCCGCGCGCCGAGGTCGAGGACAAGCTGTGGCGCTATATGGTCCACTACCTGCGCATCAACGCCGTCGTCTGCTCCGTTATGGCCCAGCTCTCGGGCACGCCCGAGCACCTGGCCCTCAAGGAACAGATCTGGGAGACCATGGACCAGATCAACCCCGAGGCCACGGATCGACTGCGCCAGGACCTGCTCGCCGGCCTCGTTCGCCATGCCTCGCCGAAGGTCGTTCGCGGCGGCTACAAGATCGCGGCGGCCGTCCTCGGCTTCAACTAAGGGACGGCCGTCAGCATCCGGAGAGCACAAGCTCCGTCCGGTGGACGGTGTGGCGCTTGCCGATGAGAGGGTATTCCACGTCCTCCTCGCGGCTGCGCCACGCAAAGCCGAGCTTTTCTGAGACGCGTCGCGAGGCGTCGTTTCCGTCGAAGTACTTCAGGACGATCGTCTTGACACCCAGATCCCGTGCACGCTCGATGATGGCGTTGCCAGCCTCCGTCGCGTATCCGTTGCCCCAGTAGGGGGAGCCGATCCAGTAGCCGATGTCGGCGAGGCTTGCCTCGGGAGAGTCTGTGTCAATGCGCAGCGCAATTGAACCCACGAGTTCACCGGTCGATGCGAACGTCACCGCGTAGCTGTCGGGTGCCGCCAGGACGGTGGACAGTGCCTCGCGGGCGTCGTCGATGTGCTCGAAAGGCTTCCATCCGCACAGCATCCCGATGCGTGGATCACGGGCCAGCTCAAAGAGCCCGGTAGCGTCTGCCTCGCACCAGGGACGTAGGCGCAGGCGGGGCGTCTCGATGATTGTCATGATTCCTCCTGGGCGTTTGTGGACGGGAGAAGACCCGTCAGCGTGAACCAGTGGTCCGCCACGTCCGTGACTGCCTGGCCGCCGTACTTGCGGGCCGTCCACTGGATGGATTTAACCCCCCAGCCGTGTCGAACGGTGTCGGGCTTAATCGTCGTCAGGCGCCCACCGGCGTCCGTGTTGAGGCGGCCGTCGAACCAGTTGTCGACCCGGATGACCACCATCTGCCCCTGACGGAAGAGCGCCAGTTTAATGAGGCGTTTGGCGGGGTCATCAACGCGCCGCGAGGCCTCGATCGCGTTATCGAGGGCGTTGCCGAAGAGGGTCGCGATATCCATCGACGACATGGAACCCAGCAGGGCGCCGTCGGCGACCGCAGTGAAGTTAATGCCCGCAGCCGCGCATGCACGACCTTTCGTCGTCAGAATGACGTCGAGGACCGCATTGCCGCAGTGATATTGCTGTCCGATCTGCTCGATCGACGACTCGAGCTCGGCAAATGATGCGGCGGCGCGCCCCGGGTCTAGCTCTGCGCGAATCGCCTCCACCTGGTGCTTGAGGTCGTGGTGAGCACGCGCCACTTGCTCCATGTCCTCCTTGGCGGCGAGGTACTGGTGGTGCTGGGCATCCAGGGCAGCCTGGATGGATGCCAGTTCACGCTCGGTGGCGCTTTGCTGGATGCGCTCGAACTGAGCGAAGAGGATTGCGTACCCCGCTAGATCCACGAGGGTGCGGATATAGAAGACCTCCCACCCCGCACGTCCGGAAAACGGTGTGTCCGTCGAGATGAAGCTGAGGTTCGACAGGGCGAAGATAGCGATGCCGATGAACACTCCGGAAGTGAGGTCTGTGAGGCGCAGGACGGGCAGCGCCCCCTGGCGGCAGACGCGTCGCTCGAAGAAGTAGACGACGGCTAGGCACGTCGACGCGATCACGGCAAAACCACCGAAGGATACGGGGTGCCAGTAGGGCTTGTCGGCGTGGGAGTAGACGACGACCTGCCAGGCGAGGGAAGCGGCGAGCTCAGCCACGATGAAGGCGCGTGCGCTCATGTGCGTCACCCAGCGCCAGTCCAGCGCGGTTCCCACGCGGATGACACACCACACGAGTGCGTACGCGCTCATCATGCCCGGCACCCACAGGGACAGGGGAGCGCGGCCGAGCATCTCATGGGCGCCGATGAGCACCACGAGGCCGCCGACAGCCGCAGCGGCGAGCCGCCAGCGGGGGATAGCGGCGTTCGGGTTCAGGGCATTGGACGACGCGGAGCGTGCGACGACGAGCACGTACACGAGGGCGGCGCCCCATTCCGCCAGGGCGGTGAACAGGCGCGGGATGTCAGGTAGGGACTCGAACACGTCAGTGGATCCCACCTGCGAAGCTGGCCAGAGCCGTCATGAAAGCCTTCTTACGAGGCCGGGAGATGCGCAAGCTGTCCCCGCCCGTCATCAGGCACTCCTGGTCGGCGACGCCGCGCACGTGGGCAAGATTGACGAGGTAGCAGGAGTTCGACCGGAAAAAAACGTGATCGTCGAGCTGTTCCTCCATGGCTTTGAGTGACGATGTGATGGAGTAGGTGCCGGAGACCGTGTGCACGTCCAGGCGGTGCTTGATGGATTCGACGTAGACGATGTCCGCGACGTCGATACGGTGCGTCGACGGGCCCGACTGAAGGAGTATCGAGGCGCCGCGCCGCTTTGCCACGGCCTCGAGGCAGCGTGATAGTTCCTGCGAGAAGGCAAACCAGGGCAGGGGCTTCATGAGGTAGGAGAGTGCCCCGACCTGGTAGCCGTGGATCGCGAACTGAGCGGCGGACGTGATGAACACGAGGACGACCTCCTGGTCGACCTCGCGGATCGCGCGCGCCGCGGTCATGCCGTCCACGTGCGTCATCTGGATATCCATGAGGATGATGTCGTACACCGGCTTGTAGTCGCCGATGATCGCGCCGCCGTCTTCGAAGTAGGTGACGTCGAAAGACGTGTTGTTTTCTTCGCTGTAGCGGGCCAGGTAGTCGGCCAGGAGCTGGCGCGAGACTGCTTCGTCCTCGACGACGGCGATGCGCACCATGATCTGGCCTTCCCTCACGTAACAGCAGATGGGAACAAGGATAAGCGAGCGCAGCCGCGCCGTTCGCGCAAGTCCACGCCCCGGCCTCGTCGATCACACGAGAGCGCACCCGCAGGTGGGGGCCGCTACCATTGTCATGACTACCGTGAAAGGGGAGTGGCGTGGATCTGCTCGTTGTTGGATCGGGCTTCTTTGGCCTGACGTTCGCCCGCGAGGCCGCGGAGCGTTTCGGCATGAACGTGACTGTTATTGAGCGTCGCGACCACATCGGAGGCAACGCCTACTCGTCGATTGACGAGGCCACGGGCGTCGAGGTGCACCGCTACGGCACCCATCTCTTCCACACGTCGAACGAGCGCGTGTGGTCCTACGTCAACCGATTCACGGCCTTCAACGACTACCGCCACCGTGTCTACGCCAACTACCGGGGCATCGTCTACCCGCTGCCCATCAATCTGGGCACGATCAACCAGTTCTTCGGAGCCGCCTATTCGCCGGCCGAGGCCCGCGCTCTCATTGAGAGCCAGGCCGCCGAGATCACGGGCGAACCGGGCAACCTCGAGGAAAAGGCCATCAGCCTGATTGGCCGCCCCCTCTACGACGCCTTCATCGCGGGGTACACGGCCAAGCAGTGGCAGACGGATCCGCGCGAGCTTGCTGCCTCCATCATCACGCGCTTGCCCGTGCGCTTCACCTACGAGAACCGCTACTTCCAGGACCGCTACGAGGGCCTGCCTCTGAATGGCTATGGCGCGTGGATCGCGAACATGGTCGATCACCCGCGCATCACCGTGCACACGGGCGTGGACTTCTTCGATGCCTCCTCGCCGTTCTCGAAGGTCGCGACCGTCGGCCAGGTCCCGGTCGTCTACACGGGCGCGATCGACCGCTACTTCGACTACGAGGCTGGAGAGCTTGGCTGGCGCACCCTCGACTTCGAGACCGAGGTCGTGGACGTGCCCGACTACCAGGGCTGCTCCGTCATGAACTACTCCGATCGCGACGTGCCGTTTACTCGCATCCACGAGTTCGCGCACCTGCACCCCGAGCGGGATCGAAGCGGCGCGACCAACACGATCATCCAGCGCGAATACTCGCGCTTTGCAGGCCCCGGTGACGAGCCCTACTATCCGATCGCCTCGCCATCGGACCGCTCGACGCTCTCGGCATACCGTGACATGGCGGCGGGGGAGAAGGACGTGCTCTTCGGCGGTCGCCTGGGCTCCTACCAGTACCTGGACATGCACATGGCGATCGCCTCGGCCCTCACCAAGGTCGACGAGGCCGTGGCCTCCTGGCGCTGACGGCTTCCCCTTTTCGCATGGCGTCGATTCTTTGGTCGGTCCTCTCGATCGCCCTCATCATCGGCATCGGCTGGGTGGCTCGCCGCGCGGGCGCGCTCGGGCCCGAGGCAGCGGGTTCTCTCGCGTCGGTGACGTACTGGGTGGCGTCCCCGGCCATGCTCTTCCACGCGATAGTCTCGACGGGGACGTCTGGCGTTTTCGGTGCTCCGCTCGCCGTGGCCGCCGCGTCGGGTGTGGGCACAGCGCTCCTCTTCGTGGCCGTTGCCCGACTGTTCCTGCGCCTGACGCGCGGGGAAATCGCCTTGGGGGCCATGGCCTCGTCCCTCAATAACGGCGCGTATATCGGCATCCCGATCGCCGTCTACGTTCTGAACGATGCCTCCGCTGTTGTTCCCATCCTGGTGTTTCAGCTGGGGTTCTTCACCCCGATGTTTTTTGTCCTGGCTGATCTGGTTGGGTCGGGGCAGCGCCCATCGGTGGTCGGCATCGCTCGGGTCGTTGCACGCAATCCCATGGTCATCGCGGCGGCGTGCGGTTTCCTCTTTTCAGCGGTCGGGTGGTCGATGCCGACGCTCATCGACGTGTCCACGTCCATGCTGGGTGCTGCGGCGCCCCCGATGATCCTGCTGTCCTTCGGCGCTGCCCTCGTGGACCGGCGCGCGGCTTCGGGCGACGCGGGAGCCACTGCTATCGCGTGCGCCGTCGTCGCTAAGCTGGCCCTGCAGCCCGCGATCGCTTTCGGCGTCGGGGTCCTCCTTGGATTGAGCGGTTCGGCTCTCATGTCGGTGACCATCATGGCGGCGTTGCCCTCGGCTCAGAACGCCTACATCGCTGCCACGCGGGCCAAGGCCGGGGAGCGTATCGCGCAGGGAACGGTCCTCGTGACGACCTTTGCGTCCCTGCCCGTCGTCGTTGGAATTGCAGCGATTTTCCATGCGTGTGGGCTCGTTTCCTAACTTGGGTGTGTCGGCTTAACCTCTGCCCTCGGGGTGCCCGTGCGGACCCCGATCAGCAAAGAACCCGTCAAAAAGAGGCCAAAAACACGTTCTGTATCGTGGACTCTGGGAGACTTCCCGGTGTATCGGCCCTAGTCTGGCTGGGAATTATCCCGTATAGACACGATTGCAAGGAACTCACTTCATGTCATCCTCCGCACCCAAATCCGCGCCTCGCGCGCGCGACTCGTGGAGCGGCCAGACCGGCTTCCTCCTGGCAGCCATCGGCTCGGCCATCGGCCTGGGCAACATCTGGCGTTTCCCCGGCGTCTCCTACTCCAACGGCGGCGGCGCCTTCCTGGTCCCGTACCTGGTCGCCCTGGTCTTCGTCGGCATCCCCATGCTGTGGCTCGACTACGCGGTCGGCCACAAGTTCCGCGGTTCACCGCCGTGGGCGCTGCGCAAGATGATCGGCGGAGGCGAGTTCGTCGGCTGGTTCCAGACCTTCGTCTGCTTCGTCATCATGGTCTACTACGGCGCGGTCCTCGCCTGGGGTGTGCAGTACACGATCTACTCCGTGAACGAGGCCTGGGGTGCAGACCCGACGACGTTCTTCCTGGAGTCGTTCCTCGAGAAGGTTCCCGGCGACACGTTCTCGTGGGCACCCGCCTGGTCCGTCATGATTCCGCTTGCCCTCGTGTGGGTGCTCGTACTCCTCGTCATTGGCCGCGGCCTGTCGAAGGGCGTCGAGGCCGCGAACAAGATTTTCCTGCCGCTCCTCGTCATTCTCTTCCTCGCGCTCGTCGTTCGCGCCCTGTTCCTGCCGGGCGCCGTCGAAGGCCTCAACGCCTTCTTCACGCCGAACTGGAGCGCGCTCGCTGATCCCAAGGTGTGGCTGGCCGCCTTCGCGCAGATCTTCTACTCGCTGTCGGTCGGCTTTGGCATCATGCTGACCTATGCCTCGTACCTGAAGCCCAAGTCGAACCTGACCGGCACCGCTCTGGTCGCAGGCTTTGCGAACTCCTCCTTCGAGATCCTCGCGGGCATCGGCGTCTTCAGCGCCATCGGCTTCATGGCGCACCAGGGTGGCGTGAGCGTCTCCGAGGTCGAGGGCCTGACAGGCCCGATCCTCTCCTTCGTGACCTTCCCGAAGATCATCTCGATGATGCCCGGCGGCCCGCTCTTCGGCGTGCTCTTCTTCTCGTCCCTGGTCCTCGCTGGCGTCACTTCCCTGCTGTCCCTGCTCCAGGTTGTCTCCGGTGGCCTGCAGGACAAGTTCGGCTGGTCGCCCGCCCGCTCGGCTCTCGTCCTCGGGGTCCCCGCAACCGTTATTTCGCTGGTGCTCTTCGGCACGCGCTCGGGCCTGAATAACCTCGACATCGTCGACAACTTCATCAACTCGGTTGGCGTCGTCTCCTCGGCGATCATGTTCGCCGTGCTGTGTGCGGTTGCTGGCCCCCGCCTCGGGGTGCTTCGCGCCCACATCAACTCGGTGTCCAGCGTGAAGGTCCCCAAGCTCTGGGAGCCCCTCGTCGGCATCGTCATCCCGGTCGTTCTCTTCGTCATGATGGCGATGTCTCTCGTGAAGGTCCTGAAGGATGGCTACGAGGACTACCCCAGCAGCTACGTGCTGATCTTTGGTTGGGGTTCCGTGGCGGTCGCGGTCATCGCGTCTCTGATTTTCACTTTCATTCCGTGGAAGCACCGCCCGGTGGATACCCACGCGGCGGTCGCTCAGATTCTCGCTGACGACGCCGATGACACCGCTTCGATCGAAGGAGGCGCCAAGTGACCGCTCCCGCTATCGCCCTGATGATCCTGACGATCCTGCTCGTGTGGGGTGGCCTCGTCGCGTCCGTCGTGCTGCTGCAGGTCCTCTCGGTGCCCACCGACGAAGAGACTGAGGCCGCCCAGCGCGCTATCGAAGACGCCGAAGCTGCGAAGCAGTAGGGTGGCATCGTGAAGCTCGTTGCCTTTGATCTCGACGACACCCTGGCACCCTCGAAGTCGCCGCTGCCCGCCCGCATGGACGTGGCTCTGCGGTCGCTGCTGGACCACGTGGAGGTGTGCATCATCTCCGGTGGCCAGATGGGTCAGTTCCGCACCCAGGTGCTGGACAATCTGCACGCTACGGACGAGGAACTCTCTCGCCTGCACCTGATGCCCACATGCGGCACGCGCTACTACCGCTACGAGGGTGGGGCCTGGGTCGAGCGTTACGCCCACGACCTGGACCCCGAGGTTGCCGCCCGTGCGATCGCCTCGCTTGAGCGTCACGCGCGCGAGCTTGGCCTGTGGGAGTCCAACCCCTGGGGCAACATCATCGAGGACCGCGGCTCGCAGATCACCTTCTCCGCTCTCGGCCAGGAGGCTCCGCTCGATGCGAAGCGCGCCTGGGATCCGGACGGCACGAAGAAGGCCGCTCTGCGCGACGCCGTGCAGCCCGACGTGCCCGAGCTCGATGTGCGCGGAGGTGGCTCGACCTCGGTCGACATCACCACCCGTGGCATCGACAAGGCCTTCGGCATGGGCAAGCTGGTCGAGGAGACGGGCATCCCCGCCTCCGAGATGCTCTTCATCGGCGACCGCCTGGATCCGGAAGGCAATGACTACCCGGTCAAGGCCGCCGGTTACGCGGCGCGCGCGGTGTCCGGATGGGAAGAATGCGTCGACGTCATCGACGAGATCGTGGCATCCATGAGCTGATCCCTCGCAATAAACGATGACGAGGCCGGGGCTGGGTATCCAGCTCCGGCCTCGTTGTGTGCGGCTGCGGTGTTTGCGGCGATCGCGAGGCCGCGGCGCAATGCTGTGACGCGTTAGCCCGCGCCGATGCCCCTGGTCGCCCAGAAGACGACGGCGGACGCGGCTGCGACGTTGAGCGAGTCGACTCCGTGGTCCATCGGAATTTTGACGGTGTAATCAGAGGCGGCGATGGTGCGCCGCCCCAGGCCGTCGCCTTCGGTGCCCATCACCATTGCGAGGCGAGCATCCGGTCCCTGAAGATCAGGCAGTGCAGCGAAGTCGTCGAGGGATACCGAATCGTCCGACAGGGCCAGCGAAGCGACGGTGAAGCCAGCCTCCTGGAGGGTGGCGATATCGCCGGGCCAGGACTTCAGGCGAGTCCACGGAACCTGGAAGACGGTTCCCATGGAGACGCGCACGGATCGACGGTAGAGGGGATCCGCGCACTGCGGGGTCACCAGGACGGCGTCGATGCCGAGGGCCGCAGCGCTACGGAATGCAGCGCCCACATTCGTGTGGTCGACGAGGTTCTCTAAGACGACGACGCGGCGAGCGGGCTCGCCGCCACGAGCGGTCGCAAGAAGCTCGCTGAGGCTCGGCAGGACGGGGCGCTGCATGGCGGCGAGGGCGCCGCGGTGCAGGTGGAAACCCGTCATCTGCTCTAACACGTCTTCGTCGGCGACGAAGACAGGAACGTCCCCGCCGTCGGGAGCGCCGGTGGCGGCGTCGATCAGCTCCGTCAGGGTAGACAGCCAGCGCCGTGACATGAGGAACGAGCGCGGATGATGCCCCGCACGAATGGCGCGCTCAATAACGTTCGCGGATTCGGCCATGTACAGGCCTCGTTCCGGTTCGATCTTGGAACGAAGCTTGACGTCTTTGAGGCGCGTGTAGTCCTCCAGGCGCGCATCTGCTGCCAGGTCCGCGCTGGTGAGCTCGATAATCACGGCGCTCACCTAAGCGCGCTGGAGGGCGCGTGAGACCTCGCCCGGCCAGGACGGGCCCTCGAAAATAAAGGCAGAGAATGCCTCGACCAGGTCGGTGCCCGCGCTGATCATGCGCAGCGCATCCTCGGGCGACGAGATGCCACCCGTGCCGATGAGAATCTGGTCGTCGGCGAGGTGACGGGCCACCAGGGAGACGACCTCCAGCGCACGGGGCAGAAGCGGAGCGCCGGAGACGCCGCCCTCGCCCAGGTCGTGGTTGATTGTCGTGTTCGTGGCGACGACGCCCGCCAGGCCGAGCTCCTTTGTAAGCTCCACGACGGCGACGATGTCCTCGTCGGCCAAGTCGGGAGCGATTTTGACGAAGAGAGGCATGACACGATCAGGGGCGCCTGCCTCGCAGCCGCGGCGGGCGGCCTGGAGGATCGGACGCAGGTGATCGACGGACTGCAGGTCGCGCAGGCCCGGCGTGTTGGGGGAGGAGACGTTCACGACGACAAAGTCCACCCAGTGGGCGAGCGTCTTCGCGCAGTACTCGTAGTCGTTGGGGGCGTCTTCCTCCGACGTCACCTTGTTCTTGCCGATGTTGGCGCCGACGATCGCAGCGCGGCCCGCGGGAGTCGAGCGCAACTCGCGCAGTTTCTCGGCGGCGGCATCTGCTCCGGCGTTGTTGAAGCCCATGCGGTTACGCAGGCCGCGCTCCTCCATAAGGCGCCACAGGCGCGGCGCGTCGTTGCCGGGCTGAGGACGAGGAGTCACGGTGCCAATCTCGACGAAGGCGTAGCCGAGGGCGCACATGCCGAGCACGGCCTCGGCGTCCTTGTCCATGCCGGCCGCAAGACCCAGGCGGGAGGGGAGGCGACGCTCACCCAGGGTCAGGGGGACCTCGACGCCGCCGACCACTCGCGTGGGGAAGTGAGTCGGGTCGAGGTGGCCAAGCGTGGCGCGCATGAGTCCGCGCGTCGGGGCGAATCGTCCGGCCAAGGAAATCGCTCCCAGACCCCAGTGGTGTGCAACCTCCGGGTTGGAACGCGAGATGAAGTGTGTGAAAGCCCAGTTGTACGCGCGTCGGATCATGCCTCCTAGGATAGTTGATCAGTCCCACCATGCCCACCACCACCGCGTGGATGATCCGTCTCGAATGAGCACGCGCATCTCATCCGGTGGGATCGCCTCATCGCCGAGGCCGAGGACCGCGGCAAGTGTCAGCCAGTGCTGGTAGCTCGGATAGCGCTCCTCGTCGATAGGAGATCCGGTGTGAGCGATGATCGCCGATTCTGGGACGAGCACGGTGTCGATGCTGACGCGTTCGTCGCGGCGTGGCGCGCGAATGACGTATCCCTCGAGGGTGAGTCCGTCGATGCGGGAGGCAGCGCGTAGGAGGTCGATGATTCGAGGCGCGTTGTTCTGTCGGTCGTCGCGCGCGTCTTTCGGCAGCAAAGATGCGAGCCTGCGGGCATCCACCCCCGATAGGTCCGCGAAGCGCGCATAATCGCCCAGATCCCAGCCATCGCAGAGGTAGGGAGCCAGCAGAGCGGAGATGCCCCGATCGTCGAGCCATCGAGGTGGGCCGTACATGCCCTCGGGCGAAGGCTCCTCCTCGTCGAGCATGATGTCGCAGGTGGTGGGCAGTGTGATCGTTGTGTGCATGATGATTCCTTGTCGTCCGTCCAGGAGCCGATGCTCCGGTACGAACAGGATCGTTCACGCGAGGAAGTGGTGGCCAGCGCCACGGCACGCCCTGTGGATACACGCCCTCGACCAGGACGCGCTGTGGATACACGCGCTCGACCAGGACAGCCTGTGGATACAACACGTCGGCCCCGCGCCCATGTGGATGGGGCGGGGCCGACGATGAAGGCGATTACTTTGGGAACTGCCCGCGGTCGACCTGCGGGCGCGGCGAGCGCCAACGCCTCGGCATGATCATGCGGGAGAAGGTGTAGTAGGCGGTACCGGAGGGAATGTCCTCGCGCGGGTGTGCTTCGGTGAAGACGCGCTTGATCTTGCGCCACACGAAGAACGCCTCGATGGCGGTGATGATGAAGGAACCGTACATGAGGACAGACGATCCGTAGAGCATGTACGCCTGGTACTGCAGCGGGATCTTATTGCCCAGCATCGACAGCGCCATGATGAGAATGATGGAGACCATCATGACGGCGAGAATCCACTCGGAGAACGAGTGGCGCGCATCCACGTAGTCGCGCACGAAGCGGCGTGCGCGTCCCTTGTCGCGGGCCGGCAGGTACTTTTCCTCGCCGGTGACCATTGCGCGCTGTTCTGCCTCGAAACGCGCGTTGCGGGCGGCGCGGGCGGCGCGCTTGGCTTCCTTGCGGTCCTTGGGGACCAGGGGGCGGATGCGGGCGGCTTCGGCTGCCTTACGCTTCGGCGTCGGGCGGCCTTTCTTGCCGTCGGGCGTCGTGGAGACGGGCTCGACATTCATCGAGGCCTCGTCGTTGTTGTTCTTGCTTCGTCCAAACACGCTTCAAGGCTAGCGGATAGCCCACCCGCCTCGCACTCCCATGGTCTACCCTGGTCGTATGGCTGATACTTCACATGCACTGTCCACGTCCGTTTTGAAGGAGCGCCTGGAGGCTGCTTTCCCGTCCCTGCTGGAGGAGCTCACGCAGCTCGTCGCGATTCCGTCGGTGTCGTCGGATCCCGCGCACGCGGCCGACGTGGAGCGCAGCGCTGAGCACATCCGGGAGCGTTTTGCCGCCCTCGGCCTGGAGGCCAAGGTTCTGCGCGAGAGCGCGGAAGACGGCACCGAGGGCAAGCCCGCCCTCGTCGCGCACACGCCTCACATCGAGGGCGCGCCGACTGTCCTGCTGTACGCGCACCACGACGTGCAGCCGGTGGGCGAGCTCGACCGTTGGAGCATGGACCCCTACAAGGCCGAGGTCCGCGGCGACCGCATCTACGGGCGCGGCTCTTCCGATGACGGCGCCGGCATCACGGTGCACCTCGGCTCGCTCTCGATCCTGGGCGAGGACCTGCCCGTCAACGTCGTCGTCTTCATCGAGGGCGAGGAAGAGATCGGTTCGCCGTCGTTCACGGCGTTCCTCGATGCACACAAGGATGAGCTTGCTGCCGACGTTATCGTCGTGACGGACTCCTCGAACTGGAAGGTGGGCGAGCCCGCCGTCACCTCGACGCTGCGCGGCAACGCGATTGTGACCGTCGACGTGACCGTCGCCGACCACGCGGTGCACTCCGGCGCGTTCGGTGGCCCGCTGCTCGACTCCGTCGCTATCTCTTCGATGCTCATCGCCTCGCTGTTTGACGAGAAGGGCGACGTTGCGGTTCCCGGCCTGGGCGGCTCGGATCACGCGGACGTGGATTGGCCGGAGGAGGAGCTGCGTGCCGCGGCCGGTATGGTCGAGGGCCTTCAGCTCGCCGGCTCGGGCGACATCGCGGCCCGCATGTGGACCAAGCCATCGATCTCGGTGATCGGCTTCGACGCTCGCCCGGTCTCCAACGCCTCGAACACGATCGCGCCGCACACGCGCTTCCGTCTGTCGATGCGTACGGTGCCGGGCGTGGATCCTGCCGAGGCCCAGGCCAAGCTCGTGGACTACCTGCTCTCCCACGCCCCCTTCGGCGCGCGTGTCGAGGTCACGGCGGAGGACGCGGGTGCCGGCTACCAGGCCGACATGGATTCGCCCGTGACGAAGGCTCTGCACGAGTCCCTCACCGAGGCCTGGGGTGTTCCCTCGGTCAACATCGGTGTGGGTGGCTCGATCCCCTTCATCTCGGACTTCCAGCGCATCTTCCCGAATGCACAGGTCGTCGTTACCGGCGTCGAGGATCCGCTGACGAACGCTCACTCCGAGGACGAGTCGCAGTCGATCTCCGACCTGAAGGCCGCAATCCTCGCTGAGGCTCTGCTGCTGACGCGCGTGGCGTCCCTGTGAAACGCGTCGTTGTCGCCGGTCGGTGGGACGGGGGAGATCCCGCCCTGCCGACCGGCGACGCACTCGGTGCCATCCGTCGGGGAGTCCTCGCCGGCGCCTCGGACCCTGGGGTGGTGACGGTTCCGTTTGGGTCCGGTCCGACCTTCGACGAGGCCGTGGCCGCGCTGGGTTCCCAGGCCTCGTTCGTGCGCGTGCCCACCGACGCCTCGTCGTCGCGCGAGGCAGGCGAGCGCGTGGCGGATTCGCTCCGCGACGGCATCACTGTGATCGTCGAGGGCGGGCATAATTCCTCTCCCGATTGTGGCGTCGGTTTTCTCGAAGGCCTCCTGGGCGTCCCCGGCCTTGATCCGAGGCAACCGGAGGCGCTCGCCGATGCTCTCACGAGCGCGCAGAGCCTCGTGAGCGATGTGGGTATGGACCTTGTGTGTGCGGCATCGACCGCGCGCCCGCTGTTGGGCCTCGACTCGGTCCTGGCCGTCGCCCCCGATTTGGAACCGATCGAGTCGCAGGACACCGCTCTTACCGCCGCTCTCACGCAAGCATTCGCCCATCGTCCGCTCGGGCGGCGCCAGCTGCTCGACGGAGCAGATGTGCACCCGGCCCGCCAGCGCGGTTCCGGTGCAGGCGGCGGCGTCGGAGCCGTTATCGCGGCCATCGGTGGACGCATCGTCTCGACCGGTGATGTGCTCTCCCAGCTGCTGCGCCTCGACGACGTCGTGAGCGGAGTCGATCTCGTCATCGTCGCGGAGCCCGAACTGTCTTCCCCGCTGCTCGCGGAGTCCACGCTCGACTGCGTGACTCGTGCGGCTTCGACGCACGCGCTGCCGGTCGTCGCCATTACCCACAGGTCCAGCCTGTCGCATTTCGAGAAGGCCGAATGGGGGCTTCACGGTATCTTTGAAACGGAGGGATCCGTCACGCTCGAAGACGCTGGACGTCGCGTTGCCCGCACCTGGTTACGCTGAGCGCGCATTCCACCCGTGGCGCGGGGCGCCCGCGGGGGAGTAGTGTGTCAAGGGAATACGTCTATTCGTCACGAAAAGGAGCACCATGTCCGAGTCCGCAACTCAGGCTCCCACCCACGAGGTCACCCTCACCGACGTCGCAGCCGCGAAGGTGAAGAGCCTCCTCGAGCAGGAGGGTCGCGACGACCTGCGCCTGCGCATCGCCGTTCAGCCCGGTGGCTGCTCCGGCCTCATCTACCAGCTGTACTTCGACGATCGCACGCTCGACGGCGATGCGATTCGTTCCTTCGACGGCGTCGAGGTCGTCGTCGATCGCATGAGCGTGCCCTACCTGAGCGGTGCCACGATCGACTTCGCCGACACCATCGAGCGTCAGGGCTTCACGATCGATAACCCGAACGCCCAGAACACCTGCGCCTGCGGCGAATCCTTCCACTGAGCCGAAAGAACACCATTCCATGATGTCCTCTCTGCGCCGCTTCGGCGCCCTCGCTGGCGCCGCCGCGCTCGTCCTCGGACTCGCGGCGTGCACCGACGCCACCTCCTCCGCCCCCGCCGAGATTGATTACTCCGCTTGTTCGACGGACGACTCCGCCGACCAGAACGCGAACGTCGACCGTAGCGGCAAGGGAAACTTCCCGTCGATCTCGGGAGAGGAGACTCCCGTCATTGCCGCTGGTAGCGGCTCTGAGCCGACCTCGAAGGTGCTCGTCAAGACCCTCAAGCAGGGCGATGGCGCGGTTGTGTGCCCGGGCGCAACGATCAAGGCGAACTACGTGGGCGCCCTGTGGAACGGCACGGTCTTCGATTCGTCGTTCGAGCGCGGCGATGCCATCGAGTTCTCCCTCAACCAGGTGGTGAAGGGGTGGACCTACGGCCTCGCGCACACCCACGTCGGTGATCGCGTCGAGCTCGTGATTCCTGCCTCGCTCGGCTATGGCGGCCAGGCTCGCGGCAACATTCCCGCCAACTCGACCCTCGTGTTTGTCGTCGACATTGTCGGTGTCGCGACGCAGAACATCGCCGACGACTCCGTTCTCAGCAGCGGCGTGGCGACCGGCGAAGAGCTGCCCGCAGGTATCACCGTCACCGGTGAGCCGGGCGTCGAGCCGACCCTCACGATCGATGAGAGCGTTTCCGCTCCTACCGAGCACAAGATGTACACGATCTACAAGGGTGCGGGCGAGGCCCTAACGGCTGACCAGACTGTCCTGTACAAGCAGGTTGTCGGTGGTTTCGGCGCTAATGGCCAGACTCAGTCGTCGTGGAGCCAGGACCCTCTTCAGGCACCTGTCGCGCAGGCTGATCTCGCGGGAGTGACCGTGGGATCGCGCGTCCTCATTGTGGTCCCAGTCCAGGCTCAGGGCGCTCAGTCCGGGCAGGAAGCGGCCCCCGCGCAGGCAACGGTCTTCGTCGTCGACATCGTGGGCACGTCCTCGATGCAGTGACCGCGTCACGGCCTTGGTCGACGGTAGCGGGCGGCTCCCAGTGGGGGAGCCGCCCGCTACCCGTTAGAATGGGATCATCGCGTCGATTTGGCCGACATATGCAAGGAGAGCTTCCATGAGTGAAGAAACCGTCACGATCCTGGTTTTCAGCGACGACAAGGATCGCCGTCACGCCGTCGTCAACGGCATTGGCCTGCGTGCTTCCAAGGACACGCCCCGTATTGAGTGGGTCGAGGCCGCAACCGGTTTTGGCGTCCGCGATGCCTTTGAACAGCAGGATTTCGCGATGCTGATCCTCGATGCTGAGGCGAAGAAGGAAGGCGGCATGTCGATCGCCCAGGACCTGCGCGAGACCCGCGACGGCGTGCCCCCGATCGTTTTCCTGACTGCCCGCCCCCAGGATGAGTGGCTGGCCACGTGGGCCGGAGCCGCCGCCGTCGTGGCCGATCCGATTGACCCGATTATCCTTCAGGAGACCGTCGCCGACGTGCTGCGTGGAGCCAAGTGATGGCTACGCAGGAGTGGGCGCCGATCATCGCCGCGCTGACCGCCGGAGAGAGCCTCGACTACGGCCAGTCGTACTGGCTGATGGACCAGGTGATGAGCGGCGAGCTTGGCGAGGCGCGTCTCGCGTCCTTCCTGACCGCGATGGCCATCAAGGGTGCCACGGTCGATGAGATCCACGGCCTCGCCGATGGTATGCAGGACCACGCGGCACACGTCGAGCTGCCCAGCCGCGCTCTCGACATCGTGGGTACGGGAGGCGACGGATACAAGACCGTCAACATTTCGACGATGTCCGCCATCGTCCTCGCCGCGATGGGGATTCCGCTCGTTAAGCACGGTAACCGTGCCTCGACGTCGAAGTCGGGCTCCGCTGACGTCATCGAGGCGCTCGGCGTCAACCTCGACCTCGATGCCGACGCGCTGCGCCGCGTCTTCGATGAGGTTGGCATCGCGTTCCTCTTCGCGAACAAGATGCACCCCTCGATGCGCTTCGCGGCTCCCGTGCGTCGCGCTCTAGGCTTCCCCACGGCGTTTAACGTCCTGGGACCGCTGACGAACCCCGCGCGCGTCCAGGCGTGCGCGATTGGAGCTTCACGCGAGGAGAACGCGCGTCTCATGGCGGGCGTGTACGCGTCGCGCGGGCTGAGCGCACTCGTATTCCGCGGTGCCAACTCCGGCCTCGACGAGCTGACGACGACCGATGCTAATCAGGTGTGGCTGGTGTCGGGCGGAGCGGTTGTGGAAACCGAGTTCGATGCGCGCGAGTCCCTGGGCATGGCCTCCTCCTCGATCGAGGACCTCGCCGGTGGCGAGGCGGCCGAGAACGCGGCCGTCGCCCGCGACGTCTTGGCGGGTGGCGGCGCGGACGCTGTTCGCGACGCTGTCGCGCTCAACGTCGGTGCCGGCATCCTCGCGTGGGAGGGCTTGGACAACCCCGTGACGCCGGCTGACTTCGAGCAGCGCATGCGCGGCGCGGTCGAGCGCGCCCTGGCGGCGTTGGCCGATGGTTCGGGTGCCCGACTTGTTGAGCGTTGGGCGGCTGCCTCGAACGCGTGACACGTGCGCGCTAGGCGCGCTCAGACAGATGCTGATGGGCGGTTGCGTGGGCTAAGAGCTCGCGCAGCCGCCCGTCGCGTAGCGGGCTGAAAACGGGCTGCGCCCAGGTCAGGGGACCGTTCCATTCGACGAGGCGCGTTCCCTCACGGCATAGCTCGGCGCACAGGAGCGACGTCTCCGCCCACGAGGCCGCGGCGGCGGCCATCCCGCCGGTGTCGACGGGCTCCGTGGACCTTAGGATATCGATCCACGGGGACGGGTCGGAGCGTGGGGGTACAACGACGGAGCTTAGGTGGCGGCCGTGCGAGGCCACGTGCAGAATCCAGCCCGGCTGCCCGCCATCGCGACGCGAGCCCCAAACGATACGCGGGGCCGCCAGGATGGGGCGCATGGTGGAGCGCTCGACGCCCGCCATGTAGGCGCTCAGCTCGTCGCGCGCCCCAGCCGCCGCCTCGAACAGCCCCTGCGCGGACAAGCGCTCCATGAGGGAGGTGATCGCGTGGGGCACCGCAAGCGAGGTGGCGGCCACGGCCTCGTCGAGGATGGTGTGTGGGAAGTCGTGATCGGCCTGGGCGAGGATACGTTCGATCGCTCCCGCTGCGCGCTGAGCGTGCGCGCGCGTTCCGAAGGGCCCGAGGGCGCGCGGCAGCTCGTTGAGGGTCACGGACGAAACGACGCGTGGGCGTCCGGCCTCGGCGATGACCCAGTGCTGGGAGCCCTGACGCCTCGAGGCGGAGTTGTAGGGCGGCGCGAGGGCCTTGATGTCGCGCAGTTCCCGGATCCTTGCCTCGAGAATCGAGGCGGTCGGGTAGGGGCGCACTCCCGCCGCCAGGGACACCATGCGCTGCACCTTGGAGCGCTTCTCGCCCCTCGTGTAGTAACTGCCCACGCGCGATTTCAGCGACGAGGCCGACCCCACGTAGAGGGTGTCTCCCGCGGTGTCGATGAAGTGATAGACGCCGGGCGAAGCGGGTAGATCCGCGACGAAGTCGGGCGTCGAGGGGCGCCTGGCCGGAGCCTGGTCTGTGAGCGCGATGAGGTCTTCGACGTCGGTGGCGCCGGCCCCGGAGAGCAGGTCGATGAAACCCAGGAGGATCTCAGCCGTCGCGTGGGCGTCTCCGAGAGCTCGGTGCTCGGGAACGGTGGTGGTACCGAAGTAGGAGGCGATCGTGCCCAGCTTGTGGTTGCGCACGAGCGGGCGGGGCAGAGCAAGCCGTGCGAGTGCCAGTGTGTCGACGACGCGAACGCGAGGCCACGGACGCGCGCACGCACGGGCCGCTCGGCGGAGGAAGCCCACGTCGAAGGACGCGTTATGTGCGACGAGGACGGGGGAATCCGACGCTGCGAGGCCTGACCACTCCATGAAGCGTTCCAGGACGGATGCGATTGGGTCCGCCTCGGCCACCATGGCGGGCGTGATGCCCGTCAGAGATGTGATGAACGGTGGAATTGGTCGCGAGGGCTTCACGAGGGAAGAAAACTCGTCCACGACCGCGCCGTTGCGCACGCGGACAGCGCCAATTTCCGTGATTTCTGCGCCCGCACCCAGGCCTGTCGTCTCAAGGTCCACGACGACCCAGTGGCCGCTCGAGGCCGGATTGCCGACGGCGTCGAGGCTGGGTTGAAGCTCGACGGACGAGGCTCTCGACAGGGCTTCCGAGACCACCGATCGAGCGAAAGGACGGGCCGACTCGCCGGGCGCTATGGTTTCCCCACAATCGCGCACGGGAGTTCGTTTCGTCATACAGTTGATACTAATTCGTTCGCGCGCTCGCGCGCCCGTCGAGACTTCAGGAGTGACAGTGGCGTTCTATCAGGCTCTCAAGGCGACCGGCAGCCCCATTCTGAAGGCGGCCTATCACCCGTCGATCCGCGGTAAGGAGAACATTCCCGCCGAGGGACCGGCCATCCTCGCGTCCAACCACAACGCCGTGTGGGACTCGGTGTTCCTCCCGATGATGCTCGACCGCGAGGTTGTTTTCATGGGCAAGGCCGACTACTTTACGGGCACCGGTCTCAAGGGGTGGATGACAAAGGAATTCATGCGCGCCGTCGGCACCATCCCCGTGGACCGCACCGGCGGTCGCGCATCCGAGGCCGCGCTCAACGCGGGTCTCAAGCGCCTGCGCGACGGTGAGCTTTTCGGCATCTACCCGGAGGGCACTCGCAGCCCCGACGGGCGCCTCTACCGTGGCAAGACCGGCGTCGCCCGCCTCGCGCTTCTGTCAGGCGCTCCCGTCATCCCCGTCGCGATGATTGGCACCCATGCAGCCCAGCCCATCGGCCAGAAGATCCCCTCGCGCACGAACATCGGCATGGTGATCGGTGAGCCCCTGGACTTCTCGCGCTACCGCGGCCTCGACAAGGACCGCTACGTCCTGCGCGCGATCACCGACGAGATCATGTACAACCTGATGCTCCTGTCTGGCCAGGAATACGTGGACCTGTACGCCGCCGATGTGAAGGCCCAGCTGGCCGCCGAGGGAGCTTTCGAGGGTCCCGTTCCCTCCAACGGTCGTCCGGCCCCCGGTGGACGCACCGCCCCAGACGTGCCCGTTCCGACCGCTCCCGTGGAGGAGGACGGCGAGGACGAGAAGGCCTCGGACAAGGAGTAACAGGACTCGACCGTGCCCGATGGTTGGTGCTCGCGCTCGCATTTCGTGGGACGGGCGTCCTTGGCGAAACGTGATGTGAGCCAGGTAGAATGAACTGTGCCCTGCGCTCGCGCGCGGGCCCGTACCTAACCAACCTGAGAAAGGTGACATTCATGTCGGTCCGTCGTGTTGCCCTGCTGACCGCAGGTGGCTTCGCACCGTGCCTGTCCTCCGCCGTCGGTGGACTCATCGAGCGCTACAACGAGATTGATCCCTCCGTCGAGATCATCGCTTACCAGAACGGCTACCACGGCCTGCTCACCGGCAACTACGTGCTGGTGGACGAGGAAGCGCGCAAGCACGCCGCCGTCCTGCACCGCTTCGGTGGCTCCCCGATCGGTAACTCCCGCGTCAAGCTGACGAACAAGAAGAACCTGGTCGAGCGCGGCCTCGTGTCCGAGGATGAGGATCCGCTGCAGAAGGCTGCCGAGCAGCTGCGCGCCGACGGCGTGGACGTCCTGCACACCATCGGTGGCGACGACACCAACACGACGGCCGCCGACCTGGCCGCCTACCTGGAGGAGCACGACTACCACCTGACGGTCGTGGGCCTGCCCAAGACGATCGACAACGACGTTGTGCCGATCCGCCAGTCCCTGGGTGCATGGACCGCCGCTGAAGAGGTCTCCGAGTACTCCCAGAACATCATCGGCGAGCACCGCTCCAACCCCCGCATGCTCATCATCCACGAGATCATGGGCCGCCACTGCGGTTGGCTGACCGCCGCCGGTTCGAAGTGCTACCACGACTGGCTGAAGACCCAGGAGTGGGTGCCCTCGATCGGCCTGTCGCAGGAGCGTTGGGACATCCACGCCATCTTCCTGCCCGAGATGAAGATCGACCTGGACGCCGAGGCCGCGCGCCTGAAGGCGATCATGGACGAGCAGGGTAACGTCAACATCTTCCTGTCTGAGGGCGCTGGTGTCCCCGAGATCATCGCGGAGATCGAGGCTGCCGGTGGCGAGGTTCAGCGTGACCCCTTCGGCCACGTCAAGCTCGACACCATCAACCCCGGCCAGTGGTTCGCCAAGCAGTTCGCCGAGAAGATCGACGCCGAGAAGGTCATGGTCCAGAAGTCCGGCTACTTCTCGCGTTCTTCGCGTGCCAACGCCGACGACCTTCGTCTCATCAAGTCGATGACCGACCTCGCCGTCGAGTGCGCCTTCAAGGGCGAGTCCGGCGTTATCGGCCATGACGAGGAGGACGGCGACCGCCTGAAGGCCATCCCGTTCCCGCGCATCGCGGGCGGCAAGCCCTTCGACATCTCCGCCCCCTGGTTCCTTGAGATGATGGCCGAAATCGGCCAGACCGTCGAGCCTGCCGGCGAGTGAGTCGCTTCGCGTGATTCCTTCGATCACTCCCGGACGCGGCGGCGAGCCTGTGCGTAAGCCTCGCTCCCGCCGCGTCCCCGAGCGTCTGTGGTCGCCCGACTCCGGGGAGCGCGCTCCCTGGGACACGTGGCGCGGCCTGGACGCTGCCCAACAGCCTTCCTACGCGGACGCGCAGCACCTCAGTGATGTGACGGCGCAGCTGCGCCGTCAGCCGCCGCTGGTGTTCGCGGGGGAGGTCGACGATCTGCGCACGTGGATGGGTGCGGCTGCCCGCGGCGAGGCCTTCGTCCTGATGGGCGGGGACTGCGCTGAGACCTTCGCCGAGGCGACGGCGGACCACGTGCGCCTGAAGATTCAGACGCTGCTGCAGATGGCAGTCGTCTTGACGTACGGTGCCTCGCTGCCGGTCATCAAGGTCGGCCGTATCGCCGGCCAGTACGCTAAGCCGCGTTCTTCGGATATGGAAACGCGCGACGGCGTCACGCTGCCCAGCTACCGTGGCGACGCCGTAAACTCCTTCGAGTTCACGCCCGAGGCGCGTGAGCCTGACCCTCAGCGCCTCCTGTCGCTGTATAACCACGCGGCCTCGACGCTGAACCTGATCCGCGCCTTCACGAAGGGTGGCTACGCGGACCTGCGTCAGGTGCACCGCTGGAATCAGGGTTTCATGTCGAACCCTGCCTACGCGCGCTACGAGTCGCTGGCGGAGGACATTCACAGGGCGATTAAGTTCATGGGTGCCGCGGGCGTCGACTTCGAGACGCTTCGCGACGTCGACCTGTATTCGTCCCACGAGGCGCTGCTGCTCGAGTACGAGTCAGCCATGACGCGCATCGATTCGCGGACGGGCGAGCCCTACAACACCTCTGCTCACTTCCTGTGGGCGGGGGAGAGGACGCGCGAGGAGGAGGGCGCTCACATCGAGCTGCTGTCGCGTGTTCGCAACCCGATTGGGGTCAAGCTCGGCCCGTCGACCACGCCGGATCAGATGCTCTCGCTCATTGATCGCCTGAATCCGGATGGCGAGGAGGGGCGTCTGTCGTTCATCACGCGCATGGGGGCGGAGCGCATTCGCGAGGCGCTCCCGCCGCTGTTGGAGGCTGCTCGGCACGATGGCCGTCCCGTGACGTGGATGACGGATCCGATGCACGGCAACACCATTACGTCGTCGACCGGCTACAAGACGCGTCGCTTCGAGACGGTCATGGATGAGGTCCGTGGTTTCTTCGAGGCACACGAGGCCTCGGGCACGGTCCCGGGTGGCCTGCACGTCGAGCTCACAGGTGACGACGTCACCGAGGTGATTGGCGGCAGCGAGCACATCGATGACGAGGCGTTGCGCGACCGTTACGAGACGCTCGTGGATCCGCGCCTGAACCACCAGCAGAGCCTAGAGATGGCATTCCAGGTCGCCCAGTACCTGGCAAAGGGTTCCTCCCACGAGGAGTGAGCTGCCCACACAAAAGTTTCCCGGCCTCGTTCATTATGGACGAGGTCGGGAAACTTTTGTGGTGCGAGTGGCGAAGCGCGCGACGTCAGACGATCGTAATCGTCACGACGCTGCCCTTTTTCAGCATTGTTCCGGCAGCGGGATCGGTCTGTCGGACGGTTCCGAAGAAGCCTCCGAGGATTGCTTCCTCCTGCACGGTGAAGCCGGCAGCCTCGAGGGCGGCGCGGGCATCCTGGCGTTGGCGGCCGACGACGTCGGGCACAGCGACCTTCTCGGGACCCTTCGACACCGTGTAGGCCACGGTGTCGCCGCGGTGCAGGATCGTTCCCTCATTGGTCTGCTGCGAGATGACCTGGCCCTCGGCGACCGTGTCGGAGAACGCCTCCGCCGGCGCCGCCACAAGGCCAAGTCCCTCAATGGCGCTCTTCGCGGCATCACCGCTCATCCCGCTGAGCGACGGCACGGTGAGGGGCTCCCGGCCCTTCGACAGCACCACATCGACGGCGCTGTCGTGTGCCAGCTGTGAACCAGAGGCCTGGGACTGCGAAATGACCTGTCCCTGTGGAACGTCCTCGGAGTATGCGTCGGTGATGGCGCCCAGGGCGAGGCCGGCATCGGCGAGCGCCTTGCGTGCGTCGTCCTGGCTCTTGCCGACGACGTCGGGGACCGTCTTCATGTCCACTCCCTTGGAGACGTGGAGTTGGACCTCCGCGCGCTTGTGGACGGGCTCGCCGCCTGAAGGATCAGAACGAGTAATTGAACCTGCAGCGACGTCGTCAGAGAATTCCTCTTCAACGGAGGAGGCAAGACCCATCGCGTTCAGCTCGGCCTGAACGTCCGCGAGAGGACGACCATCCGTCGCGGGCATGGTCAGGTAGGAGCCTGGGCCGTATTCGGTCCACCACCAGCGTCCGCCGACGACTGCGGCGGCGAGGAGCAAAACGACCAGGGTGGCCCACAGGGCGGCATGCTTGTACGTCTTGGTGCCGGTTGTCTTCGAAGCCTCCGGAAGGGGGGCCGACGTGTGGACAGTGGCGAGCGTCGACGGTGCCGGGAGGGGCAGAGGCCTCGTAAACTGAGCCGAGATCAGCTCGGTGTTGAGCGCGCTCGTTTCTGAGGTGCCCGCTCGGTCAGCCGGCGCGATATCCGCGCGGCGGTTGGCCAGCTCCGAGGGAATGGCAGCAGCAGCGCGAGTGACGAGATCGATCGCTTCCGATGCGTCGGCGGGGCGCGAGGCAGGGTCACGGGCGGTCAGAGCGGCGACGAGATCGTCGATCTCTCGGGGAATCCACGGTTGGGCCTCCGACGGGCTGGGCACGTTATCGGAGACGTGATGCGTCGCGATCTGCAGAGGCGACTCACCCGCCCAGGGAACGGAGCCCGTGAGCATTTCGTAGAGCATGATGCCGACCGAATAGATGTCCGAGCGGGCATCAGCCTGAGCGGTCGTCGCGATCTCCGGGGCGATGTACGCAACCGTACCGAGCATGTTGCCCGTCGAGGACATCGAGACTTCGGAGGCAGCGCGCGCCAGACCGAAGTCGGTCACCTTCGCCGGGCCATCCGTAGGAACGAGAATGTTCTCGGGCTTGACGTCCCGGTGAATAACGCCGACACGGTGGGCGGCGCGCAGTGCCTCAAGAATGTCGGTTGTGTAGCGCAGCGCCTGCGGGATCGTGAAAGCACCCTGCGCGCGCAGCAGTTGGCGCAGGTTCGTGCCGTCGATGAGCTCCATGACGAGGAATCCCTGGCCCGTGACCACGCCCTGATCAAACACGGAGACGACGCCGGGATGAACGATGCGTGCGGCGGAGCGCGCCTCGCGGCGGAAGCGGGCAACGAAATCCTGCGAGTCCGCCAGGTGCGGGTGCATGACCTTGAGCGCGACGGGGCGATCAAGGCGTTCATCTTGCGCGATGTAGACGGTGGCCATGCCGCCACGCGCCAGCCTGCGCGTCACCCGGTACCGTTCGTCGACGAGGAGGCCGATCAACGGGTCCGTCTGGTCGAATGTTTGTTCATCGCTCACTTGCTCGATTCTATGGGAGTTTTCGCGAAATCACTGGAAGTGCCCACGTCGGTGCGGCGCATGAATGGGGTAGTCTTGCGCTCATGACCAGTGTTGATATCACCGTGCTTCCCACCGACGAGGTTTGCCGTCTCCTCGGCATCGAGGAACGCCGCCTCAAGCAGCTGATCCGCGATCGCGTGCTCATCGAAGCGCGCGACGGCAGCGGGGCGCGCGGCGTCCCGCAGGATGTGATCGTCAAGGGCGACAATGGCTGGGAGCCGCTTCCGTTCCTGCAGGGCACGCTGACGCTGCTTGCCGATGATGGTTTCACGGCCGAGGAAGCGGCGGCGTGGCTGTACGCCGTGCAGGACGAGCTGGGTGAGCGTCCCATCGACGCGCTGACGTCGGGCCGTCACCACCGAGTCAATCGCATCGCCTCGACGCTGGCTTTCTGAGGCTGGGCTGCCCTCTCAGGACCGTCTGGCGGTCAGGATTGAGCACAGTTCGCGCAGCATAGCGCGAGCATTCTCATCGAAGGCACTCGTTTCGAGGGCAGCGTCTCCGTCGGCCACGAGGCGCGCGATCTCGGCCTCGTGCGCGGCGCGTCCGTTGCGCTCCACGATCTCGGTAGCAGCGGCGATCTGCTGCGCCGAGGCATCGGCCACCCCGAGAACGTCGGTGAGGGCGCGTCGCTCGGAGGGGGAGGAGGCCTCCCAGGTGAGCGCCAGGAGTGCCGTGCGCTTGCCTTCGCGCAGGTCGTCGCCCGCGGGCTTGCCGGTTACTGCTGGGTCTCCGAAGACGCCGAGATCGTCATCGCGCAGCTGGAACGCCAAGCCCCACGGCGTCAGAATCGTCTCGAGGACATCGAGCAGGCCGGCGACGTGATCGAGCGACGGCGCCGCGCAAATCGCTCCGAGGAGCGCCGGGTGCACGACCGAGTAGTGAGCTGACTTGTGCAGTGCCACCTCGAGCGAGTCGCTCATGCTGAGTGCATCCGTGCGCTCAGGATCAAGCGGGCTCTGCTCGGCGGTGATGTCGAGGTACTGCCCCAGCGCGACCTCCGCGTGCATATCGGCGAATCGGCGAGCAAAGGCGCGGGCGCAGTCCTCGCGCAGTGTCAGGGCCTGCTCGTCTGCGGCAGCCGTCGCCGCCGAAAAGAGGAAATCGCCGACCAGGATAGCGCTGTGCCGACCGAAGTCCGTCGACGATCCGATCCATGACTGCGTGGCGTGGTGATCCGCGAGCGTGCGGTGAGGGGTGGGCATACCGCGTCGTTCGTCCGCCTTGTCGATGATGTCGTCGTGGACGAGGGCGCTTGCCTGATAGAGCTCCAGCGCCGCGCTGAGATGGGGGAGCGACACGTCATCGATGGGCGAGTCGGAACTGAGCGCGTAGCCCACGTGCGCCATGAGGGCGCGGAATCGCTTGCCCCCGGACACGGACGCGAGGACCGCGCGAGAGAACTCCTCGGATCGGTCGGAAGCTCCTGCGCGAGCGAGGAGATGGGCGAGGCTGGCGGCCGTGGCCTCGTCGATTGATGGACGCAGCGTTGCGAAACTGTCGCTCAGAGTCATACGCCCACTCTAACCGAGGTTCGAGTGCGCGGCTGCGCCCAAGGTGGGGCATCCTCACACCTACCGTCAGGAAAACTAAACGGCAAGGCACTAGACTTGGCGCTGGTATGCCGATTTGCGATCGGCTCCGTTGTGCATGCCCATCAATGAAAGGGACCCGTGTGAGTGCATCTCGCGCTTCGGCAAAGGACTCCGCGACGACTGAGGAAACCACGGAGGTAAAGACCCCCGCGAAGAAGACCACGCGCGCCAAGAAGGCTGCCGCCACGGTCGACGCGGTGAGTGCTCCCGCCGAGGAGAAGAAGTCCGCCGCGAAGAAGGCCCCGGCGAAGAAGGCTCCCGCAAAGAAGGCTGCCGACTCCGCAGAGGCCGCCGAGAAGGCTCCCGCGAAGAAGACGGCTGCTAAGAAGACGACGAAGAAGGCTGCCGACTCCGCAGAGGCCGCCGAGAAGGCTCCCGCGAAGAAGACGGCTGCTAAGAAGACGACGAAGAAGGCCGCCGCCGCCGAAGAGGAAGCGGCGAAGAAGCCCGCCGCGAAGAAGACGCGGGGTCGCAAGAAGAAGGAAGAAGAGGCCGTTGAGGAGGTCGTCGAGGAACTCGATGACACCGTTGACGTTGACTTCGAGCCGACTGGTGAGGATCTCGAGGACCCTGAACTCGAGGCCGACACCGTCGACGAAGACGAAGCTGACGCGGAGGATGACGCGGAGGAAGAGGCCCCGAAGCTCGCTGAGGGTGCCGCACTTCGTGAACGTACGAACGATGGCATCCACGTCAAGGGTGGCTTCGTCGTCTCTGATTCCGATGAGACCGACGAACCCGTCCAGCAGGTGACGGTCGCTGGTGCAACCGCCGACCCGGTGAAGGACTACCTCAAGCAGATCGGTAAGGTCTCCCTGCTGAACGCAGAGCAGGAAGTGGACCTCGCACGCCGTATCGAAGCCGGCCTCTACGCCGAGTACAAGCTGAAGAACCAGGCCGACGAGATGACCAGCCGCGAGCGTCGCGAGCTGCACTTCCTCGCACAGGATGGTCAGCAGGCGAAGAACCACCTGCTCGAGGCGAACCTTCGCCTCGTCGTGTCGCTCGCTAAGCGCTACACCGGCCGCGGTATGCAGTTCCTGGATCTGATTCAGGAAGGCAACCTGGGCCTCATCCGCGCCGTCGAAAAGTTCGACTACACGAAGGGCTACAAGTTCTCGACCTATGCCACCTGGTGGATCCGCCAGGCGATCACCCGCGCGATGGCGGACCAGGCTCGTACGATCCGCATCCCGGTGCACATGGTCGAGGTCATCAACAAGCTTGCGCGCGTCCAGCGCCAGATGCTTCAGGACCTGGGTCGCGAACCCACTCCCGAGGAACTGGCCAAGGAACTCGACATGACCGCCGAGAAGGTTGTCGAGGTTCAGAAGTACGGTCGCGAGCCGATCTCGCTTCACACGCCTCTCGGCGAGGACGGCGACTCCGAGTTCGGTGACCTCATTGAGGATTCCGAGGCCATCGTGCCCGCAGACGCCGTGTCCTTCACCCTGCTGCAGGAACAGCTCCACCACGTCCTGGACACGCTCTCCGAGCGTGAAGCCGGCGTCGTGTCGAT
The DNA here is from genome assembly GCA_963537175.1 of uncultured Actinomycetes bacterium. Taxonomy (GTDB): domain Bacteria; phylum Actinomycetota; class Actinomycetes; order Actinomycetales; family Actinomycetaceae; genus Pauljensenia. The sequence continues at coordinate 38,732 of CAUTDS010000013.1, forward strand.
GCGCTTCGGCCTGGGCGACGGTCAGCCCAAGACTCTCGACGAGATCGGCAAGGTCTACGGCGTGACGCGCGAGCGCATCCGTCAGATCGAGTCGAAGACCATGTCGAAGCTGCGCCACCCCTCGCGTTCGCAGGTCCTGCGCGACTACCTCGACTGACGAGGTATCGACACATCCGAGGGCCGGGAACAATCGTTCCCGGCCCTCGTGACAACATCGTCACAATGCGTGTGTGTGCGGGTGGCATCGTCGCGTATTGAGGTTCTCGTGAGGCAGGATGATTACATGCTTGAGGGTGCTCTGATTCTTGTTGTGACCGTCGTTCTGGTCCTCGTCGTCGCAGGTGGCGTTGTCGCTGTCCTGGCGCTGTCGCGCCGTAGCGCGGACGAGTGGAAGGGCGTCATTAAGCGAGAGAGTGAAGAAATTGCCGATGAGGTGAAGACCCATCACTCGATCCCCAAGCGCGCAGCCTCGTCCCCCGACGGACCCGTGGTTCCGCGTACGGCGTCCCTGCAGTCACTCCTGCAGAGCGCTGAGTCGAAGAGCGCCTACTTCGATGCTGACCGTCTGCCCGGCATCGATCGCCTCGAAACGGTGACTGATCGCGTCAGCGTGCGCCTCGACCGTGGCCGTCGTAGCGCTGACGGAGGCGGGGAACCCGCGCAGGAGTCACCGCAGTCGTAAGACAGTGATGCCGCACTCAGGTTTTCTGTCGCAAGCGTCCATAGGGGATAATGACCCTATGGACGCTTTTATTTCCACCCTCCAATCGCCGTGGGCAGTCGTTATCGCCCTGGCGGTCGCCGTGCTTATCGGTGTCGTTATTCGCTTGGTCGTGAGCTCGCGTCGCCGTTCCTCGCAGGACGTGACCCCTCAGCCTCAGGCGCAGGCTCCGGTTCAGGCTCGCCCCGACACACCTGCCGAGGCCTCGCTGGATGACACGGACCAGCCTCGTGCGGGTCCGGCAGATGCCCTCGAGCCGACCCCCGACCAGAGCCCTGAGGCTCCCGCAACCCCGGCCTCGTCCATCGAGCGCCCCGAACCCGTGCGCGGACGCATGGAGCGCCTGCGCGAACGTCTCGCGTCTTCCGGCTCGCTGGGCCGCGCGATCCTCGGCGTTCTCAGTCGTGGCCAGCTTGGTGCCGCGGACTGGGAGGAGATCGAGGAATCTCTCCTCATCGCTGACCTTGGCCTTGAGGCCACCGACACGCTGATGGAAGCCCTCAAGCGCCGCGTCGCGGTCGAGTCTGTGACGGACGAAGCGCGCATCCGCGAGATCCTCCGCGAGGAACTCCTGGCCCTCGTTGATCCCTCCATGGATCGCTCGCTCAACCTTGAACGCCCTGAGGTCGATGGCGCCGCGAAGCCCGCCGTCGTCCTGATGGTCGGTGTCAACGGCACCGGAAAGACCACGACTGTCGGCAAGCTCGCGCGCATCCTCGTCGCGGAAGACAAGTCCGTGATCCTGGGTGCCGCCGATACCTTCCGTGCCGCCGCCGCCGACCAGCTAGCCACGTGGGGCGAGCGAGTCGGTGTCGATGTCGTGCGCAGTGACCGCGAGGGTGCCGACCCGGCGTCTGTCGCCTTTGAAGCCGTGCGTGAGGGCGTCGAGCGCGACGTCGACGTCGTTCTCGTCGACACCGCGGGACGCCTGCAGAACAAGTCCACGCTGATGGACGAGCTCGGCAAGATCAAGCGCGTTATGACCAAGCAGGCCCCGGTCTCCGAGGTCCTTCTGGTGCTCGACGCCACCACCGGCCAGAACGGCATGAAGCAGGCCGAGGTCTTCGCGGAGGCCACCGGCGTGACCGGCATCGTTCTAACAAAGCTCGACGGGTCCGCCAAGGGCGGCATCGTCGTCTCCGTCCAGCGCGCTCTGGGCGTTCCGGTGAAGTTCGTCGGCCTCGGCGAGGGTGCAGACGATCTGGCGCCCTTCGATCCGCAGGGCTTCGTTGACGCGATTGTGGGTTCCGCGCAGGGCTGAACCCCGCCACCATGACGCGTACCTCGGCCCCGGTGAGGCGACTCCCGGGGCCGAGGTGCGCTAACCTGTGCCTAGTACAGCCGCCATCTTGGGAGTAAACACGTGTTTGGAAACCTGTCAGATCGTCTGAGCCAGTCGTTCCGTAGCCTGCGCAGCCGCGGCGTCCTGACCGAGTCGGACGTCGATCACGCGATTTCTGACATTCGTCGCGCCCTCATCGACGCGGACGTTGCGCTCCCCGTCGTTCGCCAGTTCACCACGCAGGTGCGCGAAAAGGCCTATGGCGCGGCCCGCTCGAAGGCCCTCAACCCGGGTCAGCAGGTTGTCTCCATCGTGCACGAGGAACTCGTCGAGATCCTCGGTGGTGCCACGCGTGAGCTGACCTTCGCCGAGTCCGGCCCTACCGTCTTCATGCTCGCTGGCCTCCAGGGCGCCGGTAAGACCACACTCGCGGGAAAGCTGGGTAAGTGGCTGCGCGAGGAGGGCAAGACCGTCCTGCTCGTCGCCTCCGACCTCCAGCGCCCCAATGCCGTCCAGCAGCTTCAGGTTGTCGGCGAGCGCGCCGGCGTCAAGGTGTGGGCACCCGAGCCCGGCAATGGTGTCGGCAACCCGGTCGAGGTCGCGAGGAGCGGCGTCGAGTTCGCCCGCCAGAGCGGCATCAACGTTGTCATCGTCGATACGGCCGGCCGCCTCGGCGTCGACCAGGAGATGATGGAGCAGGCGATCGCTATCCGCGACGCCGTCAACCCCCACGAGATCATGTTCGTCCTCGATGCCATGGTCGGCCAGGACGCGGTCTCCACCTCCACGGCTTTCCGCGACGGCGTTGGCTTTACGGGCGTCGTCCTGTCCAAGCTGGACGGCGACGCGCGCGGTGGTGCCGCGCTGTCCGTTCGCGGCGTGACGGGCGCGCCGATCCTGTTTGCCTCGACGGGCGAGGGGCTCGACGACTTTGAGCGCTTCCACGCCGACCGTATGGCCGGCCGTATTCTCGACATGGGTGACATCCTCACCCTTATCGAGCAGGCCGAAAAGAAGATGGACGCCGAGGAGGCGGAGAAGGTCGCGGCCAAGGCGATGGCCGGCCAGCTCACCCTTGGAGACTTCCTGAGCCAGCTTCAGCAGATCAAGAAGCTCGGCTCGATGAAGAAGATGCTCGGCATGATCCCGGGCGCCGCCCAGATGCGCGAGCAGATTGAGAACTTCGACGAGCGCGAGGTCGACCGCGTGGAGGCCATCGTTCGCTCGATGACCCCGGCCGAGCGCGAGGACGTGTCGATCCTCAACGGCTCGCGTCGCGCGCGTATCGCCCGCGGTTCCGGCACGACGGTGACCGAGGTCAACCAGCTCGTGCAGCGCTTCGAGGCCGCGCGCGAGATGATGGCGCAGATGGGCCAGATGGGTGGCGGTGTCCCCGGTATGGGCGCACTGCCCGGTCGTGGCGGCAAAGCCAAGCAGAAGGCCAACGCCCGCAAGGCGCAGGCTCAGCGTGCCCGCATGAAGAAGAGTGCCCGCTCCGGTAACCCCGCCAAGCGTCGCCAGCAGGAGCTCGAGGCCATGCTGCCTCCGTCCGAGCGTAGCGCGCCTGCGGGCTCGTCCTTCGGCGTTGCCCAGGAGGCGCCGGCTCCTCGTCCGACGATCGACGATCTGCCGGACGACGTCAAGCGCATGCTCGGCCAGCTCTGAGGCATGGAGTTCTCCGGCCTCGCCCTGTGGGCGGATAGCGTCTCCGAGCGCCCATCGTGGGTGCGCGGCACGTGGCGCGTCGACGGGGGAGTGATCCGCCGGGTCTCTGACGGTGAACATGCTCCGTCGGCCGGTGTCATCATGCCCGGCATGGTGGACACGCACTGCCACATCGGCTACTCGGAGACCGGTTCGGTGTCCGAAGCGCAGATGGTGGAGCAGGCTCGGATAACGCTCGCGAGCGGCGTGACCATCGTACGCGACTGCGGCGTGCCGGTCGACAACTCTCCAGCGGCTCGTGCGACCGGCCTGCACCTGATCCGCTGCGGTCGCCATGTTGCGCGCCCGAAGCGCTACATGCGAGATCTGCCGCTGGATGTCGACGATCAGCGCGAGCTTCCCGCGGTCCTCGCGTCGATGGCGCGCTCCTCCGACGGGTGGGTCAAGATCGTCGGAGACTGGATCGACCGCAGCGCTGGAGCGGACTCGGACCTCATGCCCCTGTGGGACCCCGCCGTGTTGACGGACGCTGTCGCCGCCGTTCACGAGGCCGGGGCGCGGATCGCCGTCCACGCGTTCTCGCACCGCGTCATCGACTCGCTCATTGAGGCCGGTGTTGACGACATCGAACACGGCAGCGGTATTGATGCGGATCAGGCCAGCGAGATTGCCGCACGTGGCATCGCGGTGACGCCGACGCTGCGCCAGGTCGAGCTCTTCAAGGACTTTGCGGCCCAGGCGGGGGTGAAGTACCCCGTCTATGCGGCGACGATGCAGGGCATGTACGACGCGCGGCGCTCCCACTTCCAGATGCTCGTCGACTCTGGCGTCCTTCTCCTCATGGGAACCGACTCGGGCGGCTATCAGGATCACGGCACGATCGCCGGCGAGCTCGACCTGTGGCTCCAGTGGGGCGCGCCCGCGCAGTTCGCGATCGACACCGCGACGTGGGTCAGCCAGCGCTACCTCGGCTACCCCGCCCTCGTCGAGGACGGTCCCGCTGATTTCCTCATCCTGGACGAGGATCCGAGGGACAACCCGACGATCCTCGCGAAGCCCGTGCGCGTCACGGTCGGGGGAAGGTCTGTGTGGGAGCGCTCATCCGCCTGAGTTCGTAGCAGTGATCGATTTAACCGATCCGCGAGACACGGCACTCGCTCCTGACTTGGGATTGACGGGCGAAATGTGGCATAATCGCTAGCTGTACCCGGCGGTTCGTAGACCCTCTCACTGCGTGCCGTCGTGTCCCGGTCCAATGCGACCCCTGTGTTTCCCACCTTGGGACGCAAAGGTCCACACCAATTCTGAAATGGAGAGACCACTCAAGTGGCAGTTCGAATTCGCCTGAAGCGCGTGGGTAAGATCCACGCTGCCCAGTACCGTGTTGTCGTCGTCGATTCGCGCAAGAAGCGTGACGGCCGCGTCATCGAAGAGGTCGGCTACTACGATCCTCAGCCCAACCCGTCGATCATCCGCATCGACTCTGAGCGTGCCCAGTACTGGCTCGGTGTTGGCGCTCAGCCTTCCGACCAGGTCCGCAAGCTGCTGGTCCTGACCGGTGACATCGCCAAGTTCAACGGCAAGGCCGACGCTGTTTCCCGCGTCATCGTCTCCGAGGCCGACAAGGCCGCCCAGGCCGAGCAGGCCATCAAGGACGCCGAGGCTGCAGCCGAGAAGTCCAAGGCCGCTGCTTCCGCCAAGAAGGCCGAGGAAGAGGCCGCCGCTGCCGCAGCTGCTGCTGAGGCCGAGGCTGCCGAGCAGGCTTCCGAAGAAGCCGCCGGAGAGGATGCCTGAGCATGCTCGCCGACGCGTTGGAGCACCTGGTCAGCGGCATCGTTGACCACCCCGAAGATGTCGAGGTGACGCCTCGTTCCATGCGACGTGGCCAGCTTCTCGAGGTTCGCGTGAACCCCGAGGATTTGGGTCGCGTCATCGGACGCGGCGGTCGGACGGCTCGCGCGCTGCGCACCGTCATGGGTGCGTTGTCCACGCGTGGCACCGTCCGCGTTGACGTCGTCGACACGGATCGCGAGTAATACTCGCACACGTCACGAAGGGGTCCGGCACTGCCGGGCCCCTTCGTTGTATCCTTCGGGGGAGTCCCCGTTTATCGTCAGGAGAACACATGCAGCTCACAGCCGCTATCGTCGGCCCCGCCCACGGCTTGCGAGGCGAGGTCATTGTGGACGTGCGCAGCGACGACCCCGAGGTGATGGCACCCGGATCGCGCTTGGACATTGCGGGAGATCAGCGCAGCCTGACTGTGCGCAGCGTTCGCGTGCACAAGGATCGCGTGCTCGCGTCGTTCGAGGAGTGCAATTCTCGTGAGGACGCGGAGGCCCTGCGCGGCGCCCGCCTGCTCGTCGACGCTCACCCAGAGGAGGATGCCTGGTACCCGCATGAGCTCAAGGGTCTTCAGGCGCGCACTCCGTCCGGCGACGTTCTCGGTACCGTCAGCGGACTGACTCCGGGTGCGGCTCAGGATTTGCTTCTCGTTTCCACGGATCGCGGCACCGTCATGGTTCCTTTCGTGACGGCGCTCGTTCCGACGGTCGACGTCGAGGGAGGGGTCGTCGTCATCGATGCGCCTCCCGGCTTGTTTGACGATGATGCGGTGTCGGAGCGTGAGGGCGACTGACACCGTGCGCTTCGATCTCATTTCGATTTTTCCTGACTATTTTGCCCCCCTTCGCCTGTCGCTGATGGGGAAAGCGGAGGATGCTGGCCTCGTGCATCTGCAGGCACACGATCTGCGCGATTGGGCCACCGGCAAGCATCGCAGCGTCGACGACACTCCCTACGGCGGTGGCGCGGGCATGGTGATGCGTGCCGATGTGTGGGCGCGTGCCCTGGACGATGTACTGTCCATTGCGCTTGCCGGTAGTGGTGACGAAGCCGCGTCTGCCTCGCCGCGTCGTGTCCTGGCCATTCCCACGCCGTCCGGCACACCGCTGACTCAGCCGCGCGTGGAGGACCTTGCACGCGCCGACCAGATCATCGTCGCCTGCGGGCGCTACGAGGGTATCGACGCGCGAGTCGCCGAGCACTACCGCAGCGCCGGCGTCGAGGTCGTCGAGTTCTCGATCGGCGACTATGTCCTCAACGGCGGTGAGGTCGCCGCAATGGTCCTCACCGAGGCAGTCGCGCGTCTCCTCGACGGCTTCATGGGGAACCCGGACTCCCTCGTCGAGGAGTCGCACTCGGGCGCGGGACTCCTCGAATACCCCGTGTTCACCAAGCCGAGGGAATTCCGTTCGCTCGAGATTCCCGAGGTGCTCCTCGGCGGCAATCACGCGGCGATTGAGCGATGGCGCCGCGACCGAGCGATTGAGAAGACGGCCCGCGTGCGCCCCGATCTCGCGCTGTCGCTGGATGCCTCTTCCCTGACGGCTGAGGACCGCGCGACTTTGGCCCGCTGCGGCGTGGCGTATCCGCGGGCGGGTGCTGCGGAACGGCTCGACGTGCGGCTGGCTGATCTTGAGGACGTCGTCGCCGTCAGTGAGCTTGCCGCTCGTACCTTCCCGGACGCGTGCCCGGAGAATCTGCCCCAGGAGGCGATCGAGGAGCATATTGCCACGCAGCTGAATCCCGACGTGTTTGACGCTCTTATTTCAGATTCCGAGCGTCACCGCGTGTTCGTCGCCGAGGTCTGGGGTGGCCTCGTCGGTTATGTCCTGACCCACGTCGGCCCCGACGCGTTGCCGAGCGATCTCGTGCGCCCCGGACGCGTCGAGGCGGGCAGCGCCTACCTGTCCAAGTGCTATGTGGACGAGGCATGGCGGGGGAGCGGCATCGCTGACGTTCTGCTGGAGCGCACCGTCGCGGACGCCGCCGCGGCAGGACACCGCGCGATCGCGTTGGGAACCAACCGAGGTAACAAGGCGGCGCAAGCTTTCTATAAGCGTCATGGATTCCGCAAGCGGTCGACCCGAACTTTCGACGTCGGTGGCGTGACCAACTACGACGTTGTTATGGTGCGTGATCTCACCGCCTAGCATGGCGTGACGCTAGCGCGGCGAGGTATCGCTGTGGGATAATAGCCGGGATTGTGCGCGGTTCATCCTGCCGCAGGGGGACACCGAGGCGCACAATCACACGTCAAGTGAGCGGGCTCGACCCGCCCAACCAGGCGCTTCCGACCTGCGGCAGTTGCGTCAAGGAGAAGAAATGCAGAAGCTGGACGCCGTTGATGCGGCTTCGCTGCGCGATGACATCCCCTCGTTCCGAGCTGGCGACACCCTCAAGGTGCACGTCAAGGTCATCGAAGGTAACCGCTCTCGTATCCAGGTCTTCCAGGGTGTCGTGATCGCTCGTCGCGGTCACGGTGTGTCCT
>CAUTDS010000014.1:0-44888 GCA_963537175.1 uncultured Actinomycetes bacterium
GTGCCCCCGAGACGATTCGAACGTCCGACACCCGCTTTAGGAGAGCGGTGCTCTATCCCCTGAGCTACGAGGGCGTGACAAGTTGTCCGCGCCCACTGTAGCAAAGTGCGCGCACCGCTGCCCTGCATCGCGATGCGGAGAGGCTCACCCCAGCGGCATTCACCCCCCACACACGCACGAGGCCGAGGCACCCACGCGGGCACCCCGCCCTCGTGACCGTATGCGGTTAGCGGCGCTCCCATTCGGTGTGCACGGCCGTGCCCGTGTCCCCGAGGTGGGCGGAGGGAACGATCATGACCGGGCAGGTCGAGTGACCGAGCACCGTCTGCGACGTCGAACCGAGGAGGACGCCCGCCAGCCCTCCGCGCCCGCGCGTGCCGACGACGACCAGGTCGACAGCGGTGGAGAACTCGATGAGCAGGGATGCCGCAGAGCCGTCGAGGGCGTGTCGGGAGACGTGCATGTCGTTCCCGTCCAGGGCTGCGGTGATGGCGGCGTCCATTCCCTCACGGACCTGAGCGAGCAGCGCCGAGTGATCGACGCCCGTGGGGGTCCATGTCATGACGGACGGGCCCACCGCGATCGGCACGGCGGACACCGCGGTCAGGCGGGCATCCCACAGGCGCGCCTCGCCGATCGCGCGCTTGAGTGCGCACGATGGCTGATCGGTGCCGTCGATGCCGACGACGACGCGCTCGACGGGCGTGAACTTCTTACCCGAGGTGTGGCGGGGGACGACGACAACGGGACACTTCGAGTGGGCGGGCAGGGCGGAGGAGACCGTCCCCAGGAGGCGATCGGCGAATCCCCCGCCGCCGCGAGAACCGACGACGATCATGTCCACCTCGGCGGAGAAGTCGATGAGGACACCCGCCGGGTCGCCGGGCTCGGTCGAACCGGAGACGTGCGTCGCTCCGCGTTCGCGAGCCAGGGCCTTCGCCTCCTCGACGACCTGCTCGGCGCCCGCCTTCAGGGCCTCATCGTCGAGGACAGCGTATCCACCGTCCAAGGCAGCAGCAGAGTACGAGGCCAGCGCGTAGGTACACAGGCAATGGATGCGCGCTCCGGTGCGCGCGCCGCGATCAGCGGCCCATTTGACGGCGGCAAGGCTCTCCGTCGAGCCATCGACACCGACCAGAATGACTTCGGTAGAACTCATGATGTCCTCCTCGTGGTGGCAGTCACTTATATTGTGCCGTATTTTAACGATCCGCGAAAGCCCAACCCGAGCACAAACTAACGATCCCCGCAGCCCGTGGGGGCTGCGGGGATCGTTAGCTGTCTATCGCAGGCTCAGTAGCGCACGTAGGTGGCGCCAGCGCGAACCGGCGAGATCTGGGAGAGACGGCCGGGCACCGTGGCCTCAACCATCTGACCGCCGCCGATGTAGATGGCGACGTGGCCGGGGTAGGACACGATGTCGCCGGGCTGCGGGTCGGACACGATGGTGCCGCCAGCGGTCTGAGCGGACGAGGAGTGCGGCAGGTTGATGCCGGCAGCCGCGTACGCGTACTTGACCAGGCCGGAGCAGTCGAGGCCACCGAGGCTCTCGCCACCGTAGACGTAGGGGATACCGGTCAGGCCGAGGGCGACGGAGACGATGTCGCCGCCAGCCGCGTTCAGGGTGGCCTGACGGGCGGAGGTGTCGGAGGCCTGGTCGGCGCGGGACTCCGAGCGGGAGGCGGCCGAATCGGACTGATCGGCGGCGGGGGTCGCGGCGACGGGGGCCGGCGCGGGGGCCTCGGCGGTCGCGGAAGCGGTGACATCCTCTTCGGCGGTCCACTCGATGTCCGGAACCTCAACGGTGGTCACGTCATCGACGGCGACGGTCGTCGTGTTGAGGTCAGCGCTCTGTGGCTCAGACTGGGGGGTCGCCGGGGCGGCGTTCGCAACGCCGGCGGCAATCGCGGTCAGCGCAACACCGGCGGCCGACGCGAAAGCGATCGGACGAGCAGCGCCGGAAACGTTCATGCCCTCAACGACCGAGTCGGTCAGCGGGCGACGTGCCATGCGGTGACGCGGAGCAGGCTTAATAGTCTTCACTCATGTTCTCCCTGTTTCCCTGCGAGGTTAGCTGTCGGGTTCGGACGGGAGGTCCGGCTCGGCGTGCGAGCTTCACCCCAAGGCTCAGGAGCCACATCTGGGTTCCCCGCGTGAGACGGCATTTCCGCTCCATTCGTCGTCTCACTTCGGGTTCCGAATGGGCGGGTGGTCTGATGACCGATATGAACTATACCTTGGCCGACCGGTCAATGTCACGTTCTGGTAACAGTGACCCTCCTCATCGTTATCATTCCGTGACATTTGCACCCAGGGATCTCAGGAAAAACCGCCTCTCCCACGCGTTTCGCGATTCGAGACACACTCCGCAGACGACAAAAGCCGGGGCTCGTCGCCCCGGCCTCGTCGTTTCTCAGCGCTCACTCACCCCGCACAAAAAGGTGCGCGGCCAGAGACATCGGGATCGTCAGGTACCCGCGGACCTCGCCGGCCTCGTCGAGGGAGGCCACGCGCACGACATCACCGTGCGCCGAGAGCCCCACGCGAGCGCCCGGACGCAGGCCCAGCTCATCGAAGGAAGCCAGCAGCTCCGCGTCCGCCTGAATCGGCTCGCCGATGCGCGCCAGCGTGAGGGCGCCCGCCTCGAGCGAACGCACCGCAAGCTCAGCAGAATAAGCCCCCTCAATCTGCTCACAGCCGGGCATCGGGTTGCCATAGGGATCCACGCACGTATTGCTCAGCAGCTCCTCCAGGCGCGCCTCGACGGCGTCGCTCATCACGTGCTCCCAGCGGCACGCCTCGTCGTGCACCTGCGCCCACTCCATGCCGATCACGTCGAGGAGGAGGCGCTCGGCCAGGCGATGCTTACGCAGCACCTCGGTCGCGTGCGCACGGCCGGCCTCAGTCAGCTCAAGGCGGCGATCACCCATCACGTGCAGCAGACCATCACGCTCCATGCGTGCGACCGTCTGCGAAACCGTCGGGCCGGAGTGCCCCAGGCGGTCGACGATGCGCGCACGCAGGGGGGTGACCCCGTCCTCCTCGAGCTCGAGGATGGTCTTGAGGTACATCTCGGTGGTGTCGATCAGGTCTGCCACGTCGGCCTCCTTCATCAGGCAGGTAATAAACACAGAATAGGGTCACCTTCCTTCTGACATGCGCAACGGCGCGTTGATGCGAAAAATTAGGCGTGTCGACGTGTGCGCCCTCACGATAATTCGATTAATGAACGTGATGGAAATACCCAGCGTGGGGAGACTAGGCTGTTGCCATGGTGGCTTTCCCCGACATCCCCCAGGCCCTCCTTCCCTCAGACGGACGCTTCGGCTGCGGCCCCTCCAAGGTGCGCGCCGCGCAGATCGAGGCACTGTCTTCTCCGCTCCTCATGGGCACCTCCCACCGCGCGGCGCCCGTGCGAGGCGTGGTCGCCTCGCTGAAGGATGGACTGCGCACCCTCCTGTCGGTCCCCGACGACTACGAGGTCGTCCTGGGTAACGGAGGCGCCTCCGCTTTCTGGGACGTGGCCTGCGCGTGCCTCATCTCCTCTCGCGCGGCCTTCGGCTCCTGGGGCGCGTTCGGCGCGAAATTCGCCTCCGAAGCGGCCCACGCGCCTCACCTGGCACACCCCCTCATTGACGAGGCCGCACATGGCTGCCTCGTCACCGTGTCCCCGCGCGAGACATCAGAGGGCATCGACGTCTACGCCTACCCCCACAACGAGACCTCCACCGGCGTCGTCTCCCCCGTCTACCGCGTCGAGGCTCCCGGCACGCTCACCCTCGTGGACGGCACGTCGATCGCGGGGGCCGCACCCGTCGACCTGACCCGTGTCGACGCCTACTACTTCTCTCTCCAAAAGGCCCTCGGATCCGACGGCGGCCTGTGGGTCGCGGTCCTCTCCCCCGCCGCCGTCGAGCGCGCCCGCCGCATCGAGGACAGCGCCGACGGGCGATGGGTCCCGCAGTTCCTGTCCCTGTCCGCAGCCATCGACAACTCGCGCAAGGACCAAACGCTCAACACTCCCGCGCTCGCGACGATTGTCATGGCCGAGCGCCAGGTGCGCTGGCTCCTCGAGCGCGGCGGCATGGAGGCGGTGAGCACCCACTGCGCCCAGGCCTCGTCCCTCATCTACGACTGGGCCGAGGCGAACCTGGCCGCGCGCCCCTTCGTGCACAACCCGGCGTGGCGCTCCCCCGTGACCGCCACAATCGAGATCGACGAAGCCGTGAGCGCCTCCGAGCTGGCCGCTCACCTGCGCGCGCGGGGGATCGTCGACATCGGCGCCTACCGCGGCGTGGGCGCCAACCAGCTGCGCATTGGCACGTGGCCGAGCGTTGAGATCGAGGACGTGGAGGCCCTCCTCGGCTGCATCGACTACTGCCTGGAGCGCGTGCTCTAGTTCCTCTCCGGGCGCCGATCAGAGCGGGTCAACCGAACGCCGCGGCGCGTCCACGGAGGAATCCGCCTCGATGCCCACCCACGGGAAGGAGGGGCGGCGCACGACGCGGCCCTTCCAGTGGATCATCGCCCACGCCCCGCAGATGAGCGCGATGCCGAGGGAGGCGATGCCGCCGACCAGGATCGACCAGCGCGCGCCGAAGGTCGTGCCCACCCACCCGATAAACGGCGAGCCGATCGGGGTCGCTCCAAGGAACACGAGGGAGTACAGGGCCATGACGCGCCCGCGCTTATCCGGATCGGTGCGCGTCTGGACCAAGGCACTGGCGCTCGTGTTCATCGTCAGCATGCCGAAACCCGTGGGGATCGACAGGAGCGCGAACCACCAGTAGGAGGGCGACAGGGCCAGGAGGATCTCGGCGGTCCCGTAAAAGGCAGCGCCCATGAGGATGATGCGCAGGCGGGGAACACGGCGCGCGGCCCCCGTAGAGCCGAGGATCGATCCCACCGCCATGAACGTGGAGAGGATTCCGAAGGAGCCGGCGGCCTTACCGAAAACGGTCGTCGCCATGAGGGCGCTCGTCATCTGGAAGTTCATGCCCAGGGCGCTCACGACAAAGATCAGCGCGAGGATGATGCGAATGTCGGTGCGGCTGTGCACGTAGACGACCGACTCTCGCAGCTGCCCCGGGGCGCGCGGCACGAGGGTGCGCGGGTAGAGCTGGTCGCCACGCATGAGGGCCAGCGCGATGACGGGGGCCATGAACATCACTGCATCGATGAGAAAGACCGGGCCGATCCCCCACCAGTCAATGAAAAAGCCCGCGGAGGCTGGGCCGATCAGGCGCGCGGTATGGAAGGCGGTGGCGTTCAGGGCCACGGCGTTCGCCATCTTGTCGTGGGGCACGAGCTCACCCACAAAGGCCTGGCGCGCCGGGGTATCGACGGCGGAGATCGTGCCCGAGATGAACGCCAGGATGTATTGGTGCCAGAGTTCGCCCGTCCCCGTCAGGACGACGATGCCGATGATGAGGGACACGAGGCCGACGCCGAGCTGCGTGCACTGCAGGAGGCGGCGCCCCGGGATGCGATCCGCGAGGACCCCCGCCCACGCGGAGAACAGGATGATGGGAAGGAACTGGAGCGCCGTCACGAGGCCAACCTGGGAGGCGTCGTGATCGGTCAGGACCGTCAGGACGTACCAGTCCTGGGCGACGCGCTGGAGCCACACGCCCGTGGACGCAATGAGGGAGGCGACGAACCAGTACCGGTAGTTCACGTAGCGCATGGATGCAAACGTTGCCGACATGCCCTTCCTCCCTCTCTCATCCCACGCGCCGAACGAGGCCGGGGCTGGAGGCGCCGACCGGCCCCCATCGGCGCTTCTTCCCAGGATACGACCGCCCCGCCGGAGGAAGGCTCCGGCGGGGCGGGAAGGGCGTGAAGCGTGACGAATCAGCCGACGCCGAGGAGACGCTGGATCGGGCCCATCAGGAAGTAGATGACGAACAGGCCGGACACCAGCCACATGAGCGGGTGGACCTTGGAGGCCTTGCCCTTGACGAGCTGAATGACCGCGTAGGTCACGAAGCCCACGCCGATGCCGACGGACACGGAGTAGCCGAAGGGCATGAAGGCGATCGTCATGAAGGCGGGGATCGCAACTTCCTCGGAATCCCAGTCGATGCCAGTCACCTGGGTCATCATGAGGAAGCCGACGAACACGAGGGCCGTGGAGGCGGCCTCGGTCGGGACCAGCTCAACGAGGGGCGCCAGGAAGGTCGACAGCAGGAACAGGATGCCGGTGACCACGGAGGCCAGACCCGTGCGGGCACCCTCGGCGACGCCCGAGGCGGACTCGACGTAGGAGGTGTTCGAGGAGACGCCGCCGACGCCGCCGGCCACCGCGGCCAGGGAGTCGATGATCAGGATCTGGCGGGTCTTGGGCGGGTTGCCGTCCTTGTCGAGCAGGTTACCCTCGGCGCCGACGGCCACCATGGTGCCCATCGTGTCGAAGAAGTCGGCGAGCATGAGGGAGAAGACCAGCAGGATCACGGAGACGACGCCGAGCTTGCCGAAGCCGCCGAAGAGATCCACCTTGCCGAGCGTGTCGAACACCGGAACCGCGATCGGCGAGCCCTTGAGCTCGGGGACGGTCTGGCCCCAGCCGGTCGGGTTCGTGTCGGAGATGCGATCGATGTGGGCAAAGGCCTGAACGATGGCGGCGAGGATCGTGGAGGCGATGATCGAGATCAGCACCGCGCCCTTCACCTTACGCACGTAGAGGACCATCATGAGGAACAGGCCGAACACGAAGACGAGCGCCGGCCAGCCGTCGAGCGAGCCCGAGATACCGAACTGGACGGGGGTCGCGCCGGTGCGCACGATGCCCGCGTTCACGAGGCCGATGAGGGCAACGAAGAGGCCCAGGCCCACCGTGATGGCAGTCTTGAGGGCAGCGGGAACCGCACGGAAAACGGCCTCACGGAAGCCCGTGAGGACGAGCAGGAAGATGAGGATACCTTCCCAGGCGATGATGCCCATGGCCTCGCCGTAGCTGAGGCCGGCGCCGAGGACCAGCGTAAACGCGACGACCGCGTTGAGGCCGAGGCCTGCGGCGAGCGCCAGCGGGTAGTTCGCGACGACACCCATGAGGATCGTCATGATGCCCGCGACGAGCGCGGTGCCGGCGGCGATGCCCTGGGTCGTAATGGAGCCGTCTTCGGGAACGGCATTGCCCAGGATCGCCGGGTTGACGACCAGGATGTAAGCCATCGCGAAGAAGGTGACAATTCCACCGCGGATTTCGTGACTAATAGTCGAGCCGCGCTTGGAGATCTGGAAGAACGAATCAAGTGACTGTGCGAAGCCGCCGTGGGATGGGGCGGTCTTTTCTTGTGTGCTCACCGGATAATCGTGCCTGCTCAGATGCTCGCGCGCAAACAAACTCACCATTTGCCCACTTGCTGAGAAAGCACCCGGGACTCAGTCCCGAGTGCTTTCTCTCAGTCCATAGTGGAAGGAAACGTCAGCCTTCCTGTTCCTCACCTGTCGGAGCATCGGCCTCGTCCGTCTTCGCTTCGTCGACCGGGGCCTCGTCCTTGCGCGCCTCGTCCGAGGCGCGCGGCATCGGCTCTGCGTCGAGGGCCCCCTCGTTCACGCGCGAGGGACGCACGGGCCATGCGGTGCCGTTCTTGGGGACGTCGGTCTCCGAGTGGGAGCCGCACGTGTGATCCAGAGAGACCACGGCGCCGTCGTCAGTCGCCCACTCGTTCGCACACACGCCAAACATCGTGCGCATGCCGCCACTCATCTTCATGAGGAAACCACACGACGAGCAGGTGTTACGCGGACGGCGACCGGACTTGGGCCCACGGTCGGACTCGTACCACCGCTTGGCCGCCTGATCGATACCCTCCTGCGACAACACGCGCGGGCGCCCCAGGCCGAGCTCTCGCACGACCGGCAGATCCGGGTCCTCACTCGTGTCCTCGAAGCCCTGCTCGAGGCGCTCATCATCCGCCTTGTAGGGCAAGACATCGTCGCGAGAAATATCCGAGGGACGCAGACGCTCTTCCCACGGCACCCACTCCGGGGCCAACAGCGCACCCTCGCGGGGAGTCATGTCGACCTCACAGACAGTGGCGACGCGTCCGCGCGGCACGCGGGCGACGGTCACCGACCAACACCAGCCCACGTAACCCGCGTCGGTCGACGCAAAGTAGTGGGTCCCCAGACGCTCCGACACCATCTCGAAGCCAACGTGCTCGCCGACGGGACGGGGGTGCGCGACGGCCTCGGCACCGGCGCGCGCGACGTCGACGGCGGCCTCGAGGACGGCGTCCTTCTTCACTGCCCGCAGGCGGGCACTAGTCTTAGGCATCAAATTCCTCTGCGACGGCGCGCAGCACCTTCGCGATCTTGGTCGCGTTGTCCGGGTAGGAACCGCGGCGCAGCGCGGCGCTCGAGGAGTCGAGGAGCTTAATCAGGTCCTCGACGACGGGCACCATCGCCTGCGGCTTGCGGCGCTTGGCTCGGGCAACGGAAGCTGTCTCCTTTAGGAAACGCACGCTCAGAGCCTGCGGTCCCTTTCGTCCGTCGGCCACCGAATACTCCACGCGAGCACCCACTCGCGGGTTAGCGTGGTCGGCCGGCAGCGCAGACGAGTGGAGGAAGACATCAGCGCCGTCATCTCCCGCAATGAAGCCAAAACCGCGATCTGCGTCGAAGAACCTCACTTTACCGGTGGGCATGGTCCCCTCCTTCTCTCAATAGTCTGAAAGCCCCTATGGGCTCTCCCTATCATAGGGCGCTCTTCCTCCGCGCGCGGCAGACGAGCCGACGCCTGTAGCGAACAGCACCGCTGCCCGCATTTCTCCATCCCGGTCACGTAGACTGACCCCACGGAAACAAACACCGACGCTGCGGCGCATCACACGCTAGACGCGCACGGCCTACATGGTGTATGTTGACCTGTTCGCCACACCGCAGGAGGGCCTCGTGACACGAATCCGCCGTTTCAGCCTCATCGCTGTTCTGACAGCGCTACTGCTTGCGCTGGGCCTTCCCGCGCTCGCAGCATCGCCCATGACCATCAGCGATTCGGTCACCGATCCCGACGGATGGCTGTCCAGCGCCGACCGCTCCACGATCGAGTCCGCGACGAGCAGGGCCACCTCCTCGGGCAAACCCGTCAAGGTCGTCGTGGTCGCCAACTTCTCGGGCACGGACGCAGAGTCGTGGTGCCAGCAGACCGTCCAGCGCTCCTCCCTGGCCAACGGCACCGTCGTCTACGTCATCGCATACTCGCAGCGCCGCGACGCTGCCTGCTCCTACAACGGGCCATCGAGTTCCTCTCTGCAGAGCGCCGTGCGCGCCTCCGAGGCCCAGCTGACCCCCAATCCTCTGACCTCCTCCGCCGTCGCCAACGGGGTCAACGCATTCGTCAATACCCTTGTGAGCGGAACGTCCAACTCCAGTTACACGAGCTCAAACTCCTCGAGCTCAAGCTCATCGCGTAGCTCCACCACATCCGATGACGGCGCGCGTTCTCTCCTGGGCCTTTTCGCATTTTTCCTACTCCTAGTGGTCGGCTTCATTGCCATCGCCATCGCAGTCTCACGCTCGTCGCGTCGCAGCAACCTCGCCGCTCAGCAGGCCGCACAGGTCGACGCCGCGAGCGCGGCGCGCGCCGCCCAGGAAGCGAACCGACAGCTTCTGTCCGCAGACGAGCAGGTGCGCACCGCGGCGGACGAACTCAACTACGCGCGTGCACAGTTCGGCCTGAACTCCACGGACGAATTCGCACGTGCGATCGAAGCAGGAAAGGCCGCTGTGACGCGCGGGTTTAGTGCACAGGCGCAGATGAACTCTGCGGTCGCGCCCGCCGAGCAGCTACGCCTGGCCACCGCGATCATGCAGGATCTGGGCGCCAACATGAACCCGTTGAGCGCCATTCAGGCGTCTTTCGCCACCAAGCGCGCCGAGCAGGCCTCGCTCCCCGAACGAATCGCCGAGGCCCGCGAGCGCCTCGCGGAAGAGCTGACGGATCTGGAGCGCGCGAAGTCCGAGCTGGCCAGCATTTCATCTCTGTATCCTCCGCAGATGCTTGCCTCCCTCCAGGACAACCCGGAGCAGGCCGCGGCGCTCCTCACCTCGGCGCGCAGCGCGCTCGACACGGCGGAGGCCTCCGCCCCCACCGACCGCGCGCACGCCGCGAGCGCCCTCGACACCGCCCTGCGCGCCCTGACGATGGCCAACCACCAGACCGACGCGATCTTCTCGGCGAAGGCCGACCTGGACGCGATCCGCGATCGCCTCGTCGCTGCAATCAATTCGATCTCTGCGGACATCACTGACGTCAACGAGCTGGACACGGATCCAGCGGTGTTCAACCCGATGGTGGCCGACGCTCACGCAGCCATCGCCGAGGCCCAGGCGGCCCTCGCAAACAACGGCGATCCGCTCGCAGCCCTCGAGCACCTGCGCATGTCCGAGGCCACCCTGGACGCGGCGCTCGAGCCGCTGCGCACCGAGGAAGAAGCATACGAGAAAGCGTACGCGGCAGCCGAGGCCCAGATTTCGCTGGCTGAATCCGCCGTCTCCCAGGCCCAGCGTTACGTGCAGGGCCGACGCGGAGCCATCGACCTGGAGCTGCGTTCGACCCTCAACAACGCCGAGACCGCCCTGAGCACCGCCCAGCGGACGCTCGAGGATGATCCCGAGGCCGCGTCGACGCACGCAATGAACGCACGCGCCCTCGCCGACAGCGTCATGGCGACCCCCATCCAGAACTTCGGGGGCTCGTGGGGGCAGCCCACCACGGGCAACGGGTCCTACACGGGATCGTCCCTGGGTGACTTCCTCCTGTGGTCGACGTTGTTCTCTAATTCCGGTTCGCACCACCGAGACGGCTTCGATCCCTTCCACAGCGGATCCAGGTCGTCCGGATCCGGCTGGTCCTTCGCTTCCGGTGGCGGCTCCGACTGGGGCTCAAGCTCGAGCAGCTCCGACTGGGGCTCAGGCGGCTGGTCCTCCGCCTCCGGTAGCTTCTGAGCTATCGAGCCGCACAGCAGAGGTTTACCGCTTCATCGACGTGCAGGAGGCACCGTGTCACGGATCCTACGCCTGGGCTTCGCAGCCATCGTGATGGCTGCGATGCTGGTCGGCGGCTCCCCTGCGTTCGCGACCGAGCCGCTCACCACGAGCGGACACGTCACCGATCCCGACGGCTTCCTGAGCGACGCTGAGCGCGCCCAACTTGAGAGCGATGCAGAATCGCTGCGCTCCACCTACGGCGTGATGATCGACGCAGTCGTTGTCCCCAATTTCTCCGATCAGGAACCGTCCGTTTGGTGCCAGGCCACCCTCGAAAAATCACGGACTGCAGAAAAAGGCATCCTCTACGTTGTTTCCTACGAGGATGGCACAGACTCCTACTGCGCAGATGCACAATTCGCTCGAAACCTGACAACGGACCCGTCCCTCAAGCGAATCTTCGACGATGCCCTGGCGAGCGCTCGAAACAACTACACATCGAGCCCATTAACCAGCGACGCGGTGAGCGCCGGCATCAGCTCTTTCATCAGCGATATCGACACCGCCATCTACATTCACGCGCAAGTGCATCGCCACAACGTCACGATGCAGCAAGGGCAGGACAGTAGAAACAAGGACGACACAACCCGCATCGTCATCATTTTCATCATCGCAGGCGGGTTGCTCATCCTTACCCTTTTTCTCGAGCTGCGGGCCAAGCTGCGCGAACAAGAGCAAGACGACGGACGCGACACGAAATCCGCGGACCTCACCCCTCTCGTCGACCCTGTGAGGCGCGACGCTCTCAGGGCTGCCGCGGAAGCACGGCGGCGCTTGTCGGAGGCCGAGGAACAGGTGCGCGCCGCGGAAGAGGACTGGAATTTCGCTCGCGCCCAGTTCGGTAGTGCCGCGGCTGAACAGTACGGGCGCCGCCTCGAGGCGGCCAAAGAGGCTATCGCACGCGGCCTCGACACACACAAACAGATCGAGCAGACCCCTGATTCCCATGCCAAGCGACGCCTCGCCACAACAATCACGGAGGATCTCGACAAGAACCTGGCACCCCTGCAGGATGCTCGCAAGGAGTTTGCCGCACAGCGCGAGAAGCGCTCATCGCTTCCCACGCAGCTTGCCGACGCTCGCGAACGTCTCGTCGAAGAGCTCGCCGATCTGGAGCGCTCGAAGGAAGAACTCTCCAGCATCGCGGGCCTCTACCCCGAGTCCATGCTCGCTTCCCTCCAGGACAATCCGCAGCGCGCGGAACAGCTGCTGGAGTCCGCTCGCGCGGCGTTGGAGACGGCCGGCGCGCATCTCGACACCGACGCCACCCGCGCAGCATCCGCGCTGGATACCGCCCAGCGCGCACTAACCATGGCCAATGCGCAGACGGATGCAATCTTCTCCGCGAAGACCGATCTTGACGAGTTCCGGAAGAGGCTCACCGTTTCCATCGGATCCGTGTCCGCCGCCCTGTCGGACATAAAGCAGCACGATTCCTCCGACGCTTTCTCTCCCCTTCTGCACGAGGCCGAGGCCGCCATCACCAGGGGACAGCGCGCGCTAGTCAGCGACGAGGATCCCCTCGGTGCGCTCGAAAACCTTCGCGACATAGAGCTTCGAATGGATGCGGTCCTCGCTCCGCTCATGACTCAGGAAGAGGCTAGGCGCAAGGCGAAAGAGACCGCCCAACGTCATATTCGTGACGCTGATGCCACCCTTGCCTGGGCTCGCAAGTACCTGAAGGACCACGAGGGTTCGGCTCTGTTCGACGTGGACAAGCTGATGCGCGAAGCCGAACAGGCAATGGCCGAAGCACGCAAGGCCCTCGACGAAGACCCCCAACAGGCAAGCGCAGCGGCCTCGCGGGCCACCACGCTCGCCCAGCGTACGCTTGCAGCGCCGGGACGACGATAGAGGAGGTTAACGAGGATTCATCACCGCGCGACGCTGACAATCATGACCACGTCGCACATGCCCCCACCCTGCATCGACCACACCCAGCCGATTTCCACCCGCAGTCGACCATCACGTACACTGGTCCCACACCCAGACAATGTGACTCAGCATACATTAGATTGAGGGCGCTGCGCCTCGCAATGATGTATCTTGATCTGTTCGCCACTAACCGAGGAGGATCACATGCCACGGAGTCGAGAATCTCGCGCACGTGCACGCCATGGAAGCCAGGCTGGACGCCTCGCTCGATCCGCTTCACCCTACGTGGCACTACTCGGGAGACACACACTTAGCGTGATGGCAGTCCACTCCCCCACACACACTGACCCGACGACCGGTTCGGGCAACTTATAGCCCACCCACCAATCGCGCGAGGCCCCACCTCGCTCACAACCTGCGCGCACGCGCACCACACCAAACCGCGCAGATGCGCACCACCACCAAAGGAGAACATCATGGCCGAAAAGCAGACGATCCTGGGCCGCATTGCTCAGCTCGCCAAGGCAAACATCAACGCGCTCCTCGACAAGGCCGAGGACCCGCAGAAGATGATCGACCAGCTCATCCGCGACTACACCAACTCGATCATCGAGGCCGAGAACGCAATCGCTCAGACCCTGGGCAACCTGCGCATGGCCGAGCGCGACTACGAGGAAGATGTCAAGGCTGCTGCCGACTGGGGCCAGAAGGCCGCCGCCGCTTCCGCGAAGGCTGACTCCCTGCGCGCCGCCGGTGACGAGGCCGGAGCCGACAAGTGGGACAACCTGGCCAAGGTTGCCCTCGGCAAGCAGATCCAGTTCGAGAACGAGGTCAAGACCGAGGAGCCCGCTCTCGCTTCTCAGCGCGATGTCGCGGAGCGCCTGAAGACCGGCCTCGCTCAGATGAAGGACAAGCTGTCCGAGCTCAAGAGCCGCCGCGACCAGCTGATCGCCCGCGAGAAGACCGCCAAGGCTCAGGCTCAGGTCACGGAGGCCCTCGGCTCGATCAACATCCTGGACCCCACGAGCGAGCTCGGCCGCTTCGAGGACCGCGTGCGTCAGCAGGAGGCCCTCGCCCAGGGCAAGATGGAACTGGCCGCCTCCTCGCTGGACGCCCAGTTCGCTGAGCTGCAGACCGACTCCTCGCAGGTGGAGATCGAGGCTCGCCTGGCTGCCCTGAAGGGCAACAACACGCAGGCGTGAGCGGACGCGGCCCAGCCGCACGCATAGACAGGCCGGGCGGCCCCTATCGGGGCCGCCCGGTTCGTCATGTCGGTGGCCACGCGCCCGCTCGCGGACGCGCGGAGCGGATTTACAGGAAGGACATCGGGTCGAAGTCGTCGATGTCGATGATGTGGAGCCTGGGCAGACGCACCTGGAAGGCGTGCACGTCGTATTCGAGGTCGATGATCTCCAGGCCTCGTTCCTCCAGCTCGTGGAGCTGGGAGGAGAGGAACTCCTTGAAGCACATGACCGCGACACGGCGGCCCTGGTCGAGGAGAGCCTCGATTTGGGGCAGGAAGTCCGCGTCGTGGCTGGCCAGGATGACGTCGCCCGATCCGAGCTGCGCGATCGCATCCATCGTGCGCTGGAGGCCGACGTCGACGACCTTCATGTCGGCCGGGCCCGACAGGGGGATGACCGAGTAGTCCATGGCCGTGAGCGCCTGCACGAAGCCCATCGGCAGGAAGCCGGAGGAGCCGTTCAGGAAGAACAGACCCTTGGCCTTCTGCCCCCAGCGACCGTGCGCACACTCGAGAACGCGGTCCCAGCGGGGGCGCTCCTCGGGATTCGGGCGACGGTCAAGGACAGAAAGGCCAAGCGTCGCGTCAATATTCTCGCCATCTACGACGAGGTATGTCGTTTGATTATTAGGATTTTCCATGGAATCAGAGTAACCGACGATTGTCTGGACCGACGCGGCCTTGGGTCCTATGTACAACCACATAGAGCGAGGCCGGGACCGCTCCACGCAGCCCCGGCCTCGTCAATATCAAGGGACGACAATCACTTCACGTCGTCGTCAACCCAGTCGAGCGTACGCGTGACGGCCTTCTTCCACAGGCGGTACGTGCGGTCGCGCTCGGCCGGCTCCATGGACGGCGTCCAGCGCTTGCCTTCCTGCCAGTTGGCCACGACATCCTCGGTGCCCGACCAGAAGCCCACCGCCATGCCGGCGGCGTAGGCGGCACCCAGGGCGGTCGTCTCGATGACCTTCGGGCGAACGACGTCGACACCGCACAGGTCGGCCTGGAACTGCATGACCAGGTCGTCGTGCGTCATGCCGCCGTCAACCTTGAGCTCCTTGAGCGGCACGCCGGAGTCGGCATTCATCGCGTCTAGGACCTCGGCGCTCTGGAACGCGGTCGACTCCTCGACGGCGCGGGCGATGTGGCCCTTGTTGACGTAGCGGGTCAGACCCACGATCGCGCCGCGAGCGTCCGAACGCCAGTAGGGGGCGAACAGGCCGGAGAAGGCGGGGACGAAGTAGACGCCGCCGTTGTCCTCGACCGTGCTGGCCAGCTCGCCAATATCCGAAGACTTGACGATCATGCCCAGGTTGTCGCGCAGCCACTGGACCAGCGAACCGGCGACGGCAATCGAGCCCTCGAGGGCGTAGACAGCCGGCTGGTCGCCGATCTTGTAGGCCACGGTGGTGAGCAGGCCGTTGTCGGAGAAGACGGGCTCGGTGCCGGTATTCATGAGCATGAAGCAGCCGGTGCCGTAGGTGTTCTTCGCCATGCCCTTCTCGAAGCATGCCTGGCCGAAGGTGGCCGCCTGCTGGTCGCCGAGGATACCGGAGATCGGGGTGTCGATGAGCAGACCGTTCTTGCGGCCGTAGCCGTAGATCTCGGAGGAGGACTTGATCTCGGGGAGCATCGACATCGGGATGCCGAAGATCTCACAGACGTCCTCACGCCACTGAAGGGTGCGGATATCCATGAGCATGGTGCGCGAGGCGTTGGTGACGTCGGTGCAGTGCACGCCGCCGTTGACGCCGCCCGTCAGGTTCCACAGGACCCAGCAGTCGGTGTTGCCGAAGAGCAGGTCGCCGGCCTCGGCGCGCTCGCGAGCGCCCTCGACGTTGTCGAGGATCCACTTGATCTTCGAACCGGAGAAGTAGGGGGACAGACCGAGGCCACAGATCTGGCGGAAGCGGTCCGGACCCTCGTCACCCTCGAGCTCCTTGACGATGTCGGAGGTACGCATGTCCTGCCAGACGATCGCGTTGTAGACGGGCTCACCGGTGTTCTTGTCCCACACGACGGTGGTCTCACGCTGGTTGGTGATGCCGACGGCGGCGAGGCTGTGGCGGTTAATCTCCGCCTTCTGCAGGGCCTCGGCGACGACGGTGCGGGTGGTCTCCCAGATTTCGATGGGGTTGTGCTCCACCCAGCCCGGGTTCGGGAAGATCTGGGTGAATTCCTTCTGTCCGACGGAGACGATCTCGCCGGAGTGGTTGAAGATGATCGCACGGGTCGAGGTGGTGCCCTGATCGATGGCGAGAACGAACTTTTCGGTGGTCATGAGTGTCCTTTCGGAGGCGTTATCACGTCGTTGTGTATGCCGCGTCAATCCGCCTGCGCGGCGGGCGGGACTTCGTAGTCCCACAAAGTGTCACCCCGGCGGCGGGGTATAACGCGGGCGAGGCCGCGGAGGCCTCGCCCGCGCACTCACTCTCAGGCGAGAATGAGGTAGTAGAGAACGGTGCCGACGATGGCGCCGATGATCGGGCCGACGACGGGAACCCAGGAGTAGCCCCAGTCGGAGCCACCCTTGCCCTTGATCGGCAGGATCGCGTGAGCGATACGGGGGCCGAGGTCACGAGCCGGATTGATGGCGTATCCGGTGGGGCCACCGAGCGAGTTACCGATGACGACGATGATCAGGGCGACGCCGAGGGGGCCGACGTGGGTCTCGGTGTAGCCGGAGACGAAGATCCACAGGATCAGGACGGCGGTGCCGATGGCCTCAGTGAGGCAGTTCCAACCGTAGGAGCGGATCTCGGGGCCGGTGGAGAAGACGCCGAGCTTGAGGGCGGGGTCGCAATCCTCGTCGAAGTGCTTCTTGAAGGTCAGCCAGCACAGAACGGCGCCGGCGAAGGCACCGAGGAACTGGGCGACGACGTAGACCGCAACATTGGTGCCGGTGACGGGAATGTCACCCGCCAGGGTGACGTTGGAGTCGAACATGTGGGCAACGACCTTGGCGATCGTCACCGCGGGGTTCAGGTGACCACCGGAGCGGAACGCGACGTAGACGCCGGCGAAGACCGCCAGGCCCCATCCCCAGTTGATGAGCAGCCAGCCGCCGCCCTTGCCCTTGGACTTGGGCAGCAGGTTCGTGGCGACAACGCCGCCACCGAGGAGCAGCAGGATCGTGGTGCCGAGGAACTCAGACCAGAAAATCTGGCCCGTGGTAGGGACAGCCGCATCGGCGGCTGCCGGGAGCAGTGTTGTGAGCATGTTTCCCTATCTTTCTCCGACGCGTCTTCGCGCCGGGTCACCGGTGTTCTTTCACCGCCAACTGTGTACCGTCGAACAATATCCGCTCGGATAAGCTTCGCGGGTCACATCACAGTATGACACTTGATGCACGTTAGCCCAAACTGAGTGCACATCCGTGCAGCCCTTTACCTGTGACCCTGACCATATGACGCGCTTTCCGCATATCAATCCTCCAGACCCTTTAATCTCCAAAGTCACACATCTGCACGCTTGTGCATGGCACACTAGAAAACGTGACAATACGTGACGAACAGGCGCATGAGGCCGCCTCGATGTACTACCTCCAGGGGCAGACGATGGAGACAATCGCCCGCCACCTGCAGATATCACGCTCCTCGGTCTCGCGACTTCTCGCCCACGCGCGGGAGGTCGGCCTGGTGCGCATCTCAGTGTCCGCCTCCCCCGGCCTCAAGGGCACCCTCGCGGGACAAATCGCCGACCTCTTCGGCGTCCAGGTCTCCGTCGTTCCCGTCCACGACGTCCACACCGAGGTCAACCGCCTGCACAACGTTGCGCTCGTCGCGGCAGAACACCTCATCGACATGCTCTTCCCCGGCGTCACCCTCGGCATCGCCTGGGGAAATACCACCGCAGAAGTGACGCGTGCTATGCCCCACGTGTCTTTTGCGGGTTCCACCGTCGTCCAGCTCAACGGCGCGGCCACCGCCACAGAGTCGGGCATGCCCTACGCCGAGGCCATCATCGCCCGCGCCGCGAAGGCCATCGGCGGACGCATCGTCAACTTCCCCGTGCCCGCATTCTTCGACTACGCGGACACCAAAGAGGCGCTCTGGCGCGAACGCTCCGTTCAGTCGGTCCTCAACACGATCGACAGCGCGGACGTCGCCCTCTTCGGCGTCGGCTCCATGTCGGCCCGCCTGCCCTCCCACGTCTATTCGGGCGGATTCCTCGACCCCAACGAGATCGCGGCGGCCCAGAACGACGGGGTCGTCGGCGACGTGTGCACCGTCCTCATCCGCGAGGACGGCTCCACGAACATGCACCTCAACGAGCGCGCCTCCGGCCCTAGCCCGGCCACGCTCAAGAAGATCCCACGCCGCCTCTGCGTCGTGTCCGGAGCTTCGAAGGCACTGCCGCTCCTCGGGGCGCTGCGCGCGGGGGTCGCCACCGACCTCGTTCTCGACGACGGGGCCGCGCACGAGCTCCTCGACCTCGTTCACACGCGCATGTCGCCCCGACGTTCCTACGTCTGACCGAGGGGACACCCACGCACGAGAAAGGGCCCTGGCCTCGTCCATGATGAGAACGAGGCCAGGGCCCTTTACTCGGCTCAGATCAGCCCAGGCGCTTGACCAGCGGGAACGGAATCGTCTCGCGGATGCCCTGGCCGGTGAGGACCATGAGCAGGCGGTCGATGCCCATGCCCATGCCACCGCACGGCGGGAAGCCCTGCTCCATGGCAATGAGGAAGTCCTCGTCCATGACCATGGCCTCAGGGTCGCCGTTGGCAGCCGCGAGGGCCTGCACCTCGAAGCGCTCGCGCTGGACGACCGGGTCGGCCAGCTCGGAGTAGGCGGTCGCCGTCTCGAAGCCGCGCACGTACAGGTCCCACTTTTCGGTGAGGCCGGGGCGCGAGCGGTGGTAGCGGGTCAGCGGGGAGGTGTCCTCCGGGAAGTCGTAGACGAAGGTCGGCGCCCACAGCTTGGAGGCGACGAGCTCCTCGAAGATGTCCTCGACGATCTTGCCGGAAACGGCGTAGTCGTCGACCTCCAGGCCGATGCGCTCCGCGTACTTGACGAGGGTCTCGCGCGGCGTCTCCACCGTGACCTCCTCGCCCAGGGCCTCGGAGGTGGAGCCGTACAGGTCGATGCGATCCCACTGCCCCGACAGGTCATACTCGGTGCCGTCGGCCAGACGGACGATTTCCTCGCCCTCGGACAGGTCGAAGGCGTCGCGCGCGGCCTGCTGGATGAGGTCGCGGGTCAGGTCGGCCATGCCGTTGTAGTCCGAGTAGGCCTCGTAGGCCTCCAGGGAAGTGAACTCGGGGCTGTGCGAGGAATCCATGCCCTCGTTGCGGAAGTTGCGGTTCATCTCGAAGACGCGATCCACGCCGCCGACGACCGCGCGCTTGAGGTAGATCTCCGTGGCGATGCGCAGGTAGAGCTCAGTATCGAGCGCGTTCATGTGCGTCGTGAAGGGGCGGGCAGCGGCGCCGCCGTGGATCATCTGCAGCATCGGCGTCTCGAGCTCGATGTAGTCGCGACGGAAGAAGTTCTCGCGGATCGAGCGGTTGACGGCCGCGCGGATGCGGACCATGTCGCGCGCTGCGGGGCGCGTGATGAGGTCGAGCTCGCGGCGGCGGATGCGCTGGTCCTCGGACAGGGTGATCTCTTCGCCGTCCTCGGTGGTCCACGTCTTGGGCAGGGGACGCAGCGCCTTGGAGGCGATGGCCCAGGAGGCGTCCGGCGCAGGCAGCGCGGTGGGGGCGGCGTCGTACTCGGCCTGAGCCTCGGGCGTGACCTCGGCGGGGGTCGCGAAGATCGATAGCTCGCCGCGGCGCGAGGAGATCACGCGGCCGTGGACAAAGAGGTGATCGCCCAGGTCGACGTCGTTCTTGTAGGCGGCCAGGGACTCGGCACCGACGGAGGCGGCGGAGAGCATGACCTGGATCTTGTTGCCCTCACCGTCCATGAGGGTCGCGAAGCAGAGCTTGCCGCCGTTGCGCGCGAGGATCACGCGGCCAGCCAGGCCCACGTAGTCCTCGGTCTCTTCGCCG
The DNA here is from genome assembly GCA_963537175.1 of uncultured Actinomycetes bacterium. Classification (GTDB taxonomy): domain Bacteria; phylum Actinomycetota; class Actinomycetes; order Actinomycetales; family Actinomycetaceae; genus Pauljensenia. The sequence continues at coordinate 20,115 of CAUTDS010000014.1, forward strand.
GCCTCGAGGTGCGCGTACTTCTCACGCACCGCCTTGATGGTGGTCGTGATCGGCAGGCGCACGGGGTATGCGGGAATGCCGGCCTCCATGAGGCGGGCGCGCTTAGCCGCGCGGATCTTCACCTGCTCCGGGGTGTCGTCTGCGGGAGAGGGCGTGGGCGTGGAAGAAGAATCGGTCATGCGCCTATCGTACCGGGATTTAGCCCCGCGACGAGGCAGGGGCCCGGTTGGGCTCCTCACGCACCCGGGAGGTCGGCCGCATAGGGAGCCGACGAGGATCCGCCGATCCCCTGCGTGGAGTGGGCGGCGGCAGCGCAGGCGAGGGCCAGCGCCTCGGGCCACGACATGCGGCACGCTCGGCGCGCCCAGGCCAGGGCGGCCGAAAAAACATCCCCCGCGCCCGTCGTATCCACCGCGCTCACCGCGGGTGCCGACACGCGCAGGATCTGCCCGTCAACGCACGCAACCGCGCCGTTCTTGCCGCACGTCACCACGCAGTCGCACCCAAAGGACGCGAACCAACGAGCCGCATCCTCCACGCTCTCGGTGCGCGCGTATGCGAGCGCCTCCTCCTCGTTGGGCGTGCACACGTCAGCCATGCGCAAGGCCTCCAGGTCGGCCGGGTCCCAGGCCTCGGCCTCGTCCCATGCCGTATCCGCCAGCACCCACGTCCCGCACTCGCGCCAGGAGGACACAACCTCCCTGTTCGCGCTGATTCCCCGCACGTCTGCGAGCAGGCACGCCGGCGCCTCGCCTCCCAAGCGGGGCACAGCGGTCGTCCCGCGCGTGGTCATCGCGCGATCACCGTCGAAGGACAGGGAGACGGTGACGTTTTGATCGCCCACATGCTCACACGAGGAAGTGTCTACGCCCTCGCGTGAGAGCATCTCGTCCACGAACTGACCCATCTGATCGACGCCCACACGAGAGTGCAGGCGCACGGGTACACCCAGGCGAGCCAGCGCAATCGCCTGATTAGCCGCGCCGCCCGCGCACATGAGCGCTCCCTCCACCCACGCCTCTCGGCCGGGAACCGGAGGACCGTCGAGGGGACCCATGACCACATCCAGGAAGGTCGGACCATACACCGCGAACTGAGATGCGGCGGGTACTCGAGATGCCACAGGTCCTCCTAGACGTGAGCGCGACTACAATATGTCAGTGAGCCACCACTATACGTAGTCAGAGAGGATGCCCGCCATGCAGCTCACCATCGTCGGAGGAGGGGGCTTCCGGGTCCCCGCGATGATCGACGTCTTGGCCCGTTCACGCTCGGGTCGCGGCGACTACGCTTCCCTCGACGTCGACCGCGTCATCCTGTACGACACCGACGTACGCAGGCTCGACGCGATGATGGCCGTGCTGTCCTCGTTGGACTTCCCGCACTCCCCGGCCGTGCGCGCAACGACGGACATCGACGAGGCGCTTGCCGGAGCCGACTTCGTGTTTTCCGCGATGCGCGTGGGCGGGACCTGCGGACGAGTCCTCGACGAACACTGCGGCCTCGATCATGGGCTGCTCGGTCAGGAGACCGTCGGCGTGGGCGGCTACTGCTACGCGTTCCGCTCGCTCGGACCGGCGCTCGAGCTGGCCCGCGCCGCCAAGCGCCTATGCCCCAACGCCTGGCTCATCAACTTCACAAACCCGGCCGGGATCATCACCCAGGCGATGCGCTCCGTACTCGGCGAGCGCGTCATCGGCATCTGCGACACCCCCATCGGCCTCGTCAACCGCACGCTGAACGCCCTGGGCGTTCCCGAGGAGGAGCGCACCGACGTGTCCTTCGACTACGTGGGCCTCAACCACCTCGGCTGGCTGCGCTCGCTGTCGGTCGGCGGCCGCGACATCCTCCCGCGCCTCTTCGCCGACGAGGCGGCCCTGGGATCCATGGAAGAATCCCGCGCCATCGGCACGGACTGGATTCGCGCGCTGGGCGCTCTGCCCAACGAATACCTCTTCTACTACTACTGTCATCGCGAAGCCATGGCCCGCATCCACCAGGACCAAACCCGCGGCGAGTACCTGCGCGATCAGCAGGAAGCCTTCTACAACGCCGTCCTCTCCCACCCCGAGCAGGCGGGACGGACGTGGATCGATGCGCTCGCCGACCGGGAGGCGACCTACATGGCCGAGGCCCGAGACGTCGACGAGCGTTCCGGCAGGCGCGCCGAGGACATCGCGGGCGGCGGCTACCAGAAGGTAGCTCTCGACCTCATGAACGCGCTCGCTACGAACACCCCGGCGCGCATGATCCTCAACGTCGGGAACGGAGACGGCGGATTCTCCTCGATTCCAACGCTGCGAGACACGGACGTCGTCGAGGTTCCCTGCGACGTCGACGCCTCCGGCGTGCATCCGATTCCGGTTGCCCCCTTGAGCGGCGCCCCCCTCGGTCTCGTCCAATCCGTGAAGGCCTGCGAGAATCTCGTCATTGACGCCGCCCGCGAGCGCGATCGCACTCTCGCATGGCAGGCGCTGGCGCTGCACCCTCTCGTCGACTCGGTCAACGTCGCGCGCGACGTGCTCGACCAGGCGATCCACACAAACCCGCTGGTCGCCGCCGCCTTCGACTGAGGGGCGCCGTCCTCCCCGCACACCCATCGACGCGCTGTGCCCCGGCCTCGTACAGACGAGGCCAGGGCACAGTTCGACAAACGGGCCGGCTACCGGGCCCTCATCCGCGCGTATCCCAGCGGAAGAATTCTTCTCCCCCCGCGTATCCGTGAGGGGACCCTGCGTCGCGGGTGGCCTGTCGGATCCAGGACTCCATCCGCTCAAGGTCGTCGAATTGGGTGACGTGCTCGCGCACCGCCCTGACCTTGGCTTCGATGTCCGAGAGGTCCAGCTCGACGACGTGGTTCGTCGACGGGCCGCCTTGGAACCACACCTCTTCGACGACGTGGGGTTGCAGGCCCTCCTCGAGCAGCTCGGGGAAGGCGAAGGGGTTGCGCGCGGCCGGGTAGACAGCGTCCGTGACCGCAGCACCCACGGCCCGGTGGTCCGGGTGGTTGGCGTAGATAGACGACCAGTTGTATTCGGGCGAGAGGGTGAGGATCAGGTTCGGCTTCACGCGCCGAATGAGGGCGACGATATCGCGCACGAGGCCGTGGGACGGGGTCACCATACCGTCGGGGTAGCCGTCGAAGAAGACGAGCTCCATGACGCCCAGCTGCTCGCACGCGCGGCGCTGTTCATCGCGACGCAACTCCCCCATCCGCTGATGCAGATCCTGGTCGGATCCCCCCGCATCGCCATCCGTGACGACTGCGACGACGACCCTCGCCCCTTCGCGCGCGAAGCGAGCGAGAGTCCCGCCCGCGTCCACGTCCGCATCATCGGGGTGGGCGTAAATTCCGAGCACGGTATCCATTCGTGTACTCCTTATTGAGGCGCCGGCGAGAACATGTCCCGCCGGCGCCTGTCCCACGTCTGTGACGACTACTGATCGATCGCCGCGTTGGCGGCGTCCTGGGCGGCCTGGACGCCCTCGTGCACGCCGGTGCGTCCCAGGAAGACCTCCTTGAGCACCCCGTTGTACGCGTCCATCGCCGCGCCCAGCTTCGCGCCGAAGGGAGCCATAATCGTGCCCGAGGGGGTCTTCGCCATGACCGAGGTGTCGACGCCCTTGTCCGACCAGTACGCGGTCCACGTCGCCTGGGCCTTCTCGTTCGCGGGGAAGCCAGCTCCGGTCTTACCCAGAGCGGCACCGCCGTCCTTGCCAGCCAGCCACGCCAGCAGCTTGTGCTGAGCCTCGGGGTTCGCACTCGCCGTCGAACCGGCGGCGACGACGGAGTTACCGACCGTCACAGCACCTGCGGGACCCTTCGGCTGGGGAGCCAGGCCCCACTCGAAGGACGCACCCTCGGCCACGTTCGCCAGGTTGTAGGCACCGGACTGGAACAGAGCCATCTTGCCCTGCAGGAACTGATCGCGGCTGAAGTCACCGTTGTCGTTCGTATCGGCCGCCGAGGGGGCCACGTGCTCCTTGTTGATGAGGTCCACCAGGTAGCCGACCGCGGCATCACCCTCGGGGCTCGCGAACGTGAAGTGCCCACTCTCGTCCTGCAGCGTGGCACCGGCCGAGCCCAGGTACGGAATAAACATGGCCTGGCCATCCAGCGCAGCGTTGTATCCGTACTGGACGACGTGGTCCGCGTCGAAGGCGGGGTCAGCCGCGTTGCGGCCCGACGAATCCAGGGTCAGCTTACGGGTGATCTCCCGCAGAGAATCGGTGGAGGCGCTCGGGTCCCAGGACAGGTTCTGCAGGTCCTCGATGCTCACGCCGGCCGCATCCAGGAGGGACTTGTTGTAGTACACCGCGATCGACGGATCGGTGAGGACCGGGACGCCGTAGAGCTTTCCGTCAACCGTGTACTGATCGATGGCACCCTGAAGCCAGCCGTCACGCTCGGAGGCGGGGAACTCCTCGTCAATGTTGACGATCTTGCCGCCCCGGGCGTACTCGGTGTAGTTGTTCGTGTTGGACCAGAAGACGTCCGGCCCGGTGCCCGCGGCGAGCTCAGAACGCAGGCCCGTGAAGTAGTCCGACCACGGGACGACCTCGACGTTGACCGTAATCCCCGTTTCTTCGGTGAACGCGGGGAGCGCCGCCTCGTACGCCTGGGCAGCCTGATCATCCCACAGACGCAGGGTCAGGGACGTACCCGCCTCGCTCGACGCGCTGCCACCCTGCGAGCAGGCGGCCATCAGCATCGACGCGGCACCAATCAGAGCGGTAGCGGTAACAAAACGCCTTTTCATGAAGACCTCCAGTTGTGATGGGTTGTGTTGTTACTTGATGCCCGTCAGGGCAATCGATTCAACGATGTGTCGTTGAAAGACAATGAACAGAGCGATCAGGGGCACGAGCGCGATGGTCGTCGCCGCCATGACGTACGTCCAATTCGCGTTGTACTGGCTCTGTAGCGCGGCCGTCGCAACCGTGAGGACGCGTGGCCTGGTCGCGGCGATGATCCGCGGCCACATGAATGAGTTCCACTGGCTCACAACCGTGATGAGCACGAGCGTCGAAATGATCGGCTTCGACACCGGAACGACGATGGAAAAGAGGATGCGTATCTGCCCGGCACCGTCCATGGTCGCCGCGTCGATGATTTCCTGGGGGATCTGACGGAACGACTGACGCAGCAGGAACACCGCGTAGGGCGAGGCGAACACGAAGGGCAAGACAATGCCCCAGAAGGTGTTGTTGAGCCCCATCTTCGCCATCATGAGGTACAGCGGGATGACGAGGACCGACGCCGGAATCATCATGGTGCCCAGGAAAAGCCAGAAGATGACTTCGCGTCCCGGGAACTCGATGCGCGCGAACGCGTAGGCAGCCAGCACGGAGGACACCAGCTGCCCGACGACCATCACCACGACCATGAGGAGGGTCGTTATGATCGCGTCGCCGAAGTTGACTCGTCCCGTCAGGATCGCCTGGAACGAGGCCAGGGAGGGGGGCGAGGGCAGCGCAAAGGGCGAGTGCGAGGCGAAGTCTTGCGGCGATTTGAAGGCCGTGACGAAGCTGAAGAGCAGCGGGATGACCATGACGAACGCGGCCAGCGACAGCCCCGCGTAGATCCCCAGGGTCGACCACCAGGGCCGACGCGAGTGCGACTTAGACGAGCTCATACGTGGTCCTCTTGCGGAAGTACAGGTTCTGGGCCAGCGTCAGGCACATGAGGAGCAGCATCATCACGCACGCCATGACTGCAGCGCGGCCGACGTTTCCGGTCTCGAAGGCCTCCTTGTAGATCAGGTATGCAAGGACCTCGGTGGAGCCGGACGGCCCGCCCTTGGTCAGCGCGTAGATCTGATCGAAGACGTTGAAGACCGAGATCACGGAGGTGACCGAGACAAAGAAGAAGGTCGGGCGCAGGAGGGGCATCTTAATGTGCCAGAACACCTGCGAGGAGGAGGCACCGTCCACGGTCGCGGCCTCGGTGAGCTCACGCGGGATCGCAAGCAATCCGGCGATAAAGAAGAGCGCCGTGTACCCCACGTTCGACCAGACGACGACGAAAGCCGCCGCGGGCAGCGCCCAGGTGGGCGAGACGAGAATTTCTAGTCGAGTGCCCGCCAGTGCTGAGAGGAGGCCGCCGGTGGGGGCGAAGATCCACGACCACACGACGCCGAGGGCCAGCGGAGGCGCGATCCACGGGATGACGATGAGCGTGCGATAGACGACGGTTCCTCGCACGCCCTTCGTCAGCAGGTTCGCGAGGAGTAGGCCCAGGATGATCTGGATGGGGACCACGAGGAGGACGAAGAGAATCGTCGTGCGCAGGGATGACAGGAAGGCCGGGTCGCTCAGCACGTTCGTGACGTTGGCCAGGCCCACGTATCGCGTGTCACCGATCAGATCCCACCGGTACAGGCTCACCCACATGATGACGCCGATGGGCACAACCATGAAGATGAGAACACCGATCAGGGCGGGCGACAGGAACGCGTATCCGACGAGTGCGTGGCGCGTCCGAGACGCTCGCTTGCTCATGTCCCCACCTTCCTTTCGTACGGTTCTTCGAGGATAGGTGTGACGGGCGTATCAGCGCCGGGCGAGGACAAGGTATGGACAATTGTGAACGGCGCTTGTCATCAAACGAGCAAAGGTGCACAACGACGCAAAAGCAAGGGAGCGCCCACTCGGATGAGTGGACGCTCCTGCCGGCGTATTAGTCAGACACCGGAGCTTTTCAGCCCCAGCTCGCGGGCACGCGCGGAGTCCTCGGGCACGGAACCCGCGTGGTCGCCGGCGCTCACGATTTTGTTGGAGCCGTCGACGAAGACGACGGACGGCTTGACCTGACGCACGAGGGACTCGGGCACCTGGGCGTAGGCCATGATGATAACCAGGTCTCCAACGGTCACCTTGTGGGCGGCCGCGCCGTTGAGCTGAATCGTGCCGCTTCCTCGCTCGCCCGCGATCGTGTAGGTCGAGAGGCGCTCGCCGTTGTTGACGTCGACGATGTCAACCTTCTGCCCGGGCACGATGTTCGCGGCATCCAGAAGGTCCTCGTCCACCGTGATCGAGCCGACGTAGTGCAGGTCGGCACCGGTGACGACAGCGCGGTGGATCTTTCCGATCGCCATCTCGCGCGTCATTTCCATCATGCGAGGTCCCCCGCGCACTCGGCGAAACGGCCGTCAGGACCGGAGGCGTCGCGCAGCGGCACCTCCATGTTGTCAATGAGGCGAGTCGTGCCCACCTTGGCGGCGATGAGGATGCGTCCCTCGCGCGAGCCGTCGGACAGGATCGTGGGCACGCCATCACCCTCGCCGACGGGCACGGACTCGGTGCCCGCAAGGATCTCGAAAGTCCCCGCGTCCACGAGCGCGATGTAGTCCAGGTCGATGCCGCCCTCGGCCTCGATAACCGAGCGGCACTGCGCGACGATCTGCGCGGGCTTGGCCCCGGCCTCGGCGGCCTCGGCTCCGCGACGAAGCGCGCGCGAGAGGGCACGGGCGCGGATGCGCTCGTCGTCGCTCAGGTACTGGTTGCGGCTGGACAGGGCGACGCCGTCCTCGGCGCGCACGATCGGCACGGGGTGGACGCGCACGGGGATGTCCAGCTGCGAGAAAACAGTGCGCAGGACGGCCAGCTGCTGGGCGTCCTTCTGGCCGTACAGGGCCACGTCCGGGCGCACGAGGTTGACGACCTTGGTGCACACAAGTGCGACGCCCGCGAAGTGCGTGGGGCGCGTCTTACCCTCAAGGACGCGCGCGATCGGACCCGGGTCGATCGTCACGGTCGCCGGCGTGGGGTATACGTCCTGAGGTGCGGGCGCCCACACAAGGTCCGCCCCCACCGTCTCGAGCGCGTCCATGTCCGCGTCCAGGGTGCGCGGGTAGGCATCGAAGTCCTCGCCGGGCGCGAACTGCGTCGGGTTGACGAAGATCGTGACGATCACGTGATCGGCCAGTTCGCGCGCTTCGCGCACGAGCTGCAGGTGCCCGGCGTGGAGGGCACCCATGGTCATCACGAGGGCCTTGGTGCCGGGCAGGCGCGACAGGGCGTCGGCCAACTCGGCACGCGTGTGGGTCAGGACAGGACGGTGAGTCATAGTTCTATTCTTGCAACTTCGGCCCGCCGGTGCGCAATCGAGTCGCTTTCCTCACGCCCCGCGTTTTCGCGACGAGGCGGGGGTTGCGTGCGCGCTCATGCGCACATTTCGGGGTCGAGCGCTTTGCGGTGGTTATGCGCCCGGGTCGAGGAGGGCGGCCTCGACGCTGGTGGCGGCCCGTTCGTCGAGGAGACGAGCGTCGCGCAGCAGGCGAGTGAGAGCGCGAGTCATGTCCGCATAGGTGTCGCGTTCGCCCGCGAGGCCCTCCCGGGCCCCCAGGCAGCGCGCGTGCGCGGCGATCGTTCCCGCGTCCCCGCGGGCGGCGGGTCCGGAGATGCCCGCGACCCCCTCGGTCAGAGCCCGGTCGAGGGCGGCCTCGAGGAGCGGGCGCACGTACAGGGCGGGGTTCTCGATGCCTGCCTGCGCGAGAATCCGCGTCGTCTGCACGGTGATGCCGGCGATGAAGTTGGCGCCGTGGGCGAGACCCGCGTGGTAGAGGGGTCGGTCCTCCTCGGCGACGACGACGGGCTCGCCGCCCATCTCGACGACGAGAGCCTGGGCGATCGGCAGGAAGGGGGCCGCGGCCGTCACCGCGAAGGGCGTGCCCACGAGGCGCGCCACGTCGACGCTGGTACCGGTGAAGGTCATCGCCGGGTGGATGGCCAGCGGAATCGCCCCGGCGCCCGCGGCGGCGCCGAGCAGCCCGACGCCGGAGGCACCCGACAGGTGAATGACGATATGTCCGCTCTGCCAGGCGCCCAGGTCAGCCAGGCCGCTCACGAGGGGGCCAATCTGGTCGTCGGGCACGGCCACGATGACCACCTCGGAGCGTCGCACGACCTCCTCGGGCGTGGCGATCGGAACGCCGGGGAGCATCGCGTCGGCGCGCTCGCGCGAGGCCTCCGACGACGCGGAGACGGCAACGATCTGGTGCCCGACCGCGCGCAGCGCAGAGCCGATGACGGGCCCGACGTGGCCCATGCCGATGATGCCGATTCCGAGGCGTCCGGGGGTACTCATGGCTCCATTGTCGCCGATCACCGGGCTACTTGTCGCCCTCCGCACGCTCCGAGGACGCTTCGACGATCTCGGTGACGCGCGAGAGCCAGCGCTCGGGAGCCTCGGCCTCGCGGCGGATCTTCGATGCCTGCGACAGCTGCGCCCACAGCTCCAGCGAGCGGCCCGCCTCGACGTGCTCGGCCATGGATGCCACCGGTCCGGGGACCAGCGCGGCACGCACGGAGGCGACGCGGCGCCAGCGCTGAATGGGTCCCTGATGCAGGGACACCGACTGGATGCGCGTCAGCGGGATGATCGAGAAGCGCAGGTTGAAGAAGCCGTCGCGGATCGCGAACACGGCGTCGGTCAGGCCGAAGGCGCGGCGCTTGTACACCAGCGGATCCAGGATTCTCGCGCTGGGCGGAATCGGCGTCATCCAGCGGTCCTCGCCCGTACCGGTGCGGAGGGACTCGAGGAAGCCGTCAGGGTCCTCGACCCCCAGGTCGGGGATCGCCATCGCGATCGCCTGGATGACCTCCGCGCGGCTGCCAACGGGAAGCAGGACGTCGGAGGCCACATCCACCTGCATGCCCTTGTTCTTCTCGTCCGTCGTGTGCGCCGAGTTGCCGGCCTGCGTGATCTCCACGCGATACCAGCCAAACAGTCGCCAGACCAGCGGCTGGCTCACCTCGATGGCGTGGATGCGCCCCGGAGGGATCGTCACGTGACGGCGAGCCGTCAGGCCACGGTTGATGCGCACGCCGTCGGCAGCGATCGCCGCGGTGAAGCCGAACTCTCGATCGAAACGCGCCCAGACGCCCGCCAGGAGGCTGAACGCGCCCGTCAGGATGCCCAGGAAACTCATGATCGACGTCACCCCGACGACACCCACGAGGAAGCCGTTGAGGCCGAGGAGGAAGATGCCGAAGAACAGGGCAATCGCATTGTCGATGGTCGCCAGCATGGACACCAGGAGCTTGACGAAGCCGACCTTGAAAACCGGACGCTCCGGGGCCTCCAGCGGAGTTTTCACCGTCGCCACGCGGGCCGAGGCCGGGGTAAGGCCGGCGGGATCCACGACCTCGTCGATCGCGCCCGAAGCGAGCGCGAGGAGGAGGGCGCGCAGCTCTTCGAGGCGCTGCGCGGGCAGCAGGCCGAGCTTGATGCTCGAATCTCCACCGCCCGCGACCTCAATGTCCAGATACCCCAGGCGCAGAAGGCGACCGACGAGCGAGTAGGACACGTTGATCGTCTGGATGCGCGTCAGCCGCGCGTGACGCTGCGTGCGCTTGAGGATGCCGGCACGGTACCAGATCGCAGTGTTGGTCACCGCGTAGCGGGTCTTCGTCCACGACAGGTAGCAGTACGCGCCCGCGATGGCGAGAACAAGGCCCGCGATAAACGCCAGACCGAGGAAGATCCCGGTTGTTTCAAACCACGGTGGCGTCTCACCGCCCAGCATGCGCCCGATCGCGGAGGCATTGCTCAGGGACACCGCTCCGACGACACCCGTGACGCTTCCCACCACGCGGGGAACGTAGGTGAGCGGGTGAAGCGGCTTCCAGTCCTCGGGGGCGATGCCGTCAGAGGAGAGGTCCGCGCTCATAGGCCCATCAGCTCCGCCGAACCGCGCTCCGCCAGAACATCACGCAGGCGGGCCGCGTCCGCGACGGGCACACCGCTCAGCGTCGCATCGGTCTTCGCGCTCGCGGTTGAGAGCTTGATCGTGGAGATGCCGAGCAGGCGCAGCACGGGACCCTGGTAGATGTCGACGTACTGGATGCGGCCGTAGGGCACGAGGGTCAGCGAGCGATTGAAGACGCCGCGGCGGATGACGAAGTCCGTGTCGGCCAGCGCGTAACGCAGGGCGCGCACCTGCGCGGGCACGAGCCACAGGCAGAAGAGGGCGATGGCGGCGGGCACGAGCATGAGCCACCACAGCGCCGGGATGTCGACGACGAGGACGAGGCCGGAAATCGCGCCGCACAGGGCACCGCAAGCCGCGAGCGCATTACCGAGGCGCAGGGCCGCGAGTTTGGGGGACACGTGCTGGAATTCGACGCCGTCGGGAGACATGACGTCCGCTGAGTTCTGGGATGACATGCTTTAATTCTTGCATATCTTTTCCGCGCCTTTTCTTGTCCTCTACCCCTGCATGACCGACTGAGGTGACGAAGCAAACAAAAGCAGCAGCTTCACTCCCACCTACCTCACAGGAAACATTCAGATATATGGGCGACACTAGTCGTATGAGCACCCCGGGAACTGAAGCAAAACTCCTCGTCGTCGACGACGAGCCCAACATCCGCGACCTCCTCGCCTCCTCCCTGCGCTTCGCCGGCTTCGATGTCGTCACCGCCGAGGACGGCAGCGGCGCATTTCACGAAGCCCAAGCCTCGCGCCCCGACCTCATCGTCCTCGACGTCATGCTCCCCGACATGGACGGCTTCACCGTCACCAGGCGCCTGCGCGACGCCGGCATCACCACCCCGGTCCTCTTCCTCACCGCGCGCGACGATATGCGCGACAAGATCCAGGGCCTGACCGTCGGTGGCGACGACTACGTCACCAAGCCCTTCGGCCTCGAAGAGGTCGTCGCCCGCATCCGCGCCATCCTGCGCCGCACCATGGGCTCCGAAGAAGACGACGCGTTCCTGCGCGTCGGAGACCTCGTCATCGACGAGGACGCCCACGAAGTCACGCGCGCCGGCGTCCCCATCGACCTGTCCCCCACCGAGTTCAAGCTCCTGCGCTACCTTGTCATCAACGCAGGGCGCGTCGTCTCCAAGATGCAGATCCTCGACCACGTGTGGGAATACGACTGGGACGGCGAAGTCGCCATCGTCGAGTCCTACATCTCCTACCTGCGGCGCAAGCTCGCCGTCGAGGGGGCCTCCGGGGAGCTGATCCACACCAAGCGCGGGGTCGGCTACATCCTGCGCGCTGAGGACTGACGTGCACCGCAGCCTGGCCCAACGCATCGAGGCATGGTGGGACTCCAAGCCACTATCCGCGCAGCTCGTCACGCTCATCACGCTACTCCTGGCCATCGGACTATCCCTGTCCGGCACGGTCATGATCGGCCTCCTTCAGCGCCACCTCATCTCTCAGATCGACGACCAGCTCGTCGCCACGGCGCACACCATGCAGATCTCCGGATCAGCGGCGACCTTCTCCGCGGACGGCCAGGGCGGCATCCCCACCCTCTACTACATCCACATCCATGACACCGACGGGGGCGACCGCTACTTCTACTCCGAGGACACCCTCAAGGCCTCGGGCAAGCCCCAGCTGCCCGAGCTGGTCGACACGAGCTCCGCGCCCATCTCCTCCTTCCGCACCCTCCCTGTCACCGTCTCCTCATCCAAGGCAGGCCTCGGCTGGCGCGCCCTCGTCGTCCCCGTGTACGAGCAGACTTCCGGGCAGTTCTCCGGATACATGACGATCGCGCTGCCCCTGTCGGACATGCAGCACACCCTGCGCACGACGGCCTCGTACTTCGCGGTCGCCGGGGTCATCATCGTCCTCATCGGGGGCTGGGCCGGGCGCATCCTCGTACGCCGCGCCCTCCTCCCCCTGCGTTCCATCGAGTCCACCGCCGGAAAGATCGCCGCCGGCGACCTGACGAAGCGCGTCACCCCGCACCCGCCCACCACCGAGGTCGGCTCACTCTCGCTTTCCCTCAACGCCATGCTCACCCAGGTCGAGCAATCCTTCGAAGCCCGCCAGGCCTCGGAACAAAAAATCAAGCGATTCGTCTCCGACGCCTCCCACGAGCTGCGTACCCCCCTCGCCGCCATCTCCGGCTACTGCGAGCTCTACGCCATGGGCGGCGTGCCCGCCGAACGCATCGAAGAAGTCATGGGGCGCATCGCATCCGAATCCTCGCGCATGGCCACGCTCGTCGAGGACCTCCTCACCCTCGCCCGCCTCGACGAAGGACGGCCCCTCGAGATCACCGAGATCGACCTCGTCAAGCTCGCGGACAACGCGATCTTCGACCTCCAAGCCCTCGACCCCACGCGCACGGTCGGACTCACCGGCATCAATAGCCGCACTCCCCCGATGACCCTCATCGTTCCCGGCGACCGCGACCGCATCTCGCAGGTGTTCACCAACCTGATCGGCAACATCGTGCGCTACACCCCCGAAGGCTCCCCCGTCGAAATCGCGCTCGGACGCAGCGGGGACACCGCCATCGTCGAGCTGCGCGACCACGGGCCCGGCATCGACGAAACTGACCGCGGACGCGTCTTCGAACGCTTCTACCGCGCGGATACATCGCGCAACCGCAAGTCCGGCGGATCCGGCCTCGGCCTCGCGATCGTCTCCGGCATCCTCGCAGCTCACAAGGGCAATGCGTCGCTCACCAAGACGAAAGGCGGCGGCCTCACCGTTCGCATCGAACTCCCCACAGCGTGAAAGACGTAACGCACCGGTCAGCACACACGGATTTTTCGCTCAATTTTCGCCATTTTTCACCTGCCGGTTTCCCGAAACCCATCGGGATTTTCCCTGATTTTTTACCAACGAACGTGACCTTCACGCAAAAGCGCACTAGCATGGCTCGGGTATTCCTCAGCAAGGAGAGTGGCCCATGGGTGCTCAAGCACCTCAGTGGCTGCTGACGTCCTTCGTCGACGCCATGCAGCAAATCGGCGCAACCGCGAGCCAGTCCGACCTCGAAAACGAGAGTGTCGACCTCGCGGAGCGCTGGAGCGCGCCCGAACGCCAGATGCACAACGTGCGTCGGCTCATGAACACGCTCACCCACATTGATGAAATCTCGTCGTCCGCGCACGATCCCGACATCCTGCGCGTCGCCGCGTGGTACCACGGCGCCTTCCTCAACAAGGCACTCGAGATCAAGCTCGGTGGATTCCAGGCGAACTTCGCCTCCACCCGATGCATCGACCACGCGCACAACCGCCTCACCAAGCTTGGCGTGCCCGAGGAGGTCGTCGCCCGCATCGACGAGCTGATCGCGTTCCTCACGCGCCACCGCGCGCCTCGCACCGACTTCGACGCGCAGGTGCTCGTCGACGCGGACCTGGCGTGCCTGGCCTGCAGCCCGCAGGACTACAAGAAGCTGCGCACCGCGCTGCGCGCCGAACTCAGCGAGCTCGACGACCTGCAGTTCACCAAGGCCCGTATGGCGCTCGTCAAGAAGCTCCTGAGCTACGAGACGATCTACCAGTCCCCCCTCGGTTCCGCGTGGGAGGACACCGCCCGCGCAAACCTCGAGGTCGAGCTCACTCGCCTCGAGCGCGAGAAGGCCCAGCTGTGCCAGGCTGCCCAGGCCGAGGACACTGACGACACCGAGGACGCGGACGACACCGACGAGGTCGTGGAGGACTCCACGACGACGACCGGCACGCTGATCATCAAGCGCCGCTCGATCAAGAAACGCATCCCCGTCGCCTCCGTGGAGGACGAGGCCACGTCCACCGGCGTCTTGCCTCGCAAGATCGAGGAAACGGCCGACACGGACGAGGACGAAGAGGCGACCTCCTCCCTCGAGTCCGCCGTCGAATCCCTGGATCTGCCTACCTCCGACTGACAAGGCTGCGACTGCTGTTCGTACCGCAGGGCCCGCCCGCTCTGCATACCGCAGGGCCCGCCTCGCCGGGCCTGGCCGCTGTGTGTGCCGGTGGGCGGCGGCCCAGCATGATGTCGCATATTGCTCTTGGCTCCACGGGTTTTCCAGGCGCCGGAGGCCCCGGCCGCCCGCGAGACTAGGCGGCCTCGCTTCGCTCGGTGCCGCGTCTCGAAGCCCGCCCGTGCCCTCCGGTCCCTCTGGCGCCCTCCAAACCTGTGGAGCCTGGCCGCTGTGCGTGCCGGTGAGCGGCGGCACCTCACCCGTCAGTCGCACGGGTATACCTTGGGGCTATCCACAGGCACTTGTCGGCGCGGGCGGTTATCCACAGGGCGCCAATTCGGGCTCGATCTCGCGCTGTCACGCGCGTAGCGTCAATGTCGACGGACCCACCCGGGGTCCCACAAAGGAGTGACATCATGACCGCATACGCCGTCGACGCCGAACAAATTGCCGCCGCCTCCGCGCAGGCCTGCACGACCGCATCCACCATCCGCACCGAGGTGGACACGATGATGGCCCAGCTGCTCGCCCTTCAAGACACGTGGACCGGCGGGGCGCAGGTGAACTTCCAGGCGACCATCACCCAGTGGCAGGGCATCCAGGCCCAGACACACGACGCCCTGGACGCGATCTCCTCGCAAATGCAGGTCGCGGCTTCCACCTACGCCGACGCCGAAACTCATTCCGCATCCCTGTTCGCAGGGGTCTGACAACAGCGCTATACGCCCCTGTTCCCGCGAGGAGAGCACCGGCCTCGTGCCAAGCCTGTGCGGACAGACAGAAACGCCTGGGGGCGGGACCCTCACGAGTCCCACCCCCAGGCGGATCAGCTTAGCGCCGAGCGGATCAGTACATGCCGCCCATGCCAGCGCCAGCGTCGTCGCCACCGGCGGCCGGAGCCTCGGGCTTGTCGGCGACAACGGCCTCGGTCGTCAGGAACATGCCTGCGATCGACGCAGCGTTCTGCAGCGCGGAACGGGTGACCTTGACCGGGTCGGAGATGCCGGCGGCCATGAGGTCGGTGTACTCGCCGGTCGCGGCGTTCAGGCCGTGGCCGGGCTCCATGTGAGCAACGCGGTCGGCAACCACGCCGCCCTCGACGCCCGCGTTCTCAGCGATCTGCTTGAGCGGGGCGGAGATGGCCAGGCGCACGATGTTGACGCCGGTCGCCTCGTCGCCGGTGAGGGCGTCGAGCTTGGGCAGCGCCACGGTGGCGGCCTGGATCAGGGCGACGCCGCCGCCGGCGACCAGGCCCTCTTCGGAAGCCGCGCGAGCGTTACGAACGGCATCCTCGATGCGGTGCTTGCGCTCCTTGAGCTCGACCTCGGTGGCCGCGCCGGACTTGATGACGGCAACGCCGCCGGCCAGCTTGGCGAGGCGCTCCTGCAGCTTCTCACGGTCGTAGTCGGAGTCGGTGTTCTCGATCTCCTGGCGGATCTGGCGCACGCGGGCATCCAGCATGTCCTTGTCGCCAGCGCCCTCGACGATGGTGGTCTCGTCCTTGGAGACGACGATCTTGCGGGCGCGGCCCAGCAGCTCGAGGTCAGCGTTCTCAAGGGAGAGGCCGACGGTCTCGGAGATGACCTGGCCGCCCGTCAGGATCGCCATGTCCTGCAGCATCGCCTTGCGGCGCTCGCCGAAGCCGGGGGCCTTGACGGCCACGGACTTGAAGGTGCCGCGGATCTTATTGACGACCAGCGTGGCGAGGGCTTCGCCCTCGACGTCCTCGGCGATGATCGCCAGGGGCTTGCCGGTCTGCATGACCTTCTCCAGGACGGGGACGATGTCCTTGACGTTGGAGATCTTGGAGTCCATGAGGAGGACGTAGGCGTCCTCAAGGACGGCTTCCTGGCGCTCCTGGTCGGTCACGAAGTAGGCCGACAGGTAGCCCTTGTCGAAGCGCATACCCTCGGTGGTCTCCAGGGTGGTGTCGAAGGAGTTGGTCTCCTCGACGGTGACGACGCCCTCGGCGCCGACCTTCTCGAAGGCCTCGGCGATGAGCTTGCCGATGGCGGGGTCGTTGGCGGAGATGGAGGCCGTGGCAGCGATCTGCTCGGTGGTCTCGACGGGCTTGGCGTCGGCGTGCAGCTGCTCAACGATGGCGTCGACGGCCTGATCGATGCCGCGCTTGAGGGCGATCGGGTTGGAGCCGGCGGCAACGTTACGCAGGCCCTCGTGGACCAGCGCCTGGGCCAGAACGGTCGCGGTGGTGGTGCCGTCACCTGCGACGTCGTCGGTCTTCTTGGCAACTTCCTTCACCAGCTCGGCGCCGATACGCTCGAACGGATCGTCGAGGTCGATTTCCTTAGCGACAGAGACGCCATCCTTGGTGATCGTGGGGGCGCCCCACTTCTTGTCGAGCACGACGTTGCGGCCCTTGGGGCCAAGCGTCACCTTGACGGTGTCGGCCAGCAGGTTGAGGCCGTTCTCCATGCCACGACGGGCATCCTCATCAAACTTGATGATCTTGCTCATTGGAAATGTGTCCTTCCGCGATGCGGATCGGGTTCGATGCCCGCGACGGACGGCCACGTTTTTGAGGTGGCCTCATCGAACCGATGGTCTTATCACTCTCCATGTCGGAGTGCTAACTATGATTTTGGCACTCACCACCCCAGAGTGCAAGGCGAGGTCACGGGCCTTGAGCCCGATGCGCTCAGGGCGTAATAGCCTACGCCAAGGCCGGGGCGAGCCTGCTGAGCGCGCCTGCACACCAGGCGCCGGAGGTGTGAATGGCGCCGGTGGGCGGTGGCGGGGCCTGGCCGCACAACGAGCAACGCACAGAACCAGCCATCAGCACACCAGGTCCCACTGGTGTGGAGGGCGCCGGAGGGACCGGAGGGCACGGGCGGGCTTCGAGGCGCGGCGCCGAACGCAGTGAGGCCGCCTAGCCTCGCGGGCGGCCGGGCCCTCCGGCGCCCGGAACACCCGTGGGGCCACAAGCAGCCCGACCCAAAGGTCAGGCAACCGGCATATGAAACCGGTGCCGCCTCTGCAGGCGGCAATCATCAGACATTTGAAACCGCCATCACCATTGCTCGCCCCTCAACAGCGACCGTTGAAACCGACAACACCTCTGCATCCAAAAAACGCACTAAATTCACCCATTTCTCAACCGCAAAGGCGATGGCGGTTTCAACTGACCCACCCCACCGGCCCGCAAAGGCGACAAGGGTTTCAACGACGACAGCGGATCGGTGCGCAACGGCGCAACCGGTTTCACACAACAAGCGTTGGTCCGGTAATTTCGGCCCAAGGTGTACCCGCCACGCTCCATCTCGGTCCGCACGCGCGACGAAATTCGCCCAGCACAACCCACCCCCAACCACTTTTCCGCGAAAAAACTCGCCCAGCACGGCCCCAACAGCGGCATCTCCGCGAAGAAACTCGCCCAGCGCGCCATAAAAGGCCGTTTTTGGGCCATTTTTCGCTCGCTGGGCGAACTTTTTCGCGCTCACGCCCACATCAAGCCGCGCAGGGCGAACTTTTTCGCGCACAGGACGCGGCAACGTGGCGACGATGTAACCACCGGCACCACTGCAGCAGCTGGTGTAGGCCAACGTGAAACCGCCATCACCATTGCTCGCCCCTCAACAGCGACCGTTGAAACCGACAACACCTTTGCAACCGAAAAACGCACGAAAAACAACCATTTCTCACCCGCAAAGGCGATCGCGGTTTCACTTGAGGCTCAGACTGCGCGAGCAAAGGCGACGCCGGTTTCAACCCCACATGGATACGAGCCAGCAAAGGCGACGCCAGTTTCAACTGGGCCACCTCACCGGACCGCAAAGGCGACGCCGGTTTCAGTTGAGGCTCAGCCTACGAAAGCAAAGGCGACAGCAGTTTCACACGAAATATCTGCGGCACCCGCACGCAGCCACATGCCCACTCCCCAGTAAACTCGCATGCAATTCAATTGGGCAAAGTTTCAACAGTGTCTGAAAACGTTGCAATTCCAACGATCTGATTTCAAGATTCGAAAGAGTCGTGGGGGAATTGCATGCGAAATTGGGGGAGCTCAGCAGCATTGTGCACGTGGGCCGAGGCAGGACCTGTGGAGCCAAGGCGGGTCTGGGCGGTGCACGTGGGCAGCGGGGCCTGGCCGGGCTTCGAGACAACACGCCAACCAGGTCCCACTGGTGTGAGAGCACCGGAGAGCCCGGAGGGCCAGGAGTAAGGTTCCAAACAGCGACCAGGCCCCACTGGTGTGGAGGGCGCCGGAGGGTCCGGAGGGCCAGGATGCGGTGCCGGTGGGCAGTGGCGGGGCCTGGCCGCACAACGAGCAACGCACAGAGCCATCAGCACACCAGGCCCCACTGGTGTGGAGGGCACCGGAGGGTCCGGAGGGCCAGGAGTAAGGTTCCAAACAGCGACCAGGCCCCACTGGTGTGGAGGGCGCCGGAGGGACCGGAGGGCACGGGCGGGCTTCGAGGCGCGGCGCCGAACGCAGTGAGGCCGCCTAGCCTCGCGGGCGGCCGGGGCCTCCGGCGCCTGGAACACCCGTGGGGCCACAAGCAGCCCGGCCCGCAGGACAGCACACGCGGCGCCCGCAACACACGTGGAGCCACAGACAACAAAGCCGCCCGGCCCCAGTGGGGCCGGGCGGCTCAGCAAGTATCAGAGGCTCATCGCAGGATCACGACGATGTCGGGGTCTCCGAGGCCGCTCTCCTGGCGAACGTTGGAAATGCCGAGCTTGGCGGCAACGTCCTTCGCGGTTCCCTCCATGCGGGGATCCTCGTAGAAGACGGTGGAGGTCTGCGTGGCCCAGCCGTCAGCGTTCGCGGCGGATGTGCCCGCGTAGCCGGCCTGGTTCAGGATCTGAGCCTGCTGGCCGGCGAATCCCTGGGTGCCGGTTCCGTTGAGGACCTGGATGACAGCTCCGTGGTCAGGCTCGGACGAAGCCGACGGAGAGGAGGAGCTGGCGGAAGGCGTGGGCTCAGCGGATGCGGTGGCCTCGGCTGTGGGCGCCGCTGAGGGGGCAGCTGCGTTCGGGGTGGTCGCGGCGGGGCTGGGCGCGTTGCTGACAGTGGCCTGCTGGCGCGACAGGGCGGTCGCCGCCGCCCATCCGAGGGCGGGAACGATCACGAGGATGGCCAGGAAAGGCCAGACGTTCTTCCACTTGGACGGCTTGGGGCGGTGCATGCCGACGGGCATATCTTCGCCGGCGCGGTCAAATTCATCCCTGGGGTACTGAGAACTCACGCGTTCAGACTATCGGAAAAGAAGGAGTGGGGCGCGGGTGGCGCGCGGGGAATGTGGCGTGGCCTGTGCGGCATTAGGCTGGTGCTATGAGTGAACACAATCCGCGCCCGTTGGCTGAGTTGATTGATCCGGGCTGGGCTCGTGCTCTGGCTCCGGTGGAGGGACGCATCCACGAGTTGGGCGCGATGTTGGCCGCTGAGGTCGAGGAGGGTCGCGGCTACCTGCCTGCGGGCACGGATGTTCTCCGCGCCTTCACGTACCCGTTCGACAAGGTGAAGGTCTTGATCGTCGGGCAGGATCCGTATCCGACGCCGGGGCACGCGATGGGGTTGTCGTTTTCGGTGCACCCTGGTGTGGCGTTGCCTAAGTCACTCATCAACATTTTCCGCGAGCTGAGCGAGGACATGGGTGTTCCCGCTCCGACGTCGGGTGATCTGACGCCGTGGAGCGAGCAGGGCGTGTGCCTGCTGAACCGCGTGTTGACGGTGCGCCCGGGTGCTCCAGCATCGCATCGAGGCAGGGGCTGGGAGGAGGTGACGCAGTGCGCGATTGACGCGCTGGTGTCCCGGAAGCGTTCGGATGGCTCGCACGCTCCCCTCGTGGCGATTCTGTGGGGGAAGGACGCGCAGTCGCTCACGCCGCGTCTGGGTGACACGCCGATTATTGCGTCGGCTCACCCGTCGCCGCTCTCGGCGTATCGAGGGTTTTTTGGGTCGAAGCCGTTCTCGCGCGCGAATCAGCTGTTGGAGGCGCAGGGGGCGTCGGGCGTGGATTGGTCGCTGGGTGCTTCTCATTGACGAGGCCGGGGCACCTCACCCGATCGGGTGAGGTGGGTGGCGGCTGCGGTGCCGCGGTGAGGGACTCCGTGGAGCCGGCTATCGGACTCGAACCGATGACCTGCTGTTTACAAGACAGCTGCTCTACCAACTGAGCTAAGCCGGCGGCGGACACTAGTGTGCCACAGGTAGGGGCTCGTGCGCGCGGGCGGGCCGTATCGCTGTCGACAAGCGCGCAGCGACAAGGTTCCCCATTGCGCGCTGCAGGGACCCACCGCGCACCTCCAGGACCTCCGTTGTGCGCCACAGATGTGAAGGTCACGGCAAAAGTGAGGGGTGGGACCACCGCGCGATCCCACCCCTCACCGATTAAAGGCTCAGTTGGAGCTGTCGGTCGTCTCAGAGCTCTGTGCCTCGTCGGCGCCGCTCTGGGAGGGCTCGGTGGCCTCGGGGGCCGGGGTTTCGGTGGTGCCCTGGCTCGCGGCATCGGTAATGCCGAATTCGTTCGCGATGGACTGGCGCAGCTCAGCCAGCTGGGTGCCGAGCGGGATCACGGTGGAGTGGTCCTTGACGAGCTCGGGCGTGCCGAGGCTGTTGCCACGCCCCTTGTAGCCGGCGTTCTGCCAGGCTGTGGTCGATGCCTTGAGGTAGTCCTCGACGGCATTGACCGGGAAGGTGTCGATGACGTCAGAGGGGACGCCGACCTCGGCGGCGATCACCTTGACCTGCTTCCAGGAGGCGTCGAGGTTCTGGACGACGGTGCCGTTGGATGCCTGGAACTGGGTGCGGAAGTAGGCGAGCAGTGCGTGGTGGAAGTCCACCCACTTGTCGGGTGCCTTCTGCGCGACGACGAGCGACGCGCTGGCCGCGGGCTTCATGTAGTCCATGTTGACGGTGATGACCGGCTGGAGCTCGATGTTGTAGTGGCCTTCGGCGGCCCAGGTGGTGAGGTCCTTGCCCATGTATGCGTCGAGGTCGGCGCACGCGTGGCAGGAGTAGTCGAAGTACTCGGTGAGGGTGGGCAGGTTCGGGTCCGCCTCGGCGACGACGCCGTTTGCGTTGACGATGATCGGGCGTCCATCGGCGTAGGCGCCAAGGACGTCGGAGGCGTCGACGTTGCGGGCGGCATTGACCTGCGCCTGCTGCTTCCAGATCACGCCGCCGACGGCTGCCACGACTGCGAGGACGATGACAGCGACGGCGGAGATGACGATGATGCGGGTGCGACGGTCAGCGCGCTCCTGCGCCTGGCGCATCTGGGCGGCTTTCGCGCGCACGGGATCGACGGCTGGCTTCTTCTTCTGAGCCATAGACTCACCTTCCGAAAGTAGTTGAATGTTGCAAGAATATCGGGCGCGGCGTGGCCGCGCTTAGTGCGCCAGCCCACCCGTGACGATGAACCACGCACCCGCAAGGAACCCCACACAGCCTACCGCGAGGAGGCCTCGCCCCCAGGCAGGACGCACGACCGAGCGCAGCGTTGTGGACACACCGACCCTCAGATCGGCGGTAAACGGCATGAGCCAGGCAGTCAGCATCATCACCGCGGCGAGCGCCCACACGACGATCGCGGCTCGCGGGTCGCTCAGCCAGTAGTCCGTACGATCAACACCGGTGGCGGCGACGACATCGGCGGGCCATGACCACAGAACGCGCCCCTCGCGCGAGTAGGACACGAAGGCCCAGATCGCGTACGGAACGAGGCCTCCGACGACGAGGCCAAGCGCGGTCGACAGGATTGAGCGCACCAGCAGGATGGGCGACATGGCGATGACGGCGGCCGTATCGCTGGCCTTCGCGCCTCGCAGGATCCGACGGCGCTCCAGCCACCGCGACATCGCGCCGATCAGGCCAAAAGCGGTGAGCGCGATCCCCACGATCATGGAGCCGGTGAGACCGAAGAGGAAGGGCAGTGAGGCCAGGAGGGCCAGCAGCGCGGCGCCCGAGATCCATGTTCCCTTTGCGGTGGACGAGGCCCCGTCCGCCGACGCGGCACCCGTCCCCATCGCCGGATTGGGGTTCCACTGGGGACCCGTTGCCATCTGCTGCGGGGCAACTCCGGCCTGCGGATGGGGCTGTTGCCCATATCCGGGGGCAAAACCGGGATCATACGCACCCTGCGGACCCGGGTACTGAGGCTGAGCGTAGGGGGCCATGACCTCGGTGGGATCCGAGTCATCAACGCGCTGCCAGACGTCGGTGGCATCATCGTGCCAGGCGACTTCCCCGGTGTCATCGGACCAGTCGTCATACCCCTGTGCCACCGACGCAGTGTCCACGACGTCGGTATGATCGTTCGCCGCTGTGAATTCCGAGGCGTCGCGGCGCGGATGCTGCGGATAGGAAACGGCGCGCGCGCCAGAGGCATCCGGACGCTGCCCCGCGTCCTCCCACTCGGGAGGCGCGGCAATCTCCTGGGGGTCCGAGTTGACCATCTGCGTGCGCATACCCGTGTCGAGCAGCTGCGCCCAGTTCACGGTCACATAGTCGAGCTCGCCGGGCGCCCACCCGACGGCGCTCATGAGATCGGCAACAATCAGTGAAGGTGACGGACGATCGTCGGGATCGGGGGCGAGGCCGCCCGCGAGCGCGTCGGCGACCATGGGGTGGAGTCCGGCCAGGTCGGGGTCCCCTTCGAGGACGCGCAGCATCGTGGCGGACACGTCGCCCTTGCCAAACGGCGGGCGCCCGGTGGCGCAGGACAGCAGGGTGGCGCACCACGCCCACCAGTCCGACTCCTTCGTGGCCCCGTGGCCCTGCAGGAGCTCGGGGGCGGTGTACCCGGCGGTCCCCGACACGAGGCCGGTACTGGTCAGGTGCTGATCGGAGGTCGCCATCGCGATACCGAAGTCGATGAGGACCGGGCCGCGCGGCGAACAGATGATGTTGGAAGGCTTAATGTCGCGGTGAATGATGTTGGCGTGATGAACGGCCGCGATCGTGGACGCCAGGTGATAGGACAGGGCGGCGACGCCGCGCAGCGGAACGGGCCCGGAGACGAGGATTTCCGCGAGCGTGGGGCCCTCCACATACTCCGAGACGACGAAGGGCTGGGAGGCCTCGGTTTCCGCATCGACGATGTGCGCGACGAAGGGCGAGCGCACGGAGTTCACGGTGCGCGTCTCGCGTTCCAGGCGCTGGCGCGACTCCTCCGAGGCGGCCATCGCCGGGTGCATGGCTTTGAGGGCGACACGCGTGCCGCCCCCATCTTCGGCGAGCCAGACCGTCCCCGCCCCGCCCGTACCGAGCCGACGGATAAGCCTGTAGCCGCCCAGTTCCTCGCCTTCTTCCACGCCCTCAGCCTACCTGGCCCCTCCCCCATCTGCGGCCACCCGCGCGGGGCGGCCCCGGCCTCGTCCCTGAAAGTGACGGGCAAACGAATGCTGTCAATCCACCATGTGGCCCGAACTGTACACTGCCGACCGAGCGTGCTAACTTCGCTATTAGTCGCGCGCGCGGAACGATCCGCGTTCGCACTCCGTGGGCGAAGACGCTCCACGGTCACCCCACTACGGATCGTCCGGCACGTACCTGCCGGTGGGAAGGAAAACTCCATGGCAACCGTTACCTTTGACAAGGCCACCCGCGTCTACCCGGGTTCCGACAAGCCCGCCGTCGACCAGCTCGACCTCGAGATCAAGGACGGCGAATTCCTCGTTCTCGTCGGCCCCTCCGGCTGTGGCAAGTCGACCTCGCTGCGCATGCTCGCAGGCCTCGAGGACGTGAACTCCGGCCGCATCCTCATCGGCGACAAGGACGTCACGGACGTTCCGCCGAAGAACCGCGACATCGCGATGGTCTTCCAGAACTACGCCCTCTACCCCCACATGTCGGTGCGCGAGAACATGGGCTTCGCCCTGAAGATCGCCGGCACTCCCAAGGAAGAGATCAACAAGCGCGTCGAAGAGGCCGCTAAGATCCTCGACCTGGAGCCCTACCTGGACCGCAAGCCCAAGGCTCTGTCTGGCGGCCAGCGTCAGCGTGTCGCCATGGGCCGCGCGATCGTCCGTAAGCCCCAGGTGTTCCTCATGGACGAGCCCCTGTCGAACCTGGACGCCAAGCTGCGTGTCCAGACCCGTACGCAGATCGCCTCCCTGCAGCGTGAGCTCGGCGTCACCACCGTGT
>CAUTDS010000015.1:0-44745 GCA_963537175.1 uncultured Actinomycetes bacterium
GTTCAACTCCTCCGACGACACGGTCCTGGCCCTGCAGACGGGCCGCGTGGACGCGATCGTCGTCGACCTGCCGACCGCGTTCTACATGGTCTCCGCGCAAATCGATGACGGCGTCATCATCGGCCAGTTCGACGACACGACGGGCGGCGAGGAGTACGGCATCGTCCTGCCCAAGGGCTCCAAGCTCACCCCCACGGTCTCCGCCGCGGTCGATCGCCTGGCCTCGTCCGGCAAGCTCGCTGAGCTGCAGGAAAAGTGGCTGAACGAGGCACAGAACGTGCCCACCCTCAAGTGAGGCCCCACACTCATGAGTGACTACTCGAGTAACGCGGCGGCCACGCTCACCGTTTCGGCGGTGGAGCGTGGCCGCCGCGCTTATCGGCGCAAGCAGACGGTCCGGTCAATTCTCATCTCCCTGGCCTCCACGGTCGTGGTCGCGGGGATACTCATCGCCGTGGTCGTCAACTCCGACGGGTGGGAGGCCACCCGCAACACATTCTTCAACGGCAAGTACTTCGTCGAGGCCTTCCCCCAGGTCCTCTCCGGCCTGTGGCTGAACATCCGGATCCTGCTGATCTCGGTGCTGGGCGTCGCCGTCTTTGCGACTCTGCTGGCGGCCGCGCGCACCCTGGCCGGTCCGGTGTTCTTCCCGATCCGCTTCCTGGCGGCAGCGTACACGGACATTTTCCGAGGCGTCCCCTTCCTCGTCGTCCTCTATCTGATCGGCTTCGGCATCCCGGCGCTCAACCCGACGACGCGTATCCCGACCGCGTTCCTGGGCACGGTCGCGCTAATCCTCACGTACTCCTCGTACGTCGCCGAGGTGCTGCGCGCGGGCCTGGACTCCGTGCACCCCTCCCAGCGTTACGCGGCGCGATCGCTGGGCCTATCCCACGGCCAGACGCTGCGAATGATCATCGTGCCGCAGGCGATCCGCAAGGTCACGCCCGCCCTCATGAACGACTTCATTTCCATGCAGAAGGACGTCGGCCTGATCTCGGTCCTCGGCGCGGTCGACGCGATCCGCTCCGCACAGATGGTCCAGGCCAAGACCTACAACATGACGTCCTACGTCGTCGCCGGCCTGCTGTTCATCATCTTGTCGTTCCCCTTCATTCGCCTGTCGGACTGGTACACGGCCCGACTGCGTAAGCGCGAGCAGATGGGAGGTGCCGTCTGATGTCGGTTCCCACGATGAACGAGGCCTCCCCCACCTCGGACAACAACACCCCGGTCCTGCGCGCCGTCGGCGTCGTCAAGCGCTTCGGCGACAACGTCGTCCTGCGCGGCCTGGACCTGGACGTCGCGGCGCACGAGGTCGTGGTCCTCCTGGGCGCGTCGGGCTCGGGTAAGTCGACGCTGCTGCGCTGCGCGAACCTGTTGGAGCGGGTGGACGACGGCCAGATCTTCCTGGCTGGCGAAGACATCACGGACCCGCGTGCAAACGCAGACAAGATCCGCGCGCGCATCGGCGTCGTGTTCCAGCACTACAACCTGTTCCCGCACATGTCGGTGCTGGACAACGTGACGCTCGCGGCACGCAAGGTGCACGGCTGGGACAAGGATCGCGCGCATGAGCGCGGCATGGAGCTGTTGGACCGCATCGGCTTGAAGGACAAGGCGAAGGAGTACCCGGATCGCCTGTCGGGTGGCCAGCAGCAGCGCGTCGCCATCGCACGCGCGCTCGCCACGCACCCGGAGCTGCTCCTGCTGGACGAGATCACTGCGGCGCTGGACCCGGTGCTCGTCGGCGAGGTCCTCGACCTCGTGCGCGAGATCAAGGAGCAGGGTTCGACCATCCTCATGGCGACGCACGAGATCAGCTTCGCCCGCCAGGCGGCCGACCGCGTCGTGTTCCTGCGCGGCGGCCAGATCGTCGAGCAGGGCCCGCCCGAGCAGGTCATCGACAACCCGCACGAGCAGGAAACCCGGGACTTCCTGGCACGCATCCTGCACTAGCGGCCGGCGGAGGCGCCGAACACGGGCACCCCGCTTCCGGTCTCACGCAACAGGCAACGCAAAGGGCCCAGGATCCGCAGATCCTGGGCCCGAAGCGTTGTCAGTATGGAATCAGTTGGCACCCTCGGTGATGGTCACCTTGAAGTCGGTGGTGATGCCGTCCGGATCGGTCAGGCTCACGGTCACCGGGTCGTCGTCCTCGCCCAGCGCACGCAGCGGGTGCAGAGTAACGATGTTCTTCTCGGACTTGCCGACCTCGAGGGCGGTGGGGTCAGAGACCTCAATCTTCCACTTGGCGGCCTTGTCGGAGTCGGCCAGCTTGACCTTCAGGTCGCGCTTCTCGGGGACCTTGATGCCGCTGTCGTCGATCTGAGCGATGGGACGCTCGACCGTCTTGACGTCCTTCGGGGTCACGTACGAATGGGCAGAATCGGAATCGGTGGCGCAGCCGGTCAGGGCGGTGACGCCCAGGCCGAGAGCCAGCACTGCAGTAAGGATGGAACGCTTGTTCATAACCACCATACTAAGCATCCATCCTCATAGATACGCATCACAAGGCCCGTTTTGGGACGATATCACACCATCTCACGTCACATGGACCAGACCAGCGCCCCCGACTCAACGTCCTCCCAGTACGAGCTGGCAAACTCCGCCCACTGGCGCGGGAACTGCAGCTGCGGGCTGTGCGTGCCCCCTCGGATGATGCTCTCACGGGCACCCAGGTCGGCGGCCTCCTCCGCATACCACGACGGCGGCCAGATCTCGTCCTGGTCCCCGTACAGCACGTGCACGGGCACGCCCGTGGCCGCGAGCGCCGGGGTGTCGGGGCGCAGCTGGGACAGGATGCGGGCGATGCCCACCAGGTTTTCCGAGGCCGTGTCCAGCGCGCGAATACGTTGGAATTCCGCCCACCCAACTCCGGGTTCGTCGAAGTTCATGTCCGGGAAGTAGGTGCGCAGCACCTGCTGGCGCGCGCCGGGGCCCGTGGGCAGGGGGTCGAGGATCGGCAGGGTGTTCATCCAGTCGTAGACGGCCCGCCCCGAGCAGAACAGGGTGACGGAGGCGAAGAGGTCGGGGCGCTTGACGACGGCCGCACGCGCGACGATGCCGCCGAAGGAGTGTCCCACGAGGTGGACGCGACCCGTGGTCCCGGCCCATGCCTCGGCGATGGAGATCAGGTCACCGACAAAGTCGCTCATCCCGTACGCGCCAAGGCCGGCAGGCGCGGCAGACCCGCCCTGGCCTCGTTGCGAGTACGCGAGGACGTCCCAGCCCGCTTCCCCGAGGAACGGCAGGACCGGGGCATAGTCTTCCTTGGATCCCGTGTATCCGGGGACGAGGAGCGCACGGTTCTTCCCCGCCGCGTCCGGTGATGAGGCCGCGGAAATCGTGGGAGTCCCATCGACGAGGGCGGGGGCGCTCGGGCCCGTCAGCAAGCCGCTCAGCTCCCCGGCCGGGGAGGGGACGGCCACGGGGATGACGTTTGCTGCCAGCGCAAACGGACCGAAAGGATCTATCTGTTTCACGCACCCAATCGTAGAATGAACGCATGACAAACGAGACGATTGCGAGCCAGCTCGCCCACCGCACGATCCGCGCCTACAAGGACCAGCCCCTCACCGAGGAAGAGGTCACCACACTCATGGACGTGGCGCGCCACACGGCCACCTCCTCGTTCCTGCAGTCCTGCACGGTCCTGCACATCACGGACCCGACGGTGCGCGAGGCGATCGGTGCCGCGTCCGGCCAGCCCTACGTGGGCGGCACGAAGGGTGACCTGTTCATCTTCGTCGCCGACCTGTACCGCAACAGCCGCATCCGCGCCGAGCAGGGCGTCTCCTCGGAGGCCCTCGGGTCTATCAACCTGTTCCTCACGGCGCTCGAGGACGCGCTGCTGGCCGCGCAGAACGTGGTCGTGGCCGCCGAGTCGATGGGCCTGGGCACCGTCTACCTCGGCTCGATCCTCGCCGATCCGCGCGCTACCGTGAAGGCTCTGGAGCTGCCGGAGCTGACCTTCCCTGTTGTCGGCCTGCTCGTCGGCCACCCAGATCAGGATCCCGGCCAGAAGCCGCGCATGCCCTTGTCCGTCATGTCCGCGAAGAACACATACCCGCGCGTCGAGTCCTACGCCGAGACGCTGGCCGACTACGACCGCGAGGTCACCGAGTACTACGACCTGCGCTCGGGCTCGCGCCTCGAGTCCTTCTCCCACCTGGTCGCCACCAACATCGGCGTGGGCGGCGCGCACGTCTCCCCCATCATGGAGGTCCTCAACGAACAGGGCCTGTGCCTGCGCTGATTCCCCATCATTGACGAGGCCGTGGCCTCCCCTCGTGGTCACCCGACCGCCCAGGGCGCCGCGGCCTCGTCGCATGACCGGCTGGCCTGGCGCTTACAATGAGCGCATGGCTGAGCTTGGTTTTTCCACCTACGTGTTTATCGAGCGCATCGCCGCGAACGCGGCCGCGCTGCACCCCTTCCCGGAGCACAACGTTGCGCTCGTGCGGGACGCGCTGGCGGACGCGGGCTTCGACATTACGCTGCTCGGTCCGGACGCGCCGGAGGTCGGCGAGGGCGTGTACTTCCAGCCCGAGCCCTTCGACGACGAGGTCATGGGCCTCCTCGCAGATGCGCTCACCCTGCGCGGCATCGGCGCCTACGCCTACGCGCTCGTGGATTCGTCGCTGGGCGGGGACCTGGCCGACATCGCCCTGTTCATGCGCGTGGGCGACATGTTCCCCCGTCACGGCCGCCACATCCTCATGACGCGCATGTACATTCATCGCACCCCCACGGGCGCGGGCAACAAGGCCGTGACCTGGGCGTTCGGCTCCCCGGCCGACTTGGAGGAGGCGAACCGTCTACTGTCGGAGAAGTTCGACACCGAGCCGGTCACGGACCCGCGCGGCATGGCCGCCATCGAGATCCGCCACCCCGAGTTCGCGGCGGGCACGGCCGAGCCGATGGTCCTCCTCGACGAGATTTTCCAGGTGCTGGGCGCCGCCGGCTTCGAGGGCATCACCATGTGCAACGACCCGGGCCAGCAGGCCCAGGGCTGACAAGCGCAGCAGGGGCCGCATATAATGGAGTCACCAGAACCGGCTCTTACCCCGCTGCGGAGATCCAGAGCCGGTCTTCTCTTTTGCAAAGGGCATGAGCAGTGAGACCATATTCAACCCCACTATGAGGCACCTCACAACTATGCCAGATTGGCATAAGGTCCAATAAACAGTACAATATTGTTATCAACACCGGTTCCGCCGCAAGGTCCAGGGCCGGTTTTCTTCTATGCAAGGGCGCATAATCATGGAAAAGCCTTTTCGAACTATCGACGAACAGATCGATATATTACGATCACGCGGAATGATCATCGATGACATTGAGACAGCACGGAAAGCACTCGAGAAGATCAGCTACTACAGATTGTCTGGCTACTCTTACCCATTTCGCCAATATGATAAGGCAAGCCGAACACGCTCCGATCAGTTCCTCCCTAAGACAAACCTCGAACAGGTCTTAGCGCTCTACAGATTCGATGAGCGACTCCGCGCAACAACTTTTCAAGAACTCTCGCGGATCGAAGTAGGATTACGAGCGCTCATTGGCTACACGCTCGGCAAAGATCACCCCTATCTCCACCTTGCATCGCTTCGATTAGGACCCTCAGGTTTCGACAAAGAAAACAATCATGAAACCGATGAATACAGAAAATGGATCAAGTCCTACAACATAAACCTCAGTCGATCACAAGAGGATTTTATCAAACACTATAAAAAAGAATACGCAAGTAAACTACCCATATGGGTAGCGGTTCACATCCTTGAATGGGGACAGCTTGCCATGCTATTTAAAATGGCACCCATTCACTGCCAAGACAGCATCGCTGACTCTCTGCACTTAAGTCGGTCACAGGTCAATTCTTGGCTCGACATACTCAGAATTCTCCGCAATATCTGCGCACACCAGGGACGACTTTTTAATCGCACACTGCGACAAGTGAAGCTTCCAGAAGACGCTGAAATTCTCGGAATCAGAGAGATGTCACCAAAGAAAAACAAGTGTTTCGACCAGCTCACGCTCGTCCAATACCTCACCCGCACGATGGGCCTGGGAGATGGAACCGCCCTTCCCTCAGTCCTCGCAACGTTCCCCGCCACCGACATTGTCCCCCTGCGAGCGACAGGCACACCAGATAACTGGCAGTCACTCCCCTTGTGGTCGTGCGAGCCGACAACTTGAGACGCCCACCGCTGACATGAGGGCCGCCGCGCAACCGTCGTTGGTTGTACGGCGGCCCTCTGTCTGCCGTTTAGCGGATTGCCTCCATGACGCGCACGCCGTCGAGCACACTCACGTAGGGCAGGGGGTTCACACCGGACTCAAGGACGTACTCGGTGAGCTGGTCGCGCACGACCGCGCGCAGCTCCTCGGGGTTCCAGGGCTTGCCGATGTAGTAGTCCAGGCCCGCCTGGTTGACCGCGCGGATCGTGTCGGACTGGTCCGCCTGGCCCGTGACCAGCACCGTGCGGGTCGCGCTGAAACGCTCATCCTTCATGAGTTCCACGAGGAAGTCCACGCCCGACTTTCCGGGCAGGCGGTGGTCGGATAGGACGAGGGCCAGCTCGTCCCTGTCTTCGACGATCTCGTCGATGACGGCCCACGCGTCGTCAACGTCCTCGGCGACTTCGAGCCGGATCTTGTCCCAGAACTGTTCAAGATCGCGCTCGAGAGCGTCGCGCACGTCTGCTTCGTCCTCAAGGGACAGGATTGTCAGGGTCATGATTCCTCCTCGTGTGATTGGGCGGGCAACGAGATCCGCATGGTCGTGGATCCCGGGTGAGAGTCGATCGTGAGGGTGCCCCCATGATCGGCAATGATGCTTCGGACGATGGACATGCCCATGCCCAGGCCGAATCGGACGCGCCCCGCCTTGGTGGTGAAGTGGGGCTCCATAATCTTGTCGACGATTCCCGGGTCGATGCCCGGGCCGTTGTCGTGGATGGTGACGCTCACGCCCTCAGGCGTGGGACGCACGGTAATGCGGATGAGGGCCTCGGCCTCGCCGCGGGCGGGCAGCTCGGGTACGCCACCCGAGGCCTCGGCGGCCGCGACCAGGTCGGCGGTCTCGTCCTCGATAGCCTCGGCCGCATTCACGATGAGGTTCGTCCACACCTGCTGCAGCTTCGCCGGGTGCGCGCACACGGGCGGCACGTCCTCGTAGTCGCAGTCGATGCGGATGCCGCGCACCCTGTGCGCGGTCAGCCGCAGGACATCGTCGATGCCCTCGCGCACGTCCACGGGCTTGAGGTCCTCGGCGTCCGGGCGCGCGTAGCCCTTCAGGGACTGGGTCAGCTCGATGACGCGGTCACCCGCGGCGAGCACCGAGCGCAGGGACCCGCCCAGGCGCGCCCCCGCCTCGTACGCGTCGATGCCTCCCGGGATTTGCGCGAGAGCACGCGCACCATCCGCCCCCTGGATCCCCGCGCGCACGAGGCGACGCGCGAGCGTGCGGTCGCCGACGACGGGCAGGAGCTCCTTCATGAGGGCGCGCTCGACCGACGTGGAGCGCGGGGGTGCGGTGAGGGCTCGGGCCATCGCCTCCCTCGACGAGGCCGTGGCCGGTGCCGCGAGCGCCGCATCCACGTCCTCGTGCAGGTGCTTGGCGGCGCGCACGAGGGCGGTCACCGGGTTGTTGAGCTCGTGGGCGATGCCGGCGCTCAGCTCACCGAGCATCGCGAAGCGCGCGCGTTCGACCAGCTCGGCGCGGGTGGCGCGCAGGTCTTCGAGGGTGGCGGCCAGGGCCTCCTTCTGGGCCTCGAGGTCCTCGGCGAGCATCGCGTTCTCGAGGTGGAGGTCCTCGGCGCGCATGAGGCGACGCGTCAGCGAGCGGATCGCGAGCGCCGTCAGCGTCGCGCCGATCGACGGGTCCTCGGAGATGACGATCTGGAGCTGCTCGGTCGTCAGGCGCACGAGCGTCGCCTCGGTCGCCGTCTCCCCCGTGAAGAACGCATCCTCCGCACGGGCCAGCGACACGAGGCCAATGAGCGGACCCGACGAGGCCAGGTGCGCCAGGACCTCTCCCCGCACCGAATCCCTGTGCAGCGACACTTGGCCATCCAACACCAGGTAGACGGCGCCCACCGGCTCGCCCTGGGTCACAAGCTGCGTCCCCTCGGGGACAATCAGCCGAGGTCTCTGGCCGAGCACGCGCTCGACGCCGGCGAGGAGCTCCATGACGACCTCGCGCTCGTCGCGGTCCAGGCCCTCCAGGAGCGGTCCCTGCACGGCGAAAGGCGGCGGATCAGCGATAAGCGAGCGGATCTGCCTGTCCGAGTAGCCGCAGCCACGCAGGTAGCGCACCATCGTCGAATACGCCTGCCCCGCCAGCAGGGGAACCGTCCACGGGGACTTCAGGACCGAGGCGAGCGCGCACGACTGCATGCACCGGGCCAGGTCGCGGTGCTCGGACTTATCCGTCACCACCACCCACTGCATGCGCTGCAGCGCCGGGAA
This sequence comes from uncultured Actinomycetes bacterium, assembly GCA_963537175.1. Classification (GTDB taxonomy): domain Bacteria; phylum Actinomycetota; class Actinomycetes; order Actinomycetales; family Actinomycetaceae; genus Pauljensenia. Next base: position 8,473 of record CAUTDS010000015.1, read on the forward strand.
GGTCCTCGAGCGGTCGATGAGCGCGTCAATGTCGTCGACCTCGGAGGTCACCAGGCCCATCAGCACGTGGTCGCCCGGCTTCAGGCTGGCCTCGTATCCGGCCAGGTCCTCGATCCCGTCGATGCGGTCCAGGCACAGACACGGGAAGGCATGGGCCAAGTCCCTCGTGACGGGCGCTGCAATCGTGCGCGAATCGTCGCCCACGACCAGCATGTGAATCGGGTAGCCGGCTCGGTGCCCGCCGCTGCGCACGTCCGTGCGGGCCAGCACCGAGGCGTCCTCCGCCGCCGGCCCCTTCGTCCACCCGTGGGCCAGCCCCGGCCGGGGGCGCGCCGCCCCCGAACCGACCATGGCCTCGTCCCCGGACACGTCACATCACCCCGATGAATCCCCAGGTCAACGGCGCGATGAACGCCAGGAGGATGATGCCCACGACGCCCACCACGATGCCGACGATCGCCATCTCGCGGGTCGGGGTCGTGCCCGTCGAGTACGCGATCGCATTCGGCGGGGTCGAGATCGGCAGGCACATGCCGAGCGAGCAGCCCAGGGCGATGACGATGGCGATCTCGGCGGCGCTCGTCGAGACCGTCGTCGCCAGGCCCATGCCCATGGGGATCAGCAGGTTCGCGGACGCGGAGTGCGAAATGACGTTCGATGTCACCCAACCCACGAGGGCCAGCACGAAGATCAGGAGGACGCCGGGGATCGAGGCCCACTGGATGGAACCGAGCATCCACTTGTCGAGGCCCGTAGCGGCCACGCCCGAGCCCAGCGCAATACCGCCCGCGACCAGCCACAGGACCGGCCAGTCCAGGGCACGCAGATCGTCACCGCTCATCACCTTCGTCATCAGAAGGACCACGACCGGGAGGAAACCGACGACATTGGCCGAAATGTGGTGCAGCGACTCCGTCATCCACAGGAGGATCGTCGCACCCGCTACCGAGTAGAAGATGATCGCGCTGCGCGACTTCTCGAAGCGAGCCGACGTGTCGATGTCGAACTTGGCGTCGGTGGGGATGTAGCGCCACGCGATGAACGCCCAGGACAGGGCCAGGAGCACGAGCATGAGCGGGACAGCCGCGAGCATCCACTGCAGGAAGGTCACCGTGACGCCCGCATTCTCCAGGGCGCCGAGCGCGATCGCGTTCGGGGGCGTGCCGACCGGCGTGCCCATGCCGCCGACGTTCGCGGCGACCGGGATCGACAGGGCGATGCCGGTGCGCGCCTTGCCCTCGGGCAGGGCCATAATGACGGGCATCATGACGGCGAACATCGTCGCCGTAGTCGCCGTGTTCGACATGAACATACTCATGATCGCAGTGATCAGCATGACGCCCATGACGGTCAGGCGCGGCTTGCCCATGAAAGGCTTGAGGAGGACGGCAGACAGGGCGCGGTCCAGCTTGTACTTGGCGGCACCGTCGGCCACCATGAAGCCGCCCAGGAACAGGATGATGACCGGGTTGGCCAGAGCACCGAAGAACTTCGTGTAGGCCGGGGCATCCTCACCCACGCTCAGCAGCGCGTGATCCGAAATGAACAGGACCTCCAAGAAGATGACGAGGACGGCCGTGCCCGCGAGGGGTACCGCCTCCGTCACCCACAGCAGAATCGCCGCCAGGAAGATGCCGAACATGCGGGTACCGGCCATATCCAGGCCGGGTAGCTGCACGAACAGGCAGGTTACGATGCACGCCAGCGCCCCCAGGGCGCCGAATACCTTGACCGGGCTGAATGCCTGCTTTTTCTTGGCAATATCTGCCGGTCGCGTGGACATATTCTGAGCGGAGCGCGGATTGATTGACACCGCGCCCTTGGAGCGTCGAGCCATTATGTGAAGACCTCATCGTCTTGCTTGGATAGTGTTCGACCAGTGTATGCCAGCACACACCAAAAGGGAAACCGGGGTGGGGCTTCCCGTAGCCCCACCCCGGCATGATGCCGAGACACTGATTGATTCTTGACATCTCTATCCCGATCGCCGCCGGGACGATCCGATAACCGAGTCGCCTACCTCCAGTCGCCCAACCGCATGGGACCGGCTAGTCGGCCACGACCTCGTCGATGCCGTAGCCCGTCGGGAGGACGCCCGGACGCGCAGGCTCCCACCCGAGCGCGGGGGCCACATACTCCGCGAAGTTGCGGATAATCGACCAGTTTTCCTCGAATCCAAGCTGGTTGGGGATCGTCAGGAGGAGAGTGTCAGCCTCCGCGAGGGCGCGGTCCTGGCTCAGCTGCTTGATGAGCGTCGACGGGTCGGCCGCGTACGTGCGCCCGAAGGTCGCGATGCCCGAGTCGATGTGGCCGACCTGGTCTCCCGATGCGCTCAGGCCATACAGGCCGCGGTCGCGCTCGGACAGGAGCGGGAAGATCGAGCGGGATACGGACACGCGAGGCGCCCAGTCGTGGCCGGCCTCGGCCCACGCCTGGCGGTAGGCGCGCAGCTGCTCGGCCTGGATGTCACCGAAAGGCTTGTCCCCGTGCTCGAAGACCAGGGTCGAGCTCATGAGGTTGACGCCGTCGCGCGCCGCCTGGACCGCCGAGGCGTTGGATCCCGCCCCGTACCAGATCCGGGATCGCAGGCCCGGCGAGTGCGGGAGGACTGGCAGGGGCGTGCCCGGGTTCAGCTGCGTCGGATACTGCTCGTGCAGGGGCGCGGCCTCGGCCATCGGCTTCCCATCGATGGCGTCGAGGAAACACTCGTAGTGGGCGCGGGCGAGGTCGGCGCCGTTTCGCTCCTCGGAGTGGTAGCCGAAGGATTCCCATCCCTTGTTGGCGATCTCGGGGGCGCCGCGGGAAACGCCGAGGGCAGTGCGGCCGTCCGCGATCAAGTCCAGGGCGGCGGCCTCCTCGGCGAGGTAGAGGGGGTTCTCGTAGCGCATGTCGATGACGCCGGTGCCGACCTCGATGGCCTTCGTGCGCGAGGCAATGGCGGACAGAAGCGGCATGGGTGCGGCCGCCTGCGGGGCGAAGTGGTGGACGCGGAAGAAGGCGCCGTTGACGCCGAGCTCGTCGGCGGCGACGGACAGATCGATCGCCTGGTGAAGGGACTCGGCGGCGGTGATGCCGTGGCGGCCGCCGTTCGAGTAGTGGCCGAAGCTGAGGAATCCAAAGTATTTCATGGGTTCAGCCTACGGAGATTAGATTGAATCTTCAACTATATGGCGTGTGGGATGCGAGACAGGTCGGTTGCTAGGGGCTGCGATTGGCAGGGGCTGCGGTTGCCGGGGCCGACGGAGGACTACCAGGGCCTGAGGGAGGCAGTCGAGTCTGCACTCAGACCCCTCCTGCGCACGTTAACCCGATAGGTGGTGACCTGGGCCCATCTACGCGCACGTTAACCCGCCTGGTGGCAGCTCGGACGCGCCATCACCAAACGGGGAAAATGGCGTCACTAGAGGTACGACACGCCGGCAACACGCCGCCAACCAGCTTCTAATGCTGCAAAACCCCCACCGCAGCCAGCCTCGTACGCCACATCGCCTACAAGACCTGGGCGCAGGGCCGATTGGCGCGATAACGTGGCGACGTTGAAACCACCAACACCACTGCACACTCCCAACAAGGGACCACTGAAACCCGCATCACCTCTGCGCGGGCAAACTGCACCAAAAACGCCCATTTCTCACCCGCAAAGGCGATGGCGGTTTCAACTGGCCCACCTCACCGGCCCGCAAAGGCGACAGAGGTTTCAGACCACCGGGCCACCGAGTCGACAGGACTTGACCGTCGGGAGGGCGCCCGGACGCGCCGGCTCCCACCCGAGCGCGGGGGCCACATACTCCGCGAAGTTGCGGATAATCGACCAGTTTTCCTCGAATCCAAGCTGGTTGGGGATCGTCAGGAGGAGAGTGTCAGCCTCCGCGAGGGCGCGGTCCTGGCTCAGCTGCTTGATGAGCGTCGAGGGTGGTGTGGCCGTCGGCGATCAGGTCCAGGGCTGCGGCCTCCTCGGCGAGATAGAGGGGGTTCTCGTAGCGCATGTCTGAGTTATGGCGTTGGACGGAACACCTATTGCTTGCGGGCACGCGCAGCCCGCAGTCCGTTGGCGATGACGACGACTTCGGCGACCTCGTGCACGAGGACGACCGCTGCCAGGCCGAGCACGCCGGTGATCGCCAGCGGCAGCAGCACAGTGATGATCGCCAAGGACAGAACGATGTTCTGGTTGATGATCCTGCCGCCACGGCGGGCGTGGCGCAGAGCCTGCGGGATGAGGCCGAGGTCGTGGCCGGTGAAGGCGACGTCGGCGGACTCGATCGCGGCGTCGGAGCCGGTCGCGCCCATCGCGATGCCCACGGTCGCCCCGGCCAGGGCGGGCGCGTCGTTGATGCCGTCGCCGATCATCGCGGTCGGCGACGTCTCCGAGAACCCGGCGACGATACGAGCCTTGTCCTCGGGACGCAGCTCGGCGTACACGTCGCCGATCCCGGCCAGCTTCGCCAGCGCAGCAGCGGTGCGGGAGTTGTCGCCAGTGAGCATGCTCACCTCGATGCCCTGGTCGCGCAGGGTCCGCACGACCTCGGGGACCTCGGGGCGCAGCTCGTCGCGGACGCCGATCGCCCCGGCTAGGAAGCCGTCGACGGTGACGAGCACGCAGGTCTGCCCCTCGGCCTCCAGGTCTTCGACCCGGGCCTTGAGTGGACCAGCATCGATCCAGCGCGGACTGCCCACCGCCACCCTGCGGCCGTCGACCAGGCCACCGATGCCGTGCCCGGCCTCCTCGGCCACGTCCTGCGCGGCGGGGGTTCCCCGGCCCGCGGCGGCGATGGCGGCGGCGAGTGGGTGCGTCGAGTGCTGCTCCACGGCGGCAGCCCAAGCAAGCACCTGCGCATCGTCGAACCCATGGGCGGCGACGATGGCGGTTACCTCGGGCCGGTTGCGGGTCAGAGTGCCGGTCTTGTCCACGGCCAGGTGCCGGATGCCACCGAGGCGCTCGAAGGCGGCCCCGCTCTTGATGACGACGCCGAACTTGGTCGCCGCGCCGATCGCGGAGACCACGGTGACGGGCACCGCGATCGCCAGCGCGCAGGGGCTGGCCGCGACGAGGACGACCAGGGCGCGGGTGATCCAGGTCTCAGGGTCACCGAGCAGGGACCCTAGCACGCCGACGAGGACGGCGAGGATCATCACGCCGGGCACCAGCGGGCGGGCGATCCGGTCAGCGATCCGGGCTCGGTCACCCTTCTCGGCCTGGGCCTGCTCTACCAGCTCCACGATCGTGGTCAGTGAGTTGTCGGTGCCCGCGGCGGTCGCCTCGACCTCCAGCACGCCGGCGCTGTTGATCGCGCCCGCCGACACCGCTTCTCCGGGCGCGACCTCGACCGGGATCGATTCACCCGTGATCGCCGAAGTGTCCAGGCTCGACCGGCCCGAGCGGACCAGCCCATCGGTCGCGACCCGCTCGCCAGGGCGGACCAGCAGCACGTCGCCGACGGCGATCTCCCTGGCCGGGACCGAGGCGGAGGTCCCGTCGCGCAGCACGGTCGCGGTCTCCGGCACGAGCTTCAGCAGCGCGCGCAGCCCACCGCGGGCGCGGTCCATCGCCTTGTCCTCCAGGGCCTCGGCGATCGAGAAGAGGAACGCCAGCGCGGCTGCCTCCTCGACGTAGCCGAGGATCACCGCGCCCACGGCGCTGATCGTCATCAGCAGCGCGATCCCGAGCTTGCGCTTCACAACGAGATTCCGGATCGCACCGGGCACGAACGTGTACGCGCCCAGCAGCAGGCCCGCCCAGAACGCGACCAGCGCCGCGATGTGCAGCCCCGACCACTCCAGCGCCAGGCCAGTGCCGAACGCGACGCCGGAGAGGATCGGCACGACCAGGCCGGGATCACGCCACCACGGGCGCTCTACCTCCTCTGCCTCGTCCGCGGGACTGGTCGTCGGCTCGTCGCAGCCGCAGGCGGCGCTCACGAGGCGTCCCCCGAACTGCTCGCGGCGCAGCAGCCCGGCACCGAGCAGGCTGGGTCGATGCACGGCGCGCTCTCGTCCACGGCGAGGGTCACATCGACCAGTGCCGTCAGCGCCGCGGCCAGGTGCGGGTCGGCGATCTCGTAGCGAGTCTGGCGACCCTCGGGCTCGGCGACCACGATCCCGCAGTCGCGCAGGCAGGTCAGGTGGTTGGACACGTTCGAGCGGGTCAGCCCCAGCTCGCGCGAGAGCACTGCGGGGTGGCTCGGGCCGTCAAGCAGGGACATCAGGATACGGGAGCGCGTCGGGTCGGCCATGGCCCGGCCAAGCCGGTTCATGACGTCGAGGCGCGAAGCAATAGTCAGCATGCACTGAACTATACAGTGATAGCTGACCAATAGTCCAGTTGCAGGGGCTGCCGCACGTGCTCCGCGCGCTTGCCCTCGCGAGGCATGATCACCTCTTGCGCCAGTGGGGCACTTCGGCATCCCGCGGCCCTTCCAGGTCTCCACGAGACCCGCAACCCAGCGGACGGACGCGAAGAGCCCGTAGCCGGCCCCGGCGAGGCCAGCGCCGACCACGAGCCACCGGCCGATGCCGAGCCACACGCTCCCGTCCACGTCCAGCGCCCACTGAACACCCGTGATGAGCCCGGCGATGCCCATCCAGAGACCGGCGACGACCACGGCCACCGGCAGGAGAACGAGGCACATCGCGGCGGCGGCGGACCAGAGCTGTCGCGCCTCCAGCTTCGCCGTCGCGGCGATGATCCGCTCTAGCCGCCTCGGCGTCTCCTCGTCCATGACCTTCACGAACCCTGCGAGCTTCCTCTGCTGTTCGGTCAGCGTGGCAATCCTCGTGTTCTGCGCCTCGACGGCGGCGAGGATCGAGGTCAACAGCTCCATCGTCTCCGGACTGCCGAGCTGCTGCTGCGACTGCTCGGGCTCGTTCTGCTGCTTCAGCCTGTCGAGCGCTGCGCTCATATTCCTTCTCCTTCTGCTGCTGGTGGTAGTCGAAGAACGCCTGCTCGCCCTCTGGGGTGAAGTCCGCCGAGAGGGCGCTCGCGCGCTTGCGGCGCTCGGCGCAGCCGGGCCGCCACCAAACGGGGGAAATGGCGTCATTAGAGGTACGACACGCCGGCGACACGCAGCCAACCAGCTTCTAATGCTGCAAAACCCCCACCGCAGCCAGCCTCGTGCGCCACATCGCCTACAAGACCTGGGCTCAGGGCCGATTGGCGCGAAAAAACTCGCGCAGCACAGCCCCTCCACTGGCACTTCCGCGAAAAAACTCGCCCAGCACAGCCCTCCACTGGCACTTCCGCGAAAAAACTCGCCCAGCAAGCGCAAAAACGCCGATTTTGGGGTGTTTTGAGCGTGCAGGGCGAACTTTTAGCGCACAAGGCGCGACAACGTGACGACGTTGAAACCGACAACACCACTGCTCGCCCCCAACAAGGGACCGCTGAAACCGACAACACCTCTGCACCCGAAAACTGCGCCAAAAACGCCCATTTCTCACCCGCAAAGGCGATGGCGGTTTCAGTCGAGGCTCGGTCACCGCCCGCAAAGGCGATGGCGGTTTCAGTCGAGGCTCGGCCGGCACCCGCAAAGGCAACAGGGGTTTCAGACAACCGCACACCTGGCCGACAGGGCCAGACTGCGGAGCCCATGGGCGACGGCGGGGATTGGCCAGGCGACCAGTGGGCGGCCAATGTTACAAACGTCGTCAAACCAACGCGATTCCAATCACCTCGCGAGAACCTCTGTTACAAACGTCGTCAATCTGAGCCCAAAAACCGCCATTTTCAGCGAAATAGCCGTTGGATTGACGACGTTTGTAACAACGGGGCAGAAATCCACACGAAAAACACCTTGGATTGACGACGTTTGTAACAACACGCACCAGAGCAGCCCAAAAACTCAACACGCGAGCCCCCCGTGACGCCCCCAGGGAGTAGAGGGACCAGGCTGCGGTGCCCGTAGGCGGTGGCGAGGCCCGATCGGCACATATTCGCATGCAATTCCCCCACGCACACTTCATGCTTTGAAATGTAATCGTTGAAATTCCGGGCTTTTCACTAAGTGACGAACTGAAGGTGTCGGGGAATTGCATGCGAAACTGAGGATAGGGAACACGTCGAGGCGCGGGACCCGGCCTGGCTTCGAAGCAACGCACCCAGTAACACATCAGCAACCAGGCGCCGCCGGTGTGGAGGGCGCCGGAGGGACCTGCCGCGGTGCCGGTGGGCGGGCCGCCGCCCACGGGCGCATCGAGCAGCCCGGCCCGACAAAACCCCCGGCGCCCGGAACACCCGGGGGACCACAAGCAACACGAGAAAACAGGAGCGGCAACGCCACAGCCACAACCAGGGAAAACAAAAACCGCAGACCCTCAAAGGATCTGCGGTTTCATCGTGCGCGAGGGGGGAGTTGAACCCCCACTCCATCACTGGAACACGGACCTGAACCGTGCGCGTCTGCCTATTCCGCCACTCGCGCGTACCCAGAAAGAATAGGGGCATCACACCCCCCGCGTCAAATCAGCGCCGTATGACCCAGGGCACAAGGGCCCGCGCAACGTGGACGAAAGCCCGCTACCGCAACGAAAGGTGCGACCGGCACACTACAGCATCAACCTGCACGCAACGATGCCAGCGACACCCAACAGGGTCGCAGCGATGAGGCAGACATCGACCCAACCGAGCCGCACGCGCGCGCCGTCCAGACGCCCACCGTCGACCGAGATCGCCCCGCGCATGGACATGGCACGCCCGGTTTCGGCCGCGCCACGCGAGGTGGCCGACAGGATCGCAGTAATCACGTCGACACTCAGGCGCGCAGACCCACGCAGCGACAGCGTGGCCATGTCCTGACCGAGACGCAGCTTGGCAGTATCGAGCACGGCCTGCGCCTGGTCTCGCAACATCGGCAGGCCGCGCAGGGCGGAGGCCATGACGAGCGACCACTGATCGACCGGCGCACCCAGGAGACGCAGGGGCCGCAGGAAGAAACGAAGAGCGGCCGCAAGCGAGGCGGTTGGCGTCACCCACGCGATAAGCCCCGACCCCCACAGGACGACGAGTGCCAGGGTGGAGACTCGCAGGAAGAGCTCGAGCCCATCCCCCAGCCAGGCTCCGATGCAGCCGCCAATGAAGCCGGAGATGAACCACATGGGCGGGCGCGGAGCGACGCTGAGCGGGAGACGAACGACCAGCGAGGCAATGAGGAGGAGGCCTCCGACGATCGCGAGCGTCGACCAGCGCGGGGAAAGGATCACGCACGTGGTGAGCACGGTCCAGCAGGCGATGAGCGTGCCGGGCCAGGCGCGCGACAGCGGCGTCGACCAGGGCAGGGGCCGAGGCAGGGGGAAACCCGCGCTTCGCCGTGGCCTCGGGCGCGGGGGACCTTCGCCGAGGCCGGGAGGGGTCCTCGAGAATCGGCCTTCGCTGGCGCCGCCGCCGGGTCCGGTGGCCCCGCAGGCGGAGTGGGGTTCGATCATGAGAGCACCCCCTCGGCGAGGTGTCCGTGGGTATCGCACAGGGAGTCCATGCCCTCGAGGTCGTGGGAGATAACGAGGATGGACAGGCCTGCGCGGCGCCGCTCGTCCAGGACGGAGATAAGAAGGTCTCGCGAGGCCGCGTCGAGGCCGGCCATCGGTTCGTCGAGGATGAGGACGCTCGGGTGGGAGGCGAGCAGCCCTGCGAGGGCGACGCGTCGCATCTGGCCGCCGGAGAGGTCGTCGATGCCGCGCGTCGCCAGGGCCGGGTCGAGGCCGACGAGTTCCATGGCCTCGGCGACGATGCGGTCGCCTTCCTCGCGGCTGATGGCGCCCTTTCGGTGCGCAGATCCGGTGCCGATGCGCGGCCCGTGTCCGGCGGCGGCGAGGATGTCGGAGCGCACGGAGGGGCGCTGGAGCTGGAGGCGCGCGAATTGCATGGACAGAGCGACGTCACCGACGCAGCGCTCCATGGGGCGTCCGCCGAGGGTGACCCGCCCCCACGTGGGGACGAGCAGTCCGGTCAGGACGCGCGAGAGCGTCGTCTTGCCCGAGCCGTTGTCCCCGGTGATGAGCATGGCCTGACCAGGGTTGAGGATCAGGCTGACGTCGCGCAGGACGGGCTTCTCCCAGGGGGTGCCGAGGTCGTAGGTGTGCGCGACACGGTCGGCCCACAGGTGGTCGGCATTAATGAGCGCGGGCGCACCCGCCCCAGGAGACACAGTCGACTCACCGGGGGCGGGGGACGCGGGAGGATCCCCGGCCTCGTCGATGAGGGGAACACCCTCCCCCGCGCGCCGGTCGGAGACGATGCGACCCCCGTCAATCGCGACGACGCGGTCGGCGCGCGCGCTTTCGGAGGGGTCGTGGGTGATGTGGACGACGGCGATCCCCCGCTCGGGCAGGGAGGCGAGGAGGTCGAGCATGTCGGCGCGGCCGGCCCGGTCGATCATGGCGGTGGATTCGTCGGAGATGAGCAGGCGCGGGGAGCGTGCGAGCGCGCCCGCGAGCGCGAGGCGCTGGAGCTGCCCGCCGGACAGGGAGCGCGGGTCGGCATCCGCGAGGCCGGCGAGGCCGACGCGCTCGAGCAACTCCTCGAGGTCGAGGTCGGCGATTTGCTGCGGGGCCATGCCCCAGGTGACATCTTCGGCGACACTCTGTCCGAGAACGAGGAGTTCGGAGCGCTGCCCCACGAGCGCGATCCCACCGACAGCCCCGAGGACGCCACCGCCCTGGCGCGTCCCAGAGCCGGGTTCGGCGCCCGCGAGGAGGAGGGCCAGGGTGGACTTGCCCGAGCCGTTGTGCCCGACGACGACGGTGAACTCGGGGCGCTCGAAGCTCAGGGTGACACCACTGAGGGCGGGGTGGTCGGCGCCCGGGTAGGTGAAGTCGACGTCGGTAAGGGTCAGGGGCAGGGGGGACGAGGCCTCGGCGCCTTCACGCGGGCCCGTCGAGCGGGCGCTCGCGTCCAGGAGCGGATCCCAGCCCGCATCCAGGGAGATGCGGCTGAGGATTGCCCCGAGGAGCCACCGGGCCGCGAGGACCAGGAAGGCCACGCCGATGAAGCGGGTGATGGGGATCCAGATCCACCACCAGTCGACGAACCATTGACCGAGCTGGTGTCCGCCGTCGACGAAGCCGCCGGAGTGGGGAATGCGTCCCACCAGCTTGAGGAAGCCATCGAGGGCCTTGCGGATACTTTCGAGGCCGAGGGTGCGCAGGTCGGACAGGATCCAGAACGCGATGCCGGTGCCGACGCCCCAGACGAGGCCGAGGCCGGCGGCGACGCCGCAGACGGGGAGCCAGGAGGCGCGTTTCTTGTGAAGAAATCCGATGATGAGGCCGACGAGGGCGGCCTGGAAGGAGCGGCCGGCGGTGGCGACTCCGCCGACGGCGATGGCGAGGAGGATCGTCGAGGCGAAGGCTGCGACCGCTGCTCTGGGCCGTAGCTTGAGGGAGACCATCGCGAGGGGGACGGCCGTGGCGACCTGGAAGAAGAGCTGGAAGACGGGGGTGACCGCGGCGATGAGGCCGAAGGTGACGGCCAGACCCGAGAGCGCGCCAGCGGTCGCCACCTCAACGGGGGTGAGGCGGTGGGCATCGCGCGCGGATGAGCTCATGTGCCTAGTCTCCCAGGCCCCGCCCACATCTGCGACCGCCGGGCCGCGATCGCAGCACAGCAGGATCGACAACAAGCGACCAAAACACGCCCCAACACCTACTCCCGGTTGATTTCTCCGAAGGGGATGTGGACGCTCGGGGTGGAGAGCGACGCGCCTTCCACGTGGCGGCGCTGATCGTCGAAGAAGATGTGCGGCTGCAGCACCTCCAACACGGGGCCCTTTGGGAGGCCGCCCAGGAAGAAGGCGTCATTGACGCTCAGGCCCCACTGGCGGATCGAATTGATCGCACGCTCGTGAGCGGGGGCGCTACGCGCCGTCACGACGGCGACACGGACCCGACGCCGGTACCCATGCGGATCATCCACGCTTTTCGAGTCCTCGAGACCCTGAATCCTGTTGATCTTCTCCAGAAAATCGGCCATCGGCCCGCGATCGAGAGGCACCTCAGCCAGGGCGCTCTCATTCTCCTGATACTCCTCCAAGCCCCCGCTCTGGAACACGCGCTCGGCCGAATCGTCGGCCAGCACGCCATCGAAGTCGAAGGCAATGCGTAGATCCGCCTCCCCATCATCCGCCGCGGCGCGCCCGACGACGTGGCCCGCCGCGAAACCCAGGCTGATCGCCTCGCGCACGTCGGCCTCGTTCGCGGAGAGGAAGAGGGACATGCGCAGCGGCTTCATGAAGCGATACGGGGCGCGACCCTGCATGAAGATCGCGCGCGTAATGTCCAAACCGTGACGCTCAACGGAACGCATCACCCGCATCCCGGTCTCCGGGTCGTTGCGCGAGAGGATCACAACCTCCACCAGGCGCTCCCGATCCGACAGATCGTTCAGGTCGAGAAGGCGGCGAATGAAGGGAAACGCGACGCCAGGTTCGAGCACGTCATCGAGATGTTCGCGCTGATACTCCCGATACCTCTCCTCCCCCTGCTCGCGAAACACCGCGTCAGACTCTTCCAGGTCGAACAGGGCACTCGAGGCGACCCCAATGACGAGGGCGCGCTCCAGATCAAGCTGGGCAACCACGGCCGCTCCTTCCACTCGCGCCGGGCCCCTCGCCCGACGCCGCCAGACTACGGGCACGCACACTCATCTGCGTCCCCTCCCCCACGAGACGGTCGACGAGGCCATGGCCGCCTCTCGCGCACCTGCAGCACTCGCGAGAAACCAGGGAAAACACACCATGTCATAACGCCGCACTCACCCTTGTGAGGGACACCTAATTTTGTGTAGTATCTCCCTCGTAATCCCAAAAACACGAGAGGACCCAATGAAAACCCGCCTCGCCACCCTGACCGCAATCCTGGCCACCGCCACCCTGGCCCTCACCGCCTGCGCGGGCGGCTCCGGCTCCACCTCCGCGCAGTCGGAGCAGACCACTCAGGAGGCCTCGGCCTCGTCGACGCGCACGATCACCGACCACGGAGGCAACGAGGTCGTCCTGCCCGAAAAGATCACCCGCGTCGCCATCGACCAGATCCCCATCGAATCCACCTACCTGGCCTACTTCGACGGCAAGGCACCCTACCTGGTGGGCATGAGCGCCGCCCGCGTCAAGGCCATGAGCCAGACGATCGCCGCCGAGATGGCACCCGAAATGATGCAGGTGGACACCAGCTACTACGACAAGGGCGAACTCAACGCCGAGGCCCTGCTGAACCTGAACGTCGATGTCGTCCTCTACAACGCCAACAACAAGGAACACGGCGAACTATTCCGCAAGGCCGGCATCCCGGCCGTCGGCTTCACAACGACGGGGAACCCCTCGGAGACCTACGCGCAGTGGATGGAGCTCCTCGAGGACGTTTTCAACGAGGACGGCCACATGGCCGACAAGATCGCGCTCGGCAAGGACCTCGTCGCTGACGCCCGCGCGCGCACCGCGAAGGTCCCCGAGGACCAGAAGGTCTCGACGATGGTGCTCATGGGCGCTGCCGACGGTCAGCTCGCGGTCGCGGGCGGCAAGGACGGCTGGTTCACGAACGAGTGGGCCGACTCGCTCAACTACACGAACGTCACACGCGACACCGACACCTCGCACACGCCCGTCACCTTCGAGCAGGTCCTTACGTGGGATCCGCAGGTCCTCCTCGTCACCGGCAAGGGAATGTCGAACATGACGGCGAACACCGTGTTGACGAATTCGGTCGAGGGCGTGGATCTGTCCACCCTCAGCTCCGTGAAGTCCGGCCGCGTCTACTCCACCGGCCTGGGCATGTGGAACTGGTTCACCCCCAACCCGGATTCCCCGATCGTGGCGAACTGGATCGGCGCCTCCCTGTACCCGGAGCAGTTCTCCGACGTTGACCTCGTGTCGATGACGAAGGACTACTACCAGAAGATGTACAACTTCACGCTCACGGACGAGCAGGCCCGCACCATCATCAACCCGGACTCCGCGTCCTGACACCTGGCCCCGGCCTCGTCTTCCCTATCGACGAGGCCGGGGCCCCTTATGCACTTTACTCCCGGCGTGCGTCGGGGAGAGGACATCATGAAGTCTGTGCTGACCAGGAACGGGCGGCTACGCGTGTGGGTGATCCCCACGCTGGTCGCCCTCATCGTCGTGTGTGCGGTGGCAGCCATGCTGATCGGCCGTTTTTCCGTGTCCCTGGAGGACGTGGTCGCGGCGCTGCGCGCGCGGTTCTGGGGAGGAGCGGCAGTGCCTCCGCGAGTCAACTCCGTCGTGTTTGACCTGCGGGCGCCTCGCATCATCGTGGCGATCCTGATCGGCGGGGGTCTGTCGGTTGCCGGTGCCTCGTTCCAGTCGCTCTTCTCTAACCCCCTGGCCACGCCGGACACCCTGGGGGTCGCGGCGGGCACGTGCGTCGGCGCGGTCATCGCTCTGCTGCTGGATTGGAACCTGATCGGCGTGCAGGCCGCGGCGCTCGTCGCAGGCCTGGGGACGATGGCGTTTACGACGGCGATTTCGCGCACGCGCACGGGTTCTTTCAACGTCATCACGCTCGTGCTCGGCGGCGTCATCGTCTCCGCCCTGGCGAACGCGGTCCTCTCGCTCCTCAAGCTCACCGCCGACCCCACGAGCCAGCTCCCGGAGATCACCTACTGGCTGATGGGCTCCCTCGCCGCGGTCACCTACCACCAGATCGCACTGGGCGCCCCCTTCATCATCGCGGGCGTCGTCGTCATCGTGGCACTGCGCTGGCAGCTCAACATCCTCTCCCTCTCCGAGGACGAGGCCCGCTCAGCAGGCGTCAACGTCTCCCTCATGCGCGCCATCCTCATCGTCGCCTCGACGGTCATCACGGCCTCGGTCATTTCGATGTGCGGCCAGGTCGGCTGGGTCGGCCTGCTCGTGCCGCACTGCGCGCGCATGCTGTGCGGGCAGAACAACCGAGCGGTTATCCCCGTGTCACTGCTGCTCGGGTCTGCGCTCATGATCGTCATCGACACCCTCGCGCGCTCCCTGTCGGCCTCGGAGATCCCCATTTCGATCCTGACGGCCATCATCGGCGCACCCTTCTTTATCGTGCTGCTGCGCCGGACGGGAGGAGCGCGATGATCAGCGTCGAAAACGCGACCTTCACCTATCCGGGCGCGCCCTCCCCGATCCTGACGAACGTGTCCTTCGAGGTGCCCGAGCGCTCGCTGCTGGCGATCCTGGGACCCAACGGCGCCGGAAAGACGACGCTGCTGCGCACCATGATCGGCCTGCAGAAGTGGGACAGCGGGCGCACGCTCATCGACGGCACCCCCATTTCGTCGATGTCGACCCGGGCGCTGGGCCGCGTCCTGTCCTACGTGCCGCAGGCGCGCAACGCATCCAACGTGGCGCTCACCGGCCTCGAGATGGTGATGGTCGGGCGAGCCCCGCACATGCGCACCCTCGCTCAGCCCGGCGCGCGCGAGGAGCGCATGGCCCGCGACGTCCTCGACGAGGTGGGCGCCTCCCACCTGGCCGAGATGCCCTGCGCGACCATGTCGGGCGGCCAGTTCCAGATGATCCTCATCGCCCGCGCGCTCGTCGCCGACCCGCGCGTGCTCGTGCTCGACGAGCCGGAAACCGGCCTCGATTTCCGCAACCAGCTCATCGTCCTGGGACTCTTGGAGCGCCTCGTGAAGGACCGAGGCCTCGCGGTCATCATGAACACGCACTACCCGGCGCACGCCCTGCGCGTCGCGGACCAGGTCGCGCTCTTCTCCTCCACGCACGAGGCCGTGGTCGGCCCGGCGTCCTCCGTCATGAATGCGGGCACCCTCGCGGCCGTCTTCGGGGTCGACGTGGCGATCGGGAGTGTGGCCTTCGAGGGAGAGGACGTGCAGGCGATCGTTCCGGTTCGTCTAAGTGGGGACAAGTAGCGTCATCCCGCCGAAAACTTCTTCGTCACGATTGTGCAGGTCAGCCACATTTTCGCCGCGAGTGCGGTACCGTATAAGTGTGATTCCGCACGCCCAGTCCGGGGGGCATCGATGCCGGACAGGGACGACGGGACCATGTCGACTCCGCAGACGGGGCCGAACGGTGCCCCAGCGTTGGGGCGAACACGAAGGAGGGCCCATGGCTACCGGGACCATCAAGTGGTTCAACGACGCCAAAGGCTTCGGATTCATCACTCCTGATGACGAATCCGGCGACGTCTTCGTGCACTATTCAAACATCATCGGCCAATCTGGGCGCCGTACTCTTCTAGAGGGCGAGAAGGTCGAATATGAGGCGATTGAAGGACCAAAGGGCCTCCAAGCTATGAATGTGGCACGAGCCGAGTGACACTGTGTGCCCGGGTGGAGTCCCCACTCGGGCACACTTGCACAAACAGGCACGTTCTCCACCGATCTTCACGCATGTCTTTTTCGTTGATAAAACAGTGCTTTAACAGCTTTTTACGATGTCTGTGCCATGCCTTACAAGGGCTTGCGCGGTATAGACCGAGCAGTGAAATCGGCGTAGCATTGTGACTGCACCAAGGGGGGCGACCACGAGTCACCTCCCTTTTTTGATACCGCTGCCCACCCGGGCGGCACGGACCAACAGGTCCACACACACGCTGGCGTGCGGGGCGCGCTTCGTGCTTCCGCGCGAAGACACTCACAAGGAGAACCCCATGAACCAGATCGTCAAGGCCGAAACCGCCCCCACCATGTCCCAGGCCACCGCCTCGGCTTCCGTTCTCATCGCTCTGATCGTTGTCCTCGCGGGCCTTGGCGCTTTCGCCGCCCTGCAGGTCGCTTCCGTCGCATCGGTCGTCTTCGCGGTCGTCATCGCTCTGACTGCCCTGATCGTTTCCCCCGCTCTTCTCTCGATCGCTCGCACTCGCGCCTGAGCTTATGCGGGGCGCGTGACTATCGCGCGCCCCACCCCCGCCAGCGTGACACCACGAAGGTGTCACGCTTTTTCGTTGCTTTCTCGGCTTCTTTGTTTCCTCGACCTTGCGGCACCGCCCCTTGCCCTCGACCTCAGCACCTCCGCGCGGGCACCGTCGCCCGGGCATCGTCGCCCGCCACGGTCCGATGAGGAGATTTGCAAATTGTGCTCTCTCCCACTAAAGTCCGTCTGTTAACCACGACATCAAGGAGGATGCCATGAGTGATTTTCAGATGAATCCTGTGGATGTCCAAGAGGCATCAGTACTTATGAGCCGCTTGGTCGACAGAATGTCCGACTTGGAGCTCACCAAGTCCGACGATTCCTTCGACTGCGGAGACACTGCCGTGCAGGAAGCGCTGGCCTACTTCGTCTCCATGTACAACAAACGCGGCCAAACGACACGAACGTGGTTGCAAGGATGCTCCGACAGCCTACGTGCCACCGCACAAGCATCCGCAGACACCGACGATGAAGCGGCAGAGTTCTTCGCGGCACTTCGAGCCAAGCTGTAGGAATGAGGGAATTATGTCAACACGGTTTTCGCAGCGTTTCCCCGCAGTAACGGGAGACCTTGGTGCAATTTGGTCGAGCCAAAACGAAATCAGAAATCGCAGGCGAGATATTCGCGATTTGGGCACTAGCCTCACCGACGCTATCAGTACATGCGGGGATTGGAGAGGACTCGCTAGAGAGGCCTTTAACGACAGCGCAACAGCGGAACAAAAAGAGATAAGCATTTGGGAAGACGGCTGCCTCCAGGCTGCCGACGCTCTGAAGAGCTACTACTTTATCCTGGAGTCGGTCATCAGAGCAGTCAACAACATCCGCGCCCAAGCAGACGAATTGTGGGAGCAGTACCATGCAATGTCCCCAGAAACCAGATCAAGTCAACACGCTGAGATTGAGGGCGTACTAGCTTATCTCCAGAAATCCTATGACGATGCGAAATATATCCTGTCAGAAGGAGCGTTGAGTACGGCTGCTTTTCTCAGAGAGGCCCTATATTTCACGCCAGAGGATATTCATGAGGAAACATCACATGGCGTCAAGAACACGCTCGATTATGGGGATACTCGCCCCCTGACAGATACAGAACTAGAGGAAATACTTAAGCGACAAGCTAACCCTTCGTCCTCTCTTTTCGACATCGATCAGGGTCGCATTGGCGACTGTCACTTACTCGCCTCGCTCAACGCTTACAACCAGACCGAGAAAGGACGCGAACATCTCGCAAAGATGATCACTCCTCTTTTCGACTCCGATAAACAATGTATCGGGTTCTTTGTCACTCTGCCTGGATATGACGGCGGCTACCAACGCGTCTTCGTGCAGGATATCCTCGTTCACGGCAATGGAAACAATACACATGCGGACATTGCTTCCATCTTCGAAAAGGCCTTCGTTCAGTCGCACATGGGAGGAACGCGTGGCAAGTTCCCCTCGTGGGGGGCGTCAGGAAGCTTCAGCGCTTGGACAATGAAAGACATCTCCGGTGAGAACGCCACACCGACTATTAAGGGTGGATTTGATCGAGACGCCATGAAAGAAGCTGCTATCAACGGCATTAAAGCAGAGAGACCCGTTGTCGCAGAATCCAGTATGTTCACACATGACACGACCGTCACCACCCCCGACGGGGCTCGCGAGAAAATTCAGATTGTCTCCCAACATGCATATACGGTGGTTGGAGCAGACGAGAACGGAGTCACCCTCATAAACCCCTGGGGACTTAACAAACTGAGTGATAATCCAGACATCCATACGGATGCAACTTTCACCATGAGCTGGGAGGAGTTCTACGCCAACTATGGCGATGTCACCGTTGGGCGCATCCCATGAGCATCAGACCCGCACGCATTCGCGCCATCGTCGTGGCCGTCCTCGTCCTGGCGTTCGTCATCCCTTGGACCTACGCACACATCACCTACGCCTGGCCCTGGAAAGAAAAATCCACAGGCGAAGCCTGCACCGCCAAATACTACCTGACCCCATACGACAAGCGTCGCCCGATAGTCTTAGGAACGCTCTCCGATGGACGCACCATTTATATGGGTATGACAGGGAAAGTCTCCATGGGACGCAAGATCGGCTCCTTCGGCCTGTCAGCACGCGACGACAACAAGCACTACGAACCCATCGGGGGTGCCACTGAGCTCTACCGGGGTGACAGCGCCACCATCGAGGGGGTCGGCACTTTCACCTTGAAGGAAGCACACTCCGACATCGTCTGGTTCACCCCCAACCCAGGAAAAGCACTGTTCTGCTTTGACCCAGACCCCACATTCACCGTCCATGATGAGCCCTAACAAAATCACGGATGACTCCGCCCATCACCACAGAAGCACACCCATGAGCAACAGACCCGCACGCATCCGCGCCATCGTCGTAGCCGTCCTCGTCCTAGCGTTCGTCATCCCCTGGACCTACGCACACATCGCCTACGCCTGGCCCTGGAAACGATTCCAAACAGGCACCCTCATTTCCTGCGATGGCCAATACTCCATTACTTCTATTCCGCGCCAGTCCGAGCCTCCTTTAGGTTTCCTGCCGGACGGGACCCCCATATTCTTCGGCTCCACGGGAAGAATCAATATGGGAGTTGAGTCTGCCGGAATCGCCCTAACATCGGAGAGCAATAGCCATTTCAGGGTCTTTGCCCGGGTCTCGCAGCTCCACCTAGGAGAATCTACAACCATCGAGGGGGTCGGCACCTTCACCCTCTCACGCGCCCACTCCGGCATCGTCTGGTTCACCCCCAATCCCGGTGGAGCAACATTCTGCTTCACACCGGACCCGGCATTTACCGTAAACCCCTACTTCTGACAGCATGCTGGCAACCACCATCACCCCCGAAGCACACCCATGAGCACCACACCCAGACCCGCACGCATCCGCGCCATCGTCGTGGCCGTCCTCGTCCTGGCCTTCGTCATCCCCTGGACCTACGCACACATCGCCTACGCCTGGGACTGGAAAGAACAATCCACAGTTCAAGCCTGCACCGGCAAGTACTACCTCACCCCATACAACAAGCAACGATCCTTAGAACTGGGAACTATCTCCGATGGACGCACTGTTTTGGTCGGCATCTCCGGAGAAGTCTCCATGGGACGCCAGCTCGGCTCCTTCGGGCTGTCAGCATTCGACGACAACGACCATTCCGATTTCCTCGGAAGCGCTAGAGATCTTCACCGCGGTGAGAGTGCCACCATCGAGGGGGTCGGCACCTTCACCCTCAAGGAGGCCCACTCCGATATCGTCTGGTTCACCCCCAACCCAGGAAAAGCAACATTCTGCTTTGACCCAGACCCCACATTCACCACGCGGAGTTACCCATAACAAACTCGCGGACGACACCGCCCATCACCACAGAAGCACACCCATGAGCACCACACCCAGACGCCCACGTACACGCGTCCGTGCCTTCGTCGTGGCCGTCCTCGTCCTGGCCTTCGTCATCCCCTGGACCTACGCACACATCGCCTACGCCTGGCCCTGGAAACGCTTCCAAACAGGCACCCTCATTTCCTGCGACGGCCAATACGTGGTGGGAGGTTTTCCCAACAAGCCACCAGAACTGTTAGGGCATCTATCAGACGGGGCACCGGTTGATTTCATTGCTGGAGGTGAGATCAACATGGGAGTAGAAACTGGTGGCTTCGGCCTGACTACGCAGAGGGGGACGACAATCGACAACTTCGCCCACTCCCCACAACTGCACCTAGGAGAATCTACAACCATCGACGGAGTAGGCACCTTTACCCTCAAGCGCGTCTACTCCGGCATCGTCTGGTTCACCCCCAATCCCGGTGGAGCGACATTCTGCTTCACACCGGACCCGACGTTTACCGTAAACCCCTACTTCTGACAGCATGCTGGCAACGACCATCACCACAGAAGCACACCCATGAGCAACAGACCCGCACGCATCCGCGCCATCGTTGTAGCTGTCCTCGTCCTGGCGTTCGTCATCCCCTGGACCTACGCACACATCGCCTACGCCTGGGACTGGAAAGAACAATCCACAGTTCAAGCCTGCACCGGCAAGTACTACCTCACCCCATACAACAAGCAACGATCCTTAGAACTGGGAACTATCTCCGATGGACGCACTGTTTTGGTCGGCATCTCCGGAGAAGTCTCCATGGGACGCCAGCTCGGCTCCTTCGGGCTGTCAGCATTCGACGACAACGACCATTCCGATTTCCTCGGAAGCGCTAGAGATCTTCACCGCGGTGAGAGTGCCACCATCGAGGGGGTCGGCACCTTCACCCTCAAGGAGGCCCACTCCGATATCGTCTGGTTCACCCCCAACCCAGGAAAAGCAACATTCTGCTTTGACCCAGACCCCACATTCACCAAGCGGAGTTACCCATAACAAACTCGCGGACGACAACCACCACCGAGCAGCACTCGCAATCAACCCACCAACGGTAGAGATGAGGGGCGGGAACCCTCTCGGGTTCCCGCCCCTCGCTCGTTGTCACAGCGCACGGCGCAGCGCGGTCGATTACTCGGGCTGAGCCGCGGCCGCAGCCTGCGCGGCAGCCGGAGCGGCAGCGGCAATAGCCTCCAGCTCCGCCTCGCCGTGAGCGCCGGACACGAACCACACCTCGTACACCGAGGGCGGCAGGGCAACGCCCGAGTTCAGGAAGGAGTGGAAGAACGGGGCGTATCGCCACGCCTCCTGGGCGCGCGCCTGATCGTAGTCGTACACGCCCGAGGCGGCCGCGGCCTCGCCAAACATGACGGAGAACAGGGATCCCGTGCGCTGGACGCGGTGGGCGACGCCGGCGGCACTGAGCGCGTCCGACACGATCGTGCTGATCGCCTGGGCCGAGGCGTTCACGCGGTCGTACACGCTCTGATCAGCCAATTCGAGGGTGCGCAGGCCGGCCACCGTGGCCAGGGGGTTGCCCGAGAGCGTGCCCGCCTGGTAGACGGGGCCCAGGGGGGCCAGCAGGTCCATGACGTCCGCGCGCCCGGCGACGGCCGCCAGGGGCATGCCGCCGCCCACGACCTTGCCGAAGGTCACCAGGTCGGGCACCCAGTCGGCACCCTCGACGGAGGAGGGGTCAACGAAGCCTGCGCCGTAGCGGCCCGAGGGCGCGCCGTCGACCCACCCGGCCACGGCCTCGAGGCCCCACCATCCGGCGGGGTCAACGCGGAAGCCGGTGAGGACCTCGTCGAGGATCATGAGCGCGCCGTGCTCAGTGCAGAGGCGGCGGATCTCGCGGTTCCACCCGGGGTGGGGTGGGACCGTGCCCATGTTGGCGGGGGCGCCCTCGAAGATGACGGCGGCGATGGCACTGCCCGCCTGCTCGAAGCACGCGCGCAGGGCGTCGACATCGTTGTAGGGCAGGACGATCGTCTGGGCGGTGATGGCCTCGGGCACGCCGGCCGACCCGGGAAGGCCGCCGGTGGCGACGCCCGACCCGGCGGCGGCGAGCAGGCCGTCGGAATGGCCGTGGTAATTGCCGGCGAATTTCACGATCAGGTCGCGCCCGGTGGCGCCGCGCGCCAGGCGGATCGCCGTCATCGTCGCCTCGGTGCCCGTCGACACGAAGCGGACGCGCTGCGCGAAGGGCACGCGCTCGCGCACGGCGCTGGCCAGCGCCGTCTCAGTTTCGGTGGGTGCGCCGAAGGACAGGCCACGCGAGGCGGCCTCCTGAACGGCGGCGACCACCTCGGGGTGCGCGTGGCCGAGCAGCGCCGGGCCCCATGACCCGACCAGGTCCACGTAGGAGCGGCCCTCCACGTCGGTGACACGAGCACCGCTCGCGCTCGCGATGAAGCGCGGGGTGCCGCCGACGCCGCCGAAGGCGCGCACGGGCGAGTCGACTCCGCCGGGGATCACAGATTTTGCTTGGGAGAATGCGGTTTCGTTAGTGGTCATTTCTACCTTCATCAGAAGTAGGAGGGATGCGGTGCGAGGATGCGCGCTCAGCGGGCCCGGCGGGCGACCTCGAGGGCCCAGTAGGTGAGGACGGAGTCGGCTCCCGCCCGGAAGATGCCGGTCAGGGATTCGTCAATGACGCGGGTGCGGTCAATCCACCCGTTGGCGGCGGCGGCCTCGACCATCGCGTACTCGCCGGATACCTGGTAGGCGGCGACCGGAATATCGGATGCGGCGGCCACGTCGGCCAGCACGTCCAGGTAGGGGCCGGCGGGCTTGACCATGAGCATGTCGGCGCCCTCGGCCGCGTCGAGCAGCGCCTCGAAAAGGCCCTCGCGCCGGTTCGCGGGGTCCTGCTGGTAGGTGCGTCGGTCGCCCTTGAGAGTGGATCCGACAGCTTCGCGGAAGGGCCCAAAGTAGGCGGACGCGTACTTCGCGGAGTACGCGAGGATGGCGACGTCAGCGTATCCCGCCTGGTCGAGGGCGACCCGGATCGCGGCGACCTGGCCGTCCATCATGCCCGAGGGCGAGACCATGTGTGCGCCCGCGCGAGCCTGAGAAATCGCCATCGCCTGGTAGAGCGGCAGGGTCGCGTCGTTGTCCACGCCGCCTTCGGAATCGAGGAGGCCGCAGTGCCCGTGGTCGGTGAACTCGTCCAGGCAGGTGTCCGCGCACACGACGAGGGCGTCGCCGACCTCGGCGCGCACGGCGGCGAGGCCACGGTTGAGGATCCCGTCCTCCGCCCACGCCTGGGAGCCGATCGCGTCGCGGCGGGCGGGCACGCCGAACAGGTCGATGGCACCCACGCCCGCTTCGGCGGCCTCGGCTGCGGCTCGGCGCAGCGAGTCGATCGTGTGCTGGTACTGGCCCGGCATTGCAGCGATTTCGCGGGGTGCGTCAATGTCGTCGCGCACGAAAACGGGCCAGATGAGCTTGGCCGGATCGACGTGGGTTTCGCGTACGAGGGCGCGCATCGCGGGGGTCGAGCGCAGGCGGCGCGGGCGAATCGTCGGGATCGGGGCGCCATCCACCCCGGCCTCGGCGAGGTAGGAGGTAACGGATTCGGGGACGGTAGTCATGAGTCTCTTTCTTCAGGTGCGTCGGCTTGGACGCGGCGGTCGAGGGCGTCGATGAGGGCGCGGACAATGGCATCGGGCGTGGGGGACGAGGAGCGGGCCGCGACCGCGATCCCCTGACGCCCGGCGGTGAGCGCGGTGGGCGCGCCGATGGTCACGACCCGGGTTGTGGGGGGCGGCAGCCCGAGGACCGGGGGGAGGGCGCGCGCCTGGGAGGACGCGGTGAGCACCGTGGCGTCGTAGTACCCCGCGCGGAAATTCCCCGCGATATCGGCGTCAATATCGCCGGTGCCCGCGGGGAGAGTGGTGTAGGCATCGACGGCCTCGACGCTCCAGCCGAGGGCGCGTAGCCCTTCTGGCAGGGTATCGGGCGCAATCGCCGACCGGGGAATGAGGATCGAGCACTCGCCAGAGGGCGGGGCGGGGAAGCACTCCAGCAGGGCGGCGGCGGACCCGGCGCCGGTCAGGTCGGCGCTCACGCCCGCGTGGTCGCTGGTCCATTGGGCGGTGGCCGCTCCGACGGCGGCGATGCGCGTACCGTGCGAGCGCGCCCGCGGCAGGGCGTGCGCAACGGCCCGCGCGGCCCTCCATGAGGACAAAACGACCCACGCGTACGCGCCGTGAGCCAGCCGGTCGCGCGCCGCGTCGAGCTGCGCGGAGTCCAGCGGCGTCGACACGGTGAGGGCGAGAGTATCCACCTGCGCCCCGGCGAGGCGCAGGGCACGCGCGATGGCGTCATCGGGCTTGGCTCGGGTCAGGAGGATCCGCCGCCCGTTCAGGGGTGCGCTCGCGTGGGGGGCACTCACGAGGGGTGCGCTCACGTGGGGTTCGTTCACGAGGGGCGCCTCGACGTTTTCGTCGCCCCCAGGTCGGTGACCTCGGCGGCGCCACGCGCGAGCAGCTGGCGCGCCACGTCCTCGCCGAGGCGGGCGGCCTCGCCGCGACCAACCGAATCCGTGAGCTCGAGCGCACCACTCGCCTCGACCCGCTCACGCCCGTCGACGCTCATCACGCGCGCGTCAAGCAGGAGGGCCGAGGAGGCCTCGTCCACGCGGGCGCACGCACCCACCGGCGCCGCGCACCCCGCTCCGAGGGCGGAGAGGACGGCGCGCTCGGCGCTGGCCGCAAGCGCGGTCGGCCGATGGTTGAGGGCATCCAGGAGGGCGCGCAGGAGGGGGTCGTCCTCGTCGCGCGTTTCGATGGCGAGGGCGCCCTGCGAGGGTGCGGGCATCATGATGGCTGGGTCGAGCACGTCGGTGGCGTGGGCGTCGAGGCCGATGCGTCGCAGCCCAGCGAGGGCGAGGACGACCGCGTCGAGGTGCTCGCCCGTGCCGAGGGCCGAGGGAGCGGTGCCCGCGTCGGTGCCCAGGTCGATGCCGCGCACGCGCGAAAGCCTCGTGGGGACGTTGCCGCGCAGGTCGCATACGCGCAGGTCGGGGCGCGCGGCGAGCACCTGGGCGGCGCGCCTGGGTGAGCCCGTGCCGACGAGCGCGCCCGCGGGCAGCGATGACAGCGTCGCCCCGTCGGCCGCGCACAGGGCATCGCGAGGGTCTTCGCGCTGGGGAACGACGGCGATGCGCAGCCCCGGCGTGGGGGCGGTGGGCAGGTCCTTGAAGGAGTGGACGGCCAGGTCGCACTCTCCCCCAAGGAGCGCGAGCCGCAGCTGCGCGGCAAAGACGCCAACGCCGCCGAGCGCGGCCAGAGGC
Organism: uncultured Actinomycetes bacterium; assembly: GCA_963537175.1. GTDB lineage: Bacteria > Actinomycetota > Actinomycetes > Actinomycetales > Actinomycetaceae > Pauljensenia. The sequence continues at coordinate 34,016 of CAUTDS010000015.1, forward strand.
GCCGCGGACACGTCGCCGTGCGTGCGCACGACCTCCAGCTCGACGCGCACGTCCTCGCCGAGGCGAGCCCCGGCCTCCTCGATCGCCCGCGCGACGGTGGTGGATTGGGCGAGCGCCAGGCGCGATCCCCTGGTTCCCAGAACGAATGCACGCGTGGTCATAGCAGTCCTTTCGCGCCCGCTCGGGCGTGTGTGACGACGGCGGCGATGCCGGTTCCGGCGACCCAGGCGCCCGTGAGTGCCACACCTCCCAGGGGACGCACCTGTTCCTCGAGCGCTCTCACGCGGGCGCGATACTCGGGGGGCAGGGGCGGGAGCGTGCCGTTCCATCGGGCGAGCAGGTGGTCGGTGACGGCATCGGCGGCGATGGTGACGCCGGTGAGCGTGCGGATGTCGCGCAGGGCCCCCTCGACGGTGACGGCGGGTTCGGCCTCGCCGAGGCGCCCGTATGACAGGCGCAGCAGGTGCGTGTGGGGCGGGAGCTGGTCGGCAAGCCAGGGCCACTTTACGGTGAGGTGCGACAGCGCCTTGGCTGCCACCGGCCGCTCGTCGGCGGGTGCGGGCGCGACCAGGAGGCCCTGGGAGACGGGCGCGTCATCCAGCTCGGGGGCGTGGACGGCCAGGGTGAGGCGCGCGATGGGTGCGCCCTCGGGAACACTCACATCGGGCACGAGGCCGGGGATGCGCGCCTGCGTCAACAGGCGCAGGGCGGCGCTGGCGCTGCAGGCGAGGACGAGGCGCTCCGTCGTGACGCTCACGCCCGGCCCGCTCGGCACGGGTTCGGCTCCGGGGGTCGGCCCGGGCTTGGTGGGCCCGCACTCGAGGGTCCAGCCCGTGGCCGATCGAGCCATCGCGAACGCGCCCGTGCGGGTCAGGACGGTTCCCCCGGCCTCTTCGATGGCGGCTCGCAGCGCGTCGACGAGGACAAACATTCCACCCTCGACGCAGGCTTCGGGGGTGCGGCGCGATCCGGCGGCGGCCAGGCGTGCCGCGACCGCAGCGGCCAGGGACCCGTGACGGGCAGTCTCGGCGCGCAGGCCGGGGGCGACCGTGTCGGTCGCCAGCATGGCGGGGTCGGCAGTGTAGATGCCCGCGATGATCGGCCGCACCGAGCGCTCCAGCACAGCCTCCCCTATGCGCGCGGTCACGAAACCGGCCAGAGTCTCCCCGGCCTCGTCCATGCCGACGTCGCCGCCCATCGACTGATCCTCAAGGGCGCGACGCACGCCGGCCTCGCCAAGCACGTGAGTGCAGTCGGGCGCGTCCGGGTGGGCCGGGATTCCCAGGAACGAGTCGCGCAGGAAGGGGCGCAGCTCCCAGCCGCCGTTCAACGCGGGGGCGTACAGGCGGGCGCCCGATCCGGCGGGCTCAACCGAGGTCAGCCCCAGGGCCTCCACGATCGACGAGGTGTCGGTGCCGCGCACGACGTATGTCTCCGCGCCCAGGTCCACGGTTGCCCCGCCGACCGCGCCGCGGGCGATGAGGCCTCCCAGGTAGCCACGGGCCTCGACGAGGAGGGGGCGCACGCCCGCACGGGCCAGTTCCCACGCACTCACGAGGCCGGCGATACCTCCGCCGACGACGACCGCTCCGGGGTGGGTGGGGATGGCCAAGCGGGGATTCATCGGGCGTCACCCAGCTCGTGCACCAGCTCCACGATGCGCGTCAGCACGTCGGGGTCGGTCGTGGGTGGCACGCCATGCCCAAGGTTGAAGACGTGGCCGGGGGCGGAGTGCCCAGCGTCGAGAATATGCCGAACAGCCTGTTCGATAACGTGCCATGGAGCCTGCAGTAGCGCGGGGTCCAAATTCCCCTGCACGGCCTTTCCGGGCACCTGCTCGATGGCCCACGACAGGTCCGTCTTCCAGTCCACGCCCACGCAGTGCGCACCGACCTCGGCCATGTCGGACAGGATCGGCGCACTGCCCGTCCCGAAATGAATGAGCGGGGCGCGCTCGCCCGTCACCGGGCTGACAGCGCCGGCGACGCGCTGTGCGACCATGCGCGAATACGGCGCGACGGACTCCCGATAGGTACGAGGCGAGAGAGACCCCACCCACGAGTCGAAGAGCTGGGCGGCGCTGGCCCCAGCATCGATCTGAGCGGTGATAAAGTCGGCGCTCACCCGAGCGCACCAGGTCATGAGAGCATCCCATGCGCCCGGGTCAGACGCCGCGAGCGCGCGTGCAGCCATGTGATCGCGCGAGGGACGCCCCTCGACCATGTACGCGGCCAGGGTGAAGGGGGCACCGCCGAATCCGATGAGCGGCGTGGAGCCCAGCTCGCGCACTGCCGTTGCGACCCCATCGCGCACGGACTGGGCGCCCTCGGCGCAGTCGCGCGTACGCCCGGCGGAATCGGTCCAGGACCCCTCCCCGTAACGATGGCTCAGGAGCTCATCGATACTCTCGCGCGTGCGATAGGGATGATCGAGGACCGGGCCGACGCCGGGCTCAATCTCGACTCCCACCCCGGCCAGGCGCAGGGGGACCATGATGTCCGAAAAGAAGATGCCCGCGTCCACGCCGTGGCGTCGCACGGGCTGCACCGTCGCCTCGGCGGCCACGTCGGGGCGCAGGCAGGCCTCGAGCATGGGCAGGCCAACAGCGGCGCGCAGCTCACGGTACTCAGGCAGCGAGCGTCCAGCCTGACGCATGAACCACACGGGGGTGGACGCGCGCTGCCCGGTCAGGGCGGCGATCAGCGGGGGCGTCGCCATGTATCTCCCTTAATTTAATGATGTTTTCGTGCGTTAATTCGCGCATTTCCGTCGCTTTCCAGTCTAGTTCAAGACAATTTCTCACACGTCGCAATTGGGCAGTTTTACGCGTCTTTATGCCCATTTATCCGCGGGATGGAGCCATTTATTTCACGCATATTCCGAAATGACACGGCGTCACCAACATTAATGGGTTTCCAGCGCTGCTCGCGCCACCCACGTGCCCTTAAATGGACGCGTTGTGACTATTCATGTGCTCTCCGCGGACCACCGCTACACCCCCCTCGATGACATCGCCCGACTCTCCGGCGCTGCCGACCTGGGTCCTACCCTCATGCGCTCGATGCCGCACGCGCGCGGAGTCATGGTCCTGCGCACCTGCAATCGGGTCACTATCTACGTCGACGCCCCTGCCTCGGCCGATCCCCACACGATCAAGGACACGGTGGAGCGCGAGCTCGCGACCGCCTCGCACACCCCGCGCCAGGACGTGCGCCTGCGTCACCTGTGGGGTCACGACGGCCTCGTCGATCTGTTTTCGACGGCGGCGGGACTGGAATCCATGGTCATCGGCGAGCGCGAAATCGCCGGGCAGATGCGCCGCGCCGCGCGCACAGCCTGGGAGGACGGGACCCTCAGCTGCGACCTGGGGCGCGCCGCCGAGCGAGCATCGGCGACCTCCCGCCGCGTCGCGACAGAGACCGGACTGGCCGGGGCTGGACGATCCGTCGTCGCCGTCGGCCTCGACATGGCTGCGGCTCACCTGGGACCGTGGGCGGACGCGCGCGTGCTCATCGTCGGCACGGGCGCATACGCGGGCGCAAGCGTCAGCGCCCTGCACGCGCTCGGCGCATCGGACGTGTCCGTCTACTCGACGTCTGGGCGCGCCCGTGAATTTGCCCAGGGACGAGGCATCGGCTGGGTCAGCGCCGCCGATCTTCCCACCGCCCTAGAGCGCGCCGACCTCGTCGTGACATGCCGCGGGCTGGGAAGCCCTGTCCTGACGCGAGACATGGCCGCGGCATCCGGGACCACCGTGGTCCTGGACCTCGCGCTCATGCGCGACACCGAAAGCTCTGTCGCCTCACTGTCGAACGTGATGCTCATCGACCTGCCGACCATCCAGGCCTCGGTCCCGGCAGCCGATGCTGACGCGCTCACGCGCGCTCGCGCCATCATCGACGAGGAGGTCTCCTCCTTCGAGCGCGGCCTCGGCGCGCGATCCATGGACCCGGTCGTGCGGCACCTGCGCTCACGCGTCTTCCGCATCGTTGAGGAGGAGATCGATCGCCTCGGCGAGGCCCCCCTCTCGACCGAGGAGGCGGCCCGAGCGCTGCGCCACCTGGCGGCGCGCCTCATCCACAACCCGACCGTCATGGCGCGCCGGGCCGGCGAGGAAAGCCAGCAGGAACGCTACCTCGAGGCCCTCGGCGTGGTCCTCGGCATCGACGAAACCACCCTGGTATCGGGGGACGACGTGGCCGCTCACGCTTTCTCGCCAGGTGATCACAGCCGTTCCCGCGGCGGCGTCTGCCCCCGCGATGTTCATACACTGGGTGCATGAGCACCCAGAAGAACGATCCACGCGCACTCGCCCTCGGCATTTCCTGCTACGTGATCTGGGGATTCTTCCCCCTGTACTTCTCGCTGCTCTCCCCCGCCGGCGCCGTCGAGGTGATCGTCCACCGCGCGGTGTGGGGCCTGTTCTTCTGCCTGGTCGCGCTCGCCCTGACGCGTTCGCTGGGAAAGATCCGCGCGCTCATCGCCGACCGGGGAGCCCTGTGGCGCCTCGCGGTCGCGGGCGCGCTCGTTGTCGTTAACTGGTCGGTGTACGTGTACGCGATCCTCGCCGGCCACACGACCGACGCGGCGGTCGGCTACTTCATCAACCCCCTCGTGACGATCGCACTGGGCCTCATCGTGCTGCGCGAGCGCGTCACCCCGATCCAGAAGGTGGCCCTGGCCCTCGGCGTCGTCGCCGTCATCATCCTCGTGATCGGCCAGCGCGCTGTCCCGATCGTCTCGCTCACGCTCGCTCTGACGTTCGGCTTGTATTCCCTCGTCAAGAAGGACGTGGCCGCGCGCGTCGACCCCCTCGCGGGCATGGCGATCGAGACGGCTGCGGTCTCACCCATCCTGCTCGGCTACTACGCCTACCTGGCGGCCACATCCTCCACGTCTTTCCACGCCATCGCATCTTCCGACGGCTCCGGGTTTTCGTGGCCCGTTCACCTCGCGCTCCTGGTGGGCGCGGGCGCGTTGACGATGATCCCGCTCATCATGTTCGCCTCGGCGGCAAGGGGCCTCACCCTGGGAACGATGGGCTTCCTGCAGTACCTGGGGCCCACCCTGCAGCTGCTCGTCGCCGTGTTCATCTTCCACGAGACCGTTCCGACATTCCGCTGGATCGCGATGGGCGTCGTGTGGGTGGCGCTGGGCTGCCTGAGCGCCGACTGGCTGGTCGGCTCCATTCGCGCCAAGCGCCTGGCACGCGCGGGGCACCAGGACTAAGGCTGGCGGGCGCGCTGGGCACGGCGGGTCCGTCGGGCACGTCGGGCCTGCGAGGATCGCCCACAGCATCGGTGATCCGCGACAAAGTTCGCCCAGCGCAGCCCCTCCAACAGCAAGGCCGTGAGTGGGCGCCGTAGTGACGGCGAAACAGTTCGCCCATCACGGGGCGTCCAGCGGCCTATCCGCGAACTCCCCCAGCACTGCCCCTCCAGCAGCACTTCCGCGAACAAACTCGCCCAGCAAGCCCAAAAACGCCAAAATTGTGGTGTTTTCAGCGCGCTGGGCGAACTTTTTCGCGCACAGGGCGCAGCGACATGGCGACGTTGAAACCAATGACACCTCTGCAGCCACTGATGTAGGCCGGCATGAAACCGGCATCGCCTTTGCACGCCCCTGAACAGCAACCATTGAAACCGGTGGCACCTCTGCAACCAAAAAACGCACGAAAAACACCCATTTCTCACCCGCAAAGGCGATGTCGGTTTCAACCCCACACGCGCACGAGCGAGCAAAGGCGACACCGGTTTCACGCGAGAGATTTGTGATGCCCGCGGGCTATGGCGGGGCCTGGCCGAGCGACCAGCGGGCGGCCGACGTTACAAACGTCGTCAAACCAACGCAATTCACATCGCCTCGCGAGGACCCCTGTTACAAACGTCGTCAATCTAAGCCAAAAAACCACCATTTTCAGCCAAAAAGCCGATGGATTGACGACGTTTGTAACAACGGATCAGAAATCCACACGAAAAACACCTCGGATTGACGACGTTTGTAACAACACACACCGGGCCACGCATCAGCAACCAGGCGCCGCCGGTGAGGAGGGCGCCGGAGGGTCCGGAGGGCACGGGCGGGCTTCGAGGCGAGGCACCGAACGAAGTGAGGGCGCCTAGCCTCGCGGGCGGCCGGGCCCTCCGGCGCCCACAACACCAGCGGAGCCGCAAGCACCACCGGGGCCCAGGCAAACCGGCCTTACTCTCCGCCCCCGGGCTCGGGGCGTCCCGTGTAGTTGACGAAGCGCGCCATGTCGCCCTGGAAGAGGGCGGTGACGGTCGCGGTAGCGCCCGCACGGTGCTTGGCGACGATGATGTCGGCCTCGCCGGGGCGGTCTTCCTTGTCGTAGTAGTCGGGGCGGTGCAGCAGGATGATGATGTCGGCGTCCTGCTCGAGCGAGCCGGACTCACGCAGGTCGCTCATCATGGGCTTGCGGTCGGTGCGGCCCTCGGAGTTACGGTTCAGCTGCGCAACGGCGATGACCGGGATGTCGAGGTCCTTGGCTAGGAGCTTGAGGTTTCGCGACATCGCGGAGACTTCCTGCTGACGCGACTCGACCTGGCGGCCGCTCGTCATGAGCTGGAGGTAGTCGATGACGACGAGGCCCAGGTTTTCCTGCTGCTTGAGGCGGCGGCACTTGGATCGGATCTCGGAGATGGTGATGTTCGCGGAGTCGTCGACGTACAGGGGTGCCTCGCTCATGCGCGAGGTGGTTTCGGCGACCTTGCGCCAGTCGACGTCGCTCATCTTGCCGGCCTGCATCTTGGACAGGCGCACGCCGGATTCGGCGGAGAGCATGCGCATCGCGATTTCCTGCGAGCTCATTTCCAGGGAGAAGATCAGCGAGGTGATGCCGTGCTTCATGGACGCTGAGCGGCAGAAATCCAGGGCGAGCGTGGACTTACCCATGGCGGGTCGGGCGGCGACGATGATCATCTGGCCGCCGTGCAGGCCCTGGGTGAGCTCGTCGAGGTCGGTGAAGCCGGTGGGCACGCCGTTGAGCTTGCCCTGGTTCTTCTCGATGTCTTCGAGCGCGTTGAGGATGTCGGAGCTCATCTGCGTCATGGAGACGTAGTCGGTGGTTTCGCGCCCGTCGGAGACGGCGTAGACCTCGGCCTGGGCCTGGTCGACGATCTCGTCGACGTCGCCTCCGGCGTCCGCGTATCCGAGCTGGACGACGCGCGTGCCCGCGGTGACGAGGCGGCGCATGATGGCGCGTTCGCGCACGATGCGCGCGTAGTAGGCGGCGTTCGCGGCGGTGGGCACGGAGGCGATGAGGGTGTGCAGGTAGGCGGCGCCGCCCACCTTCGACAGGACGCCCGCGCGCTTGAGTTCGCCGGCGACGGTGATCGCGTCGGCGGGTTCCGCGCGGCCGTTGAGTTCGACGATGGTGTCGAAGATGGTTTCGTGGCTGGGCTGGTAGAAGTCCTGCCCGCGCAGCATCTCGGAGACGACGTTGGCGGCCTCGGTCGTCAGCATCATCGATCCGAGGACGCTCATCTCCGCGTCGATGTCCTGCGGCGGGACGCGGTCGAACTGGTCGTCGGACATCGTGATCCTCTCGGGTGCGCGGGCGTGTAGGGACGAGGCCGGGGCTGGGCTGAGTGCCGCGAGCGCGGCCCGGGGCCCTGTGGATAGAGAGCCTTCAGGCGAAGACTAACGCGTTGTAGGCGATTGCGCGACCGACGCTGTGCACGGGCATGTGCACATATTGTGGATAACCTGTGCACAACGCCGACGACGCCTGTGCACAACGCGAAATGACCGATCTGTCAGGGCAGATATCCTCATCACAGTCACATCATTGTCATTCATTGGGCCGTCTAGAATTTCCCAATGCACGGCTTTCCACAGGCCTGTGCACACATTGTGGAAAAGAATCGGAGTGTCATGACGAGCACACAGGGACCCGGCGACCCAACCTCGCCCGCCAAGCGCGAGGAGGCCCCGGCCTCGTCGACCCCGACGATCACCACGCGGATGATCCTGGCGCTCGCGCTGCCCTCCCTGGGCGCGCTCATCGCGGAGCCTCTGTTCACCGTCATCGACTCCACGATGGTCGGACACCTGGGCACCCCACAGCTGGCGGGCCTGGGCATCGCGTCGACCGTGCTGAACACGGCGGTCGGGCTCTTCATCTTCCTCGCCTACTCGACGACCTCCCTGGCGGGGCGCCACCTGGGGGCCGGGCGGCGCGACCTTGCGATCCGCTCGGGAGTCGAGGCCATGTGGCTGGCGGGAGGCCTCGGCGCCCTCGCCGCGATCCTCCTGGCCGTCTTCGCCTCTCCCCTGCTGACCTGGCTCGGGGCAGACGCGGCGACGATGCCGCACGCCCTGGCCTACCTGCGCGCCTCCGCGCCCGGCCTCGTCGGCATGTTCGTCGTCCTGGCGGCCACCGGCACCCTGCGCGGGTTGCAGGACACGCGCACTCCCCTGGTCGCGGCGTCCGTGGGCGCGGCCTTCAACGCGGTGGCCAACTGGGGGCTCATGTACCCCCTCGACCTGGGGGTGGCGGGTTCCGGCCTGGGCACCGCGATTACGCAAACCCTCATGGCGGCCTTCCTCGGGTGGATGATCGTGCGCGCCGCCCGCCGCGAGGGCGTGAGCCTGCGCCCCTCCACGTCTGGCCTGTTCGGCGCGGCGCTCGAGGGGGCGCCTCTGCTCGTGCGTACCCTCGCGCTGCGCGTCGCGCTCCTGGCGACCCTGAGCGCGGTCACCGCGATCTCCACCCAGGCCCTGGCCGCCCACCAGATCGTGTGGACCCTGTGGACGTTCGCCGCTTACGTGCTCGACGCGCTCGCGATCGCCGCCCAGGCGCTCGCCGGGTTCACGACCGGCACGGGCGAGCGCGGCGCCATGCGCCCCCTTCTGCGCACCCTGGCGCGCTGGGGCATCGGCTTCGGCGTCGCCGTCGGCGTCGTCCTAGCGATCACCGCGCCCTGGATCACCCGCATCTTCACGAACGACCAGACCGTCATCGACTACGCGACCGTCGCCATCATCGTGGGCGCCCTCTTCCAGCCGGTCGCCGGCTACGTCTTCCTCCTCGACGGCGTCCTCATCGGCGCGGGCCGAGGCCGCTACCTGGCGATCGCCGGAATCATCAACCTGGTCGTCTACGCGCCCCTCCTGTGGGTCATCGCCCACTCCACCTCGCTCACTGCGCGCCCCTCGCTGGCCCTCGCGATGGTCTGGCTCGCCTACTCGGCCGTCTACACCGGCATGCGGGCCCTCACCAACGGGCTCGGCGCCCGCTCTCTGTAGCCGATCGACGAGGCCGGGGCCGGCCTCGCCCCCACCCCCGGTTTCGCGCGGGGTTCGGCATCCCGGCGGGGCTGGCCCAGGCCTCGTCCCGAGGAACCCAATCGTGACCGGAAACGCCCTAGCGAAGACGCTGCCACCCGTGTAAAGTGGGTAGCTGGACTATCCGCACCCGCGGCCGGTCCAGCAGGCCCTCACGGGCCATACGCAACGCCCTCCTGTCACGGACCGTCCGTGACCGTAAAGACCATAGGAGGTGGGAACCAACGTGCGTAACTACGAACTGATGGTGATCCTCGATCCTTCGATCGACGAGCGCACCGTCGCCCCCATGATGGAGAAGTACCTGGCACCCGTGGCTGCCAACGGCGGATCCGTCGAGAACGTTGACGTCTGGGGCAAGCGCCGCCTTGCTTACGACATCCTCAAGCGTTCTGAGGGCATCTACGTCGTCATCGACATGACCACGACCCCCGAGGTCGCTCTCGAGATCAACCGCCGCATGGGCATCGACGAGACCATTCTCCGTACGAAGCTCCTGCGCCCCGACGCTCACTGAGCCGACACCACACCCTCTAAGCCCGAGGAGCCGACATGGCCGGAGATACCGTCATCACTGTCATCGGTAACCTGACCGCTGACCCCGAACTGCGTTGGACGCAGTCCGGCGCCGCGGTCGCCGATTTCACGGTGGCCTCCACCCCCCGAACCTACGACCGTAACGCCGGTGAGTGGCGCGACGGCGACACCCTCTTCATGCGCTGCTCCGTGTGGCGCGAGACCGCTGAGAACGTCGCCGAGTCGCTGCGTAAGGGCATGCGCGTCATCGTTCAGGGTCGCCTCACCCAGCGCTCGTACGACACCCAGCAGGGTGAACGTCGCACGGTCGTTGAGCTGCAGGTCGACGAGGTCGGCCCCTCCCTGCGCCGCGCACGCGCGCAGGTCACCCGCACCGCCCCCTCCGGTGGCGGCGGCTACCAGTCCGACAACCGCGGCCAGCAGGGCGCGCCCCAGCAGGGCGGCGGTTACGGCGGCGGCCAGGGTGGATACGGCCAGGGTGGCGCCAACTACGGCGCACCGACCGGCGGCTCCCCCGAGGACCCGTGGCGCTCCGCCCCCGCTGGCGGCGCCACCTCCTTCGGCGACGAGCCCCCGTTCTAAAGTCGCGCGCCCCGGCACCTACGCCGGAAAGCGCCACGTCGAAGACAACACGCTTGGGGCGGCACAGTCCGCCCGGATTCACTAGGAGACCATCATGGCGAAGCCCCAACTTCGCAACAAGCCCATCAAGAAGAAGGCCAACCCGCTGAAGTCGGCCAAGATCGAAAAGATCGACTACAAGGACACCGCTCTGCTGCGTAAGTTCATCTCGGACCGCGGCAAGATCCGCGCCCGCCGCGTGACCGGTGTTTCCACCCAGGAGCAGCGCAAGATTGCTCGCGCCGTCAAGAACGCGCGTGAGATGG
>CAUTDS010000016.1:0-41861 GCA_963537175.1 uncultured Actinomycetes bacterium
TGTTCACGATCTTCATTGTGGCGAACTGTGGCGGCATACTGACTCCGCTCGGCGATCCGCCGCTGTTCCTCGGCTACCTGCACGGTGTGCCCTTCGCGTGGACGTTTGCGCTGTGGAAGGAGTGGCTGTTTACTCTGGCGCTGCTGCTCCTCACGTACTACTCGATTGACCGCGTGCGCTACGCGTCCGAGGACACCTCCTCCATCGAGGCCGACGACCGCGAGGTCAAGCCCCTGCGTCTGCACGGAAAGATCAACCTGCTGTTCTTCGCGATCATCATCCTGTCCGTCGCTTTTGCTCCGTCCTGGGACGGCGAGGCGCTGGCCGAGGGCCACGTCCACTCGTGGGTTGACCTGGTACCGTGGCGCGAAGTCATCATGTTCGCGGTCGCGGGCCTGTCCTACAAGCTGTCAGACAAGAAAGTGCGCTTCGAGGAGAACGCGTTCACGTGGGGCCCGATCATGGAGGTCGCGACCCTGTTCATCGGCATCTTCTCGACGATGGCGCCGGCGCTGCGCTACCTGGAGCAGATCGCCCCGTCGCTGCCGCTGACCCGCATGACGTACTTCGTGTTCACGGGCGGCCTGTCCTCGATCCTGGATAACGCCCCGACGTACATGACGTTCTTCGAGATGGCGAAGGCATCCGGCGGCGAGGGAACCCTGATCGCGGGCGTGCCCGAGTACTACCTGATTCCGATTTCGCTGGGTGCCGTGTTCTGTGGCGCGATCACGTACATCGGTAACGGCCCGAACTTTATGGTCAAGTCGGTCGCCGAGTCTGACGGCGTGCCCATGCCGTCGTTTGGCCGCTACATCGGCTACGCGTTCACGCTGCTGGTGCCCGTCCTGGCCGCCATGGCGATGATCTTCGTGGGCGAGTCCTTGCTCGTTCGAGGCCTCGGCATCGCCCTGGCCGCTGGCCTGGTGTTCCTCGCGCTCGTGCGCATCCGTCGCGCGGGGTTGGACGAGGCCGTGGCCGACTTCAGCGGCAACGAGTAAGCCAGTGGTCCTAACGGACGTGTTGAGGGGGCGGAGCCACGCGGCTCCGCCCCCTCTGCATGTACGTGACACGCCTAGGCGGACTCATCCTCGTTGTTGTCCCCCGTCCATGGTTCACTCAAAGGATCGGGGTACTGGGGGTACCAGTCGTCGGGGAATCGAAGTGGCGTCAATCCTGCGACCATCACCGCAGCGGTGACGTACGTGAGGACGTTCAGGCCAAACAGCGCCCTGTCGGAGGCACCCCAGGAAGCGGCCGCTTTGACGTAGAGAACCAAGTAGGACAGGCAGATGAGGGCCGGAATACAGACCGCGCGAGCGTTCTTGCTGACTTGGCTGGTGATGTCCGCGTTGCGCCACGCGACCCCGATCCAGGAGTCCGACCTCGTCTCAACGAGGAGCAGCCCGACGAGGAGGACCCACAGGCCGGCCAGGCACAGCGCGATCACGATGGTGTCATTCATGGGTTACTCCGCTCCCCGCCTCGCGATGCCCCTGAGCGGCCCGACGGATGCTCCGGCGGCTCGGCCCGCGCCACGCAACCGGAGCATCCGGCGCGGAAAGGAGCGGTCACGGGAGCACGGGTCAATCCCTCGGCATCGGGTGCGCTCCAACGCCCGGAGCTGGAGGCTGTGTCCACAGGCCGCGCTGGTCGAGGAAGTCGCGTACGAAGGAGGGACGGTCGGTGATGATGCCGTCGACACCGACTTCGAGGAGCCGCAGAATGTCGGCCACCGTGTTGATGGTCCACACGTGCACGGCCAGTCCCAGGGTGTGAGCGGTGGCCACGAAACGCTCGTCAACAACGCGGATGGGCCCCTGGTACATGGGCACCTGGGCGGCGATGACACCCTGGCGCGGGCCGGGCACGTGCCACCAGGCGGGGTTCGTGGCGCTCTTTGCGGCACCCACGAGGCGCACCACGGCCTCGGTGCCCAGCGACGTTGCGACGGCGCGGGCGGGGTCGGAGGCAGCCATGTCGCGCACGGCACGCAGGCGCGGTTCTGAGAAGGAGGCGACCAGGACGCGGCCGGCGGCACCATGTTCGGCAACGACGTCCAAGAGCGGTCCCTCGACACCCGGTTCCTTCACGTCGATGTTGAGGTACATGTCCGGGAAGGCCTCCAGGACCTGCGCAAGAAGCGGCATGGGTTCACCCGAGTCGCGGTGGCGCAGCGCGGACAATTCCCGCCACGTCATGTCGTTGATCGCGCCGGTGCCGTCGTAGCAACGATCCACGGTTTCGTCGTGGCAGATCACGACTGCGCCGTCCGCGCTCAGGTGCGCGTCGGTTTCGATGTGGCGAAGCCCGGACGCGTAGGCGTGGGTGAAGGCAGCCATCGTGTTCTCAGGGGCCTCCTCGCCGCCGCCACGGTGGGCGAAGACGATGGGTCCCTGACGCATGGTCACGGGCATCATGAGCATGGCTCCTGTCCGAGGTAAATGGCCTTGTGTTCGGCCATCCAGGATTCCGGGTCCACTGGAGTGTCGGAGGCGTCGTGGATTTCGAAGTGCAGGTGAGGGCCGGTCGACCAGCCGTTGCTTCCGACGGCACCGATAACCTGGCCGGCGGTGACGGTGTCACCGAGCTTGACCGTAATTTTGTTCATGTACTGGTGTAGGTAGGCCGAGTGGAAGACGGTACCGTCGGGCAAGGTGTGCCTGATCTGCACGTAGGCACCCGCGTGGGAGTTCTCGGCGAGTTCTTCGACCACGCCGCCGTAGACAGCAGTGATGGGCGTGTCCATGGGTGCCGCCATGTCAATGCCCTCGTGGGCCAGGAGCTGACCGGAAACAGGCGAGATACGCATCGTGAAGGGCGACGTAATCGTGTAGCTTCCCTCGGCCAGCGGCCAGTAGACCGTGTCGGCCAGGACCTTCACGTGGCGGTTGCCGTCGGCACCAGCACCGGCTTTGCAACCGGTGACTGTGACGGGTGCTTTGGCCTTCGCACGCGTGTTGGCAGTGAGTGTGGCGTCGAGTGAGATCGCCTCGGGCAGGACCTGGGAGGAGGCCCAGCTGCCGCGGCCCGTGGAGGAGCCGAAGACACGCACAGGCACTGTCAGGGAGGAGTCGGATCCGACGCGGCCCGTCATCGGGACCACGATTGTTGAACCCGCCAGGCCGACAACGAGGAGTGTGCGCAGCAGGTAGCCGACGGGATGGACGTTGCGCTCCGGTGTTTCTTCCGACGAGGCATCCTCATCATCGTCGAAAAATGTTTCTTTCTCGGGAAACGCCGCGTCGTATTCGTAGGCGATCTGATCGAAGCTGAGCCTTGGGCGCCGCTCGACGGACGAGGGGATCTGTTCAACGGACTGAGGAAGCAACTCGACAGATGGAGGGAGCCGCTCAATGGGCTGAGGAAGTAGCTCAACAGATGGAGGAAGCGCCGACTCAAAGCTTGGTTGGCGAGGCGTGTAGGCGCGCGGCGGAGGAGCTACTCGCTGCACGGGTTCAGGGGCTACTGGTTGCACGGGTTCCGGGGCCACTGGCTGCATGGGCGTCGGGGCCACATCGGCTGGGATCTCGGCGGTGGTGTATTTTTCCTCATCACCTGCCCGAGATCGCGCGGCGCGCAGCTGCGACCGCTTGGGCAGCGGGCACTCCATGTTGCTCACGCTATTCCCCTCTCGTTTTCTGACCGTTCCACTGTAGCAATGCCCGCACGGGCGGCGCCAGGCGCTTCGCCATTAGGGTCGCTGGAGGGCGTCGCGGACTTCGCCGACCAGAAGTTCCAGGATATCCTCCAAGAAGAGGATACCGACGAGGACGCCCTCGTCGCGCACGAGCGCACAGTGCACGCCGGTGCGTTGCATGTGGCGCAGTGCGTCTTCAACCTGGTCGGAGGAGGCGACGGCCTCGAGGCGGCGGATGCGCCACGGGGTAATCGGCTGGGTGCGTTCCTCGCCGGAGGCGTACAGAACATCCTTGAGGTGGACATAGCCGGCGATGGCACCGTCCTCGCCCGCAATCGGGAAACGCGAGTAGCCGGTATGAGCGACTCGTTCCTCCACGTCGGCGGGGGTAGCACCCGCAGTGAGGACGACGAGGTCAGCCAGGGGCACCATCGCCGAACCCGCAGTTTCTTCTGAGAATTCCAGGGTGCCGCTGAGCAGCCCCAGTTCGTCGGTGAGGACACCCTCGGCCTGGGATGCGACGACAATGGAGGCGACCTCCTCGACCGTGTAGGAGGCCGAAATCTCCGAGCGAGGCTCATAACCCGACAAACGGACGAACCAGTTCGCGAAATGGTCCATGGCCTCGATGATGGGGCGCAGGACGTGGCCCAGGCGCACGAGGATGGGGGCCAGGATGAGGAGCATCCGTACCGGCGCGGCGATCGAGATATTCTTCGGGACCATTTCTCCGAAGACGACGTGACAGAACAACACGATGATGAGGGCTGCTGCGAATCCGATGACGTGGCTGGTCGCCTCGGGAGCGCCCAGGCGTTCCAGCGGCGACTCGACGAGGTGCGCAATCGCAGGTTCGGCGACGACGCCCAGCGTCGTGGAGGCGACCGTGACGCCCAGCTGGCAGATGGCGAGCATGAGGGAGACGTGTTGCAGCGCGTAGAGCGCATCTCGTGTACCGCGCGCGCCTTCGTCGGCGAGCGGCTCAACCTGCGAGCGCCGCGTTGAGGTGACCGCAAACTCGCCGGCCACGAAGAACGCGTTGACCGCCAGCAGCGCGACGGTGATAGCAATGCCCATACCGGCGCTCATGCCTCCACCTCCGGTTCGTCAGCGGGCGCGGGGGTGATCGCGACCTGTGCGACCCTGCGGCCCTGCATCTGGGTGACCTCGATGCCGACACCGTCAACGTTCACGCGCGAGCCGACGGACGGGATGTCGCCCAGCTCGTTCATGACGAGGCCGCCGATCGTGTCGTAGGGGCCGTCCTCGGGAAGGTTGATGTCTGTGCGACGTGCGAGTTCGTCGGGACGCAGCGTCCCGGGCACAAGGAAGGTCCCGTCGGGGCGCGGGCGGATGCCCAGACGCCGCTGATCGTGCTCGTCGGAGACCTCGCCGACGATTTCTTCAACGACGTCTTCGAGGGTGACAATGCCAGACACACCGCCGTATTCGTCGACGACGACGGCCATCTGCAACCCCTCGTCGCGCAGTTGGACCATGAGCGGGCCAATCGGCACCGTCTCGGGAACGGTGGGCGCGTCGGTCATGAGGGAGGAGGAGATGACGGGCACGTCAGCGCGGCGCTCGGCGGGCACGGCAACCGCGCGACGCAGGGAGACCAGGCCTAGGATGTCATCGGAGTCATCGCCGATCACGGGGAATCGGGAGTGACCGGTTTCGTGAGCGAGGTCCAGCACGTCCTGGGCGCTGTCGCGCTCGCCGAGGGTGTGCAGGCGCCCGCGGTCGGTCATAACGTCGGCGGCGCTGAGCGTGCTCATGCGGATTGTGTTGACGAACAGGTCGGCCGTGGACGTGTCGAAGGTACCTTCTTCGACGGAGTGCTCGACGAGGGCCGCCAGCTCGGATGCGGAACGCGCCGACGAAATCTCTTCCTGCGGCTCGATGCCCATGCGGGCGAGCACCCAGTTCGCGGTGCCGCCCAGTACCCAGATGATGGGGCGGGCGATCACGGTGAAGGCCATCTGGAAGGGGACGACACGCACGGCGGTGGCCATCGGGTGGGCCAGCGCGAGGTTCTTGGGGACAAGCTCACCAAAGAGCATCGAGAAGACGTTAATGACCGCGGCGGCGACGAAGGCCGCGATGCCGGTGGCCAGGCCCCAGGCCAGCCCGGCTGCGCCGAGCCATCCCACCAGCAGGTCCGCCAGCGCGGACTGCGTCGTGTAGCCGAGCAGGATCGTGGTCAGCGTGATGCCCACCTGGGCACCCGACAGCTGGGTAGACAGGGTACGGGTGGCGCGCAGGACGGATGCGGCTCCTCGGTCCCCCTCGTCCGCCTTCTTGTCAAGGACGGCCTGGTCCACAGCGACAAGCGAGAATTCGGCGGAGACGAAGACGAAGGTGCCGGCGGTAAGAACGACGCCGAGGAGGAGCATAAGGACGGTCGTCATCGCTGCCTCCTCTCGACGAGGCCGGG
Source organism: uncultured Actinomycetes bacterium (assembly GCA_963537175.1). Classification (GTDB taxonomy): domain Bacteria; phylum Actinomycetota; class Actinomycetes; order Actinomycetales; family Actinomycetaceae; genus Pauljensenia. The sequence continues at coordinate 6,078 of CAUTDS010000016.1, forward strand.
GCGAGCCACGGGTACACGCGCGGGCAGGGGGCAGGAAAGAGCGGCAGAAAAGCCGACAGTGTCGCAGTCCATGATGCATCCAGTTTAGCGGCCCCGGGCTGTCCTCCCCACGTGCGCGTCCACACACCGCCGCTCTGTGTCAACACTCTCCCTATACCGGACCAAAGGCCCTTGAAATGATCGCCAAGTGTCTCCCACGTCTCGTGAAGGTTGTCACGTAGCGGTAGAATCTGTCGGGTATGGTCGCCGCGATACAAGCCCGTACGCGCGGCGTGAGTCAAACGGAGGAATACGTGCCGACCCACACAGTTTCCCAGCCCGACCCGCAGTGGTACCTCGCAAAGATGCGCGACCTGTACGAGCGCGATCCGCAGCTCCTCGATCCGTCGTGGCGCGCCTACTTTGCGACCGAGACCGCTCCCCCGCAGCTGCGCGCCAAGCGTCCCGCAATCCCGGAGGGTGCTATCGAGGACAGCGCACCCGAGCAGGCAGCCCCGGCCTCGTCGATGAAGGCCCCCGAGGTACCCGCGAGCGTCACCCCGCCCACCCTCGACATTGAGGAAGCGGAGCATGCACACTCCACGCCCCCGACCGCACCCGTCGTCTCGGTAACCCGCTCCGACCTGCCGCCCGCGCCGCCCGCCGCGCTCGCCGAGGCCACTAGCCCCTACACGCGCCTAGCGCACGGACGCGCCGCCTTCACCCGCTCCCACGGAGCGCCCGCCCAGGACGAGCTGCACATCCTCAAGTCCGCCGCGCGCGCGACCGCCAAGCACATGGAGGCCTCGCTCTCTATCCCCACGGCCACCTCCCAGCGCCAGATTCCCGCCAAGCTCCTCATCGAAAACCGCGCCCTGATCAACGCGCACCTGGCACGCACCGTCGGCGGCAAAGTCTCCTTCACACACCTCATCGGCTACGCCCTGGTCGAAGCACTGTGCGAGATGCCCGACCTGAACGTGCGCTACACGCTTGAGGGCGGCAAGCCCGCCGTTGAGCAGCTCGCGCACATCGGCTTCGGCCTGGCCATCGACGTGGCTGACGCGCAGGGGAACCACTCCCTGAAGGTCCCCGTCATCCATGACGCCGACACGCTGACCTTCTCCGAGTTCGTTGATGCCTACCAGGACCTGGTTGCACGCGCCCGCAACGCGACGCTGACGACCGCCGACTTCCAGGGGGCCTCCGTCACCCTCACCAACCCCGGGACGCTGGGCACCACCACCTCCGTGCCACGCCTCGTGGTCGGCCAGGGGCTCATCATCGGCGTGGGTGCTACCGACTACCCGGCGGAATTCCGCGGCGTCTCCCCCAAGCGCCTGGCCAGCCTCGGCATCGGCAAGACGATGTACTTCTCCTCCACCTACGACCACCGAATCATCCAGGGCGCTGCCTCCGGGCGCCTCCTGGGCCTCGTCGACGCGAAGCTGTCGGGCCGCGACGGCTTCTACGAGCGCGTCTTCACGTCCATGCACGTGCCCACGCGCCCCTACTCGTGGGAAGCCGACTACGAATACGACCCTGAGCGCGAAAAGGGTAAGCCCGCGCGCATCGCGGAGATCATCCACGCCTACCGCTCGCGCGGCCACCTGGCCGCCGACACGGACCCGCTGGCCTACCGCGTGCGCCGCCACCCCGACCTGGACATCGCGTCCTACGGCCTGAGCGTGTGGGACCTGGACCGCCCCTTCCCCACCGGCGGCTTCGGCGGCTCCGACCAGATGCTGCTGCGCGACATCCTCACGCGCCTGCACGACACCTATACGCGCACGGTCGGCATCGAATACATGCACATCCAGGACCCCGAGCAACGCGCCTGGGTCCAGCACCGCATCGAGCGCCCCTACAAGGCCCCCTCCCCCGAGGCGCAGCGCCACATCCTGGACACCCTCATTCGTGCCGAAGCCTTCGAGGAATTCCTCCAGACCAAGTTCATGGGACAAAAGCGCTTCTCGCTCGAGGGCGGCGAGTCCCTGATCCCGCTGCTCGACCACGTCCTGGCCGACTCGGCGCGCACCGGCATCCACGAGGTCGCCATCGGCATGGCGCACCGCGGCCGACTCAACGTCCTGGCAAACATCGCCGGCAAGTCGTATGCGCAAATCTTCGACGAGTTCGAGGGCAACTACATACCTAACTCCGTTCAGGGTTCCGGCGACGTCAAATACCACCTGGGCACCTGGGGCGTATACTCCCTCGACGACGGCCTGGCCACGAAGGTCTACATGGGCGCCAACCCCTCGCACCTGGAGGCCGCCGACGGCATCCTGGAGGGCATCGTGCGCGCCAAGCAGGAGCACCTGGGCGACCCGGACCTGCCGATCATCCCGATCCTCATCCACGGCGACGCCGCCTTCATCGGCCAGGGCGTCGTCCAGGAGACCCTCAACCTCTCCCAGCTGGAGGGCTACAAGACCGGCGGCACGATCCACATCATCGTCAACAACCAGATCGGCTTCACGACCGGCGCGACGCAGGGCCGCTCCACCGGATACGCGACCGACCTGGCCAAGGGCCTGCAAGTCCCGATCCTGCACGTGAACGCGGACGACCCCGAGGCCGTCATCCGCTGCGCACACCTGGCCTTCGAGTACCGCAACGCCTTCCACAAGGACGTCATCATCGACATGGTGTGCTACCGCCGCCGCGGCCACAACGAGGGCGACGACCCGTCAATGACTCAGCCCGTCATGTACTCGCTCATCGACCGCATCCCCTCCACGCGCGCCGTGTACATCCGCGGCCTCGTGGGCCGCGGTCAGCTCACCGAGGACGAGGCCCGCCAGTCCATCGCCCAGTACGAGGCGGAACTGGGGCGCATCCTGGATGAAACCCGCGCGGGCGGTGCCTCCTCAGTGTCCGAGGTGAACCCGGGTAGCCGCACACACGACCCCGCACTGACCGCCGGCGTCGGCGAGGCCGGTGAGTCTCGCGACGAGGAGTGGACCATGCCGGAATCGCAGATGCCCGGCATCGGCATGATGATCGGCTGGACGTCGGCGGCCCCCGCCGAGCAGCTGCGCCGCATCGGTCGCGCCCACGTCCGCTTCCCCGACGGCTTCGAACCCCACCCGAAGCTGCGTCAGCTGTGCGAGCGCCGCCTCGAGATGGCGCTGGGCAACAAGCCCATCGACTGGGGCTTCGCAGAACTCCTGGCGTTTGGCACCCTGCTCATGGAGGGCACCAGCGTGCGACTATCCGGCGAGGACGTGGCTCGCGCGACCTTCGTCCAACGCCATGCAGTCCTGCACGACGCTTCCAACGGCCGCGAGTTCACTCCCCTGCGATTCCTCACGGAAAACCAGGCGCGCTTCGACGTGTGGAACTCGCCGCTGAGCGAATACGGCGTGCTGGCTTTCGACTACGGCTACTCGCTGGAGAGCCCCGAAACCCTCACCATCTGGGAGGCACAGTTCGGCGACTTCGCGAACGGCGCTCAGACGGTCATCGACGAGTTCGTCTGCTCGGCGGAGCAGAAGTGGGGCCAGCGTTCCTCGCTGGTCATGCTCCTGCCTCACGGCTACGAGGGCCAGGGGCCCGACCACTCAAGCGCACGCATCGAGCGCTACCTGCAGCTGGCCGCGCAGGACAACATGTGGATCGTCCAGCCCTCCACGCCGGCGAATTACTTCCACATGCTGCGCACCCAGGCCTACAAGCGCCCGCGCAAGCCGCTCATCACGTTCACGCCCAAGCAGCTGCTGCGCCTGTCTGCCGCGGCCTCACACATCGACGAGTTCACCTCGGGTTCCTTCCAGCCCGTCATCGGCGACACCACGATCACCGACCCGTCGGCGGTCACCCGCGTCCTGCTGTGCACGGGTCGCCTGTACTACGACCTCGCCAAAGAGCGCGCACACCGCGGTGACACATCGACCGCGATTATCCGCCTGGAGCAGCTCTACCCGCTGCCCGAGGCCGAGGTGGCCGAGGCCCTGGCCCAGTACCCGAACGCCTCGGTGACCTGGGTGCAGGACGAGCCTCGCAACCAGGGCGCGTGGCCGCACCTGGCGCTCAACCTGTTCCCGTCTCTGGGACGCGCGGTCCGCGTGGTCTCTCGACCCGAGTCGGCGACGACCGCCGCGGGACGTGCCTCGCTTCACAAGGAGCAAGCAGCTACCCTTATTGCGCAGGCCTTCGAAGGCTAACGAGGGCCGCGTGCGCCGCGAGGGCGTGCGGCAGGCACCGGAAAGGAACACCATGCGGATCTGCTTTATCGGAGACGAGCTCGTCGCCGGCGTCGGCGACCCCCGAGGTCTGGGCTGGGTCGGCCGCGTCAACGCGCACTCGACCTTCGACTTGCCTGCCACGTTCCTGACCCTGGCTGTGCCCTCCGAGACGACGAAGCAGATGGCCGCGCGCTGGGAGGCCGAGGTCCTGCCGCGCCTGGCCGAGGGTGAGCCCCACGGCCTCGTCATCGGCGTGGGACCGGGCGATGTCGCGGCGGGTATCTCGACGGCCCGCTCGCGCCTGAACCTGGCCAACATCACCGACCGAGCGACCGCGCTGGGCATCCCCAGCTTCGTGGTGGGTCCCCCGCCGCTCGCGGGCGTGGACTCCGGGTCGCTGAAGGCCCTGTCCTCCTCGTGCTCCGAGGTGTGCGCGCGCCGAGGTATCCCCTTCGTCGACTGCTACACGCCTCTGGTCGCACACGACCAGTGGTTCGAGGACATGGCTGCCTCCCTCGCGCGCGGCGGGGACGGCCAGACGTTGCCCGGCCAGGCCGGCTACGCCCTCATGGCGTGGATCGTCCAGCACCAGGGCTGGTACGAGTGGACGGGAGCGACCCCGGCGGACGTGTAGTATCCCCGCATGAGCAGTAACAATCCGTACGCGCCCCCGACCGGGTCGGAACCTGCGCTGCCCGAGGAGAACCTGGAGACTGCGCAGCGGGTGCCACGCAACGCGCCGGTGCCCGTAGAACCCCCCGCAGACGGGTCGGATCCTGCGTTCCCATACGGAGTTCCCGCGCCCCACACACGGGAGGAAGAGCCGGCCGCTGACCTGCCCACATACATCTCCGAGGCACATACGGACAGCGAGCCAACGACTCCTGCACCCAGCGCCCCAGCCTCGTCGACCGCTGCCCAGCGAGATCGTTCAGCGTCGCCCACCGCTGGACGGACTCACGCGACGACGACAAACGCAGCCGCGCGGGACAGTTCCACAGGCGAGGATAAGTCCGCGAAGGCCTTCACCCTCCCGATACGCGCCGACGTCTTCTCGGGTCTAGCGAGCGTCATCGCGGCGCTGTTTTTCATGAGCATCGGAATCACCCAAGCCACCGATTTCGGTACTGTCAAACTTCAATGGCAGTTCGCAACGTGCTTGTTCGGGCTCGCAGCCGCAGGCTTATGCATTCCCTTTGTCCCCGCCGCGGTGCGCTACACGCGTATGTTGTTCACAGAAGGCGAGAACGAGACGGCCGAAACTCGGGCGTCCGGGTATGCCCTCATCTGCCTCGTCGGACTTGCCGCCGCAGTCATCGCGATCAGCAACGCAGTGCCGGCAGCACGCGACCTCAACGAAGGCCCCGACGCCAGGACAGTCACCTCGTGTTACTTCCACCAAAGTCCGGTGAAGAGCTCACCAACAAACACCATCCCGAGCAGCTATAAGAACGAATTGATCATGACACTCGACGACAAGAGCAAGTTTGTCCTCGTCATCGAAACAGACAAGCAGGACGACTTACAGTCGGCCTCCGGCATCCGCGGCGCCCTCTACAACGGATGCTTGTCGCACCACCCCTCATCGAAGAAGCTGGTCCTCGACCTGTATCCGCGCACGCAGATCATCGCTGACGCGCGCATCGTCTAGCGAGTACCTGTCCGTGAACGAATGCCCCTGCATGAGGACGCAACCCCACTGAACAGAGAGACAGCATGAGCAACCAATACCCCCACGGTTATCCTCCGCAGCACCCCTTCCCGGGCCAAGCACCAATCCAGCCGCCACCCGGCCAATACATGGGTCAAGCCCCGACGCAACCCGCACCCGGCCAATACATGGGCGGCATGTACCCCCAGCAGCCTTTCCCGGGTCAGGGGCCCGCTGCTCCGCATGGACCCAACAACATGGGCCGTCCGGTCATGAACACGACCTACACGACGGTGCTCAACGTTCTGAAGGCCCTCGCGACCATCGGCGTCATCGCCTATTTTGTGCTGAGCAATTTCTACGACATGGGCGATATCAAACTCAAGTGGCATAGCATCGCAAGCGCCGTGGGCACCATCAGTATGCTCATCTGTGCGGTCATCATTGTCGTGACGGCTCTCCGTATCAACCGAGCAAAGCGCGCTGGCGACAGGACGAACATGCGTAAGCCAATCGTCTCGCTCGTGGTTATCTCCATCCCCGTCCTCATCGTCGGAGCGATGTCGGTCATTGGTTCCGTGCAGGCAGTTGCGGACACGATCGAAGGAACCGAGACCGTCACCGTCAAATCATGCAGCTACAGTGAGCTCAGAACGCGCTCGCGACGGGGAGGCAGCTCTACGTCCTACAAGTTCGATATCACCCTCACCGACGGCTCAAAGCACAGGACTCGCTTGAACGGCGCCTCCGAGGCGACCGGTGTCTACAGCGCCCTCTACGAAGCGTGCGCTGACAAGAAGGGAACCTCGTCTCTGACACTCGAGGTCTATCGCCACAGCTGGATCATCGTCGACGCGCGGGTGGGCGACTAGACCCGCACGGCCCCCGGCCCCGTTCGTGTCCATCCAGCTGAAAAGGTCTCCATGAGCTACGAAGCCCCCTTCTCCCCACATCAGCCCCCGGCGGCCCGCGAGCCGCTTGCCCCCAGCACAGCGACGCGAATCCCTCTGACGAACGTATTCGCGACCCCCGCTCCGCCGCACACACTGGAAGGCCCATCGAGGGGAAGGGCTTACGGCGTCGTCGCGATTATCATCGCTTTATTTGTCGGTGAGTGCATCGCGGCCTTCCTGTGGGTACGCACCACGACCTATGGCTTCACCAGGATCCTGTCGCTCGCCTTGGCCTACAGTGTCGCATTCCAGATTATGTTCGCATGTCTGGCAGCGATCATCTGGCAGCTGCCTCGCTTTCGACGGGCCCGGCGGGTTGATTCAACGCAAGGCCGTCACAAGCGGCTCGCAACCCTGGCGCTGCCGGTCGTCCTCCTCGTTCCGAGCGCATACATTTCTCTGGCCCACGGAATGCCAGTTGTTGTTGACCTCATAACGGGGCCTCGAACCGTCACCGTGTCATCCTGCAGCCACGAGATGCGTACGCACCGGATTAAATTTGGAGACTACTGGGGCAGACCAACGTTCAGCCGCAACTTCACGATGACTCTTCCCGACGGAACGACTCGTCAAACAGTGATCGGGCTTCGCCAGTTCGGGCATGCCGGCGAGATCGAGAAGCCTCTGTTCGATGCGTGCGTCACGCATGCCGGGGAGACCACGATGACCATCGACGTCTATTACCGTTCCTGGGTGATAAGCGGTGCCAGGTTGGACTGACGAGGCTCGCCTTCTCTCCGTCCGCGAGCGCGCTTCGGCGCGTCGCTTCTCCTCGATCAGCGAGGCCGTGAAACGGCGCGTGAAACGGGTCGTTTCACGCCTGGGTGAGGATCCCCGAGATAAATCGCGCGCTGTGGTCGAGGGTGGCCTCGGCCTCGGGTATCCGCGCACCCACATCATCACGGACGCGCGCATCGTCTAGCGAGCACCTGTCCATGAACGAATGCCCCTGCCGACGCATCAACGCCTATAGTTCAGGTGTCCCCACGCTCGCGCGCACCCAGCTCAGCGGATGCGTCCGAGCCCACCGGCCTCGTCAGCTGCCAATCACATCAGGAAGACCGTGAGCAACCAGAATCCTCTCTCGCCCTCCGAACCTTTCTCCAACCTACCTGAGGCGGGCCAGTCGCCGTGGCCTCAGGGGCAGTACGGCGATCCAGGCTACGGCACCACGCAGTACGGCGCCCCAGGCTACGGCACCACGCAGTACGGCAACCCCGGCTACGGCAAGACGCAGTACGGAAACCCCAGCTACGGGACCTCGCAGTACGGCAACCCCGGCTACGGCACGGATCCGGCCGCCGTGTCCTATCAGCCGGTCTCACCCACGATCGTGGGCAATCGCCAGCAGCGCAGACAAAGCCTCAAGTTCGTCTTCGTCATGCTGGCCACCATCCTCCTGGGCTGCGCCATCTATTTCCTCCGAGACCTCTTCGAGTACGGGACGCCACTGCTCATGTTGAGGCTCGCCGAGAGCATGGCGGGGCTTGTCTTGGCGCTGTCCTGTTTTCCTTTTGGTTCCATTCTTCGACGCCAAACGCAGCCGTCGGGTCGCGCCCCTCAGCGGCAGCGCGACATGAGCGGTCCTCTCTACTACGGCATGGTAAGCCTTCTCATCGCGGGTGTGTCGCTCTACTTCGGTGTGCCCGCCGCCATGGATCTCGCGGACGGCCCAACGCCCAGGACCGTCACATCGTGCATGTATTTCCAGTACTACGGCCCCCGATCCCTGTTCTCTAGCTCGTCGGTCTACAAGGACAACTTCTCGATCAACTTCGAAGGCGGTCTCACGCATACGACGACGTTCTTCTCAGAGAACATCGACGACATCACGACGCGTGGGGACCTGGCGACGGATCTGTACAACGCATGCGAGCACCGCGAGCGCAGCCAAACGATGACGGTGTCCTACTACCCGCGCACGTGGATTCTGACGGACGTGCAGCTCAGCGGCTCGTAAGGATCCCCGAGATGAAGCGCGCGCTGTGGTCAAGGGCGGCCTCGGCCTCGGGAATGGTGGGAACGCCCAGGACGTAGACGTGGAAGCCATCCGGCTCGACCCGCGCTCGCACGTCGACGCCGGCGCGAGAGGCTTTGCGGGCGAACTCGATCACGTCGGGGCCTACGATGTCCGCGTCGCCCTGGAAGATGCGCATCGGCGGCAGTCCCGACGGGTCACCGTACAGGGGGCTGACGCGCCAGTCGGCCGGGTCCAGGTCGCCCGCCCACGCGCGGCCCGCCCACGCTAGGCCGGGGACACGCAGGATCTTGTCTCGGGGCTGTACGTCCTCGATCGACGGGTTCGTCATGGTCACGTCCACCCACGGCGCGTACAGGACGAGGCCGTCCACCTGACGCTTGTCCGCGTCGCGTCGCTGCATGGCGAGGGACAGCGCCAGGCCGCTACCCGCCGAGTCGCCAAAGATGACGACGCGGCCAAACTCGGCCTGCGCCTCGTCGATGATGGGCTGAACGAAGTCGAACGCGTCGGTCGCTGTGTGCTCGGGGGCAAGCGGATAGTCGGGGATGATGACGGGCAGACCCGTGCGATCGATGAGGCCCTCAACGATGCCCCACTGGCCAGCGACCATCGGATACACGTACGCTCCGCCATGCAGATAGATGAGCACACCGCCCGAGCGCAGGCCCTGCTTGGGGAACACGCGGGTGACGCCACCCTCGCTCGTCGCCGTGAAACGCGCACGCATGCGCCGAGGCATCGGATGCGGCTTCGGGGCGTGGAGCGCCATCTGCTCAGTTGCAGTCTCGCTGTGTAGCAACGGAGGCACAAGCCCCATACAGAAGTGAACAACGCGCATCTGGAGGGACATGGGGCCTCTTTCGTATCGACGAATCAGTCTGTGCGCGCCGGGACGCACCCGCGCGCCAACATGTACCAGGATACGCCGCGAGAGAGGATTCCTACCTCTCGCACAGGCATCTTTGATGCGCAATGGGGCGCGAGTTCTATCCGTCCAGGGGCACGAGTGTTCCACACAGTGTTGATGTACCAGGTGACGCGCGAGTTCTATCCGTCCAGGGGTACGAGTTCGACGTCACCCGCGTCAAAGCCGAGGCTTCTGCGTTTCCCACAGGAGTACGAGGCACCCGGTTGTCGCAGGCACCCGCACCTCAGACGTTGGCTGACCCTCACGCGGATAGGTTGCGAGCATCGGAATAGGTTACGAACATCGGGATAGCTTAATAACCTATCCAGATGCGCAGTTCCTATCCAGATGCGAAGAACCTAACCCGATGCACCACCACGCACGCATCACCGCCAGCCATCACGCGGACAAGTTACGAACATCCGGATAGGTTACGAACATCGGGATAGCTTAATAACCTATCCAGATGCGCGGTTCCTATCCAGATGCGCGGTTCCTATCCAGATGCTCGCGCAAGGTTATCCACAGGGCGACTATCCCCACCGGTTGTATCCACAGGCCCCCGTCTAGCGCTTTCCTCGCAGCTGATGATGGTACGAGACTTCGTCTATGACGCAGGCTTCCATCATCATCACCCCTCCCGCAGACTCACCTCGTGAACAACAAACATCAACGATGGTCCGCATCATGCGTGGCATCTGCGCAGTCCTACCCCTCGATTCCATAAATTCCACCCCCTGGGACGTGTGGGACGCCGTCGCTCGCGCACGCATGCATGCCGTAGATACCTCCCACAAGGACTCTCCTATCTTTGTCGGACAGAGCTGCTTACGACTATTGGGGATTCGCGGCTGGTCCCAAAACCCTCCCGTTACCATCTACCGGGAAAACCGAAGATGCACTTCTTCTCTCCCTTCGTGTCGCGTCGGCTCCACGACGGTTCCAGCGACATCGGTGTCATGCTCTAGGTTTCCGCCTCTTTCGGAAGAACGCAGCAGGATCGACGGCTTGGTCGTAGAGCACCCCTACGATGCGCTCGTGAGATGCGCGCTTCATGAGGAGCCGTTAGAGTCCTTCGTCCTCGGGTGTATGGCACTCAACGTATGGAGCCAGTTCTCGATGTTTCATCAGGATGAGTGCCGCCGGAGAGCCGAGGAGATACGAGCCGAACTGCTTGCTCGACTTGATCGGGCCGGCCACGTGCGGGGCTATCGACGCGCTCACGCGGTCCTCAAAACTATCGACCCAGGCTGCGCCAATCCCGCCGAAGCCGCACTTCTGTGGCTGGTACGGTCCATCTGCCCATTCGCAATCACAACACAGGTTCACATCGGAGTTCGCGGCAACCACTACTACGTTGACATCCTGATTGAAGACTTGCACCTCATCATCGAATTTGATGGCGTTGCGAAACTTGGGGAAAGTCGCGTCGAACTCGAACAAGCCAAGCGAGAGTGGGGGCTGCGCGATCAGAACCTTCGAGATGCCGGGTGGCAGGTCATCCGAGTGAGTTGGCCAGACTACAACGACTGGGAACAGCTACGGATCAGGCTAAGCCGAGTCCTGGGTCCGATCAATCCTTCTCCCGACTGTCGTTTCCTATGGAAACTACCGACACAACGTTGCGATGGGCCGCTGCGACGCTTCTACTCACGAACCCCACGCATGGGACACAATCACACGGATAGGTTACGAACATCCGGATAGGTTACGAACATCGGGATAGCTTAATAACCTATCCAGATGCGCCGTTCCTATCCAGATACGCCGTTCCTATCCAGAACGACGGCCAGCGGATTGACACCACCCATCGATGGGTTGCTCATGCCACCGCGCTCCCTCGGCATCAGCCCAGCACACGGACAACCTATCCGCATGCACCGGGCACGCTCACGATCGGCCGCAAAGTTCGCCTAGCACACCGCTGTCCGGCGCTGCAGGGACGCAAACCAAGCGACACACACCCCACCATACGGCGCACACCCCGCACGTCACGCGTGCCTCGCGCAACCGCACCCGGCGCGCACCCACCTGCGCATACAAAACGCGCATACAAAACGCGCCCGGACCAACAGGTCCGGGCGCGCAACGTATTCGGCTCAGGCGTTAGGACGCTTGCCGTGGTTCGCGCCGTGCTTACGACGATCGCGACGCTTACGACCCCGCTTCGACATGTCATTCTCCTTGGGTTTGTTGTCTAGACTGAAGCATTTTTGCACACATTGGCCCAAACCACCAAGGCACAACACTAGCCCGGCGACGAAGGTCACCGAAAAGCGGGCGGCATGCCCGGCCTCGTCATCCCGCGTAACGCCGCGCGGCCGCGCGTTGTCGCAGCGCGTTCAGCGCCAGGTGACGGACACGCTGGTGATCGAGGCGACGACGCGGGCACGCAGCGCATCCGAGGCCTGCTCGGTCTCGTAGCAGCCGCGCATGAGGGCGCGCACGTGGCGCTCGGCGTCGAGGGCGTCGGTGCAGTGCGCGCAGGTGGCGACGTGCTTGATCATGAGGGCGCGGGCGCGAGCATCGGGGCCGGGCACGGATCCGGCGTCGATGAGGCCGCTGCGGCGGTCGCACTCCTCGCAGTCGATCAGTTCGTATAGGGCGTCCAGGACGTCCTGGCATGTGATGTCAGTGGTCACTTGGTTCCTCCGATCCCGTATTCCGCGGCGACGTCGGCCAGCGCGGAGCGCAGGTTCTTGCGCGCACGGTTCAGTCGGCTCATGACGGTCCCCATGGGAACTCCTAGTTCTTCGGCGATTTCCTTGTAGCTCATACCCTCAACGTCAGCCATGAGGACAACCATCCGGTGTTCCTCTGAGAGCGAATCGAGGGCATCGCGCAGCTGCGAGGAGGGCAGCGCCTCGAGCGCCTCGACTTCCGCAGACTTGAGGCCGACCTCCGAGTGGGAGGCCGCGTCGGCGAGCTGCCAGTCCTCGACAGTGTCGCTGGAGGCGCGCTTGGGCGCGCGCTGCGCCTTGCGGTAGCTGGTGATGTAGGTGTTGGTGAGGATCCGGTAGAGCCAGGCCTTGATGTTGGTGCCGGGCTGGTACTGGTGGAACTTCTGGTAGGCCTTGAGGTAGGTCTCCTGAACCAGATCCTCCGCGTCGGCTCTGTTGCGGGTCATACCCAGTGCCGCGCCGAAGAGTTGGTTCATGAGGGGCATCGCTTCGTCCATGAAGCGCGCCTCGAGCTCGGCGCCATCCGGGGCGGACGAGGCCGGGGCGGGTTCGGGTGCCTGCGGCGTCGGTGAGGGGGTTGTCGTATCCATCGCTTCCCAGCGTAGTCGCGCGGGCGTGCGGCGCGACTGGGAGTGGGCGATGGGTGGTCATACTGAGGGCAACGCCTCACGCCCCTCTTTATTCCACAACCCCCAACAATTGTGTGTTGCGCCACTTTCACCCCGTTGTTTGGGAGTGGTCGTGCCGTTCGGCTTCCCCCAGGGGCAAAGGTGTCGAACAATAGGGGTATGAATCTGCTGCGCGTTGTTGCCCGTCCCCTGCTCGCCGCCCCGTTCATCGCCGACGGGGTTGATGCCCTCATGCATCCGCGTTTCCACGTGGAGCGCGCCGCGGGCGTTCGTCCCCTCATCGACAAGGCGACCGACGCGGTCGGCCTGGAGCCGCTGACGGATCAGCAGCTGGCCGTCGCGACCCGCGTGACGGGAGCGGTGACGGTCGTCGCGGGCCTGCGTTTCGCGCTGGGCCGCAAGCCCCGCGTGGCCGCCCTGACACTGGCTGCGATCGGCACGCCGATGGTCCTCGTCAACGCTCCGCTGCCGGGCACGACGCGAGGCCTGTCCAAGGAACAGATCAAGCGTCGTCGCTACCGCACGCTGAATAAGGCGGGCCTGGCTGCAGGCGTCCTCCTCGCGTCGACGGATCGCGTCGGTCAGCCCTCGGCCCTCGTCGCCCATGCGATGCGCCGCGATCAGCGCCGCGCGATCGCCGCGGCCGAGGCCGCCGTTGTGGAGCGTCTGAGCGGCACCGCTTCGTGAGCGCGCCCTGGCCCGCTCCCCTGGCCGCCTCTCCCGTGGATGCCACGGTCGAGGTGCCGGGGTCTAAGTCAATCACGGCGCGCGCCCTGTATCTGGCGGCCGTCGCCGATTCTCCCTCCGTCATTCGCGGCGCCCTGGATGCGCGCGACACGCGCCTCTTCGCCGCTGCCCTTGAGGTGATGGGTGCGCGCGTCGAGGACGAGGGCGCGGGCATCCTGCGCGTCACCCCGATGGAGCTTCCGCCGCGCGGCGGTCGCATCGAGTGCGGCCTGGCCGGCACCGTCATGCGTTTCCTGCCTCCCCTGGCGGCGCTGTCCCCCGAGGAGACGCTCTTCGACGGGGACGAGCAGGCCTACGCGCGCCCGCTCGGCCCGCTCCTGGACGCCCTCGTGCGCATGGGCGCGACGGTCACCTATCACGGGGAGCGCGGGCACCTGCCTTTCACGATCCAGGGCCCGATCCACACGCCGCTCGGCGCGCAGGCCTGGGTGGACTCCTCGTCCTCCTCGCAGTTCTTGTCCGCCCTGCTGCTCGTCTCTCCCCTGGTTGGCGATCCTCTCTTCGTGTCGGCTCCCGGCGTCATCCCATCGATGCCGCACGTGGAGATGACGCTGGCGTCCCTGGCGGAAGCGGGCATCGACCTGGAGGTCGTGGACGAGGGCCGCGCGAACCTGTCCACCTGGCACATCTTCCCGTCGCGTCCGCGAGGCGGCGACATAACCGTCGAACCCGACCTGTCCAACGCCGGCCCCTTCCTGGCCGCCGCAATGGTGACGGGCGGGCGCGTGCGCATCCCGGCGTGGCCGGGTGCGACGACGCAGGCGGGCGACGCCTGGCGCGCACTGCTGGGCCACATGGGCGCGCAGATCACCCTGGACGAGGAGGGCCTGACCCTCACGGGTCCGGGCGCCGGCAACTACCCGGGCATCAAGGCGACCATGGCCGAGGTCGGCGAGCTCACCCCCACCCTGGCCGCGATCTGCGCCTACGCCTCGACCCCCTCGCACCTGAGCGGCATCGCGCACCTGCGCGGACACGAGACCGACCGCCTGGCGGCCCTCGTCGCCGAGATCAACCGCGCGGGCGGGCAGGCCGAAGAGACCGAGGACGGCCTGATCATCACACCGCGCCCGCTCCACGCCGCGCAGATCCGCTCCTATGCGGATCACCGCATGGCGACCTTCGGCGCGATCCTGGGCCTTGTCACGCCCGGGATCACGGTCGACGACATCGCCTGTACCTCCAAGACGCTGCCCACCTTCGAGGCCATGTGGGCCTCCTTGGTGAGCGCTCACGGTCAGGAGAATACACAGGCTGCCCCGGCCTCGTCGATCGAGGAGGAGCACTGATGGCCCGCCGCGACACCGGAACCGACGACCCGCGCGTGCGCGTGCGCGCCGGCAAGGGCTCGCGCCCGCGCACGAAGGACCGGCCCGACTGGTCCTCCAAGCCGCTGGGCCGCGTCATCGGCATTGACCGTGGCCGCTACCAGGTGAGCCTGGAGGCGGACGGGACCCGCGTGGTTGCCGTACGCGCCCGCGAGCTGGGCCGCGGCTCTGTCATCATGGGCGACCGCGTGCGCCTGACCGGCGATCTGTCCGGGCGCCCCGACACGCTCGCGCGCATCGTCGCCGTCGAAGAACGCTCCTCCGTGCTGCGCCGTTCCCTCGAGGACGCGCCGGATCAGCGCGGCGAGAAGGCGATCGTCGCGAACGCGGACACGATGTGCATCGTCGTGGCGCTGGCGGATCCGCCGCCGCGCACAGGCATGATCGACCGCTGTCTGGTCGCCGCCTACGAGGCAGGCCTCGATCCTGTCCTTGTACTGACCAAGGCGGACCTGGCCAGCCCGGACGAGCTGATCACCGCCTACGAGGACTTCGACGTGCGCGTCGTGCTCACGAGCGCCGAGGCCGGGGAGGCCGACCCGGGCGTCGCCGAGCTGCGGGGCCTCCTGGCCGACCACTGGTCGGTGCTCGTGGGGCATTCGGGGGTCGGAAAGTCCACGCTCATCAACCTCCTGGTGCCGGGCGCGGGCCGCGCGACGGGCCACGTCAACGAGGTGACGGGGCGCGGGCGCCACACGTCCACATCCTCGGAGGCCTTCGAGCTAGCTGAGGGCGGCTGGATCGTGGATACGCCCGGCGTGCGTTCTTTCGGTCTGGGGCACGTGAGCGTCGCCGACGTGCTGGGTGTCTTCCCGGACGTCGCGGAGGCGGCCGCCTGGTGCCTGCCGCTGTGCTCGCACGGCGAGGAGGAGCCCTCGTGCGCGCTTGACGCTTACGCGCGCGCCACCGGTCCCTTCAGCATCGACGAGGCCGGGGACGAGGATCGAGTGCGCTCCGAGCGCGCTTCCCGCGTGGCGTCGGTGCGCAGGCTCCTGGAGGCCGTGGCGACGGCGGAGGCCGCCAGCAAGGCAGCCCGCTAGACAAACGTGCGCGCCGAAAGCCCTTGACAGCGCCCCCCCTGCGTGGACAATGAGGGTATAGCGATGGTCGCTATCTCTGGTTCACAAGGTCGTGATCGCTATGTCCACCATCGAGCAGAACCTTATCGGCAACACCGCAGGGCTTTCGCGGGTCGACAAGGTCCTTCGCTACTTCTTCTTCGCGCTGTTGATCGGTACGGTCGTCTATTCGATTGGCGGCACCTTCTTCGGGATAGACAACCGCCTGAATGACTACGGGCTCGTCATTGCCTTGGCGTGCCTCGCTTCTCAGATGCCGGGATATTCGCGCACGATTCCCGGCGTTCATCCTGTCCTTCGAGCCTGCGAGTGGGCGGTGATGGGTTGTTGCCTCGTATGCGCCGCCGCTGTCATCGTCGGTGATGTCACGGACGGAGGCATCGACCCCGAACCCTACAACACGCCATCGAACATCGCAAGGGGTGCCGTGTTCATTGCCCTCTGTTTCTTCGTGGTGCTCTTCATCGCAAAGGACCGCGCCCGCAGGCGAGGACCGATCCACCCAGCCTGATAGCCTCGCACCCTCACATCATCGCCGACAGCGGCCACGTCTCACCCAGTTTGAGACGTGGTCGCGTCGCGCCGCGTCCCGCTAGAGTGGTGCGCATGTCGAATCCCGAAAACTCCTCCACGGATCGCCCCGAGAGCGAGCGAATGATCCGCGCTCTCTTCCTTGTTGCTCTCATCGCCATCGTGTGTCTCATGGTGTACTCAATGACCGAACTAGGCCGTTTGAGGACCTCTTCCTTCACCTTGGGCATCTGCGCAACCTTCTTTGGCGGGCAGCTGCCGGGAGCAGCACGCCGTATCTTTTGGACAACTCCGGCTTATTTCGTCGCCGAGCGTATCGGCCTCGTCTGTGCGGGCCTGTGCGTCGTTACCGCGATGGTGAGCGCGTTCGTGCCCCTCACAGACGACATGACGGCCTACCGCTACTCGATGCTGACGACCTGCGTCCTAGCCGTCGTCACCGTAGTGATCTTCTCCTACCTACGCCGCAAGGCTCGCTAACTGCACCGCGCAGCGCGACCCCGCCCGCCGGGCGGCACTCAGCGCTGGAAGAGGCGCACGAAGTTGCGCAGGATCAGGCGCGAGGGATCCGTGTCCACGGTCGCGACCTGGGCGCGGATCGCCTCGGCCTTCTCAACCGGATAGTAGCGTCCCGCGTACTGGTCGATGCGCACGTTGACGCCCTCAAGGTCCATCTCGGGGTGGAACTGGGTTGCCCACGCAGCCTCGCCCACGCGCACCATCTGGATCGGGGTGTCATCGCCGGCCAGGAGGACCTGCATGCCGGGAGCCAGCTCGCGCACGGCCTCGTGGTGGCCAACGTAGGAGTGGAAGCGGTCGGGGGTGCCTTCCAGGAGCGGATCTTCACGGCCGGCATCAGTCTTCGTCAGAGCGATACCGCTGATTTCCTCGCCGTGATGGGTGTCGATGACGCCTCCCAGGTGCAGGGTGAGGGTGCCCAGCCCGTAGCACAGGCCCAGGATCGGGAAGGATTCGGCGAGCGCCCGGTCGTAGAAGGAGCGCAACCATGCTTCGGCGCGCACTTGGCGTTCTTCCTTCAGGTGATCGTCGGCGTTCGCGTCCCACGGGGATCCGCACACGAAGGCACCCGAGTACTCGGACAGGTCGAGGTCGGGCAGCTCCCTCTCCATGCGCACCTGGCGGACCTGGTCGGGGGTAAGTCCCGAGAAGCGAGGCAGGTCGGCGCATTCGGCGGCCAGGACGGGGCCGTCGTCGCGCGAGGTCAGCATGAGGAAGGGCTTGGTCATGCCCACCATGCTATCGGGTAAGCGCGTGCGTGCAGCTCGTGTCCGCTCTCCAAGCGTGTGTGACGGACGCAGATGTGGGCGGCCTCTGCCACACTGGAAGCATGTTGATTCTGCACACCTCCGACTGGCACCTGGGGCGCACGCTGCACGGCGCGTCTCTGGCGGACAGCGCGGATGCGTTCATCGAGTGGCTGGTCGCCCTGGTGCGTGAGCGCGGCGTGGATGCCGTGCTCATCTCGGGCGACGTGTTCGACCGCGCCGTTCCGCCTGTGGACGCGCTCGCGCGGATGCGGCGCGCCCTGCGCGAGCTGACGGAGATCACGACGGTCATCCTGACGTCGGGAAACCACGACGGCGCGGCTCGCCTGGGGCTTTTCGCAGACATGCTCACCTCCTCGCTCCATGTGGTGACGGACCCCGAGGCGATCGGCACACCCATCGAGGCCGGGGGCGCTCTCGTGTACCCGATACCCTATCTGGAGCCCGACCTCGTGCGTCAGTCGCTGTCGGACCTGGAGCCCAGCAGCGAGGCCGATCTGCCCACTCCCCTGCCCCGCTCCCATCAGGCGGTCCTGGCGGCCGCGCTGCGCCGGGTACGCGCGGACCTGGCGGCTCGGCGAGAGGCGGGCGATGAACGCCCAGCCATCGCGATGCCGCACGCCTTCGTGACGGGCGCCCAGGCCTCGGACTCCGAGCGCGACATCCAGGTAGGCGGTGTGCCTTCTGTGTCGGCGGACCTGTTCGACACCCTCGGGGCTGAGGAGCCCCTGCCCCACGGCCTGGACTACGTGGCGGCCGGGCACCTGCACCGCCCGCAGGACATCTCGGGCGCATCCATGCCGATTCGCTACGCGGGCTCCCCCATCGCGTATTCCTTCTCCGAGGCCGGGGCCACTAAGTCCGTCACCCTCGTGACCACGGACGCCACCTCGGTGACCGACATCGAGGTGGTTCCCATCCCGACGCTGCGGGGCATCGCGGTGCTCGAGGGAACCATGGATGAGCTGCTCACCGATCCCGACGAGGCCGCCACGGCCTCGTACGTGTCGATCACGGTCACGGATGACGCGCGCCCCGAGCGCATGGTTCCGCGTATCCGCGAGGTCTACCCGCACGCCCTCGTCGTCGTTCACCGCCCCTCCCAGGCGCCAACGCTCGCTCCCGCGATGGCCGTGCGTGCGTCCCGCGATCCGCGCGAGGTCACCGAGGAGTTTTACGAGGCCGTGGGCGGTCGGGCGCTGAGCGCTCAGGAGCGCGAGCTGGCGCTCGACGTGTGGGCGGGGCTTCGAGGAAAGGACATGCAGTGAAGATTCGGTGGCTGCGTATTGTGGGCATCGGCCCCTTCGCGGGCGAGCACACGGTCGACTTTTCGGCCTTCGAGGACTCGGGCCTGTTCCTGCTGGACGGCCCCACGGGCGCGGGCAAGTCCACGCTCATCGACGCGATTACCTTCGCCCTGTATGGGGACGTGGCCCGCACGAAGGACGCGTCGAAGGACCGCCTGCGTTCCAACCACATCTCGGATTCGGATCCGTCGGAGGCGGACCTGGTGTTCGAGGTTGCGACGGGCATCTACCGCGTGACGCGCACCCCCGCGTACACACCGGCGGGCAAGAAGTCGCAGCGCAATTCGAAGTCGACGCTCACGCGCGTCGTGGAGGATCCGGACGCTCCCGACGGGTGGCGCACGGTCGAGCCGATCGCGTCGGGTCCTCGAGACGTGGGATACGAGATTCCGGCAATCGTGGGCCTGGACAAGGACCAGTTCCTGCAGACGATCGTGCTCCCGCAGGGCAAGTTCTCCCAGTTCCTCAACGCCACGTCGGATGCTCGCGAGCAGATCCTGCGCGACATTTTCGACACGCAGATTTACGTGGACTTCACGAAGGCCCTCGTCGATACGGCCGCGTCGTCGAAGCGCGGCATTGAGGAGCGACGCCTCGCCGCCGTTGGCGCTTTCGAGCGCGTGCGGGCGCTGCATGACGCCCTGAGCGAGGACGTGCACACGGACACACCCAGCGAGGAAGAGCGCGCAGCCGAGGCCGAGGAGGCCGCTCAGCTGGACGCGGGCTCGGAGGATCCCAGCCCCGTTTCGCGCTGGGCCGACGACGCATGCGAGCACGCGCGGGAGGCGCACGCACAGACCCTTCGCGTCGCCCAGACGGCCACGACAGCAGCACGCGAGGCCTCCCGTACCCTCGCCGAGGCGCGCGCGCTCGCTGAGGCGCAGGAGGAGCACGCACGTGTGAGCGCGACTCTCGCCGAGCTTTCCGCATCGGAGGAATCGATCGCATCGGACCGTGAGCGCGCACGTCAGGCCCGCCGGGCACTCGCTGTGGCTCCCCTCGACGCGGCCGAGGCCTCGGCACTCGCTCGACTGGAGGCCGCAGGAGATCAGGTCGCGGCTCTGTCCCCCGCTCTCTCAGACGCAGATTCCATCGATCCTGCAGCATCTTTGACGCCCGAGGCCGTGGCCGCTGCGCGCGAGCGGGCGCAGAACCTGCGCGACGAAGCGACGCGCACGCGCGGCTCTCTCGAAGAGGCCCTGGCCGTCGAGCATTCGCTGCCCGAGGCGCGCGCCCGGATCGAGTCGCTGCGCTCCCGCCACGAGCAGGCATTGGCGCGCATCGCGTCGATCGAGGCAGAGCGTGAGACGTTGCCCCTGCGCATCGAGCAGGCCACCGAGGCACTGCGCCTCATGCGCGCGGACGCCGACACTCTGCCCGAGGCCGCGTCTGCGTTGCGCGCTATCAACGAGCGCTTGGATGCCTCCATGCAGGCGGACCTGTTGCGTTCGGCCCTTCTCGGAGCGTCGGACGAGCTGCGCGAGGCCACGGTCGCCGCGAAGCTCGCGAACGCCGCGGCGGCAGACGGTCACGATCTGTGGATCGCGCAGAGCGCCTCGGCCCTCGCACGAGAACTCAAGGAGGACGTGCCCTGCCCCGTGTGCGGCTCCTCTGAGCACCCCAATCCGGCGCCGGCCGCGGACGGGGAGATCACGCGCGAGCAGGTCGCCGAGCTGGACCAGGCGCGAGACCGCGCGGAGGCCGCGCTGCGGGATGCGCAGGCACGCCACCAGGACCTCGTGCGCCGTATCGCCCAGCTCAACGAGGTGGCCGGAGCCCCCACTCCGACTCTCGAGACCGAGCGGGATCGGGCCGCCGAGCTCGTGGCGAAGCTCGAGGCTCTGAGCCCCCAGATCACCGAGATCGAGGCGGCCCTCGCGCAGGAGCGCACGCGCCTCGACGGACTGACGGATGCCCTCGCGAGCGCCCGCGAGAGTGCCGCGTCCCTCGCGTCCACCCTTGAGGAGCGCGAATCTGCACTGGCTGCGGCTGTGGCGCGCGTGGAGACTGAGCGCGCCGACTTCGCCTCTCTCGATGAGCGCGCGGCGCACCTGGATGAACGCGCACACCGGGCGGCGGCCCTGGCCGGGGCATGCGCCGATTGGGACAACGCCCGCGCCTCGCTCGTGCAAGCGCGCCACTCCCTCGCAGATGCGCTGACAGAACAGGGCCTTCAGGCGGACTCCTGGCGCTCCCTACTGCTTCCCGTCCCCCAGGTCGAGTCTCTCGAGGCACGCGTGGCCGTGCACGAGAAGGCGCTCTTCGCGGCACGCGAAGCCCTTGCTTCGAAGCGCCTCGCCCGCGCGGCGTCGGTGCCCGCGCCGAATCTCGAGTCCCTCACCGAGGCCGCCCGCAAGGCCGAGGAGGACGCCGCTGCGGCTTCCCGGGCCTCGGGCATCCTCGAACAGCACTGCGCGCAGCTGGACGCTGCCCGCGCCTCCCTCGAGCGCGCGTTGGAGGCGCTCGCCCGCGCCCGGGAGCAGGCCGGACCCATCCGCCGCCTGGCTGACATCGCCGCTGCATCGGGCCCGGAGAACCTGGCGTCCACTCCCCTGTCGGCGTGGGTGCTCATCTCGCGCCTGGAGGAGGTGTTGGCGGCCGCAAACCCGCGCCTGGCGGCAATCTCGTCGGGACGCTACGAGCTCGTGTCCGTCCCCGACGACGGCACCGCCTCGCGCAAGTCCGGCCTGGGCCTGGCAATCATCGATCACGATACGGACGCGCTGCGCAGCCCGCGCACCCTGTCGGGCGGGGAAACGTTCTACACGTCCCTCGCTCTGGCACTCGGCCTCGCGGACGTCGTCTCAGCCGAGGCCGGGGGCGTCGAACTGCGCACGATGTTCATCGACGAGGGCTTCGGATCGCTGGATTCGCACACGCTGAGCCTGGTGATGGCGCAGCTCCAGGCGCTGCGCTGCGCGGGACGCACGGTCGGCGTCATCTCGCACGTGGAGGAGATGGCGACCCAGATCGCGGATCAGATCCAGGTTCGCCCCCTGCCGGAGGGCGGATCGACCCTCAGCGTGCGAGCGTAGGTGTCAGCCCTTGTGCAGGGCCAGGACGTCGGGGCGCTCGGAGCGGTCAAACCAGGCCAGGGAGGACTCCCACAGGGCGGCCACGGCCTCGTCGGCGCTCTCCTGCGTGTCGGCACTCAGCACAGCCTGCACTGCGGGCGACGCGTCGGGCAGGTCCGCGAGGATAGCGGCCACGTCCGACCAGGTGTATTCGAAGGCCGCAGCCTCGAAGATGTGAGGCTCGATCTGATCGCCGGGGGTCAGCGTCGTCGAGGTGGGAGTGTCGACGGCCAGGACGACGCGAGCGGCGCCCGCTCCCTCCGTCTCGCGTGCCAATTCGAGTGAGGACAGCGCCGCCTCCGTGATGGCGTCGTCCTCGAGGACCTCGACGTCCTCGCCGCTCATGCCGGTCTCAGGCACGCACAGGACGCCGCTACGCACGGGAGGCAGCGGGACGGACAGGTCGGATAGGACGGCGGGAACGTAGACGCGCATGATCACAGTGTAGGCACCCACTGCTCGACAATCGCCTGCAACGCGTCGGAGGCGTCGCAACGCGCACCGTTTTCTCCCAGAGCCTTGCCTCGTAGGGACGCCCGCCCAACGCCTTCGTCCTCGGGGACGACGTGGAAGATGCGCTCGGGCATGAAGGCGCCGATCGCCGCCTGCAGGGAGGGCACCGGGTGCGGGCCGATCGCCGCAGCACTCACGCGGTTGACGATCACCTCGACCGGGATGTCGTGCCCTTGTTCCTCCCACCATCGCGCCAGGAAGGAGAGCCGGTTGATGCCGACGATGTCGCCGCGCGCGACGATGATGAGCCGATCGGCGCGTTCCAGCACCCCGAGGGCAGTATCGTCGCGGCTGGCCCCGCGCGAGGCCTTTTCCAGCGAGGTCGACGCAATATCGACGACCGAGTAGCGCGCGCTCAGACGCAGGGCCCCGACGATGGATTCGATGCCGGGTTTGCTCACTTCGCGCCAGCGGTGGGGCGTCACGAGGCCCGTGATGATGTGGAGGTTTTCGGAGCGCATGACCGATGCCCCGAGCGTGTCCGCGGGCGTGATGGGGCCGCGCGAGGCCATCCGCGCGAGGGCGGACAGACCCGACGCGTGGACGGGAAGTCCCAAGAGGTGCGCGATCGAAGGGTTGGCGGTGTCCGCATCGACGAGAAGGGTGGGCGCGTGGGCGGACAGCGCGGTCGCGATGCCGACGGCGAGGGTCGTGCGCCCGGGCGCGCCGGATGTCCCCCACACTGCCAGAACGCTGCCCGGAGCGGAGGGAGGCGGTGGCGGCGGGGGCGCGGACGAGGCCGTGGCCGGGGTCGAGCGGCGCGTGCGTGTTGCCGCGATGAGAGAGTTGACGACCTGGTCTGGGCTGCCGGGCGCGGCGACCGAGGCGACCCCCAGGGCGATGAGGCGGGAGCGCTCGTGGTGCGGCGCAACGGCGACGACGACCATGCCGCAAGCGCGCAGCGATTCGACGGTCTCGATCGTCAGGTCGGGGTCGGATCCGTCGATGACTGCGAGGTCGGCGAGGCCGGCGCGGGCTGCGGCGACAACCTCGGCCAGGTCGGCGCAGCGCCGGACGATGGCGAGGACGTCCGATCGGCCCTGAATCGCCTGAATGAGGGGCGCCTCGTAGCGCTGATCGGCGAGGATGACGACCCCGTGGACGGAGCTCACGGTGCCCCCACGGGGACGGCGGCTAACTCGTCGGTCGAGGACTGCGCGGCGAGGAGGACCGGCATGGACTGGGCGTTCGCGAGGATCTCGATCCGCTGGCCGCGGTGCGTCTGAGACGAGGCCTCAATTCGGCGTACGAAGGTGAAGGTTCCCTCGATCTCGCGAGCCTGGTTTCCCGCCTGGCCCTGTGTGCGCGCAGGGATCGTCCACAGCCGGATCCGCGTTCCATCAGCGACGCCGTCGGGTAGACCAGCGCTGACGGTGACGGCTACACGCAGCATGTCACCCTGAGCTGCTCCGCTTTCTCCCTGCGACAGGTCTGTGCGCATGACGATCTGGCCCGGGGCGATCTGGCGGGTCGCGATAGAGCCCATCGGGGCCTCGGACGTGGGCGCGTAGACGGCGGTGTCGACGTGTAGAACGACCTCGCGGACGTTGTCCGCGGTGAGGGCGTCACCCGGGGCGATGGTCGTCGTCGCGGTGTAGACGCGGCTTCCTCCCCGCAGGAGGCCGCTGAGGGCACTGAAGGCGATCACGGACGCGATGATGAGGACCAGGCCGATAATGAATCGACGGTCCATCTTGCCGGGGGCGCGCGTCGGGATCGACACTGAAGCTGAGACGCGTTTCACTCTTCTATGATGCACGTTCGACCGCAAAAGCGGTAGGTTGCCGACTATTCATGAGAACCAACCGATTCGATCGGCAAAATGACGCGTAAAAAATTGCCGACTCAAACCAATCAAACGAAGCAACCCCAACTGATAGCATGTTGCCATGGCAACACGATTCCTCACTCTCGCTGACGTCGCCGAGACCCTGAATCTCACGATGTCAGCCACCCGCGCCCTCGTTTCCTCCGGCGAACTGCCTGCCATCCAGGTGGGCGGCAAGCACGTCTGGCGGATCGAAGAGTCCGTCCTGGAGCAGTTCATCCAGGATCAATACGCCGCGACGCGCGAGCGTCAGAAGGCGGAAAACGCTCAGTAGTCGGCCGACCATCGCTGGCCGAGCACGCGGAGTCGACGAAGCCCCGCGAGCGCCAGCGACACGGTCATGCCTCCTCTTTCATCTCGGCCGTCATAGGTGAAGGCCTCTCCATCCAGGGCGACATCGACGTGGTCCGCGTAGACCGCGTCGATAATCCCCCGATGGTCACCCCCGTCGGATTCGATGACGACTCCGACGCCGCGCGCACCTAGCTCGCGCAGGACATGGCCAACACCGACGCCTCCTCGCATAGAGGACTCTCGCGCGACGCTACGCCCGAGGGGCCAGGCCGCGACGATTGCGGAGAGCATGATCAGGCTGTCGTCGCGGCTTCCACGCAGGAGCACCCACGAGCGGGTCGAATCGAGCACCGAGCCGGTGACGGTCGAGCCCCCTCGGAGCGCCAGCGTGATGTCGCCATCTGCACCGGCCAGGCGGGCAGACAGGGTGACTGAGGCGCGCTCAGCATCGGTGAGCTCGTCGATGAGTGCATCGAGATCGCGACCGCGCTCATCCTCGAAGCGCGCTTCCAGCTCGGCAATGAAAGCTGACATATCCATGCCCCTACGATGCCACATTTATGCGCTGCGCATCACATTTAGATAACATCAAACGATACGTATTGACACGGTCCGTAATGAAGCGGATAGTTAACGCATCGAATCCGTCCACTCGATGAAGAGTTCGCCATGACTGATGATTCACTGGCCGTCGCCGGCCAATCACACCTCACCGACGCGTTCCTCTGGCTCGTCGGTGCCCCGCTCGCCCTCCTCGACGCACTCTATCTCTCCCACCTCGCGCCGCCGCTGAGCGCGGATCGTCCCGAGACTCTCATCCTGTGGGTTCTCGGCATTGCTGCCCTCGCCCTCCTGGCGTGGAGCCTCCTATGCTCAGCGTGCGCCCACCTCGCGCTTCTCCGCGTTGCTCCGCCCGCGGCGCGCGCAGCCGCGCGCATCTTCGTCTCCCGCTGCGGAACCCGTCTCTCGCGGTCGCTTCTCGCACGTGCCGGAGCCAGCGCATTGATCGGCTCGGCACTCGTCACCGCAGCCCCCGTCGCAGCCTCCCTGGCGGCACCGCAGGAACAGACCTCCCCCGCCGTCTCACTGACGTGGGCGGATTCTCCCGAAACTCCTTCCCCCGACCAGGAGGGGGCACGGACGGCTCCGGCTGCGCTACCCGCGCCTGCGCAGAATGCACCGGCCACGGATGCGCCCACCCTCCCCGCCTCAATCACGGTCGCGCCTGGCGATTCGCTCTGGTCGATCGCTGCCTCCCTGCGCCCCGACGCGGACGACGCGCGCATCGACGCCACGTGGCGGGCAATCCACGCGGCCAACTCCGAGTCGGTTCACGACCCCGCTCTCATCTATCCCGGACAGACACTCGCCATCCCCCAGGACCTGCCATGAGCACCCAAATCGCGCCCCGGCCTCGCGCCTCAGAAGCCCCCAGACGACGGAGCAGTACGAGGCCCACCCCGACCCGTCCGATCCAGCCCTCCCCGTTCCGGTGGAGCCAGGATCCTGAACTGATCTTTAGGGCCGCCGCGTCGCCAACTCCGACCCACTACGTCTCCCTCCCGCAGGACAATCTTCCAGATCCCGGACTGTGGGCGGCGAACCTCGCACGCGCCATCGTCGAGGTCGTCACGGGCGTTCGTCAGGCACCCCAGCTACGCCGTTGGCTCCTCCCCGACCTCTACGGGGCCCTAGCGAGCGTCCACATGTCCCCGTGCGCCAGGGGAACAAGGCCCGTCCACGTGCGCACATGCCCCCTCGACGAGCGCACGACAGAGGCCGCCGTCATCGTCTCCACCGTGTCGCGCACCTACGCTCTTGCTCTGCGCCCCGAGGAGTACCACGGACGCTGGATCACGACAGCCCTCGAACTCGCCTGACGGACCGGCCGCGCAGCTCGACGGAGACACAAACAGGTGAGGGGGCTCCCGCAGGAACCCCCTCACCCGTGACGTGTACCGATCAGCGGCGGCGACGCTTCTTAGCCGCAGCGCGGCGCTCCGCGCGGTTACCGCTCGACGGGGACGCGGACGACTCGGTGCCCTCAGCGGAGCTGTAGCTCACGCGGCTCGGCGCCTTCGCGCGGCCCACGTTGCCCATCACCGAACGGGCGTGAGCGACGGCTTCGCGAGCGGCCGCGGAGGCCGCAGACTCGGCGGCGGCAACATCCTCGACGCTGGGCTCGGAGGAGGATGACGAGGGCTCCTCCTGCGCGGGAGCAACGCTCGCGGCGGCGATCGAACCGCCGGCCTCCTCCTCGGCGGCAGCCAGGGCGCGCTCGAACTGCTTCGCGTAGGAGAACACCTGCTGGACGGACTCCTCGCGGATGCGCTCGACCATCGCCTGGAACATCTGAGCGCCCTCGTCCTTGTACTCGACGAGCGGGTCGCGCTGACCCATCGCACGCAGGCCGATGCCTTCCTTCAGGTAGTCCATCTCGTACAGGTGCTCACGCCACAGGCGGTCCACCACGGAGATGACGACGCGACGCTCGAGGGTACGCATGGGCTCATCGCCCAGCTGCGCCTGCGCCAGCGGATTGGCGTTCAGGCGATCCTCAGTGTCCGCGTACACGGCGTGGATGTCGCCAACCAGCTCGGTCACCAGATCGTCGCGCACGAGGGACGCAGCACCACCGTGCTCCTCCTCGACCTCTTCGATCGTGACCGACGGCGGATAGTAGGCGCGCAGGTGCTCCCACAGGGTGGGCAGATCCCACTCGTCCACGGGCTTGTCGGCGATCGCCTCGTCGACCAGGCCGGTCACGAGGGACTCCATGAACGCGCGCATCTGCGGGCCCATGTCCTCGCCCTCAAGCACCTTGCGGCGCTCGCCGTAGATCGTCTCACGCTGACCCGTCATCACGTCGTCATACTTCAGGACGTTCTTACGGATCTCGAAGTTGCGGGCCTCCACCTGGTGCTGGGCCGACGCGATCGAGCGCGACACCATGCGGTTTTCCAGCGGCATGTCCTCCGGGTAGGCGCCCGAGGCCATGATGCGCTGGGCCATGCCCGAGTTGAACAGGCGCATCAGGTCGTCTTCCATCGACAGGTAGAAGCGGGACTCGCCCGGGTCACCCTGACGGCCGGAGCGTCCGCGCAGCTGGTTGTCGATACGACGCGACTCGTGGCGCTCCGAACCGAGCACGTACAGGCCGCCCAGCTCGCGCACCTCCTCGCGTTCGGCCTCGACAGCCTCTTCCGCGGCCTCGAGGGCCTTGGGCCATGCCTCGCGGTACTCCTCCGGGTTCTCCTTCGGATCGAGGCCCTCGGCAGCCAGGTTCGCCTGGGCGAGGAACTCCGAGTTACCGCCCAGCATGATGTCGGTACCACGGCCGGCCATGTTCGTGGCCACCGTGACCGCGCCCTTGCGGCCGGCCATCGCGACGATGGCGGCTTCGCGGGCGTGCTGCTTGGCGTTGAGCACCTGGTGCGGGATGTGCTTCTTCTTAAGCATCTGGGACAGCAGCTCGGACTTTTCCACAGAGGCAGTACCGATGAGGACCGGCTGGCCGGCCTCGTGACGCTCCACGACGTCCTCGATGATCGCGTTCAGCTTGCCCTTCTCCGTCGGATAGACGAGGTCGGGCTGATCCTTGCGGATCATCGGCTTGTTCGTGGGGATCGGGATGACGTCGATCTTGTAGGTCGACGCGAACTCGGCGGCCTCGGTCTCGGCCGTACCCGTCATGCCGGAACGCGAGCCCTCGGGGTACAGGCGGAAGTAGTTCTGCAGCGTGATCGTGGCGAGCGTCTGGTTCTCGGCCTTGATCTCCACGCCTTCCTTCGCCTCGATCGCCTGGTGCATGCCGTCGTTGTAGCGGCGGCCCGGCAGGACTCGGCCCGTGTGCTCGTCGACGATGAGGACCTCGCCGCCGTCCACGATGTAATCGCGATCCTTGAAGAACAGCTCCTTGGCGCGGATCGCGTTGTTGAGGAAGCCGATCAGCGGGGTGTTCGCGGCCTCGTAGAGGTTCTCGACGCCCAGCTGGTCCTCGACCTTGTCAATGCCCGGCTCCAGGATGCCGACGGTCTTCTTCTTCTCGTCGACCTCGTAGTCCTCGTCGCGCTTGAGCAGGCGCGCAATGCGGGCGAACTCCACGTACCAGCGGTTCAGGTCGCCGTCAGCGGGACCCGAAATGATGAGGGGGGTACGGGCCTCGTCGATAAGGATCGAGTCAACCTCGTCGACGATGACGAAGGCGTGGCCGCGCTGGACCATGTCCTCGGGCACCTGTGCCATGTTGTCGCGCAGGTAGTCGAAGCCGAACTCGTTGTTCGTACCGTAGGTAATGTCGCAGGCGTACATCTCGCGGCGCTCAGCAGGCGTCTGACCCACGAGGATACAACCGCAGGTCAGGCCCAGGAAGTTGTAGACGCGGCTCATGATGTCCGACTGGTACTTCGCCAGGTAGTCGTTCACCGTCACGACGTGCACGCCCTTGCCGGTCAGCGCACGCAGGTACGACGGCATCGTGGCGACCAGGGTCTTACCTTCACCGGTCTTCATTTCCGCGATCTTGCCCTGGTGCAGGGCGATGCCACCCATGACCTGCACGTGGAAGGGACGCATGCGCAGGATTCGCCACGAGGCCTCACGGACCGTCGCAAACGCCTCAACCAGGATGTCGTCCAGGGTCTCGCCATCCTCGAGGCGGTCCTTGAACTCCTGGGTCTTGGCCTGCAGCTCCTCGTCCGTCAGAGCCTCAAAATCCTCCTGCAAGGCATCAACCTGCGACGCAAGCCGATCCAGCTTGCGCAGCATACGCCCTTCGCCAGCGCGAAGGATCTTGTCAATAATCGACACGAATAGCTCCTGACGTTAATCGCCCGCCCCCTTGTAGAGCGGACAGTCAAATCCACCCATTAGTTTACGAACTAACCGCCCAAAGTGGAAACGCCCGCGCGAACTATGGACGTATTTAACGCTGACAGCGCACACGGGGGCGCCCCGGGCATGGTGCCCGGGGCGCCGCGGTCCTTCAACCGTCAGATTGTCGTGTTCAAGCGAAGCACACCGTACGTCCACCCATGGCGGTGGTAGACGACGCACGGCTGGTTCGTGTCCTTGTCGACGAAGAGGAAGAAGGGGTGACCAACCATCATCATCTGATCCAGGGCCTCATCCACGCTCATCGGCGGGGCCTCGTGCACCTTCTGACGGACGATGATCGGGGTATCGCCCCACTGCTCCTCGCGGGCCTCTCCGACCTTCAGGTCCTCAGCGCTGCGCAGCGGCTTGGGAGCCTCGGGTTCGGATGCGACCGTCTCTTCGACGACGGGAGCTTCGAGGATTTCGGCTTCGGCCAGGTCGCGCGGGTACCGGCGGCGGTGGTCCTTCACGCGATCACGTAGGCGGCGCAGGCGCTCATAGAGCTTGCCGGCGGCGATGTCGACGGCCGCGTAGCGATCAGCGGACTGAGCCTCCGCGCGGATGATCGGACCCTTACCGTAAACGGTCAGCTCGATGCGCTCGGCAGTGTCGGCCTGGCGGGGGTTACGTTCGTGAGTCAACTCCACGTCGACGCGCTGAGCGCGCGGGTAGAACTGAGTGATCTTCGAAACCTTCTCCTCCACGTATTCCCGGAAATTCGGGTGAATCTCGGCATTACGTGCGACGACGGTGATGTCCATGTGTTTCCTCCATGGTGTGCGGCGGGCATCGTTGCCCGCAGGTGGGGATTGTTCGGTGCTCACTGCCCGAACCGTGGTCTGAGCTATCACCTCCCGCACTGACGTGAGGAGCGTCCCTGCTGCTCACGCTATCGAAAGTTAGTACCTTCATCATACCCCAGCCGGTGACCTGCGTCATGAGATAAGTCCGGGTCGGCACAGAGTCGCAACCGCATCGAGCCCACCCAGCACGCGCTCCATTTCCCGAACCGTCGCACCCGTCGTCACCACGTCATCGACCGCAACAACACGAACTCCACGCCCCGGGACCGCGAGCGCACGCATCGACCCCATGCGCCCCACCGTGCGCTGCGCCCCAGCCTTGCCCGACTGGGAGGTCGCGCCTATCCGCAGGCGCACCGCATCCACCACCCGCACGCGCACACCCGGCCGCGCGCCCGCAGCCAGCGCCCGGGCAACAGCGCGCGCCAGCGGCAACGCCACCTGCCTACCCCGCAGGCGCCTCTTCCACGACGAGGGCGCGGGCACCACCCACACCTCCACCGCGCTCCCGGTCGACGCCGCCCTCCCCTCCAAGGAACCCACAGCGCCGGCGGGCGACCCCGCCACGCCCAGCACCCCACCGAGGGCGGTGCCGAGGCGGGCCCCGGCCTCGTCGAGAAAATCGGTGACGTCCGTGCGCGCGGAGTGCTTGGCAGCGAGGACGATGCGACGCAGCGGGCCGTCGTAGTCCCCCATGGCCACCAGCGGAAGGGGGCCTCGCGCACCGTCAATCGAGGCCACGTGCGCGGGGCCGGCCGCCAGGGAGCGGCACGACGGGCACAGCACCTCGTCCCAGGCGCGGCAGCCGGCGCATTGGACAGGAAGGAGCGCGCCGATCAGCCCGCCCGTCAGGCCCCGGACTCCGCTCCCACCCACCACGGCTCTTACCCCGCGTATCGGGCGGAGGTGAGGGACTCGGGGGCGTTTTGCCACAGCGCACCCGAGCGGATGAGTACCTGCGCCTTGCCGGCGGCGTCGGTGCCCGAGATGACGACCGCGGAGGAGGACCCACCGGCACTCATTGCTGTCACGCGGATCGGGAGGGATACGTTGGAGGGCAAACCTCCCAGGGGCAGCGTGACCAGCTGGTCATCCTCGCCGGTCGCGCGCACGACGAGCATGATGCCCGTCGACGTCGTCCACGACCCGTCGACGACGAAGCCGTGTTCGAGCGGGATCTGTTCGAGGGCACGGATCGCCAGCGGACGCCCAGAGGCCCCGCGTTCGACGACCCCCACCCATGCGCTCGCATCGGTGCCACGCAGGACGAGCGCGCGCGTGCCATCGGGAGAAATGCGCACCGCGTGAATCTCGCCGGCGCTCTCGGACTCCACGCTGACGCTGAACGCACCATCGACTCCCCCGCCGACACTCACCGACGAGGCCGTGGCAGGCCCCCACACCCATCCGAAGCGGTCCACCGACGGGCCGAGAGGCGCCTGTCCGGGCAGGAATGCAACCGACGTTCCACCGCGCTGCGCGTACACCCCATCGGTGCCGCTCCAGGCGACCAGCGAAGGGTCCACGGGCGAAACTGTCGGGTTGGAGGCGTCGGTGACGGTGCTCAGGTTCGTCACTCCCGACGACGACACGATTCCCACCCCGTCGGGGCCCGCCCCGACGAGAGTGTCGAGAGAGTAGGTCGGGGGCACCGGGATCCCCTGCGCATCCAGGACGTCACCGGACAGGGAGATGCTCACCTGCGACACGTCCGTCACCTGGGTCAGGGTGCGGGTGAGCTCCCACGCGAGGTTCGCACGCGCCCCCTCGGTCGCGGGCGCCACCGCGTTCAGTTCCACGCGCGCCACCCCGTCGACGACGTCGAGTCCCTGGGAGGGCACGGTCGTGCCCGCCGGGATTGCGTTCGCTGTGACCACCTCGAGGGACTGACGCGGCCCTTCGACAAGGCCCGCGAGCAGGTGGGAGGCCAGGCGTCGCGACGGGTACCAGCGAGGATCGGCGACCAGGTCCCCGCCCTGGGTCGTTGGGAAGTAGAGATTGGCGAGCGAGAACGAGGCCGTGAAGGAGGCCCGACTCATGAGGACCATGTTCTCGGGGTTGTTGATGCGCCACTGTCCCTCTTCGCGCACAAGGCTGAAGGTGCGCGTCACGGTTGAAGCCGCCACGCGGGTCAGCACGCCCGACGCGTCGATGCTGGCCACGCCGAGCACGGAGACCGTCACGTCCACCTCCGAGCCATTCTCGGATCCGGCGGTCACCGCGGGGGCCGCGTCCGTGTCGTAGATGAGGATTTCCGTCTCCGGCTGCCACGAACGCGCCGATGCTGCGCTCAGGAACAGGCGCGCGGTCGCGTAGTCATCCTGGGGGCCGGCCGCGCATGCCAGTAGGAAGTCGCTGACCAGGGTCGAGGCGTCCGCCCCATCGGAGGGGCCCTCTGCGGAAAACTGGATGCCGCTGCTATCCCGAGCTGACACATCGAAGGGCGCGGGTGCCGAGGAGGTGGGCAGGGAGGTGCATCCCGCGAGGGCCAGGCAGGCGGCGACGGCGAGTGGCATCAGGCGGCGTCTCATTCGTCCTCCCACAGGGCCAGGGGGCGGCTGACGATCTCCTCGCCGGCGCGTTTGGGCAGGGTCATCAGGAAGGACGCACCGCGCCCGGGTTCTCCGTACGCCTGCAGGCGCCCTCCGTGGATGGCGACGTCCTCAGTTGCGATCGCGAGGCCAAGGCCGGTACCGCCGGTCGTGCGGGCGCGGGCGGTGTCGGCGCGGTAGAAGCGGTCAAAGACGTGGTCGGCGACCTCCTGGGTCATGCCCACCCCGCGGTCGCGCACGCGGCATGCGACGTCGGTCTCGGTCGCGGCGAGCGTGATCGTCACGGGCGTGCCGTCGGCATGCTCGATCGCGTTGACGACGAGGTTGCGGATGACACGCTCGATACGACGTTCGTCGATCTCGGCCGCGACTCTGCCCTGCGCCACGGTCTCGACGCGCACGTTCTGTCGCTGCGCGAGTTCCGCGCAGCCTTCGACGACGCGCTGGACGATCGGTCGCAGGTCGCGGTCCTCGGCGTCCAGCAGGGCGCTGGCAGCGTCGTAGCGGGAGATCTCCAGCAAGTCGGCGAGCATCTGCTCCATGCGTTCGGTCTGGTCGTGCAGGAGCTCGGCGGATCGACGCGCGTGCGCTGGCAGCTCGTCACGGTTGTCCCACACGATGTCCTCCGCCATGCGGATCGTCGTCAGCGGGGTGCGCAGCTCATGGGAGACGTCGGAAACGAATCGCTGCTGCAGCTTGGCCAGCTCGTCGTAGCGCGAGATCGTGTCCTGGAGCGAGGAGGTCATCGCATTGAAGGCATGCCCAAGGTCGGCCATCTCGTCATCCCCGTGCACGTCCACGCGCACGTCGAGGTCACCCTTCGACGCCTTCGTCGCAGCTTGGGCGGTGACGCGCACGGGCAGCAGGAGGCGATGCAGCAGAGCGAACACGCCGATCGGCAGGGCCACGATGATCGGAAGCGCAGAAAGGACGAGGACTCGCAGGACCACGTCGACCTGTGCCTGATCGGCGGACAGCGAGTAGAGAATGTAGAGCTCGTGCGTGCCCGCGCGGGGCAGCTGCACCTGGGTGCCGACGAGAATTCCGGGGACCACCTTGTCGGAGTCGCTTGAGCGGATGCCAACCGACTGCCACTGCGCGCCCCCGCCCGAGACCGCGGTGCGCATCTGCGGGGTGATGAGCGCGCGCATCTGCTCATCCTCGATCTGGTTGATGCGCAGCGCGGCCGTAGCTCCCTCCGAGCGCAGTAGCGCCACGTTCGTTGCACCCGCGCCGGCCGCCGAGGCCTTGAGGGAGGCCAGCGCACCGCGCGCGGACTCCTGAACCTGCGCGGGAGACGAGGCCGTGGACGAGGAGAACACCGACTGCGCGGATGAAAAGCGCAGGGAGGCGTCAGCCAGAATCGCGTCCTTGCGCGTCTCGAACATGGAGGTGCGCAGCTGGGAGGCAATGATCACCCCAAAAACGAGGAGAATGACGAGCGCGGCAACCGTGATCGCCAACGCGATGCGGGCGGACAGGGAATGCCGGATGCGCCTGGCGAGGTGCGAGGAGGCGAGAAGGGACCACGGCCTCGACGATGCGACGGCGCGCAGCAGATCCTTGAGGGCGTCCCTACGCCCCTGCGCCGGCACGGTACCCAACCCCGCGGACTGTCACGACCAGCTCGGGACGCTCCGGGTCGCGTTCAATCTTGGAACGAAGGCGCTGTACGTGAACGTTGACGAGCCTGGTGTCGGCGGCATGACGGTAGCCCCACACCTGCTCGAGGAGTTCCTCGCGCGAGAACACCTTCCACGGCGAGCGCGCCAGGGTCACCAGCAAATCGAATTCCAGAGGGGTCAGCGCGATGACGCGCCCCTCGCGCTTGACGATATGGCCGGCAACGTCGATCGACAGGTCCTGGAGAGTCAGGCCCTCGTCCGCCTGCGAGTCCTCGCGACCGCGCAGGCGCGCACGCACGCGGGCCACGAGCTCCTTAGGCTTGAAGGGCTTGGGAACATAATCGTCGGCACCGGCCTCGAGACCCGTCACGACATCAGAGGTATCGGAACGAGCGGTCAGCATAACGATCGGGGCATCCGAGACCCGACGGATCGCGCGGCACACATCAAAACCATCCATGCCGGGCAGCATGACGTCCAGGAGGACCAGGTCCGGATTGTGTTCTTGAAATTGAGCCAACGCGGCGGATCCGTCGGCACAGAAGACGACGTCATAGCCCTCGTTCTGGAGGACAATGCCGATCATCTCAGCCAGGGCGACGTCGTCGTCGACGACGAGGATGCGCGAACTCATGTCACGATAGTGTCACGAAATCGTCACGAACGCATGAGACTCGCGCAGCCGTTCCTCAATTTCTCCCCGAGATAAGGTTTCGCGCAAGTTGCGCATATGGCAGGATGGACGCTGTAGAAGCACCATCAACACGGAGGCATCAATGAGCTCGCCCTGGACCTCTCCCGATCCGTCCGCCCCCTACCAGGGTTGGACGCCGCAGCCTGAGTCCGGCGCACCGGCGTCTCAGCAGGGCTACGGAGCTCAGCCCCAGGGTCAGGCGCCTCAGGGTTACGGAGCCCAGCAAGGCTACACCGCACCCCAGGCCGCCCCGGGTTACGGAGCCCAGCAAGGCTAC